>NZ_WAAT01000046.1:61457-161365 GCF_008806375.1 Pseudotamlana haliotis | reverse complement strand
CTTTATGGTCAACCTATATCAGGGACGTACAATTTTTCACTTTTCACTATTAATTTTTCATTATTAACTGTCACGAACCAATCATCGCCTTTTTGCTACCACTCTTAGATGCTACAATAGAAAGTAGAACCTATTTAAAAATTTCTAACTATCTTTGCTGCGTATTTGATGTTGAAGCTTTTATAGAGGTTCGTTAAAATGTTGAATCGAGAAAAATTATTAATTTTTCATTATGAATTATTAATTGAATATATGAAAGGACCTTTATTTTATTCTAAAATTCTACTTTTTGGCGAGTACGGAATCATCAAAGATTCTAAAGGCTTATCAATTCCTTATAACTTTTACAATGGCGCTTTAAAGAAGTCTGAAAATCCTTCAGAAGCGGCTATAGAATCAAACGCGAGCTTAAAACGTTTTGCTGAATACATTCAGGATATCGATGAAGACTTGGTGCGTTTTGATAATGCATTGTTATTGGAAGATGTAAATTCAGGAATGTATTTCGATTCTTCTATTCCTCAAGGCTATGGTGTAGGAAGCAGTGGTGCCTTGGTTGCAGCGATTTATGACCAATATGCTTTTGATAAAATTACGGTTCTAGAAAACTTAACCAGAGAGAAACTATTAAAACTGAAATCGATTTTTTCGACTATGGAATCTTTTTTCCACGGAAAATCTTCAGGATTAGATCCTTTAAATAGTTATTTAAGCATTCCAATTTTAATCAATTCCAAAGATAATATTGAAGCTACAGGTATTCCCGCACAACAAAGTGAAGGTAAAGGCGCTGTGTTTTTAATTGATAGTGGTATTATTGGAGAAACCGCTCCTATGGTGAGCTTGTTTATGGAAAACATGAAGCAAGAAGGTTTCCGTAATATGCTTAAAACACAGTTTATTAAACATACCGATGCTTGTGTAGACGATTTCTTAAAAGGAAACGTCAAGTCATTGTTTAAAAACACCAAGCAGCTGTCTAAAATTGTATTAAGTCATTTCAAACCTATGATTCCGCAACAGTTTCATGAACTTTGGGAAAATGGGATTAATACAAACGATTACTACTTAAAACTTTGTGGTTCTGGCGGTGGTGGTTATATTCTCGGTTTTACAGAGGATATAGAAAAAGCCCAAAAATCATTGAGTGATTATAAGCTTGAAGTGGTTTATAACTTCTAAATTTCTCGGTTAGTCTGAGTATAAGCAAAGGGACTCCCAATACTATTTTTTTATGCTAAATCGAAGACAGAAGCACATTCTACTTAAATTTTTTAGTATGTTTTCTGTAGTTCGCGGTTATAACATCTTGGTGGTTATGATTGCGCAGTATCTAACTTCGGTTTATATCTTGGCTCACGATACGCCTGTAAAGGCGGTGGTTTCAGACCTTAATTTACTGATGTTAGTTTTGGCATCTTCGGCCACCATTGCAGGTGGCTATATCATCAATAATTTTTACGATTCGGAAAAAGATTTAATCAATCGCCCTATAAAATCGCGTTTGGATAAATTGGTGAGTCAGAACACGAAATTGTCGTTTTATTTTGTGCTGAATTTTCTAGCTGTGGTTATGGCAAGTTATGTATCGTTTAGAGCGGTTATCTTCTTTTCTATTTACATTTTTGGAATTTGGTTGTATTCTCACAAGTTGAAAAAACTACCTTTTATTGGTAATTTAACCTCTGCGATACTGACTATTACACCGTTTTTCGCCATTTTCATGTATTACAAAAATTTCGAGACGGTCATTTTTGTTCATGCCGTCTTTTTATTTTTAATGATTTCCATGCGGGAGTTAACCAAAGACCTTGAAAATATAAAAGGCGATATTGCACAAAATTATGTCACGATTCCTGTGGCTTATGGAGAAAAGGTATCGAAAATCATGCTCACCGTAATGGCAGTTTTAACCCTAGTACCAGCCTATTTTTTGTTGTTTAAATATGATGTGGGGCACATGGATTTATTCTTTTATTTAAGTGCTTTTTTGCTGTTGGTGTTTTTGGTGTTGTTATGGAAATCGAATGCCAAACTACATTATTTAATTCTGCATAACATCTTGAAATTTATAATTCTAGCTGGAGTTTTTAGTATTTTACTTATTGATGTACAGGTGATTTTAAATCGTATTTAAGTCGTTAATACGCTTTGATTTAGCTTTGTGTTTTCTGAAATACAGTCATTTTTAAGTTTCCATACCTAATAAACACACAAATATTTCATCTTCATTAAGAAGTCCTAATTTTAAGTATATCTTTGCATAAAATTTTTAAGTCATGAACAGACAACAAGGGAGTAAAGGAAAAGGAAAGCCATCGGGACGCGGAAGTGGAAACACACGTTCTACAAGTTATGCAAGAGGAAATGCGCCTATTAAAAAATCAAATACAGAACCTAAAAACCCAGCACCTAAAAAATCAGGAAATCCTGATGAAATTAGGTTAAACAAATATGTTGCCAATGCGGGGATGTGCTCACGTCGAGAAGCCGATGTGCATATCGCTACAGGATTGGTTGCTGTAAACGGTAAAGTCATTACCGAAATGGGATATAAAGTAAAACCCGGAGATGAGGTGCGCTATGACGGTGCACGTATTAATCCGGAGAAAAAAGCCTACGTACTGCTTAATAAACCTAAAGGTTTTGCAACAACAACCAGTGAAGGAAAAGGTAGAACGGTAATGGATTTAGTTGCTAACGCGACCAATTCAAGAATTAAGCCTATAGGGCGTTTAGGGAGAAATTCTAAAGGTTTGTTATTGTTTACTAATGACGATGCTATTACTGCTAAATTCACAAATTCTAAACATGGGGTGCCACGTTTATTTCATGTTGAATTAGATAAAAACTTGAAACTTGAAGACTTGAAAAGAATTCAAGATGGTTTTAAATCTGAAGGAAAATTAATTGAAGTTGAAGAAATTAGTTATATCGATGGCGCTTCAAAAAAAGAAGTTGGATTAAAAATCAAAAACACGGGTAACACGATTATCCGTACTATTTTTGAACATTTTAAATACGATATTATCAGTTTAGATTGTGTGGCTATTGGACACTTAACTAAGAAGGATATCCCACGTGGTAGCTGGAAACACCTTACCGAGCAAGAGCTTAATACTTTGAAAATGCTATAGTTTTTTTCTCTTTAGTGTCGAGTGTTGTTATAACACAGAGATTCGCAAAGAGGCGCAGAGTAACACGGAGTTTATTTTAAGTTTTAACGATGATTCAGACCCTTCAGGTTTCAAAAACCTGAAGGGTCTTATAGTTACCCAAAACGCATGTTACCACTAGGCTGTAATTATTGGCCGTAAACAAGCTAAAAACACTTTCTTTTCTCTTAAAGCTTTTAGTATCGTTAATATCCGTATACTAGGAGGTTTTTTTTGCCCATTTTAAGATTTATTCAGAAGGCTTTAACGCATTTTTAACAGCATGGACACGGGATTATGACATTTATCATAAAACACATGCTACCTTTTATGCAACTTTGCAGTGTTAATGTAAAATGGTGGTTCGTTTTTCATAAAATGTTTGGTTAGTCTAGAACTGTTCAATCTTTTCGAAGGTTGAACAGTTTTTTTTTGCTGTCATTCAGCGGGAGGAAGCACCGGAGAATCTGTTTCATTGAAAGTTGTTGTGACACAGAGCTTCGCAAAGAGGCACTAAGATAGACGTAGTTTACTTTAGACTATAGGCTTAAACTTTTACTCACACCGTAGTGTTGAAATTTTTATTGACTTTAATGTTTGTGAATTAAGCATTTAGACCCTTCAGGTTTCAAAAATCTGAAGGGTCTTATACAATAACCAATAACCAATAACCAACAACCAACCCCCGCGTTAGGGATAGTAGTGAAAATCCTTTTTAAATAGACCTATGGTTGTAAAAGGAAAAATTGGTTGGTAATTGTTAGTCTGTTCACAAGACAGTAGAAACTTCAAAATTAAAAAGATTGCAACGGATAGCCCGACCACGAGCGTTGGATGGCGTGGTGGCTGTGGTAACGCCCAAATATCAGAAGAGTTAAAGGTTTAGAAGTCAGTTAGTAGGGTTCAAAAACCAGTAGCTTATTTTTTTTGTAAAAAAAACACAAAAAAAGTTTGTAATTCAATTTTTTGTTTTTCATTTGCAGTCTATTTAGCTGAACAAATTGAACTGTGTTTCTATGTTCGGGCTTTTGAAAATTAGGAAGTCATATTCAAAAGCAGCTTACAGATTAAGCGACCGAATTTTAAAGCTAACTTCCGTATCACCCATATATGCGATTCAGCATGAATACGGCTTTGTGCCTACTACCGAGAAGGAAATCCAGATTTGATAGTATTTATTTTTTATTGACTTAACGTGCAGTTAATCTGCGCTTGACATCTTTAACTTTTTAAAATAAATACATTGAATACTAAATATATTGATTTAATCAATCAAACTTATGATTTTCCTCAGGAAGAATTTAAGGTTGATAAAGGCCAGCTGCATTTCCATGATATCGATTTGATGGCGTTGACCAAACAGTACGGTGCACCTTTAAAATTCACCTATTTACCGCAAATTTCTAACAACATTGGGCGTGCCAAAAAATGGTTTGCCGATGCGATGGACAAACATGATTATAAAGGGCGTTACAACTATTGTTATTGTACAAAAAGTTCGCACTTTAAGCATATTTTAGATACGGCTTTAAAGAATGATATTCATATTGAAACCTCTTCGGCTTTCGATATTGATATTGTTGAAAGCCTAAAAGCTGAAGGCAAAATTACAGATGAAACGTTTGTAATTAGCAATGGTTTTAAACGTGCGCAATACGTAACCAATATCGCGAGATTGATTAATAACGGACATAAAAATGCGATTCCGATTATTGATAATTACGAGGAGATTGATTTGCTGTCGCAAGAAATTGATGGCAAATTTAATGTAGGGATTCGAATTGCTTCGGAAGAAGAACCAAAATTTGAGTTTTATACTTCGCGATTAGGAATTGGCTATAAAAACATTGTGCCTTTTTATAAAAATCAGATTGCCAATAATGAAAAGGTTGAGCTTAAAATGTTACATTTTTTTATCAATACAGGCATTCGCGATACGGCTTATTACTGGAACGAACTTTTAAAATGTTTAAAGGTTTACACAAGTTTGAAAAAGATTTGTCCGTCGTTAGATAGCTTAAATATTGGTGGTGGTTTCCCTATAAAAAACTCCTTGGTTTTCGATTTTGATTATGAGTATATGGTTGATGAAATCATCAATCAAATCAAATTAACCTGTGAGGAAGAGGAAGTTGATGTGCCACATATTTTTACTGAATTTGGAAGTTTTACAGTAGGCGAAAGCGGTGGTGCGATTTACGAAGTGTTATACCAAAAGCAACAAAACGATCGTGAAAAGTGGAACATGATTAACTCATCGTTTATCACAACATTACCAGATACTTGGGCGATTAACAAGCGTTTTATTATGTTGGCACTTAACCGTTGGCAGGATAGCTACGAGCGTGTTTTGTTAGGAGGTTTAACCTGTGATAGTGATGATTATTACAACAGTGAGCAGCACATGAACGCGATATATATGCCAAAATATAACAAAGACAAACCTTTATATATAGGCTTTTTTAACACAGGTGCTTACCAGGAAACTATAGGTGGTTTTGGCGGACTACAACACTGTTTAATTCCGTCGCCAAAGCATGTGTTAATCGATAGGGATGAAGATGGAAACATCACAACAAAATTATTTAGTGAACAACAAAAAAGTGAAGACTTACTTAAAATTTTAGGTTATGAGCAATAAAACCTACGCTGGAATTCCAGAAGAATTAGGGAAATTAGAAAACGCAAAAATCGTTTTAATTCCTGTACCTTATGATGGTACCAGCACATGGCAAAAAGGGGCAGATAAAGGTCCGAAAGCTTTTTTAGAGGCTTCTGAAAATATGGAGCTTTATGATATTGAAACTGGTACAGAAGTATACCAACAAGGGGTGTATTTAGCCGACGCGGTTACCGAAAATGACTCGCCAGAAGCGATGGTTGAAGCGGTGCATAAAGCCACTAAAAAATATATAAAGAAAAACAAGTTTGTAACCATTTTTGGTGGTGAGCATTCTATTTCTATAGGAACCATTCGTGCTTTTAACGATATGTATCCAAGCTTAACGGTGCTGCATATTGATGCGCATGCCGATTTGCGTAAAGAATACGAAGGAAGTACCTGTAATCACGCCTGTGCGGTGTACGAGGCGAGCCAAACGACCAACTTAATTCAGGTGGGTATCCGTTCTATGGATGTGATGGAAAAAACAGTTATGGATGAAGAGAAAACTTATTTCGCTCATGAAATGGCCATGGATGATTCTTGGATGGATTCAGCTATAGATCAAATGACAGATAATGTGTTTATCACATTCGATTTAGATGCTTTCGATCCTTCGATTATGCCTAGTACAGGAACGCCAGAACCAGGAGGTGTACTGTGGTATGAAGCTTTAGAGTTCTTAAAACAAGTGTTTGCAGAGAAAAATGTGGTAGGCTTTGATATTGTGGAGTTATGCCCTAATAAAAAAGAAAAATCATCAGATTTCTTAGCTGCTAAGTTGTATTACAAGATGTTAAGCTATAAATTTATAGACGAAGGCGTTGATGATGATTATGATAATGCCTTCGACAATTCAAAACAAAAAACTAATATTTCAAAATTTACCGATAACGATGCGTACTAAAGGACCAATTTCACAATTTATAGAAAAACATTATTTACATTTTAATGCAGCAGCTTTGGTTGATGCAGCAAAAGGTTACGAGGCGCAATTGGAGTCTGGTGCTAAAATGTTAGTGTCTTTAGCTGGTGCGATGAGTACGGCAGAGTTAGGTAAAAGTTTTGCCGAAATGATTCGTCAGGACAAAGTGCAAATCATCTCTTGTACAGGGGCAAACCTAGAGGAGGATATCATGAATTTAGTGGCGCATTCACATTACAAGCGTGTGCCTAATTACCGTGATTTAACGCCACAAGAGGAATGGGATTTGTTAGAAAAAGGCTTAAACCGTGTGACTGATACTTGTATTCCAGAGCATGAAGCTTTCCGTCGTTTACAAGGTCATATTGTTGATATTTGGAAAGAAGCTGAAGCTAAAGGCGAACGCTATTTACCACATGAATACATGTACAAAATGTTATTGTCTGGTGTTTTAGAGCAGTATTATGAAATCGATTTAAAAGATTCATGGATGTACGCTGCCGCGGAAAAAAACTTGCCTATTGTATGCCCAGGTTGGGAAGATAGTACGATGGGGAATATTTTTGCAAGCTACGTTTTAAAAGGCGAGTTAAAAGCAAGCACCATGAAATCTGGTATAGAATACATGACCTTTTTAGCCGATTGGTACACCGATAATTCTGAAAATGGTATCGGATTCTTCCAAATAGGCGGTGGTATTGCTGGCGATTTTCCAATTTGTGTGGTGCCTATGTTGTATCAAGATATGGAACGTACCGATACACCATTTTGGAGCTATTTCTGCCAAATTAGTGATTCTACAACCAGTTACGGTTCGTATTCAGGGGCTGTGCCTAACGAGAAAATCACTTGGGGGAAATTAGATATTGATACGCCTAAGTTTATTATAGAAAGTGACGCGACTATTGTGGCGCCATTAATTTTCGCTTATTTATTAGATCAGTAAGATGGACCTCAATAACATTGAAAATATAGAGCTAAAGTACCTCACGGTTGATGATTTTGAAGAGCTGAAAGCAGCGACTTTAGAGTCATATGCAGGGGTGCTTAATTCATATTGGAAAAAACAGCACATTCTTGATTTAACCACCATGTTCCCAGAGGGACAGGTGGTTATTAAAGTGGATGGAGATATTGCTGGCTGTGCTTTATCGCTAATTGTAGATTATGATACGATTGATGATGAGCATACTTATGAAGATATTATTGCGGGCGATTCTTTTAAAAACCACAATGCCAATGGCGATGTGCTTTATGGCATTGATGTGTTTATAAAACCACAATACCGAGGTTTACGTTTAGGGCGTCGTCTTTACGACTATAGAAAGGAAGTTTGCGAAAACCTAAATCTAAAAAGTATTGTTTTTGGCGGAAGAATGCCCAATTACCATCTGCATAAAGATTTAACGCCTAAGCAATACATTGAAAAAGTAAAGCGCAAGGAAATTCATGATCCGGTTTTAAACTTCCAGATCTCAAATGATTTTCATCCGGTACGTGTATTAAAAAATTACCTTGAAGGCGATACCGCATCAAATGAGTACGCCGTTTTAATGGAGTGGGATAATATCTATTATTCCAAACCAAATAAAAAGGCGAGTACGGTGAAAACCGTGGTGCGTTTAGGTTTAATCCAATGGCAAATGCGCCCTTACAAGGGGTTAGAGGACCTCATGCAACAGGTAGAGTACTTCATTGATAGTGTGGCAGCATACCGATCAGATTTTGCCGTGTTTCCAGAGTTTTTTAACGCACCGTTAATGGCGGAGTTTAATCACATGCATGAACCTGATGCCATTCGAGAATTAGCTAAATTCACGGAGACAATCGTCAATCAACTGAAGCAATTGTCTATTTCTTATAACATCAATATCATTTCTGGGTCTATGCCGGAGGTGGTCGATGATAAGTTGTATAATGTTGGTTATTTATGCCGTCGCGATGGAAGTTTTGAACGTTATGAGAAAATCCATGTAACACCCGATGAAGCTAAAGTTTGGGGCATGCAGCGCGGTAACAAATTACAAACTTTTGAAACCGATTGTGGTAAAATTGGAATCCTTATTTGCTACGATTCAGAATTTCCTGAATTGGCTCGTTTGCTAGCCGATGAAGGAATGGATATCTTGTTTATTCCGTTTTTAACCGATACGCAAAATGGTTATTCTCGCGTGCGTTTATGTGCCCAGGCACGTGCCATAGAAAATGAATGCTATGTGGCGATTTCAGGAAGTGTGGGGAATTTACCTAATGTAAATAACATGGATATTCAATACGCCCAATCAGCCGTATTCACACCTTGTGATTTTTCATTTCCTAGTAACGGGATTAAAGCTGAAGCGACCACCAATACCGAAATGATTCTGGTTGCCGATGTCGATTTAAGTTTGCTAAGAGAATTACATTCCTTTGGAGCGGTTAAAAATTTAAAAGATAGAAGAAAAGATTTTTACGATGTTATTCGTATTAAAAATGATAAATAGTATATTTAAGCTTGAAACTAAATAACACTTTACCCTTAAAAAATGAAAAATAGAAATGATAATTTAAAACGTGTCATTGTTGATTTTAAAAAGTTAACACCAGAGATTTTAGCACTGTTGGTTGAGCGCTACCCAGATGGTTATGATGAAGATCAAATCATTTCTTTTAGAAATCAGCACAATGAAATTATTGAGGCTGTAGAAGTAACCACTGCGGATACCAAGTATTTGGTAAAAGTGAGTACCAAGCTGGCTATAACTATGGAAAACTATGACGAGGATGATTACGAAGATTTTGATAATAATGATCCCGAAGCCGTTCAACCACCTGAGGTTACCGACGAAGATTAGTGATTTTTCATTTGTCAGGCTCATAACCGAAATTGGCAATAAATAAATATACAATAAGCAATAATAATTAATTTAATATTATGAGAACTGCCGCTTTTAAGTCCTACGAAAACGGTTATTACAATTTTTGGTTTGAAAATGGCGAGGAACTTGCTTTTGAAGATGTGCATCCTCGTGTTTTAAAACAATTCGATTTAAAAAATGATAAAACGCTTATCGATCGAGATTTTAAAATCACTTTCGTGGAAGATGAAGTTGATGATGAGATGTATTATCGTGTAGAGAGCTTGAAGCCGCTGTAAATTTTTTAGTTATTGGTTTTTGGTTGCTTACTCCTACGTGTTGTAACACAGAGCTGCGCTGAGGTTTCGCATAGACTCAAAGAGGATTTTTTTAGACACAGATTTTACTGATTTTCGCTAGTCAGAAATATTCTCGACTCCACTCCTGTTAAATTGATGATTCATGACGATCTTCGAGCAGAGCCGAGAAGCAATTATCTAAATTTTTTCGCTTCCGTCTTCACAAAAAGCTCCCAAATAAACACCCCGTAAACCACACTGTACTCTAGAGCTATCACCCATAAGTTCTCCGATTTGTCGGCTTGATTAATGTTGAGGTAAGCCAAATAACTTAATATAATCATAAAGCTCCAAACCAAAGGGAATTTGTACTTCGTAAAAACCGATAAAATTAAAAGCGTAGCAACGTACCAAGGGTGTACGGTAGTGGCTGTAAAATAGTAAAATGATAGAGCGAAAAGCATCGCAGTGATAAGCTGAACAGTGGTTTTGTTTTGCCTGAAAAAGCTAAGCACGAGAACGACTAAAACGACCAAAATAGCAATGCCTTTGCCTATAAAAGCAATTTCGTTATAGCCTCGAAAACTATAGCCAATGGTTCTAGCGATATAATACAAGCTGCCATTAAATTCGAAATTCTGAAACCATAAGGCCACGGTAGCAGCATAATTATTTATGAATTCTGAAGAATAAAAAGGAGCAAAAAGTAAAAGGGTACAGAGACCTATTATGCTATAGAACTTGATGAGGTTAAAGAGGCCCTTTCTGAAAGTATTTTGTTTATTTGGTGCAGCATCTGCGTTTATGATTTTTGAATTCGGACAAGCCTCTGATGTTTCAATAGATATAGGTTTCGCTGTGGAAGTTGAAGGCCTAACAAACCACTGATAAAAAAGCGGTAGAAAAATTAAAGGCATCAATTTTACTGAGATTGACAACGCAAACATTACAGCTGCCCATTCCCATTTCTTTAGGTGTAGTAAATAAAGACTCCATATTAAAAAGAAAATCATGACCCCTTCAAAATGTAGGTTTCCGGTAAGTTCTATGATGATGAACGGATTTAAAATGTACCAAAAGATGTGATATGTTGGGAGATTTAGTTTTTCAAGCAGTTTTCTTCCGAAGTAAAGGGTTCCAAAATCAGCAGCAATAATCAGCACTCGCATGACTATGACCGACCCAAGGATGTTCTGACTAGAAAATAAGGCTGCAATTGTAAAACAAAGTTGATTTAAGGGTGGGTAGTTTGAATAATGACTGGCGTTTAAATCACCCATACCTTTTTGTAATTCTAAGGCTTGAGCCACGGGAACATCTCCTTTCGCGATAAGCGCATTTACCGTATTCAAATAGGGGTTAATGCCTTCAAAAATGATGCGTCCGTCCCAAATAAAGCGGTAAAAATCTTGTGATAGGTTGGGAATGGCATATATAAAAATAGCACGAAACGCAAAGGCTAAATAGGTGAGTGCTTTTGTATTTCCTTTTAAAAGCTGAACCAGTTTATAAAATAAATAGAAAAGCGCTGCATAAAGACCAATCAGTTTAACGTAGTCAGTTCGAACTAAGTTATAAGCAAAAGCCCAATATGTTATAAAACATAATGTGACTAATCGTAATGGTGTTTTTTTTAGCTTAAAAATAGCAGGGAATAGCATGAAGTAAATATACTGCAATTTTTTAGGGTGTTTTAACCCGTATTAAGACAAATTATATATCACGTTAATAGGTAGGGAGGATGGTTTTTTAGTTTTAAGGGGAAGTTATTTGTAAACTTGGGAGGTTCTTGTTAAAAATATTGCTTATTTTTAAGTCTGCATGCTGTTTCGTTTTAGGACGTAGAGACCAAAACCAATGAAAAGGATTAAAGATTTAAAGCTTAAACAAACAAAACTACATTTTACTCTTTGTCACCAATTGCCCGAGCGTTCGTTCTTTTTTAAAGGGAAGCAATTCCCCATTTGCGCGAGGTGTACGGGAATACAAGTGGGGTATTTTGTTCTGCCTTTTTTTATTTTCGGCTTGATTGAAATTCCGCTTATATGGTCTTTGCTAATGGTGATACCCGCTTATTTAGATGGGGCGATTCAAGCTTATTTTGATGTAGAAAGTAATAATAAAAGACGCTTCATAACAGGACTTATTACTGGAGTAGGAAGTATGTCTATGGCGTCATTAATAGGAATTTATATAGGAAAACTAATATTAACACTAATCAATTAAAATTATGGAAGAACCAAATTCATCACATTTAGGAATAAAAATTATTTCATTTCTTTTACCTATTGTAGGAGCAATACTTTATTTCGTTTATAAAACTAGCAGTCCAGCAAAGTCTAAAGCAGCATGTAATTTTGCTTTATGGGGTGTTGGCGTTGGAATTCTTCTCTCAATCATCAGCACAGTAATGAACGGGTAATTAATTCTGTAGCTTAAAAGATAAGCTGTTATACTGTTTGGATTGGTACATTTTTATTAAATAGAATGCCCAGCGATATCAAACAATATAGCAGCTTATTTATGTTATTTAGATGATCTAGTTTATACCTTTGAACGTAAAGACTTAAAGAATACATAGCCAAAACCAACGAAAAGCATC
Source organism: Pseudotamlana haliotis (assembly GCF_008806375.1). GTDB lineage: Bacteria > Bacteroidota > Bacteroidia > Flavobacteriales > Flavobacteriaceae > Pseudotamlana > Pseudotamlana haliotis. Next base: position 148,885 of record NZ_WAAT01000046.1, on the reverse strand, counting down.
GTGTGGAATGGAAATAACCCAAAATCACCACCTTGATTTCCTACGGTAAAGGCACTATACATACCAAACGCAAAATACAGCATCAATAAACCTTCAAAAATAACATTCACTGATAGGTTCTTTGCCATGTATTTATTGCTTTTCCAGTTGTCTTTATATTTGCTGATGTTAAATTTTGGTGTACGAATAAATTCTGATTTCTTACCAAGATGACCTTCAATAACCGCTATGGAGTTGTGTAACGAAAAGCCCATTGCAATGGAGAAAAACACGAAAAACATACCAATGTATCTAATGAAGTTTTTAAAGCCACTTCCATAAGTGTTTTTATACATGAACCAATAGCAAATGAAAAAGATAATGGTACTCATCACGAAGAAGCTCATGACATAAAAGTACGGTCTTAAGTGGGCATATTCATTCTTGATGTACAACATCGGGATACTTAAAATACCAACAATTAGCACGTTTAAAAACATGGTGCTGTTTAATAAGTGTAGTAAGCCGTGGACTTTTGATTTTGCTGAAATATCAGAAGAAATCACGCGCTTAAGCATTTTTCTAAAGTTTTCAGCACCACCTTTATTCCAACGGAATTGTTGCGAACGCGCCGCACTTATTACGATTGGCAGTTCAGCAGGTGTTTCAACATCTTCTAAATATTTGAATTTCCAGTTTTTTAATTGGGCACGGTAACTTAAATCTAAATCTTCAGTAAGGGTATCGCCTTCCCAGTTTCCAGCATCAATAATACAGGTTTTACGCCATAAACCAGCGGTGCCGTTAAAGTTGATAAAGTGTCCTTTACTGTTTCTGCCTACTTGCTCTAAAGTGAAATGCGCATCAAGAGCGAAAGCTTGAATTTTAGTTAGAATAGAATAATTTCTATTGATATGTCCCCAACGTGTTTGAACCACACCTATAGCTTCATCCTTAAAATAAGGAACGGTACGTTTTAACCAGTCTTTTTTCGGAAGGAAATCAGAATCGAAAATCGCGATAATCTCACCTTTAGCAATTTCTAAACCTTCTTTTAAGGCTCCAGCTTTAAAGCCTACGCGGTCTGTTCGTGTGATATGTGTGATGTCAATGCCTGTAGCATGAAGTCTTTCAATTTGTTTTCTAGTACTTACAACAGTTTCATCGGTAGAATCATCTAAAACTTGAATTTCAAGCTTGTCTTTAGGGTATTCCAATTCAACAATATTGTCTAATAGGCGTTCCATCACATACATTTCGTTATATACAGGAAGTTGTATGGTAATGAAAGGGACTTCGTCTTCATTGGATAAATCCAGTTTAGGCGAATCATCCTCCTTCTTTTTGGACGATAAGTAGTTGAAAAGTAAGTTTAGCTGTGCTAAAGCGTACATGAAAATAAGCAGCAACGAAATACTATAAATTACTATTATTGAGGTTTCTAAAATCATTTTTTTAAGCTGTATTTAAAAATCCAACCCAGGATTTTTGCGCCTGCAAATATAGCACCTTTTATTGTACCAGACACTTTTGAGACACCAATTCTATTCCTGTAGTTTACAGGGACTTCTGTGTATGAAAATTCTCGTTTCAAGGCTTTTAATTGCATTTCTACCGTCCACCCATAGGTTTTGTCTTCCATATTGAGAGCTAAAAGTTTGGGGTACTTCATCGCTCTAAAGGGGCCTAGGTCAGTGAAAGTAGAATTAAAAAACAGCGCCATTAGTGATGTCGCAAGCCAATTCCCGAAAATTTGTGGAGTGGTCATAGACCCTGATTCTCGAAGGTTTTTGACACGAGCCCCGACAACAAAATCGATGTTATTATCAATTATTGGAGCGACAATTTTCGTTAATTCTTCGGGGTAATCACTGTAATCGCCGTCAAGAAAAACAACAATATCAGGTTTGGTAGGTTGGTTAGCAATGTGTTGCATGCCTTTTAAGCAAGCATATCCGTAGCCTTTTTTGGGTTCAGATAACACGGTGGCGCCTGCTTTTTTGGCATTGACTTCAGTATTGTCGGTAGAGTTGTTGCTCACCACAATAATTTCGTCAACCACCTCAGGAATGGCCTTAATGACGAGACCAATAGAATCGGCTTCGTTATAGGCAGGAATAATGACTTTTATTAGAGTCATTGCAGGACTTTGGGTTAGTATTTAGGTTAAGTTTGTCGCAAATGTAACATATTTTTGGAGTTACACCGAAATAGCTAACGTTTTAACAGTGACTTATATAGATTTTGTTTCTATTTTTGGTTTACTAAATCCATCAAGTTAACATCATTACCTAATAAAATGTCATTGGCATTGATGCGTCCATTCATACTATCGTTTTCTAGTTTTAAAACACCTCTTGGGCAAACCGTCGAACAAACCCCACAGCCTACACAGCTTGAACGCACAATGTTTTCACCTTTTTGAGCATAGGCACGTACGTCAATACCCATTTCGCAGTAGGTAGAACAATTTCCGCAAGAAATACATTGTCCGCCATTGGTGGTAATCCTAAATTTTGAAAATAAGCGTTGTTGAAACCCCAAAATGGCTGCCATCGGGCAACCAAATCGGCACCACACGCGATTCCCTAAAATCGGGTAGAAGCCCGTGCCAACTACACCAGAAAATATTGAGCCAATATATAAACCATACGCAGAACGCAAGCTGCTCGATTTTACGAGAAATAATTTGTCGCTTGTTCCAGTATAATGCATCGCGAATAGCGCTGCAATAATCACAAAGAAACCTAAGGCGCCGTATTTGGCATCTTTACCAAGTTCGTGACGCTTGAAAATAAGAGTGAGTGCGAAAACCAATGTTAATAATACACCAACTCCAATAAGGAAAGTGGGGCGTGAAATCCAATATTTGTTAGGGTCGTTTCCTAAATAAGAATATATGACGGCCGTGGTCATAATCACTGAAAATACCAAAACCGTGTGAATGAGCCAGCGTTCTAGTTTCCATGCAGATAATTTTTTGCTACTTAATTGGCGAAAGGAATCACCGGCAGTTTCGGCCAAGCCACCGCAACCACAAACCCAAGAGCAATACCAACGTTTTCCGTATTTGTAGGTTAAAATGGGTGAAACCACAAATATGGAAAGTACACCAAAAATTAAAAGACCTAGACCTAAATACCCTGAAGAAAGAAAACCATTTATAGACCAGCCATCAAATAAATAATAGTTTAAAGGCCACATGCTTTTTAAATCATAATATGGTAAACTATAATCGGGACTTTCATTTAAGCGCGCCATAAATTCGGGAATAAGAAAGGCGAATGCTAATTGAAAAAACATCACCGAAACCGTTCGTAATTGCTGGTAGCGGTTGTGGCGGTATTTTAAAATGTATTTATAACCAAAAATTAGAATAGCTAAAGTATATAGCGTACCATAAACAAACCATTGGCTGGCCGGCCTACCACTCAACAGAAAACTCAAGGGGTCAAATAGCGCTATGAGTCCGCTATTCGCTTCGCCATTACTGCCTTGACCTAAATACTGCGGAAAAAAGTAAAGTACAATATAAAAACCGGTTAAAATTATGCCGGTAATCCAAGCCAAAACGCCTCTTGAGGTGAGTGACTTAAACCAGACACCATCATTTTTGATGCCTTCCATTTTGTTGAGGTACAAACTGTTTGAAAAAAGAATGGTTCCAGCAGCAATAAGTCCTAAGGCCAAACTTAAGAACCATGTTTTATTTGGGAAATTGGTGTTGAAAATAGCCAATATTAAAATGAAAAGCCCAGAGGTACCAATAAAAACAGCGGCTTTTTGTTTTCCTGAAAGCGCATTTGTTTCAGGTGTAGTTAAAGACATGCTATGGTTTTGTTTATCGCTCATGTGTGGTTTTAATTATGCCGTTTGGAATTGGTTTTTATACGATTCAAGTATGTCTTTTTCGTAAGTTTTATAAAATTCAGGTTCGAAATTGGCTTCAGCTAAATATGTAATCACATAATCTAAATCGCGTTTTTCAGTAAGCCAGCGGTCAAATGTTTCGTGACGCATACGAATGCCAAAAGTGTTAATTCCTAAAAACTGATGTGTGTTTTCATGAAAGGCGATGGTGATGCATTTCGTGTCATCAGGATGTTTCCAGTGAAAATGTTGTTCATAATCTAGTCTGCCTTTTAAACCGTGTACCCAGCCATAAGTTTGGTATTCGATGTCTAAAAATTTAGCTGAGTTAAACCAGTGCCCAGGGTTGTAAGCCATGCGATTCCCGCAAATGGTTTGGGCTAAGACTTCACCCATCATGCGGCCGGTGTACCAAACCGATTCAATAGGCGGGCGCTGATCAATAGCTTCTTTTTGCTCGGCGCAATCACCAATGGCGTAAATATTTTGAATATTGGTTTCTAAAAAACGATTTACGAGTACGCCTTTGTTGGTTTCAATATTGGAGTTTTTAAGGAAATCAATATTCGGAGAAACCCCAGCTGTGAGTCCCACGACTGTACAAGGAATTTCTTCACCGGTTTCTTCGATGATAACCGATTTCACCTGACCATTTTCATCTGAAACAATTTCTTTTAAATTCGTGTTTAAACGTAAATCGATGTGGTGGTTCTTAATGTGACGGTTTACCATTTCACTTTCACCTTTTGGTAAAACACCGTTCCAAAAACTTTTTTCTCGCACTAGAAAAGTCACCGGGATATTACGAGAATTCAACATTTCGGCTAACTCAATGCCTATTAACCCGCCACCAACAATTACCGCGCGTTTACAGGTTTTATTATTTGGAGCATGTTTCTCTAGGTTCTCTAAATCTTGCTTGTGATACAGTCCCATAACACCTTTTAAATCCTGCCCCGGCCAGCCAAATTTGTTAGGTTTGCTACCTGTGGCTATGATGAGCTTATCGTAATTTAAAGACTCGCCATCTTCAAAATGAAGGGTTTTAGAGTCGCTATCAACCGTTTTTACGTAGCCTTTTTTTAATTTGATTCGGTTTTTCTCCCAAAACCAGTTTTCATAAGGCTGGGTATGCTCAAATGTCATGTGTCCCATGTAAATGTACATCAGGGCTGTTCTGGAGAAAAAATAATCGGTTTCAGCAGAAACAATTGTAATTTTTTTATCGGATAATTTTCTGATATGCCTAGCTGCCGTAACGCCAGATATCCCATTTCCTATAATAACAATATGTTCTTCCATGGATTTTTAGATTATGCTGTATTGGGTCGAAGTTAAAGGTAATAACTTAACAGCAGAATGTCATTTAGTTGAACTTTTAATTGAAAATATTCAACTTTATCGTGTGTCTTATGAAAATTACGGTGAAGTCGAACGTGATTCGATATGTCATATTTTGTGTGTAATCTCAAAAAAATAATAATTACTTAACCAAGCCATTTAATATTCTTCTTAGAAACCTTTAGTTTTGCTGAAAATAGATTTTATAATGCGCACAATTGCAATTGGAGATATTCATGGTGGCTTAAGAGCACTAACTCAAGTACTGAATAAAGTTGAAGTTAAAGACGAAGACAAACTTATTTTTGTTGGCGATTATGTTGACGGATGGAGTGAAGCAGCCCAAGTGGTACAGCTTTTAATTGAGCTTTCTCAAAAAGTGAATTGCGTGTGTATTAAAGGAAATCATGATGTTTGGACAGAAGAATGGTTGCGTTCTGGTGAAGTGAACCAAACCTGGTACATGCACGGCGGAAAGGAAACTATGGAAAGTTATAGTGGATTTTCTGAAGAAGATAAAAAAGCACATTTAGCATTTTTTGAAAACATGCCTTTATATCATTTGGATGATGAAAATCGTCTATTTCTTCATGCCGGATTTACCTCGGTAAAAGGGGTAGAGCATGAGCTTGATAAGCGTTATTTCTATTTAGACCGTACTTTATGGGAAATGGCATTAACGATGAAACCTGATATCGACAAGAATGACCCTATTTATCCAAAACGCCTAACTTTTTACAAAGAAGTGTTTATCGGTCATACTCCAACCACCAATTTTGGTGTTGAGGTGCCTATGAATGCCATGAATATTTGGAATATAGACACCGGTGCCGCTTTTAAAGGTCGCGTAACCGCTATGAATGTTGACACCAAAGCGTTTGTGCAAAGTGATAATTTACCAGACTTATACCCTAATGAAACCGGTAGAAATAAGAGTTGAATTTCTTATTCGAGACTTTTAAAATCTTTAATGGCCTGGTTGGGTTCTATAACATTGTAACCTTTCCAGAATTCAGGATCGTATTCAGGGAGATAAGCTGGTTTTACATCAGGTTTTTCGATGAAGTCATCAAATTCAGCGTCTGTGATCGCTTCATTCTCAAAAATGATTAATTTGTTTATTTCTGTGTTTCCTACTTTAAAATGAATGTCAGATGATAATTCATTTTGCTTTCTTCGACCTCTAGTGTTTTTGTTTTTTTCTATGATTTTTAAAGGACGTTCAATTTCGAATGTGGTACCATTTTCTACATCGGCATATCTTAAATCGTAAGTATTATTATCGTTTTTATCATAAATAATAGTTCCTTTTTTATGGTAATGCTTGTATGAAACCCCAAACATGCTGAATTTTTTTAAGGGGTTTACGTTTTCATAATCTAATCTTACTATAGCAAAGCCGTTTGTGCTTACATAAATAACGCCTTGAAAATCTTCACTACGTTTAGGTGTGAAACTAATTTTATAAACAAATTCATCATTTAAAAAACTATAATCTTCGAGTTTGAATTCGTAGCGGTTTGATTTTTCGAGAAAATTAAAGTCGCTGTCTTCAAAAACAAAACTGTTACTTTGAATATCAGCTATATCCGATTTTCGATACTTCAAGAAATCAGCTTTCCGTTCTTTTTCTTTCTTCTTTTTGGCTTCAATCATGGCCTGTGTTTGATCAGATTTATCGTTATCAAGGTCATTGAAAAATGTCGAATCTATATCTTGTTTTGTTCCGAAAAAGCCTGATTTTATTTTAAAATAAGAATCTCGTTTGACATGTTTTTTAATAATGTTGTTAAACTTTTCTTCGTAAAACTCAAATGTAACTTCGTTGCTTTTATCATATAAATGCGAAGCTTTGATGATGTCTAACTTTTGCGAATCTTCTAGGCCAGATTTACCATATACATCAGCTAGTATTTCAGTGTGATCATCAGCATTTTTTGGCATGGCCGTGACTACGCTATCAACAAGCTGTTGATTAAGTTCTGGAATACTCGTTTTTTTGATGTCAACATCACTTTTTGTGACACGATTAAAGTTAGATGATCTATAAAAAAGGCGGCTTTTAATGGGAGAACGGTTGTAGTTTTTTTCTAAATTCTCCTTTATTTTATCAATGATTTCTTCAGTAGAATAGTTTTTATTGGAAACTAAAACTTCATCAAGTTCAATAGAGGTTTGGCTTAGCAAGACTATAGAATCTTGAAAGGTTTCAATTAAAATTTGTTTGGTTTCATAGCCTAATGATCTAATTTTTAGCGAATCGGTTTTTGATGCCTTTTCGCTTAGATATATTGAGAAATCACCGTTTTCATTACTGATGACACCCGAATTTTCGTTTATAGATATCGTAGCATAAGGAATGGGTTCTTTTGAAATAGAATCTAATAATTTAGCTTGAATGGATTCTTGGGCTTGTGAGTATAAAGAACTAAAAAGAAAAACGAGTAAAATTTTTTTCATGTGGTTATGTTGGATGTTTGACTCTCTAAAAGTATAACGATTAACAAACACATTTGTAACAATTAGTGTTTTGTTAAGGATGTTTTGTAGTATTTTTAACATTTACAAAACCTAGTTCACGATTAATTAGAGGTTTACCTTGGCTAAAAAGAGATGCTATGGATGATTACCTTGCTACACGGTCTAAGTAAAACTGATAAAGTTCTTCAGCCGAGGCACCAAACCATTTTTTTACGTAAACGCTCCAGTAAATGTACTGTATTTTCCAAACCCCGTGTGCTTCATAACAGCGCGCTGATGTTCTCAGTTTTTTATTAATCACAACAAATTGCTTTCGGGCGTAGAGTGCGTTAATTAACATGTTATCTTCATAAATGATATAGCGTTCATCAAAACCTCCAATATCGTGAAATAACGCCTTGGTGATAAACTGACTTTGGTCGCCACCACGGCAGGCGCGCCATGAAAATTGCGTGAGCCATCCGGCTAATTTTAACCACCAATGCTGGCTATCAAACTGCATCCTGAAACAACCAGCCTTATGGCCTTTTTGTACTTCAGTTAAAATGAATGTATCAAAATCTTTCGGCGGAAACGAATCGGCGTGAAGAAAATAGAGGATGTCTCCTTTGGCCTGTTTAGCACCAAAATTCATTTGCTTGGCACGTCCTTTTTCCGATTGTAAATAAGTGATATGACCTTCAGAAAAAGCTTGAGCAATTTGTGGTGTTTCGTCGGTGCTTCCACCATCAACAACTAAAATTTCAGCAATATTTTCCGCGGAAGCGTTTTCCAAAAGATGCTCTAGAAGCTTTCTAATAAAAGGGGCTTCGTTTAAAACCGGGATAATTATGGAAATTTGACTACTCATTGAGCTCCCAAATATAATCTTTAAAATGGGTTTTCGCTTTCGCGGAAATGGGTACGTTAGAAAACTGGTTGAGGTAATCAATTAAAGAGCCATCATGTTTGAAATCTTTAGTAAACCACTGAAAGATTTTTGATAGTTCTAACTGCTCTTTTGAGATGCTGTTTTTTGCGGAATCATTTATAAAAGTTCTAGCAGCTTGATTAAACTGAAGCTCTAAATTTGAAGCGGTGTAGGCTTTGTTTTGTAATTTCGGACATGAAACTGCGGCGCAAACAATAGCAAAATGGATACGCGGTTCGTTCATTTTCCTTAAGATTTTATGCTCAATATCATGAAGGTTATAAGTAGAGTCACCTAGAATCCAAAGGTTTTGTTTCCAAGGATGTTTAATGTCTTTTATACTTTTAATAGGGTAGTTTCTAAGGATTAAATCTACGGTTAAAGCGTTGTATGTATTTATCCAATACGCTAGTTTTTCTACTTTAGACCAAGAGGTTTTTGGTGTGTTTGTAGCTAAACTTGAAATGTACTGGTCGAGATATTTTTTATCGGCTAAAAAACCTTTATAATTTACGTTTCCGTGCTCAGAGACGTGTTTTTGAAGTAAATCATCCCACAATTGGTGGTTAAACACGTCTTGTGGTTCTGCTGAAATAGAATCTTCAGCCTTAACGATTGTGAACGGTTGTAATCTGACATTATTAGCGTGAATCTGGAAGTTTCCAATTAGCAAAAAACCAATAATTAAGAACGAAACGCTTTTCATAAGGCTTAGTTTTTAGAAGGTTTAGTGCCAGCTGGATACATTTCCTGTTTGAAAAAATCTTTAGGGAAGTTTTCATCGCCTTCAAAACCCAGTTCAATGTCTTTGCCGTTATGCGGCATGTAGTTAGTTTTAAAAATATAATCCCAAAAGCTGAATGTGAGTCCGTAATTCATGCCATATTTAAGATGTTTTGGTAAGGCTTTGGCATGATGCCAGATGTGCATTTTTGGGTTGTTAAAAATGTATTTTAACACGCCATAATCCCAACCTAAATTGGCATGGTTTAAATGTCCAATAACAATACTAAAAAAATAAACAAAAGCCACGTCTTTAGAACTGTAGTTGCCAATAATGGCTAGCGGAATATAAAGTAAGGATTTGTAAACAATGGGTTCCATCCAGTGGTAACGCAAATGAGCGGCAAAGCCCATTTCTTTAACCGAGTGGTGGACTTTATGGAAATTCCACAGCCACGGCACGCGGTGCAAAAGGCGGTGGGTGTTCCATTGTACAAAATCTGAAACCAAGAAGAAAACCAATAATCCTAACCAAGCTGGTAGTTGGTTCACATCAAAAAGCTGAAAATTAGAAAGAGTTAGCCCAAAAAGCTTTAAAATATCGTTGAGTATTTGGGCTGCGGTATTTGAAAGCGCAATTAATATGATGAGGTTCAGTAGAAAGAAATTAAAGAACATATAAAACGTGTCTAGCCAAAAATCTTTTCTAAAAATCGATTGGTTTTTCCGCCAAGGGAAAAGGATTTCTAGTCCCCAAACAAGTAGAGAAATAATGATTAAACCATAAAAATAATTGTCCCAATCACTAGGGAATTGTACCTCATGTTTGAGGTAATTCCAGTAACCCGAATAGGCTTTTTTTATGAGGTTTAAATATTTTTCCATTTTTTATTCCCGCGAAAGCAGGAATCTCAGGTTTTAAAGTTCAGAATCCCAAACTAAAGATAAATTAATAATCATCTGTTTTGTCCTCTTATGACTTAACTTTTAAAGTTCCGAGGAACCTCACGAATCATGCAAAGATTCTTCAGTCGTACCTCCTTCTGAATGACAAAATCAAATTTAGAACTGAATATTAAATTCTAATTCATAAGATTCCTGCTTTCGCAGGAATTAGCAACAACCGCCGCCATCGTAATGGTAAGTCGATTTACTAATATAAATATCGTTACGACCTAAATCAGCTAAAGCTCCAGCAGTTTTATCACAGATCGCTAAGGGCTGGTTTTTCAATAAAACATGGCCTTTTTTATCATCAAAATAATCGTCTTCACCATAATAAATAGCTGCTTTTCCAGTAAAGACACACGGGCCATCTTCTGGCATAGGGTCTTTAATGGCTGCAACTTCAATCGATTCGATGTAGATGAGTTCTTCCGTAGGGTAGTTTTTAGGATCTAAAATTCTATATGGTTTTCTGGCACGAATTTCAATGGTACCAAAACCAGCATCAGTAAGTGCTTTAACGTATTCGGCAATAGGTAAGCTTCCGCTAAGACATAAGGCACGTAGGCGTTCGTCGTTGCGTAAGGCTTCATTCATTGGTTGTTCGCAGGTTGGGTCGCTCATGACGAGTTTACCATGAGGTTTTAAAACACGGTACATTTCAGCAATGGCTTTCTTTAAATCATTGGCCTTAAAAATATTAAACAGGCAATTTTGTGCGGCCACATCAATGCTGTTGTCTTCAACCGGTAGGTGCATCGCATCTCCTTTTTTAAGGTCAACGAATTCACTTTTAAACCAAGGGTTTTGCGCTTCGGCTTCAATGAAATTTTTTCTTGAAGCTTCAAGCATTTCATCAACGACATCAATGCCTATTACGCCGTTTTTCTGACGATTAAAATACGAGAATTGTAAGAGTTCCATACCGCCACCAACACCAACGTATAGCATTTTTGGGTTGTTGGTTAAGTCGCGGGCATGAACTGTGGTGCCACAGCCATAATTCATTTCTTGCATGATTTTCGGAATTTTTAATCCCGGTAATTCCCAAATGGGGTTGGTCGTGCAGCATAAGCCAACATCAGGTGTTAGTGCGGCTTCTTTGTATACGTCGTGTGTGGTTTCTAGATAGCTCATAATTTTCATTCTCACGAAAGTGTTAATCTATTGGTTTTAAGTTGATTATTTAAAATTTCTGTAAAAAACATATAGAATACGTTGACCTTGAATCTAGAGATTTGCGTTGAATCCTATATTTTAGGGGCTTAATTATAATTCATTGCTTTCACAATTAATGAGAATGACGCAATGAAGATGTTATGATGTTGTATTCTATAAGTTTTTTATAAGTTCCTTAAACAAGGTAATCATTACTGGTTCTGCTTTATGAGCCATATCAATAATGTCTTCTATGTTTACAGGTTCTAAATGGTCTGGGTCGCATTCATCGGTTAAAACTGACACCGCAACCACTTTTAATTTTAAATGGTTGGCTACAATAACCTCAGGAACGGTACTCATCCCCACGGCATCGGCACCAATGATTTTGAGCATGCGGTATTCGGCGCGGGTTTCTAACTGTGGCCCTACAACACTGGCGTATACCCCTTGGTGTAAATTAATATTGTTGGCTTTGGCGATACTTTTAAATTTCGCATTGATTTCTGCATCATAAGGCGCACTCATATCAACAAAACGCTCGCCCATTTTTTCAACACCGTTAAAGGCTAGGGGAGAACTGCCTTGTAAGTTGATATGGTCATCAATAAGCATGATTTCTCCTTTTTTAAACCCTAAGTTTACCGCACCAGCAGCATTAGATACCAATAAAGTATGAATGCCTAATTTCTCCATAATACGAACCGGGTAGGTTACATCTTGTAGCGTGTAGCCTTCATATAAATGGAAACGGCCCTGCATTACGATGACTTTCTTGCCTTCAAGTATTCCGAAAATAAGCTTTCCCTTATGGAACTCTACGGTGGCGGTTGGGAAGTAAGGAATGTGGTTGTAGCTTATTTCTTTAAGGATGTCTATTTCATTAATCAGCTGGCCTAATCCTGTGCCAAGGATAATCCCGATTTCAGGCTTGTCGAAGCCTTTTTCTATTAAAAAGGCTGTTGTTTTTTCTATTTGATTTATCATAACTATCTATTTTGTAAACTTTAAGAGACAGGAGGTTTTAAGTCTTGAAATTAAGTTTTTTAATCTTTTTTTTTATGAATTCTATTATAAATTTTGCATTTATCCGTAAGCTAATCGCTTCAAGGTAATTTTGTTTTATCTTTGTTTGAGCTGGCTATTTTCAATACAATAGAGAAGACGTTGCTAGCGCCTAATTTAATACCACTTCGATTTGATGTTTTTAAAAATGAAATATATTTTCTCTTTCTTGTTTTTTATAGGGGTTTCAGTAGTTGGCGCACAACAAGTATTGCCCATTAAAATAGCCAAATTTACCGAGCTAAAATCAAACAAATGTAAGGCTCTTGAAAAGAATTTAAAAGCTGAGCTATCACGAAATGCGAAGTGGAAATCATTAATTGCTTCTAAGAAAATGTCTATCGCGGTTGTCGATTTAAGTAACCATGATATTAAGTATGCTGGTGTTAATGGAAATAATATGGTGTACGCGGCGAGTTTACCTAAAATAGCGGTACTGTATGCTGTGATGGATGCTATAGATAAAGGGTCAGTTAAAGATACGCCTGATGTGCGCAAAGACTTAAAACTCATGATTGCTAAATCAAATAACGCGGCTTCTACGCGTATGATAGATTTGGTAGGTTATGAAAAAATAGAAGAAGTTTTGCGAAATGCCGGTTCAATGTTATATGACCCAGGAACAGGTGGTGGTTTGTGGGTAGGTAAACGCTATGCAGCCGCTGGTAAGCGCTATCCAGACCCTTTAAAAGGATTGAGTCACGCAGCAACGCCATATCAAGCCGCTAATTTTTACTACCATTTGGTTTTTGGAAAGTTGATTAATTTTGAACGTTCGGTAGAGATGTTAGATATTTTGAAAGATCCGGAACTCGGACATAAATTTGTGTACACTTTGAGGGATATTGCTCCAAATGCGAAATTGTACCGCAAGTCAGGCTCTTGGAAAAATTACCATTCCGATTCGGTTTTAGTTTGGGGGCCAGAACGTAAATATATTCTTGTGGCTTTAATAGAAGATAGTCACGGCGAACAAATTGTTAGAAAATTAGTTGAACCGGTTGAAAAAGTTTTAAAAGCTTCTGAAAACTTAAATTGCAGTAAATAAAATTCTGACGATGTTAAAAAACTTTTTTCAGAAAACTTTTCATATCAGAGACGGCGAGTTTAAAATCTCAATGTTTATGCAATTGTACATTTTTATTGTAATTACTGTTTTACTTCTGGTAAAGCCCACAATAAACGCCTTGTTTTTATCAGATTTAGGGGCCGAAGAACTTCCAAAAGCCTATTTGCTTGTTGCTTTTACGGCCGTAATTACTTCTTATTTCTATGACAAATCACTTCAGTTTTTTAATATTAAAAGAATAGCCATTGCCTCGTTATTGTTTTTTAGTGCCTGTTTTTTCTTTTTGGCTTATTTGCTCTATGCGGGTATTACTAGTGACTTGATTCTTTATGGCTATTATTTGAGCGTCTCTATTTTTGGGGTATTGGTGACTTCGCAATTTTGGATTATTGCCAATATGATTTACAACGCCCGTGAAGCTAAACGCTTGTTTGGGTTGATTGGTGCTGGGGCTATTTTTGGTGGTATTGTAGGTGGGTATTTGACTACTATTTTATCTCAAAGTTTTGGTAGTATTTATGTGATACTATTAGCTTCTGTGTTGCTCTTGTTTTGTATTCCTATTGTGATGTGGGTGTGGAGTCATAGGTTGCATAAAACTACAGATATTGATACCGGGAAATCCCATAAACCTAAGGTCCATAAGCATACTTCGGCTTTAAAATTAATTACCAGTTCAAAGCATTTAACCTATTTGGCTTTATCGATTGGGGTGTCTGTAATTATGGCGAAATTGGTAGATTATCAGTTTAGCGATTTTGCACAGCTTAAGATTTCAGATCCTGATGAATTGGCTTCCTTTTTCGGTTTTTGGTTTTCTACATTTAATGTGTTGTCTTTAGTGATTCAACTTTTTTTAACTAACAGGCTGTTAGCTTGGCTAGGGGTGACCTCTAATTTATTGCTATTACCTTTAGGTATTGCAGCGGGCTGTTTATTGTTTTTAATTTATCCAGAATTGTGGGTGCTTATTATTTTAAAAGGAATGGATGGAAGTTTTAAGCAGTCCATCAATAAGGCGGCAGTTGAATTGTCTATCATGCCTATTTCTTACGAAGATAAAAAACAAGCCAAGTCATTTATTGATGTGGTAGTCGATAGTATTGCTACGGGTGTGGCTGGTTTTTTATTGATTTTTGTGGTGAAAGGCTTAGATTTACATTCACATTACATTACTGTCATCATTTTGTTCTTCTTATTTGTGTGGATTATTTTAATTTACCAGCTAAAAGGGGCGTATTTTGATACTTTTAAAAGAAACATTCTTAACGCTATAGGAAATCATGATATTGATGATGTAAGAACCTCTAAAAAAGCGTTGCATGATTCAGTAATAAAAACTCTTAATAAAGGTGCCGATCAAGAAATTATAGCGCTATTAGATAGTCTAGGTGATACCATTGTAGATGTACATAAGCCACATATCATCAAATTGCTAGACCATCCATCAAACGAAGTAAAGGCTGCAGCGATTAAAGAAATTTATTTTTTTAAGCATGAAGCTGCCACGGAAAAAATTGCGAGCCTGATTGAAACTAATGATGATCCAGAGGTGGTTTATGAGGCCATGGAATATCTGCTTTTGCATACTCATGTTGATGAGAATAAAATTTTCGGAAAATATCTAAATCACAGTATGCCTTATATTGCTGATGCTGCCCTTTTATGTCTCGCAGAATTGGCAATTGATAATAGTACACTTGTTAAAAAGTACGGGTTGCTTGAACGTTTGGAGGAGCGAATTCTTCAAATACAGGATCCTAATATATCACATTCTCAAGAGGAAATCGCCGAATTTTTACTCACTCTGGGTTACGCTAGAAATCCTAAATTTTATGACTTTATAGCCGGGTATTTAAAAAATGAGAACGACTACATCTTGAGGCGTGCCGTAAAAGCGGCTGGTTTTTCTCATAATACTGAATTTATTGGCCCCCTTTTAAACTTATTGCAAGTTGATGAGGTTAGATATAGTGTTATTGAAGCCTTACGTAATTTTGGGAATCAAGTGCCTAAATACATTTTAGATCGTGATATAGTTGCCCCTTTTGATGTCAAGGTGAGAAAGTTTTTTCCAATTGCGGTGGCTTCCTTGAGAACAGAAGAATCATTAAAAGTGTTAATTCGTTTAGGACTTTCTAGTGATCCTTTTCTCCGATTGGAAACCGCGAAAACGATGGTCGATTTACACTTTAAGCAAGGACGAATTAATGTCAATAAAGATCGGGTGAATGAATTCACCCTTAAAGAATGTGATTTTTATTTAGAACATTTGGTTATAGCTAATACCATAATTGAAGCTCATTTACAATCTAAAATGGATGATACAGAATTGCAAATAAGCAAAGAAAGTCTTGTTGCTTTGTTACGTAAGGAGTTAGATTGTAGTATGAATGTGATTTTTGAATTACTTGCTTTAATCTTGAATGAAGATGATATGGAAATTGCTTATTTCGGTCTAAAAGACGAATCTGAAAGTGTTAAAGTTAATTCCATTGAGTTTTTAGATAATATTTTAAACGTGCGCTTGAAATCTGAACTCATGCCAATCATTGAGCATCATTTTGTGCAAGAGCTTGAAGAATTTAGTGCTTTAGATGAGGTGCGAGAGGTTTTATCAGATGCAAATACTTGTTTGATAAAGCTATTGAAAGATGGAACCGTTGAGGTGAAATTGGCAACATTAAACGTGGTTGCTCAATTAGATGATATTTCAGCATATAAAAACGCCTTAAAACAATTAACACGTCATTCAGAGGCGTTAATTAGTGATAAGGCGCTGGAAATTTTAAAATAATAGACTAAGCGTCTGGATTAATAATACGGTCTATTTTATTAGCTAAGTCTAAGTGAGCCCAAGCGGAATTTTTGTTTAAAACATTGGTCATTAAACAGACCATATATTTTTTTCCGTTAGGGTGTTCTACAATAATTACAGAGTTCATGTAATTAAACACGTTGCCTTGGTAATCACCACAGTTTGGGTTTTTTGTGCGGTCACATTTGTAGTAACTTCCCGATTTAAAGTATACGGCAGCCTTCTTTAATCTTGGCGATTGTGCGTAACGAATACGTCTGTCTGTTAAGTAGATAAGACGTTTCATTTCAAGGCTAGTTTCTTTGTCATGAATATTTCCTTGCTCTAGAGCCACTAAAAATTTCATTAAACCTTTTGGTGTTGCCGAACTACCCCCTTTCCTACCAACATATTTCGCTGAAGCATGAGTAAACATACCACCTAAACGCCACTCGTCTTTAGTGATGCCTAGGTCTCTTAACGGTTGGTTGATAACGCGATTGGCACGGTTAGTAAGGGTGTCTTTGCGAGTTTCTTTAAAATAATTTAAGGCCTCCTCATCAGTAAGCTCAGGGTAATCTTTTCCGTAATGGTTCATTAGCATCACCTCTCTGTAAACTACAGTGGCAGCACCGTTATTACTCACTGAAACCATGTGGTCTAACCATTCGTATAATGAAAACACATCACTAGCAACCACCTTACGCTTCACTTGTTTTTCGGTTTCTATATTGTAAACGGGAATGGTGTGGTGGTCTCCTGTTCCAAAAATACCTGAAGTGACACGTTTGTCACGCATTAAATCTGTTCTTTTATCCCAAGAATTAGGATAGATTTTTTTTAGCTCTGAAAAGAAAGCGTTTAAAACTACCAATTTCCCTACACTACCAGGTTGATAACCGCGGTTTTCATTGTAAGCAGCATATTTTATAGCGCTAGGGTCAGTCATATCTAGGGCAGTAAGTGAGTAGTTTCCATGAGGCATAACATTTTTAATGGCTCTAGTGAATTCATCGTCTTCTACTAGAATGGAATCTGCTGGTTCACCATCACAAGATTTTAAGTTTAACTTGATGTCTTCAGTTTTTAATAGGGCTCCTTCCGGAATTCGTGAATAACCTTTTTCGCTATTTACAGCCTTTTCAACATAAAGTAATCGGGCTATTTTGGTTTTTTCATAACCATCTATAGGGTAAATCAAGCTTAGTAAACCAAGCGAAATTCCAATGCCTAAAAATAATAATTTTTGCATAATTTAGATTTTTGAGTTTAGATCGATGTTTTGATTGTAGTTGATTTTTGGCGTAATCGATTTTAAGTATTCTGAACTGGAAGCCTTTTTGTTCTCAACAAACGGACGAATTTGAAACAACCATAATTTGTCGTTTTCAAAGCCCATTTCCATATCGTAAGGGCCTTTGTAGTCTGAACCTGTTTGCTTTGGCATCTTTTTACGGACTTGCTCTACCATATCACGAATGGACTGCATGTTTTTTTCTGATAAAATAGGATCCTCAAACGTGGTGTATTCACGATTGGTGCCTCCCGTTTTTGGTAGTGTTAAAAAACTAGGCTCTCTTGAAGGCGATAATAATAAGTTGTTGTGTTTTGAAACCATTCGTGTTTCAGCCGATTGACCATCAACAGCACCGCCAACACCACGACTAAAAGCAATGGTTAAATCGTCTTTACCACCAGCGTTAATTCCAGTTGTTACTACAACTCCAGAATAGTCTACGTTTACCCCAGGAATGACCAAAATAGAAGGGAATACATATTCAGGGTTTAATAAATATTTTTGTCTCCATTTTAAACTACGCTCCATATAAGGTGAAGCCCATACTTTTTTGATGCCTTCAATGATTTTTTGTTCCGCTAGAACATTAAACAACGTTAGGTTTAATCCTGCTCCAGTAAATTCTTTGAGATCCTCCATATTGGTGTCACTTCGTAAAAATACAGGAACTTGACCAATAGGTTTGTTAAACGCATCTTTGAAATTTTTACGCAATTGCGCAATAAAGTCAGGATTCAGGTCCATGTTAATAATGGCGGTTCTTAAAGTGCTTAAGCGTTTAAATTGATAAGCTTCAATTTCGTTTTCTGTTTTATTAGCCTTTTTCATGGCCTCGCACTGGGCATAAGTTTGGGTTAAAAACTCCCAGTAGGTCATGTTTTGACCACTCATTTGGTTGTCAAGGTGTTTTCTGAAAATACCAAAAGGAATCACAAAACCTTCAACAACATGGTCAGGAAACATCGATTTTAATTGCGATAAGTTTGCTGCTTTTGGTCCGCAAAGCTTCCCTGAATCTGAAGCGTCAACTTCACGCATGTTTAAGATATCAGTTTGGTCCAGTTGAATACGGTCAACAGGAACTGTGATTTTATTCGTGCTACGTTCAACTTTACTGAAAAGTACTTTTTCTTCTGAAGACATTTGGCCTTCAGTTTTTAAAATTACATTCCCTTTTGTAGAAACTGCATAGAATACCTTTTTGCCATTGTACTTGGCTAAATCGTCTAGGTTTTCTTGAGAAAGTGCTGCATTTGGAACCCCTAAATTACGGGCTAATAATTGCACGTGCGATACTAAATTTCCTTCGGAAACCGTCATGATTCCAGCTACAGGCTTTAATCCTGAAGGCGGTCTGTTAAATACGTAAATTTTATCTTTTGAAAAGTTGATGTTTTCAATAGAACCTTCAATAACTACTAATTCGCCAAAAGCATAACCAGGGTTTAATCCTCTTATGGTTGCTGGTTTAGAAACGCCGATGACTTCATTTTTAATCGATGATTTTCCAGAAATATATTTCCCTAGTATCCCAACACTGTTTCCTAAGTCTAAAGCGATCGATGAACGAATTTTATCATCAATAAAACCGTAAGCTAATGGTTCAAATTGTGAGTAAGTTTCAACAATATCACTATAATTGGCTTTTACCATACCCGCACTCCATTCTACAACGCTTCGTGCCGTAGATAAAACCTTGTTTAGTTCGGCAATAGTAAGTTGTTTTTTGTGTTTATAAAGTCCGAGAGTCGATTTAATTCTGTCGTATTCCCAAAGTTCAATCAAGCCTGTAGCGGCTGCGACATAACTTAAATAATCAATTTTTTGAAGCATGTCATATAGGTCGCTAGGGGCCCATTCTTGAGAATTTTGAAAAACAGATTTTTCAATTTTGTTAGAAATATCTAAGGCGGCTAACTTGTCATTTTCAGAATTTAAAGCCTCAAAATGTTGTCTAATATACATTAAAACTGGGCCTAAGACTTCAATTTTTTCTTTTGAAGATAAACCGTCATTATAACCAGTTAGTAACTCATTTATTTTTGTTTTATGCGGATTAAATAGTTGATTACTCAAGCCTTGAATGTCTTTAATGTCTAAAGGTTTGTAGTATTCCTTCATAGTTGAAAGTAGGCTATTGAATGCTTTCTTTTGCCCCGAGCTTAATCCAGAATTGTGCTTAGAAACATAAGATTCTACCGAAGCGATATCGCTTTTTTCTGGGTTGCCGTGAATTTTAATTCTCAGGTTCATAAAAGAGCTAATTTCATTACCTAAGACTTTAGATTCACTACGCATTTTTTGTGCTAAATTGCTGTCGCCCGAATGCGGAATATCATTTAAAGATTGCTTTAGTAAAAAGAATTGCCCTTGCGTGTGCTTGTTATTTTTAAGCAACCATTTGTAGAAATCTAGGCCCCAAGCTTGTTCGTCTTCAGATTGCATAGCACCACGATAAAATTGGCCACGTCTATAAATCCAGCCGTCATCATTACTTTGTAAAAACTTGACAAGTTGGTATTGTTTTAATCGGCTGTGGTTATTTTTTTCATCCCAAAACGCTTCGTTTTCATTTTGAACTAATAGGTTTCCGAAAAATATATGGTGCTTTTTTCCTAGTTTTTCAACATCAGATTTTAGACTCGCGTGTTGGATACCTCCAATTTCATTAGGACAAGGATCCTTGGCTTCACGTATCGTACCATCATCACAAAACCATTTTATTCTATGGTATGGGCCTCGCACGTCTTTTTTGTAGGCCTTTATCTGTGATTTTATTTGTTCAACAGGCAGTTCCTGAGCTGTCACAGCACTTGCTGATATCAGGCAAGCCAGTGCTAAGATTTTGGTGGTTGTTTTTCTAAGGGATAGAGGTTTTACACCTCTTAAGGAGATTGTAGTTTGCAAGACAAATTGGTTTTAATTAATAAGCTAATAAAGATATGAATATTAGCCTATAGATTAACCGTTTTTGTTAATAAATTGTTAAAATGTAATTTTTTATAAATGAGTAGTTTAGTTGGGGTTTGTGCCATTTTTATTGTAAAATGAGCTTTGTGAGCTGAGGAAAAGTCTTAAGGTCTTCAATGGTGTCAATGTCGTTTAGGGTTTCTAAAACATCATAAGTTGCCTTTTGGGATTTGATTTCATTCAAGGTGGTTTTGAGTAAATGGGTTTCACTCCAAGGTTTGTTTTCAAAAATAAAATCATGCATTTTTGAAAGGCCAACTAGATAATAGCCCCCATCTTCAGCAGGGCCAAAAACGACCTCATGATTTTGTAATTTATTAAAAGCGGTGTTGAGGTGTTTGGTCGTGAGACTGGGCAAATCAGAACCAATTAAAACAATGCGTTCATAACCTTTTTCAAAACTGGTTTTAAAGGCGTTTTTCATGCGATCGCCTAAATTTTCTCCTTGTTGTATGGTTTTGTCTGTGTTTTTCCAAAGGGTCTCGTCTATGCTTTCAGAAAAGTGAATGCACACATCAGAATCAAGGTTTTGGGTTACATTTTCGGTGATTTCTAAAAGGGCTTTGTACACCTTTAAAGCCTTTTCATCGCCTACAGTTTTGGCTAATCGTGTTTTTACTTTACCGAGTTGTATGTTTTTTACAAACACAATAACGAGTTCTTTATTCATAAACTTGAATGCCATTTTTTAACCATTTACGCCACGATTTCGAATAGGTGTGTACGCTATCAGTTTGTTTGTTATTCCTATTATAAACAGGAAAATCATTGTTTTTCCAGGTGATAATACCTCCGTATAAATTTTTCACGTGGGTATAGCCTGCTTTTTTTAGTTTTTCGCCAATAGCTTCCGATCGCATACCTAGGGTGCAGTACACTACAATTTCAGAGGTTTTATTAGGAATTATTTTTTTAATACTATCCATGCTGAAGTTGTTATAACCTACTAAAATAGCGTCTTTAAGATGGCTTACCGCGTATTCATGAGGCGCTCTGGTGTCTAAATAAATCACTTCGGAAGAGGTGTTTTGCAATTCTGAAGCCTTTATATAAGGAACACTCTCTTTATTGTGCTTTTTGAGCAGTTTGTCCAATGGTTTTTGGGCAAAACTTGCTGTAGCACTTAAAAATAATATGAATAGAATTAAGTTTTTCATTGTGATGAGATTCCTTTTTTTTTCACGAGTTTAGGCGACTACACCTTGGCAACTGCTTCCAGCGCCAGCGGTACAGCCGTAACAATGTTGCGAGATGGCAATATTTCTTCCTTCTAAAAGCGCTTCGTTGTATTCAGAAATATGTTTGACTTTACTGTTTATAGGTAGTTCTAGCATTTGATTAAAATCACAATCGTACAAATATCCGTCCCAACTAATTGATAAGGTATTGGTGCACATCACGTTTTTTACGGCTGCTGGATTATAGGCTTCTACTAAGGCATACATATAATCTTCGTAGTTTTCTGAAGCGATTAAATAATCCAGAAAACGAGCAATAGGTAAATTTGTAATCGCAAAAAGCTGGTGAAAATCAATGTCGAAATCTTCTTTTAAAGCTTTTTTAAAGTCTTTTTCCATGGCAGCCTGATCACCAGGTAAGAAAGCCCCTGACGGATTGTAAACCAAATCGAGTTTTAAATCGCTGTTAGGTATGCCGTATCCCACGGCGTTGAGCTCTTGTAAAGCTTTAATTGACTGGTCAAAAACACCGTCGCCACGCTGTTTGTCGGTTTTTCCACGAGTCCAATGCGGCATCGAACTCACCACATGCACCTGATGTTTCTTAAAAAAATCAGGAAGGTCATGATATTTTTTGTTCGCTCTAATAATGGTTAAATTGGAGCGCACGATAAAATCTTTGATCCCTGCTTTTGCAGCCTCTTCAACAAACCATCTAAAATCAGGGTTCATTTCTGGGGCGCCACCGGTTAAATCTAAGGTATGCGCGCCCGTGGTTTTTATCACCTCTAGGCATTGTTGCATAGTGTCACGCGTCATAATTTCTTTGCGGTCGGGACCTGCATCGACATGGCAATGAGCGCATACTTGGTTGCACATGTAGCCTAAATTGATTTGTAAAATTTCGAGTTTTTTCGCTTGAAGCGGAAATTGATTCGTTTCAGATATTTTAGCTTTAAAAGTTGGTAGTTCTCCATTTTGAAAAATACCGTTTGATAAAATCTGAAGTTGTTTTTCGCTTTTTGCCAAGGCACTTTGGCGCTTATTTAAAGACTTTATAGCCATTAATTTGTTTTAATTTTAAGAAGCCGAAGTGCATTCGGCATGCTGTTTAAGAAGTTTTTAAAGGAAATTGACCTGTGATTTACATTTCTAACTTATTCACTTTATTCATCATTTGAACACCGTGCACTAAAGTGGCTCCGCTTTTTATAGCCGCACCAACATGAATGGCTTCCATCATTTCTTCTTTGGTGACACCACGTTGCAGGTTGTCTTTTGTGTAAGCGTCAATGCAATACGGACATTGTTCGGTGTGAGAAACAGCTAAAGCTATTAGGGCTTTTTCACGAGCTGTAAGAGCGCCTTCCTCAAAAACTTTACCGTAGTAGTCGAAAAATTTCTCACCCAATTCAGGGTTCCATTCGCTAATTTTTCCAAATTTCTTTAAATCGGCAGGGTCGTAATATGTTTTTTGCATGATGGGTTTTTTATGTCAAGATGTAAATCTAAAATTTTAAGTCGATAAGTTTAAATCAACATAACAGAATTCACTTAATTATTTTATGAGTTGCAATCCTTTTTGTGGTGCTTTTTTATTGCTACCCCAGATTATTATCCGTTTATAGGAGTTTTTTATGAGCTATGAAACAGTTCTAGGTGACCTAAATCTTTGGACCTTTGATTCTTTGTGGCTTTGCAACCTTAATAAACTTAATCTCTAGTGATGCTTCTAGAAATGATGATTTTTTGAATTTCAGAAGTGCCTTCGTAAATCTGTGTGATTTTGGCATCACGCATTAAGCGTTCTACATGGTATTCTTTTACAAAACCGTTGCCGCCATGAATTTGAACCGCTTCAACGGTGTGTTGCATCGCCACTTTTGAAGCGTATAGTTTGGCCATAGCACTCGAAAAATCGTAATTTAAACCTTGGTCTTTTTCCCAAGCGGCTTTCATTACTAAGTGCCTTGCGGCTTCAATATCAGTGACCATATCAGCCAATTTAAATGCGATGGCTTGATGGTTGTAAATCTCAACCCCAAAGGTTTTGCGTGTTTTTGAATATTTTAATGCCAATTCATAAGCGCCCGAAGCAATGCCTAAGGCTTGAGCAGCAATGCCTATACGTCCGCCAGAAAGGGTTTTCATTGCAAATCGAAATCCAGAACCATTCACACCAATTCTATTTTCCTTCGGAACTTTAACATCATTAAATTGAAGGGTATGGGTGTCACTCCCGCGAATGCCGAGCTTGTCTTCTTTAGGGCCAACATGAAAACCTTCAGTGCCTTTTTCAACAATAAAAACATTAATGCCATGTGAACCTTTTTCTTTATCGGTTTGTGCGATGACTAGGTACACATCTGCACGTCCGCCACTTGTAATCCAGTTTTTGGTACCATTAATAATATAATGGTCCCCCTTGTCAATGGCTGTTGTTTTTTGTGATGTGGCATCACTACCAGCCTCTGGTTCACTTAAGCAGAAGGCGCCTAGGTATTCGCCCGTGGCTAGTTTCGTGAGGTATTTTTGTTTTTGTTCTTCGGTGCCGTAACATTCGAGTCCATAGCAAACTAGTGAATTATTAACCGAAACAATCACCGAAGCCGAAGCATCAATTTTAGAAAGCTCTTCCATGATAATCACATAAGAAATGGCGTCCATGCCACTGCCTCCATACTTGGGGTCTACCATAACACCTAGAAACCCAAGGTCCCCCATTTTTTTGACGAGTTCGTTGGGAAAGTGCTGGTTGGTATCCCGTTCAATAACACCAGGAAGTAATTCGGTTTGAGCAAAATCGCGAGCGGCATCGCGAATCATGATATGTTCTTCTGAGAGCTTAAAATCCATAATTCGTAATTATTTAGTTTATTTGGTGATATATTTTACCAAATATACCTTTTTAATGTGAATTATTTAATTGTGTTTGTTATTTTTACCAGCTATGTTAGAAGATAAGTATCATGTTATAGGAGTGATGTCTGGAACCTCCTTAGACGGGATTGACCTTGTTGAAATAAATTTTCAATTCAAAGGGCAATGGCAGTTTGAAATCATTAATGCTGAAACGGTGCCGTATCCTTCATTTTGGAAAACACAGTTGAGCGCGTTGGTTTCCTATTCCGAAGAAAAATTAAAAAGTATTGATGCCGATTACACGGGTTATCTTGCTGAAGTGATCAAAAGCTTCATTCAAAAACATGGGATAAAAGATATTGATGCGGTTTGTTCACATGGGCATACTGCTTTACACCAACCTGAAAAAGGGATGACTTTACAGATTGGAAATCTGCCTGAAATTTCAAAATTAATAGGAGAAAAGGTAGTGTGTGATTTTAGAGTTCAAGATGTTGAGCTTGGTGGTCAAGGCGCTCCTTTAGTACCTATAGGTGATGAACTTTTGTTTTCAAATTATGATTTCTGCTTGAATTTAGGAGGCTTTGCAAATGTGTCTTCAGAAATAAATGGTGCGCGTATTGCTTACGATATTTGTCCGGTCAACATCGTTTTGAATCATTATGTGAGTCGTTTAGGTTTTGATTATGATGATGGTGGAAAAATCGCTTCTAAAGGCATTTTGAATGAAAAGCTTCTTGAAGAACTGAATGCCCTTCCTTTTTATAAAGCAGCTTTTCCAAAATCTTTAGGTTTAGAGTGGGTTCAGGAGCAGGTGTTGCCACTTATTGATGCTCATGATCTAGAAGTTACAGATATTCTTAAAACATTTGTGGAGCATATCGCTATTCAATTCGCCGCTCAATTTAAAATTAAGGAAACCGGTGCCGTCTTGGTTACCGGCGGTGGAGCATACAATACCTATTTAATGGATGCTCTAAAAAAACATACATCTCTTGAAATTATCATCCCTTCAAAGAGTCTTGTGGAATTTAAAGAAGCCATAATTTTTGGTTTTTTAGGTGTGTTGAAACTCAGAAATGAAGTGAATTGCCTACAAAGTGTTACCGGGGCTTCAAAAAACCACAGTTCAGGTGAAATCTTTCTGCCCTAAAATCTTCAAAAAATGAAGTCTAAATAGTTTAGTTTTTTATATTTGTTCGGTTTCCAAAATTAACAGGGCGTATTTGAACGTTTTATAATAAGTTAATTTTAAAACTGTAACGAACCAAATCATTTTTTTTTAATGAACAACCACATAAACACTATTATAAAAGAATAAAAAGCTTTTGTATTGGGTTTATACTTTAACCAAAAAGGCAGCGTTATAACGTTGCAATAAATAACATAATTTATGGTGAATATTTTAATTCAAGAAGCACAAGAGGGGGTGGATGTACTTCCGGAAGGAGAATCGGTAGAAAAAACACTTTCGATTATAGAGTTAATAGCTAGTGGTGGTATGGCAGGACAAGTCATCATTGCTATTCTATTTTTACTACTTGTAGGTGCAATTTATATTTATTTTGAACGCATTTTTGCGATTAAGGCAGCATCTACTATCGATGCTAATTTTATGAATCAGATTAAGGATCATGTGAGTAACGGTAAAATAGAATCAGCACAGCAGTTATGCGCTCAAATGAACTCGCCGGTATCGCGATTAATTGGAAAAGGAATTTCAAGAATAGGAAAACCTTTAGCAGATATTAATACGGCTATCGAAAATGCAGGACGTCTAGAAATTTACGGCCTAGAGAAGAACGTAAGTGTTTTAGCAACCATTTCGGGAGCAGCACCTATGATCGGTTTCTTAGGAACGGTAGTAGGGATGATTTTAGCCATTTTTGAATTAGCCAATGCGGGCGGAAGCATTCAAATGGATGTTTTAGCAAGTGGTTTATACACAGCTATGACAACAACCGTGGCTGGGTTAATTGTTGGTATTGTCGCTTATATGGCATACAACCACCTAGTGGTAAAAACCGATAAAGTTGTTTACCAAATGGAAGCCCATTCTTTAGAATTTTTAGATCACTTAAACGAACCAACTTAGTATGAATCTTAGAGGAAGAAACAAAGTAACACCAGAATTCAATATGTCGTCTATGACAGATATTGTATTCTTACTACTTATCTTTTTTATGATTGCATCTACCTTGGTAACCACTAATGCGATTGATATTTTATTACCAAAAGCTAGTGGTAAAACAGAAAACAAGAAGTCTGTTGCTGTAAGTATTAAAAAAGATTTAACGTATTATATCGATCAGAAACGTGTTGGCGTGAGTGTTCTAGAAAATGAATTACTCGCTGCATTGTCGGCCGCAGAAAAACCAACCATTATTTTACGTGCCGAAAAATCGGTACCTGTTGATAATGTGGTGAAGGTTATGGATATAGCTAATAGAAACAAATTTAAAGTCATTCTAGCGGTACAACCGAAATAAAAATGAAATACTTAAGAACCAAACACGAACGAAATTCAGCAAAGATAACGGCTTTAATTAGCATCATTATTTTATTGCTTTTATTTGTGGTTGGTACCAAGTATATGGATCCGCCAGAAGAATATGGCGTGGCAGTGAATTTTGGTAATTCTAGCGTTGGGAAAGGTGATGTGCAACCTATGAAGCCGGTGAAATCTGAACCTCAAGAGGTGGTTGAACCTGTAGAGCCTGAAGTTTCTGAACCCGAACCAGAAGCAGCAGCCCCTGCTGAGGCCCAGGAAGAAGTGCTTACTGAAGATAATTCAGAAGCTATAGCGATAAAGAAACAGAAAGAAGCCGAAGCTAAAGCAAAAGCAGACGCTGAGGCCAAGGCAAAAGCAGAGGCTGAAGCTGAAGCCAAAAGAAAGGCGGAGGAAGCAGCTAAAAAGAAACGCGAACAGGACGAAAAGAAGAAAAAATTAGATGCCCTTATTGGTGGTGTTAAAAAGGCCGAAGGTTCTGAAGTAGGCGGCGAGGGTGATGATAACCAATCAGGTGATAAAGGCCAGCTTGATGGTAATCCTTATGCTTCTAGTTATTTTGGCGGACAAGGTACTGGAAGTGGTGGTGTTGGATACGGCTTAAAAGGTCGTGGTAGAGCTTCGTTTGAACGCATGAAACAAGATTGCAACGAGTCTGGGATGGTGATTGTAAAAATTGTTGTGAACCAAAATGGTAATGTTGTTGAAGCAACACCAGGGGTTAAGGGTACAACCAATACGGCAGCTTGCTTGTTAGAACCTGCAAAAAAAATAGCACTATCGCATAAATGGCCAGCCGATTCTAAAGCGCCTACAAAACAAATAGGCTTTGTAAGTGTCAACTTCAAAATAAGCGAATAACTCATGACTTATAACGATACGCTAGAGTGGATGTTTTCTCAACTTCCCATGTATCAAAATCAAGGCAGTACGGCGTTTAAAAAAGACCTAAGTAATACGCTTAAGCTCGCCAAGCATTTAAATTTTCCAGAAAATAATTTTAAATCCATTCATGTAGCAGGTACCAATGGTAAAGGTTCTACAAGTCATATGCTGGCTTCTATCTTACAGGAGGCTGGTTATAAAGTGGGTTTGTATACCTCGCCACACTTAAAAGATTTTAAAGAACGTATTAAAATTAATGGCCAGGAAGTGTCTGAAACTTTTGTGGTCGATTTTATAGCACGTAATAAACCTTTTTTAGAGTCGGAATCGCTGTCCTTTTTTGAAATGACTGTAGGTATGGCTTTTGAATACTTTTCAGAAGAAAAAGTAGATATTGCCGTTATTGAAGTTGGTATGGGTGGTCGATTAGATTCTACCAATATCATTAGGCCAGAGGTTTCAGTAATTACAAACATTGGGTTAGATCATACGCAGTTTTTAGGAAACACTTTAGAGGCGATTGCTTTTGAAAAAGGAGGAATTATCAAAAATCATGTTCCTGTAGTGATAGGAGAGACGCAAAGCGAAACCCAAACGGTTTTTGAAAGGCTATCGGACAAACAGCAGTCTAAAATCGTATTTGCCGATCAGGAGGTGAAAATGGACTATAAATCTGATTTAATAGGAAGCTACCAGTCGAAAAATATCAAAACCGTTATTCAGGCCATTGAAGAGCTTGGTGAAAAAGGCTTTTGTATTTCTGAAGACCAATTAAAAACAGGTTTACTTCATGTGGTTAAAAACACTGGGCTTCTGGGACGCTGGCAAATTTTAAGTGAAAATCCGAAGGTAGTTTGTGATACCGGTCATAACGAAAGTGGTCTAAAAGATGTCATGAATCAGCTGTCAAAAGAAGAATTTGACGACTTGCACATTGTTTTTGGTGTGGTAAATGATAAAGATTTAGGGTCGATTGCACATTTGTTACCTAAAAATGCAAAATATTATTTTTGCAAACCAGAAATTCCTCGAGGTATGGATGCAAGTCTGTTAAAAGAACAATTATCGGCGTTCGGACTAGTAGGGATGGTGTATTCGTCTGTAAATGAAGCTTATAAATTCGCTTTAGAAAATGCAAAAACAAGCGATTTTATTTACGTTGGTGGAAGCACTTTTGTGGTAGCAGAAATTATTTGAAAATTTTTTCAAAAAAGTTTTTGTAAAGTGAAAAAGGGTTGTATATTTGCAGCTCCTAATAATTAGGGCGCGTAGCTCAGTTGGTTCAGAGCACTTGGTTTACACCCAAGGGGTCAGGGGTTCGAATCCCTTCGCGCCCACAGAGAGAAAAAGTCTGATGATATCATCAGACTTTTTTGCGTTTAATAGGTTCTGTTTTTCAAAATAATATTGTAATTTGAAACATTATTGTTTTTTAGAAACATGTATCCATATGAAGAACCAGAATATTAGAGAGGCATATAGTGAGATATTTAGTTCGCACGATCAACCTTCCCTAGAAAAGCATATCCAGAAGCTTATAGAGCTCGATACGTTTTTGCCTTATAGTTCTACTTTCTTCTGTATAACCAATACCCAAGATTTAACTTTTGAATACGTTAGTAAAAACATCAAGGCTTGTTTAGGCCTCGATGCCGATGAGGTAAAATCTAAAGGCATGCGTTATTTTTGGAGTAGAATGCATCCAGAGGATTTAGATTTATGGTTACACGCTTTAAGTGACTTGATGAAGTTCACGTTAAATGAAATCAACGTCGAGGACCGTAGTAAAATGACTTACACGTGGAATTATCGTTTAAAAAACAATAATGATGAATATGTTAACATCGTTCAGAATACGACGCCCTTAGAGTTTGATAGCGGATCTAAGCCCATTATTGGTTTAGCACATTATACCGTATTAGTGCCGGAAATTAATTTACAAATTTGCGCTTCAGCTAAACTTTTGAATGGGCAGAATGAATACGAAACTGTTTATTACAATAATCTTTCTCAAAAATTACTTTCTGAAGGCATAACTAATCGTGAGCGTGATATCATCAGACTTCTAGTTTTAAATCATTCTAGCAAGATGATTGGTGAAAAACTAAATATTAGTTCGAATACCGTGGATACCCATCGTAGGAATATCTTAAAAAAGTTAAACATCTCTTCAACAGGTGAATTGGTTGGTATGATTAAAATGAATACCAATTTAATTTAGTGGTGCTCGACCTAACAAGATTGTTTTTTACAACCATCCCGATTTATGATGCTTTTCCGATAAACGGATATAACGAGTACTTAATCGAATATTACTATAATTACTCAAATTGAGTATTGTCTGAAGCCTATTATAATTGCAACTTTGACTTGCTATTAATTAGTTCTTAGGGAGAATTATTTATAGATGTCTGTCTTATATCATTTATGAGGCAGGCATTTTTTTATTACCTATTTATAGTAAATCCAAAACACGTTCTAAGGCCATGCCTCGAGATCCTTTTATGAGTAATGTGGCGTTTTCTAGTGTTGATAAAGCGTTTTCTGATTTAAAATCCTCAAAGCTGGCGTATGATTTTGTTTTTTCTGAAGTCAGCTGTGCTTGGTGAAAGTTTTCACCTAAAAAGGAAATATAATCAATATCGAGTTTTGTAGCTAAATCTACGATGTTTTGATGCTCTGCCTTTGCTTCACTACCTAATTCAAACATATCGCCTAAGATGGCTGTTTTTGGTCCTGTTTGCTTCTCGAAATTTAGTAATGCGGCTTGCATACTCGTTGGATTCGCATTGTAAGCATCAAGTATAATTTTATTACTGCCTTTATTTATAATCTGCGAACGATTGTTGCTAGGCACATAGCCTTCTATAGCCTTCTTAATGGCGGCATCATCTACTTTAAAATAATTTCCTATAGTGATGGCGGCAGCTATATTATTAAAGTTGTAATCACCTATGAGATTACTGTTTATTTCCAAACCTTTATATTCACTTTTTACAAAAGGTTGTGCGTTTAAAAAATTGACGGTGACATCATTTTTATGTGTTAAGTTTCCAAAACTAAAATGTGTATGGTCTTTAGTTTTTTCAACTTGAATGGGGTCATTATTATTTACAAAAATAGTGTTGTGATGTTTCGATAGGAAATCGTACATTTCACTTTTGCCCTTAATGACGCCTTCAACGCCACCAAAACCTTCCAGGTGAGCTTTACCAAAATTAGTGATATAGCCGTAATCTGGTTTGGCTATGCTGCAAGAAAACTCAATTTCTTTAAGGTGATTGGCGCCCATTTCTACAATACCTATTTCAGTTTTATCTGTCATTGACAGTAGTGTTAGCGGCACCCCTATATGGTTGTTTAAGTTTCCCACCGTTGCTGTTGTTTTGTATTTTTGAGATAGCACGGCATTGATGAGCTCTTTTGTAGTTGTTTTTCCGTTACTACCTGTTAAGGCTATAATTGGGGTTTTTAAATAATTGCGGTGAAAAGAAGCGAGTTCTTGAAGCGTGTCTAGCACATTGTCAACCAAAATGGTTTGCTCTGAAGTGTTGGCCGAGGCTTCATCTACAATGGCATATTTTGCTCCGGCGTCTAGTGCTTTTTCGGCGTAGATGTTGCCATTAAAGTTGTCTCCTTTTAGTGCAAAAAACATGCTGTTAGATTCAAGTGTTCTAGTATCTGTACAAACGGAATGACAGTTTAAAAATAAGCTATGTATTTGGGCTATGTTCACGATATATAAATTTTAAATAAATGTATAAAAAAAGTCCTAACTTCAATAGTTAGGACTTTAGTTTATCTAGGAAAAATTAAGTTTAATTTTTCGTTTTAGCTTTTGATTTACTTTTAGATCCAACTCTAGACATTGCACATCTAAATCCGATGTAATCTGTTGCCATATCTTGAGGGAAATAACGTCTTTGAGCAGGGTCTAACCAGTACTCTCTGTCTTTCCAAGATCCACCTTTGTAAACACGAACTTCGTCATTGATTAAAGAGGTTCTATGTGAAGCGGTATCAAACTCTCTAATGATATTACCTAAAGAATCTCTTGTGATTGTGTGTTTAGGCGAATTGTACATTTGTCTTGTTTCTGCTTCAGGATCTTTTCCTAAATCATCATCGTTAAAGCTTTCGAAATAACGAGAAGAACGCTTGTCTCCATCACGGTAATTAATATGGTTACTTCTGTCGAAGTTTGTTCTTAAGTAAGTTTCATTCTCATCTACTGGAACTTGAGATATCTCTCCTGGTAAATCTCTAGCAATCACTCTTCCGTTAGAAAGGGTATCAAAAACAATCTCTCCAGGTGTAACAATTTTCACCGTACCATCTTCATTGATTGCGTTTTTAGTATAAACGTTTCCACGGTAGTAGTTGAAATCATTAAATTCATCATCAACAATAGGACGGTAAACATCAGAAACCCATTCGGCAACATTTCCAGCCATATCATATAATCCAAAATCATTTGGTTCGTATGATTTCACAGCATTTGTAATGTCAGCGCCATCATCAGACCATCCTGCAATTCCACCGTAATCACCTTTTCCTTGTTTGAAGTTAGCCAATTGGTCACCACGTACTTTACGTTTTCCTGAACGTGTATATTGTCCATCCCATGGGTATTTTTTACGTCCACGGTAAATGTTATAATCTCTAAGTTCACTTAAGCCAAGTGCTGCATATTCCCATTCTGTTTCAGTTGGGAGTCTGTATTTTGGAGAAAGGATTCCAGTTTCACGAGTTGCATAGATTCCAGTTTCGTTTCCTTCTTCATCAACCTGTGCATTTCTGCTATTAGCTCTTCCGTCGTGAATTTCTTCATTTCCTCCGTAAGTACTAGAAGGTGAGTTGATATAAGTATCTGTGCTGAAAGTTTGATCTGACGTAACTTCGGTTGTTTTTGCGTCACGTTGTAGGTATCCTGCTTCTTCAAGATTCTTCTCGTTAACACGATCAGATCTCCAGTTAGCAAATTCTACAGCTTGAATCCAGCTTACGCCTACCACTGGGTAATCTGCATAACCTGGGTGACGTAAATAATTATTTGTCATTACTTCATTAAAACCTAAACGGTTTCTCCATACTAAAGTATCTGGTAAAGCCCCATTATAAATGGCTCTGAAATTACCTTCTGATGGTGGATAAACACGTTTTAACCAATCTAAGTACTCCATGTACATCATGTTGGTTACCTCAGTTTCATCCATGTAAAAAGATTGCACATGTTGCTGACTTGGACTATTATTCCAGTCATGCATAACGTCGTCTTGAACACGTCCTTTTGTAAATGTTCCACCTTCAATAAAAACCAATCCAGGAGCAGTTTCTTGCTCTCTGAAATTTGTATTGTACTGGAAGCCACCCTCTCTAGAGTTTATTTGCCATCCAGTTGCGCGTGAGCTGTTTCTTGAGCTCGAAGATTTTGAACAA
The DNA here is from genome assembly GCF_008806375.1 of Pseudotamlana haliotis. Taxonomy (GTDB): domain Bacteria; phylum Bacteroidota; class Bacteroidia; order Flavobacteriales; family Flavobacteriaceae; genus Pseudotamlana; species Pseudotamlana haliotis. Next base: position 115,407 of record NZ_WAAT01000046.1, on the reverse strand, counting down.
CTAGTTGAAGCTATAGCTAGTGCTAAGACCGCTAAAACTTTGCATGCGACTACTTTTTTCATATCCATACTTTTAAGTAAGCTAAATAATGTTTTGGTGCTGCAATATAAGAATTAAACCGAATATTGCAAGCTAATAATTACATTTAGACTAAAAAATCATGTATTTCGTCCTGTTTTTTAGTCCTTACAACGATGATTTGACCTCTTTTTCGTTGCGTTTTCAGTTATGTTAACGAAGGTTTAACAAATTTATTATTGTATTTTTGAGCGACTTTGAAAAAATGTTATTTCTTTTTAATAATAACATATTGTTAATGACGTTAATTTATCAATGAAAAATAATATTTTCTTTTTAGTGTTGTTTGCCTCAATGGGGTTATACGCACAGCAAAAATCGTATACCATTACTTGGGAAGGATCCAAAACATTAGCAGGTTCTGGTTTTATGATAGAAGTACCTGGTTTTAATAAATCTAATTTCAATCATACGGAAGCCGGACTTCTTTTTGTTGATCAATGGGAAAGCCAGACTCAGGTTGACGAGACTTCAGCATCCTTAAGTCAAGTTGTTTATGAAAATATTTCAGTTTCCGAATTAAAAGATTTGGATTTGGAAAAAATTCCAACACAACTTGAGTTTCTTCTTAAAAACTCAGTAGCGCGAAATCAACGTTATGTTTCATTTCAGCTTAAACCAATTATTAAAGGAGCTGATGGTCGCTACAAAAAAATCACAGCTTTTCAGCTTAATTATAAACAGGGTATAACGGCTAGAGTTTCTTCCTTTGGTAAAAATTATGTTTCTTCCAAAGGGTTGTCTAATTCGGTTCTAAATTCAGGAAAATGGTTTAAATTTTATATTGATACCACTGGCGTTTTTAAGTTGTCAAAACACTTTTTAGAAGGCTTAGGGATTGATATGAATAATATGAATCCTAATCGTATTAAACTTTATGGTCATGGCGGGGAAATGATTCCTTATTCTAACGCTGAGCCTTATCCTTATGATGTTCCGGAAAATGCTGTTAAGGCTGTAGGAGGAGAAGATGGTGTTTTTGATAATCAGGATTATATTTTGTTTTATGGTCGTGGACCTAAAGGCTACGATGCTGTAAGTCAAACACATATTAATTGCTATACAGATAAAACCTATTATTATATCAATGTGAGCCCAACGGCTGACGGAAAACGTATTCAATCATTTATGGAGCCAACAGGTACTGTTGATATGATGATAGATTCTTATGAAGCCTATCAGTTTCATGAAATAGATGATTATAATTTAATTTCCTTAGGAAGACGTTGGTTTGGTGATAAGTTTGATATTCAGAACAATCAAGTTTTTGAATTTGATTTTCCAAATATAATAACCACTGAACCTGTGCAACTTAATGTTTTAGTGGGTGCTGTAAATGGTACACGTTGTTCTTTTGATGTGAATGTAAACGGAACAGCCGTGTCAACGTTAAATTTAAACGGTGTTTCTAGTCCGAACCTAGCATCAGGGAATGCGCTATATACAAGTGTTGATGTTAGTGATTCCAAAATTGCTGTAGGTCTAAACTTTAATAATCAAGGTAATCCAAGTATTGAAGCTTATCTCGATTATATTTCTATTGAAGCGATATCTGCCTTAACTTTTTCAGAAAAACAGTTTGAATTTAAAAATAGTGCGGTGACATCAGCTGCAGGAGTTGGGCAGTATAATATTTCTAATGCCTCTAATTTGACTGAAGTTTGGGATGTTACAGATATTTATAATGTTTCAAGTATTGAAAATTCACAAAGAGATGAAGCTTTTAGTTTTAAAGCACCTTTAGGAAGCCTTAAAACCTATGTGGCCTTAAGTGCTTCTGATTATTTTGAGCCTAAAATGGACGGAAACACTACAGTGGTTAATCAAGATATTAAAGGCAATATTTTTCAAAATGCTCAAGGTAATTTTCAAGACGTAGATTATCTCATTGTGTCTCCAAACAATATGATAAACCATGCCGAACGCTTGGCTGATATCAATCGCGAGCAATACGGTTTGAATGTAAAAGTGTTAGGTTTAGATGAAATTTACGCTGAATTTTCCACAGGAAATCAAGATGTAGGGGCTATTAGAAATGTAGTGAAGTATATCTATGATAATGCGAGTTCTCCTGATAAACGTATAAAATACCTGTGTTTATTTGGTGATGGGTCTTTTGACTATAAAGACCGTGTGCCGAATAATACTAATATTGTGCCTTCTTGGTATTCTTATAATAGTTTTAGTTTGGCAAGCTCCTATGTTTCAGATGATTTTTACGGTATGATGGATGATCATGAAGGAAGTATGGCGAGTACAGATATGTTGGATATTGCTGTGGGACGCATGATTGCTGATACCCAACAGCGTGCCAAGGAATTGGTAGATAAGGTAGCTTACTATTATGAAAAGGAGTCTTACGGAAGTTGGCGTAATAATTTTGTGGTAATTTCAGATGATGTTGATGCTAATTGGGAAGGAGTCATACAAGGAACTACCGATGAAATTGGTAATCTGGTCACTGAGAAAAAGCCATTTATTAATGTGCTTAAAATTCACTCAGATGCTTATGTTCAAGAAACGTCTTCTGGAGGAAACCGATATCCAACAGTAAACACAGAAATTTCTAATGCTGTTGATAAAGGTGCTTTGGTTGTGAATTATTTTGGTCACGGGGGGGAGGATGGTTTAGCTCAAGAGCGTATTTTATCTAAGCCAGACATTGAAAATTTTAGAAATTACAATAAACTCAATTGCTTTGTAACGGTGACTTGTGAGTTTACTCGATTTGACAACCCTTATCGTGAAACTGCTGGCGAATTTACCTTTTGGAACAAACAAGCCGGAGCAATAGGATTAATCACAACCACACGTCAGATTTACGTTAGTTTTGCTATTAATTTTAATAAAATTCTGGGGCAGTATTTGTTTTCTTATAGTGATACTGATGCTTACGCTGATGATGAGTATCCGTCTATGGCTGAAGCTCTAAGGTTAGCAAAAGCTGACCCAGCGGTGTCAAATAATAGTCAACGTCGATTGATATTTTTTATTGGTGACCCCGCAATGAAGTTGAGTTTTGCTAAGCCAAGTATTCGGTTGACTAAAATTAACGATGTGCCATTAGCGCAAGCAACCGACACCCTAAAAGCATTAAGTAAAGTCAAGTTAGCAGGAGAAGTTACCGATGTTTCGGGAAATGTGCTCACAGACTATAGTGGCGTGCTATCCACCACAATTTATGATAAATATATTGATAGAAGTACCTTGGCAAATGATGGAACCAAATTTAATGGGGAGCTCGTTGTTTTAGATTTTAAAACGCTTGGCGAAATTATTTTTAGAGGACAAGCCACAGTGAATAACGGACAATTTGAGTTTGATTTTGTGGTGCCAAAAGATATTGGTATTCCTGTGGGGTATGGTCGAGTGAATTTTTACGCAGAAAATGAAGCCTCAACATTTGATCAAGCTGGTGCTAGTGAGAACGTGGTTAAAATAGGTGGTTTGAATGAAAATGCTCCCGAAGATAATGAAGGGCCGGTCATTAATCTATATATGAATGATGAAAACTTTGTTACCGGTGGGATTACCAATGAATCACCAACTTTATTAGTGAAATTAGAGGACCTTAATGGCGTGAATACCGCCAGTGGTATTGGTCATGATATTGTTGCAATACTTGATGGTGATGAAAAAAATCCAATAATTTTAAATGATTACTATCAAACAGAAGTAGACGATTACACACGAGGCGTAGTGAGTTTCCCTTTAAGAGATTTAGAACCAGGATTACACACCTTAACCCTTAAGGCATGGGATGTGTATAATAATTCTTCAGTTTCTGAAATTCAATTTATGGTCTTTGATAAGGATCAAGAATTGGTGATTAATAACGTACTTAATTACCCAAATCCTTTTGTTGATTATACCGAATTTTGGTTCAATCACAATAGTTCGGAGTCTTTAGACGTTTCTATACAGATATTTACTGTCTCCGGGAAATTAGTAAGAACATTAAATGGACAAACTTCGGGTGGAGCCGTAGTGAATAGTTCTTTATCTCGAGATATTGTCTGGGACGGTAGAGATGATTTTGGTGCTAAAATTGGTAAAGGGGTATACGTTTACAAATTGAAGGTACATTCTACGTTATTGAATAAAACGGTAGAAAAAATTGAGAAACTTGTAATACTGTAATAAAAAATTATATTTGCTAACTAAACTAAAATTCATGAAAAATAGATTATTGCTATTAATAGCTTTTGCTTTCATTTTTAAACTAGAAGCCCAAACTACAGAAACAACCATAATTCCTAACAATAATGATAGTAGAGTAATCACTACTGGAGTGCCATTTTTACTTATTGCTTCAGATGCGCGCTCAGCAAGTATGGGTGATATGGGTGTAGCGACTTCAGTTGATGCTTTTTCACAACAATGGAACACTTCAAAATACGCTTTCGCGGAAACTAAATCTGGTGTTGGTGTAAGTTATACACCGTACTTAGGGAAGTTAGTAAACGATATCTTCTTAGGAAGTTTGACGTATTACAATCGAATAGATGAACGTAGTGCCTTTTCGGGAAGTTTAAGATATTTTTCATTAGGCGATATTGAGTTTGTGCAAAATGAATATACAGAGCCATATACTCAACGTCCTAATGAATTTGCTTTTGATGCAGCTTATGCCTTACGTTTGAATGACCGTTTTGCAATGAGTGTTGCTATGCGTTATTTGCGTTCAGATTTAAAGTTAAATGATGGTACAAATGATACTTCTCCAGCAAGTACCTTTGGTGTAGATATTTCTGGATATTACCAAAGTGAAGAAGAAGCTTATGATGATTTTAACGGAAGATGGCGTGGTGGATTTGCTATTCAAAATATTGGTCCGAAATTCAAGTATGATGAAGCTGGTCAAGAAAACTTTCAACCAACCAATTTAAGACTTGGTGGTGGATTTGATTTCATCTTCGATGATTATAACAAAATAGCGGTGACTACTGAGTTTACAAAGCTTTTAGTACCTACCCCACCAATTTTAGGTGATGAAGTTACTTTTGTAGATGTTGACGGTGATGGTGAATTTGACGATAGTATAGATACGGAGGTGTCACGTACCTCTGATGTGATTTACGCAGGAAAGTCTGACGACGTGGGCTTTTTTAAAGGGATGTTTCAATCGTTTGGAGATGCGCCAGGAGGTTTTAAAGAAGAAATGCAGGAAATTACTTGGGCATTAGGTGCAGAATATACCTATCAAGATGCTTTTGCTTTTAGAGCTGGATATTTCCATGAATCTGTAGAAAAAGGTGCTAGGCAATTTATGGCTTTAGGAGCAGGATTTAAAGCAAGTGTTGTAAATATTGATTTATCATATTTATTTTCAACGTCTCAAGTACAAAGTCCGTTAGAAGGCACTTTACGTTTCTCGTTAACCTTTAATATTGGAGCAGGAGCTTATACCGAATATTAAAATATAAATATTGAATTACCTTTTAAAAAAAACTATTGTGAAAGCAATAGTTTTTTTGTTTCTAAGAGTTTCCTAACTTGTAGTATGAATTAAAATTTTTACGGCCTATGAAAGAAGTGAAATTAGAATCTAAGTTATTTGTTTATGAAAATTTAGAAGAGCTCCCAAGTGATGTGTCTGATTTAATGGAAAAAGCCATGTTAGCCAGAACCCGTGCTTATGCACCGTATTCTAATTTTCAAGTGGGCGCTGCCTTATTACTTGATAATGGAGAGGTTGTTACAGGAAATAACCAAGAGAATGCTTCTTATCCATCAGGGCTTTGTGCTGAGCGAACGGCTATTTATTATGCAGGAGCACAATATCCAGATGCAAAAATAGTGTGTATGACGATTTCAGCAACGGCTATAAATGCACCTACTAGTAAACCCATTCCTCCTTGTGGCGCATGTAGACAGGCTATGGTAGAATATGAAATAAAGCAGGATGAGCCTATAGAAATATATTTTATGGGTGAAATGGGCGCCGTAGCAAAATCAGATTCGGTTTTAAATTTATTGCCTTATGTGTTCGATAAATCAGTTCTTTTTTAATTCATAGCGTGCTGTTTAGGTCTAAAATTCGGTCATATTTTGAAAAAAATATAAAATAGAGTCAAATAATTATGAAATACTCAAAGGAGTCAATTAAGACTACAATATTTCGATTTTTTTCGCACTTTAGTGAAAATGCGTTTTTGCATTACAGCACAAAGTGTTACTTTTGTAGTCGCTTATAAATTATCATAAAATTATTCCATGCAAAAAATCACAAAAGAGGTTTACCTCAAATGGTACGAAGACATGTTGTTCTGGAGAAAGTTTGAAGACAAACTTGCTGCAGTTTACATTCAACAGAAAGTAAGAGGATTTCTTCACTTATATAACGGACAAGAAGCTGTATTAGCTGGTGCTTTACACGCTATGGACTTAACTAAGGACAAAATGATTACTGCTTATCGTAATCACGTACAACCAATTGGTATGGGGGTAGACCCTAAACGTGTTATGGCAGAATTGTACGGAAAAGCTACAGGAACCTCTAAAGGTATGGGTGGTTCTATGCATATTTTTTCTAAAGAATTTAGATTTTATGGTGGTCACGGTATTGTAGGAGGTCAAATTCCTTTAGGTGCAGGTATCGCTTTTGGTGATAAATACCACGGTAGTGATGCGGTTACCTTATGTTGTTTTGGTGATGGTGCTGCTAGACAAGGGTCTCTTCACGAGGCTTTTAACTTAGCGATGCTTTGGAAATTACCTGTAATATTTGTTTGTGAAAACAACGGATATGCGATGGGTACTTCAGTAGAACGTACTGCTAATCATACTGATATTTGGAAATTAGGTTTAGGATACGATATGCCTTGTGCACCTGTTGATGGTATGAACCCAATCAAAGTTGCTGAAGCTTTTGATGAAGCAATCCAAAGAGGACGTCGTGGTGATGGACCAACTTTCTTAGAGTTAAAAACATACCGTTATAGAGGGCACTCAATGAGTGATGCTCAACACTACAGAACAAAAGACGAAGTTGCTGAATACAAGAAAATAGATCCTATCACGCAAGTGAAAGATATTATTCTTAAAAAGAAATACGCAACAGAAGACGATATTAAAGAAATTGATAAACGTGTTAAAGAACGCGTTTTAGAATGCGAGAAGTTTGCAGATGAGTCGCCGTATCCAGAAAAGCAACAGCTTTACGATATGGTTTACGAACAAGAAGATTATCCATTCATTCAACATAAAATATAGACTATGGCAATAGTAGTAAATATGCCGCGTTTAAGCGATACCATGGAAGAAGGTACGGTAGCGGCTTGGTTAAAAAAAGTAGGAGACAAAATTGAAGAAGGTGATATTCTAGCTGAAATCGAAACCGATAAAGCAACTATGGAATTTGAGTCTTTCAATGAAGGAACATTACTTCATATCGGGGTTCAAGAAGGTGAAACGACTAAAGTAGATGAGCTTTTAGCTATTATTGGTGATGAAGGTGAAGATATTTCAGGTTTATTAAACGGTGGTGGAAGCGCTGCTCCTGCTGCAGAAGAAACAGAATCAAAATCAGAAGAAGCTCCAAAAGAGGAAGCTGCTCCTGAAGCTGCTGAATTACCAGAAGGTGTTATTGTGGTGACTATGCCGCGTTTAAGTGATACCATGGAAGAAGGTACGGTAGCCACTTGGTTGAAAAAAGTAGGTGATTCTGTAGAGGAAGGCGATATTTTAGCTGAAATTGAAACAGATAAAGCTACTATGGAATTTGAATCATTCCAATCAGGTACTTTATTAGAAATAGGATTACAAGAAGGAGAGTCTGCAAAAGTAGATTCATTATTAGCAATTATTGGCCCTGCAGGAACAGATGTTTCTGGAGTTGCAGATAATTTTGGTGCTGCACCTGCTGCTGCTCCAGCTAAGGCAGAAGCCCCTAAAGCTGCTGCACCTAAAAAAGAGGCTCCTAAAGCCGCTGCGCCAAAACAAGCTGCTGCACCTACACCAACTGCCGTTCCAGAAGGAGGCCGTGTATATGTGTCGCCTTTAGCTAAAAAAATGGCAGAAGAAAAAGGATTTAAAATTGCAGATATTCCTGGATCAGGAGAAGGTGGACGTGTTATTAAACGTGATGTTGAAAACTTTACCCCTAAAGCTGCTGCACCTGCTGCCGCTGTCGGAGCTCCTGTAGCATCTGTAGTTGGAGAAGAGAGTTTTGAAGAAATTAAAAACTCTAACATGCGTAAGGCTATTGCTAAAAACTTAGGGAAATCTAAGTTTACAGCACCTCACTATTATTTAAATGTTGAGTTTAACATGGACAATGCCATTGCATTCCGTAAGGAAGTTAATGCCGTTCCTGATACTAAAGTTTCATTTAATGATATCGTGGTTAAAGCTTGTGCTATGGCATTAAAGCAACACCCTCAAGTGAACTCTCAGTGGTTTGACGATAAAATGAAATTAAATCACCATGTACATATTGGTGTAGCTGTTGCCGTAGAAGATGGTCTTGTTGTACCAGTTGTTAAGTTTGCTGACGAACAAAAGTTAACAAATATTGGGGCTGCTGTAAAAGATTTCGCTATTAAAGCTAAAACTAAGAAATTATCTCTTGAAGAAATGGAAGGTAGTACATTTACTATCTCTAACTTAGGTATGTTTGGAATCGATAGTTTTACTTCTATCATTAACCAACCTAATTCAGCGATTCTTTCTGTTGGAGCTATTGTTCAAAAACCAGTTGTAAAAGACGGTGAAATTGTAGTAGGAAATACTATGAAACTTTGTTTAGCAGCCGACCATAGAACGGTTGATGGTGCTACAGGTGCTCAATTCCTTCAAACATTAAAAGGATTTATTGAAAACCCGATTTCAATGTTATTATAATCTATAGCATTCCTTCGAAAGAAGAAATACCACATAATATTAAAACCTGTTTCCGTTAAAAGAAACAGGTTTTTTTTATCTTTAAACTATGAAGAACATATACTATTTACTCTTTTTATTACCTGTTTTGACCTGTGGAGCACAGGAAGTACAAAACCAATCAGATTATACTGCTTTAAAAGAAAGTATTGAAAAAAGCATGAATTACCTAGCCTCTGATGCTTTAGAAGGCCGAAAAACAGGCACAGCAGGTTTGGAAAAAGCAGCCGTATATATCGAGACTTTTTTTAAAAATAACGCTGTGAATCCTTTTTTTGAAACCTATAGAGATAGTTTTAATATTAAGAGGCTGATAGGTTACAATATAGTTGGGTATTTAGAAGGTCAGGATCCTAAATTGAAAAATGAATTTGTGATTCTAGGTGGGCATTATGATCACATTGGTTCTGCAAAAGCAGTAAACGGTGATACAGTAGCCAACGGAGCTAATGATGATGCTTCAGGGACCGTTGCTGTCATGGAATGGGCCAAATATTTTGCCGAAACAAAATCTAATAAGCGCAGTATTTTATTTACACTTTATGATGCTGAAGAAATGGGCTTAAAGGGGTCAGATCACCTGGCTAAGCGTTTGAAAGACTTGAAAATCGATTTGTATACCATGATCAATTTTGAAATGATTGGTGTGCCAAGAGCGGAAGGCGAAATTGCGGCTTATGTTACAGGTTATAAAAAATCAAATATGGCTGAAAAATTAAATAGTTATGCTAAAGAAGAGCTTATTGGCTTTCTGCCTCAAGCCAAAGCTTATAATTTATTTAAACGTTCTGATAATTATCCATTTTATAACGCTTTTAAGGTGCCTGCGCAGGCTATTTCAACCTTCGATTTTACCAATTTTGACTATTATCATCATGTAGATGACGAGGTAGAAGCTTTAGATTTTGAACACATGACCACGTTCATTAATAAGATGATTCCTGCTCTGGAAGGGATGATTAATTCAGAAACCAAAGAATTTAAGTTACATGAGTAAAAATATTATAATCACTGGAACCAGTCGCGGTATTGGTTTTGAACTAGTCAAGTTGTTTTCTGATGCTGGGCACCAAGTTTTAGCGCTTTCGCGGAATGAAAAGCCTATTTTCAACTTAAAACTAAAAAACGTAACAGCGTTTTCATTCGATTTAGCCGATAGTAAGGCTTATAACAAAGTAGAAAGCTTTATCAATGAGAATTGGAAACAGGTTGATGTCTTAATTAATAATGCAGGCGCTTTGGTGAACAAACCTTTTTCAGAATTATCAATGGCTGATTTTGAAAGCGTGTATAAAACCAATGTTTACGGTGTTGCCGAATTAACGCGTGTGGTGTTACCCTTTATGAAAACCCAAAGTCATGTGGTAACTATTAGCTCCATGGGAGGTGTGCAAGGCTCAATGAAATTTCCTGGTCTGGCAGCTTACAGTTCGAGTAAAGCCGCGGTAATTACCTTAACAGAATTATTGGCTGAAGAATATAAAGATTCTGGCATCTCTTTTAACGTGTTAGCTTTAGGAGCCGTGCAAACTGAAATGCTTGAAGAAGCCTTTCCGGGCTATCAAGCACCAACAACAGCATTAGAAATGGCCGAATATATTTTAGATTTTTCACTAAACGGAAACAAGTATTATAACGGTAAAATGTTACAGGTTTCTAATTCTACGCCTTAATATATACTATGAGTAAATACAAATGCATCATATTCGATTGTGACGGTGTTTTAGTGGATAGCGAACCAACAAGTATTCAAGTTTTGGTAGACATTGCTAACGCGTACGGGGCAAACATCGACTTAGATTATGGCATGAAACATTTTAAAGGCAGCTTTTTCGTGGCCTGTAAACAAATGATTGCCGATTTAACCCAACGGGAGCTACCGGATGATTTAGAAGCTATTTACCGAGTTCGTAGCTTTGAGGCTTTTGAGAAAAAGATGGAGGCTGTGGATGGCGTTAGAGATGTTATTGGAAATCTAAATTTACCGTTTTGTGTGGCGTCTAGTGGTCCGGAATCAAAAATTAAATTGAACCTCGGGCTAGCTGGTTTGCTACCTTTTTTTAAAGGTAAAATTTTTAGTTGCTATGCGCTTAAAAAATGGAAACCAGATCCAGCGGTTTTTTTGTGGGCAGCTAAAACTATGGGCTTTAAACCAGAAGAATGCTTGGTTGTAGAAGATAGCTTATCGGGTGTTCGAGCGGCTAAAGCAGGAGGCTTTGATGTTTTTGGTTACACAGCTCATGACCCTGAAAATGAATTACAAACACTTGCGACTAAAACTTTTTCTAAAATGGATGACTTGTTAGCGCTCATTAATAATGAAATGGCTTAAGTTTTATCAATTTCTCTTCACAAATTAAAAAGGACTTTAAAAGAATTCTGTTATTTTTGTTTTAATGCAGGAGCAACTTCAAAAATACATTCCGCCAAAGGCTTTAGCTCAAATTTCAGAGCTTGTACAACACGAAAATTTAGTTGTTAAAATCAAGCAAGAGCGTAAAACGCGTCATGGTGATTATAGGTGTCTGCCTAACGGAAAGCATGAAATCACGATTAATTCTAATTTGAATTCGTATCGCTTTTTAATAACTTTGATTCATGAAGTCGCTCATTTAGAAGCTTTCAAAACCTATGGAAGAGCTATTAAACCACATGGTAAAGAATGGAAGTATACCTTTCAGCATTTAATGTTACCGTTTTTAAATCCTGAAATATTCCCTGTAGATTTATTGCCTTTGCTGGCAAGACACTTTAAAAATCCCAAGGCAAGTAGTGATACCGATGTTAACTTATCGTTGGCTTTAAAACAATATGATGAACCTAACGATAAAACCTATATTTTTGAGGTTCCGCAAGGAAGTGTTTTTAAGATCTATAACGGTAAAATATTTCAAATGGGGACCCAACGCGTTAAAAGATTTGAGTGTATTGAAGTAAAAACAGGTCGTGTATATCTGTTTAATCCCAATGCAGAAGTTGAATTGATAAAATAAAAACTATGAATAAGAATTATTATGCCATATTAATGGCTGGAGGGGTAGGATCTCGATTTTGGCCTGTAAGTACTGAAGAATTTCCAAAGCAATTTCATGATATGTTAGGCACAGGTGATACCCTGATTCAGAAAACATTTCAGAGACTGTCGAAGCTTATCCCGAAAGAAAATATTTTTATTTTAACTAATGCCCGATATAATGATTTGGTTTTAGAACAGCTTCCTGAGGTAACACAACGTCAAGTGGTTTTAGAACCTGCCATGCGTAATACCGCACCTTGTATTTTATATGCTTCTTTAAAAATACAGAAGGAAAACCCAGATGCTGTTATGATAGTGGCGCCTAGTGATCATTGGATTGAAGATGAAACTACCTTTTCAAAAAATGTAGAGCAAGCTTTTGAATTTTGTTCCAAAAATGATGCGTTAATGACTTTAGGTATTCAGCCAACATTTCCAAATACAGGATATGGTTATATAGAATACGATAAGTCTTCCGCGGAAGCGATAAAATCAGTTAATCAATTTAGAGAAAAACCAGACTACGAAACCGCAAAAGACTTTATATCCCAGGGGAATTTCTTGTGGAATGCAGGGATTTTCATGTGGAGCGTACAAACGGTAATTGATACTTTTAAGAAAAATCAGCCAGGGTTATTCGAATTATTTGAAAAAGGTTTGCCTGTTTATAATACTGATGACGAAGCCGATTTTATTGCAGAAAATTACCCGAAGGCCGAAAATATTTCTGTCGATTATGCCATCATGGAGAAGTCTAAAAATGTTTATGTGATTGCTGCAGAATTCGATTGGAATGATCTAGGAACCTGGGGTAGCTTATACGACAAGCTGGATAAAACCGAGAACGGTAATGCTGTTGTGAATGCTAGAGTGCTGCCAGAAGACGCTTCAGGGAACATGATTCGTACGAAAAAAGATAAAATCGTGGTTGTTGATGGTCTGAACGATTATATTATTGTTGATAAAGAAGAAGTTTTGCTTATCTTTCCTAAGTCTAAGGAACAAGACATTAAAAAAGTACTCCAAAATGTAAAGAACACCTTTGGAGAGCAATACGGATAATCATAAATGAGCGAAGAAAGTAAATTTAATTTTTCGGAAGAGGAAGCCGAAGCTAAGGCTAATAAGGTTGCTGAAGCAGCTGAAGCTGAAAAAGATAAAAATGTAAAAGAGTCTAAGGACGCCGTTAAAAAGGATGCCCAAGGTCTTTTTGATAGTATCAAGATCTTTCTAAGAGAATTATTAGATTTTAGAGATGATACGGATAGGGAAGCTACAACCAAAGCGATTGTGGCCGATATTCCTTTTAAAGGCGCAACCGCATGGATTTTGGTCTGTTCTATTTTTGTAGCATCTATTGGATTGAACGCCAACTCTACCGCTGTGGTTATTGGAGCCATGTTAATTTCTCCGCTTATGGGCCCTATTTTAGGTATAGGCCTGTCCATTGCTATAAATGATATTGATACCCTAAAGAAGTCTTTGATAAACTTAGCAACGATGATTGTTTTAAGTTTATTAACGGCTTTTCTGTTTTTCTGGCTCTTTCCTTTGAGTGAAGATACATCGGAGCTCTTAGGGCGTGTAAGACCTGATATTCGAGATGTGCTTATCGCTTTCTTCGGTGGTTTAGCCTTAATTATTGCACGTACTAAAAAAGGAACCATTGCTTCTGTTATTTTTGGGGTAGCTATTGCTACGGCCTTAATGCCACCACTTTGTACAGCGGGCTATGGTTTGGCCAAAGGTAACTTTGTTTATTTTGGTGGGGCGATGTACTTGTTTACTATTAACACTATTTTCATCGCTTTAGCGACCTTTTTAGTATTGAAGCTGCTAAGGTTTCCTATGCTTAAATACGCGAATTCTAAACGTCGTCAATTCATATCTAGAGCGGCCATGTTGTTGGCTATAGTGGTTATGGTACCCGCGGTTTGGACTTTCTTAAACGTGTTAAAAGAAAGTAATTTTAAGCGAGATGCCGGTAATTTTATTAGAGAAGAGTTAAGCGATTTACCACATGGTGATTACATTAAAAGTAACGCTTCTTACACTTTTATAGATGATAAACAATCGACTATTGAATTAAATACTTTTGGTTTAGACGAAATTCCTGAAACGACCATCGCTATATTAAGTAGTCGTTTGGAGGATTATAGCGCCTTAAAGAATACCAAATTGGTTATCAATCAGAATCGCTCTAAAAATTTAGATAATTTTAGGTATATGGAGGAGCTGCGTACACGTGATTCTTTAGACCTTTTGTCGCAAACAGATAAAATTAAATATTTAGAAAATCGTTTACGACGCTTTTCTAAATTAGAGAGTAGTTATTTGGCTTTTGAAGGACTTACTGAAGAGTTGAATATTAATTATGAAAATATTGACCGTTTTTCATATGCCAATGTCATTAATACCGATTTCAAGCAGAAAGATACGATTTCAGTTTTTTCCGTTAAGTGGAAAGAAGATTACGCTGAAGAACAACGTGCCAAAGAGAAATCGAAATTAGAAAAGTGGCTGAAGCTAAAGCTTAAATTGGATACTCTGGTGGTTAAGCGCTTGAATTAAGGTTGTTGGATGTTGGTTGGCCGCTCTCACTCTAGTGGGGGTTATTACACAGAGCTTCGCAGAGGTTTCACAGAGACTCACGAAGTATTTTTTAGAAACATATACACTGATTTTACAGAATTTATGCGCTACTCCTTTACGCCTTCACGAGAAATCAATTAAATAGTTTTCGAGATAACACTAACTGTTTTCTTCTAGGTACATTCTGCGCACTTTTTTGAATAAGTTTGAAGAGTAAACAAAATCAGTAACGACCTCATTGTCGGTTCTGAAAATGTTTTCATGAGAGCCTTCCCAAGCTTTTAAACCGTCTTTTAGAAACACAATTTTTTCCCCAATTTCCATCACCGAATTCATATCATGCGAGTTAATTACCGTTGTGATTTGATATTCTTCTGTAATTTCCTGAATGAGGTTGTCAATGACAATGGCGGTTTTTGGGTCTAAACCTGAATTAGGTTCGTCACAAAATAAATATTTGGGTTTATTTACAATGGCGCGAGCAATAGCTACACGTTTTTGCATCCCACCTGACGCTTCACTAGGCATCTTATTGTGTGCATTTTCAAGGTTGACACGGTTTAAAACAAAGTCTACACGGTCTTGCATTTCGCTTTTACTTTGTTTGGTAAACATACGTAAAGGGAACATCACGTTCTCAGCAATGGTCATCGAATCAAATAAAGCACTGCCTTGAAAAACCATGCCTATTTGTGCACGGATATTTCTTTTTTCGTCTTCACTAAGTTTTGATAATATTTTTCCATCGTAGGCAATAGATCCGCCTTCATAATCAAAAATACCTAACAAACATTTTAGGAATACCGTTTTACCAGCGCCACTCTGACCAATAATTAAACTGGTTTTCCCTTTTTCGAAGTTGGTGTTAATGCCTTTTAAAATTTCGGTATCACCAAACGATTTGCGTAAATCTTTAACTTCAATCATTAGCTTAATAACATTTGGGTTAGTAAATAATTTAAAAGGATGATAAATACACTGGTCCAAACAAATGATGTTGTACTGGCCTTACCAACTTCAAGGGCACCACCTTTCATATAAAAACCATGGTAAGACGGAATAGTGGCTAATAAAAAACCAAAAACACAGGTTTTTATAAAAGCATAGGTAATATGAAAAGGATCAAAATCTAATTGTACACCAGTAATATAAGCTTCAGGGGAACTAAATCCGCCATACATACAAGCTACTAATCCGCCAACAATTCCTAAAAACATACCTATACAAATAAGAAAAGGGTAAAGCATTAAAGCGATGAATTTAGGGAAAACCAAATAGTTTACCGCATTAATACCCATAACTTCAAGAGCATCTATTTGTTCGGTAACACGCATGGTTCCTATACTAGAAGTAATGAAAGAACCAACCTTACCAGCCATAACAATGGAAACAAATGTTGGAGCAAATTCTAATAAAATGGATTGTCTCGTGGCGAAACCAATAAGAGATTGCGGTATTAAGGGGTTGTCTATATTCAAAGCTGTTTGAATGGTAACAACACCACCCACGAAAAAAGAAATAAAAGCAACAATGCCTAAAGAGCCAATGATTAAGTCATCGATATCTTTTAAAATAAGTTTTTTCATGACGCTCCACTTTGTGGGTTTGTGAAACATTTCACCAATCATCAAAAAATAAGTTCCAATATTATGCAGGTATTTCATATGCAATTTTGTAGCTGCTAAAGTAAAAAAAACTTGGGGGTATTTAACCTTAATTTTAAATTAAGGCAGTATTAAATATGTATTTTTGAGTTTCCAAATTTAAATGATAATGAAATATATATTTTACATCGCTTTTACTATTGTATTTAGTTTTTCTGCTAAAGTACAAGGGCAATCTGTTTCAAATACTTCAAAATCACCTGTACAGCCAAAGTTGGTAGTAGGTATAGTAGTAGATCAAATGCGTTATGATTATTTAACACGTTTTGATTCAAGATACGGAGATGGTGGTTTTAAGCGTATGATTAGCGAAGGTTTTAACTGTAAAAATAACCACTTTAATTATGTGCCAACGAAAACCGCTCCTGGTCATGCGGCAATATTTACAGGAACAACTCCAAAATACAATGGAATCATTTCTAATTATTGGTATGATAAGGAAACTAAGGAGGAGGTTTACTGCGCTGGTGATGAAAGTGTACAGCCATTAGGAACCACTGATAAGGCCGGTAAAATGTCACCAAGTCGTATGTTAACAACAACTTTTGCAGATGAAAATAAATTATTTACCCAAATGAAGGGTAAAACGATTGGTATTTCGGTGAAAGACCGTGGTGCTATTTTACCAGCTGGTCATACTGCAGATGCCGCCTATTGGTTTCATGGCGATGATGAAGGTGTTTTTATTTCGAGCTCGTTTTATATGGAAGCACTTCCAAAATGGGTGAGCAAATTTAACTCTAGTAAGCAAGCTGCGTCATATCTTAAAAAGTGGGATGTGTATTATGACATGGATACTTATACGGCGAGTGGTCCCGATTTGAACGACTATGAAGGTGGTTTTAAAGGTAAAGAAACGGCAACGTTTCCATACAATTTGAAAAAGTTAAAAGACCAAAATGGTAACTATAGTATTTTAAAAGCAACGCCTTTTGGAAATAGTTTAACCACAGATTTTGCCATTGCTGCTATTGAAGGCGAAGATTTAGGTCAAGATGGTATTACCGATGTGCTTACACTTAGCTATTCTTGTACAGATTATGTCGGACATAATTTTGGTGTAAATTCAAAGGAAATAGAAGATACTTATATCCGTTTGGATAAAGATTTAGAGCGTTTTTTTAATGTTTTAGATAAAGAAGTAGGAAAAGGAGAATATGTGGTGTTTCTAACTGCGGATCATGGTGCAGTTGATGTTCCTGCTTATTTACACGCGCACAATATTCCTTCAGGATATCTTGATAACAAAGGCCGAAAAGAAGTGTTTAACGACTTTTTAGTGAAAACATATGGCACAACCGAGGTGGTTGAAAATATCAGTAACGAACAGATTTTCTTGAATAAAGCCAAATTAAAAGAATTAGGTCTAAAGTCGGTTGATGTCCAAAATGCTATTGTTGAAGAGCAAATGTCTTACATGCATATTTCAAAAGCTTATACTAGAAATGCTATTGTTTCAACGGAATTCACTGAAGGCATTGAGGGGATGATAAAAAGAGGGTTTAATCAAAAACGTTCTGGAGATGTGGTTTTAGTCAATGATCCAGCATACATTTCATACGGAAAAACGGGATCAACTCATGGTAGTGGTTTAAATTATGATACCCATGTACCTTTCTTGATTTTCGGACAAGGGGTAGCTCACGGAGAAACCACAGAGCGTACCAGTATTACCGATATTGCACCAACCATTTCAACCTTATTAGGCATTAGCTTTCCAAATGCTGCTACAGGAAAACCTTTAGGTTACGTATTAAAATAAATGAGTAAACGGAGTTTGTATGCTATTGTAGCCGCACTTATCATGGTAGGTGTGTATGGTTATGAACATTATTTAAAAGTAGAAGAACAGCAAGGTGTTATTGAAGAAGGTAGTACGCCGAAAACAACCACAAATACTTTCTTCTTACCTACAAGTACCACTGGGGAGGTGGTGCATCACAAAGGCTATTCTTTGTCGTATAGCGAAGCTCATGAACAACCAGAATGGGTGGCTTATGAGTTGAAAAAATCTGATTTATCAAGTCATAATTTCAAACGCCCATATTTTGAAATTGATCCTGCGGTAAAGACTGGTGCGGCACATTGGCGTAATTATAAGAATTCAGGCTATGATCGCGGACATCTGTGCCCTGCAGGGGACAGGCGGTCGAGTAAATCTGCCTATGTTGAAACGTTTTTAACCAGTAATATTAGTCCGCAAGAGCATGAATTTAATGCCGGTATTTGGAATGCTTTAGAACAAAAAGTACGGTATTGGGCGGCCAAGTACGATGGTGTTTTTGTAGTGACTGGCGGTGTTTTAAAGGGAAACCTGGATGTTATCGGTGATGAAGCTGTGACTGTTCCTAATTACTTTTATAAAGTATTGGTTGATTATAATGGCGGGAATACTAAAATGATTGGGTTTTTAATACCTCATAAAAACTCCAATAAACCACTTTATGATTTTGTAGTGCCTGTAGATCAAATTGAAACCCTTACTGGTATTGATTTCTTTCCAGAGTTGGACGATGATTTAGAAGATCAACTGGAAGCGTCAGCGGAGTATAAAAATTGGGTGTTTAACTAAACTTGGCGAGCATGCCTTTCCAACGGAGGTTTCTAATGAATTTCCCTTCTTCTTCGGAAACTAAAAAATCAATTTGATCTTTTTTTCCTTTAAAATAACCGGCAAGATAATCTTTAAACAAAGCGAAACTTTTCTTTTTAAAGGCCAGTTTTGCAGCTGAAATTAAGGTGATTGTAAAACCATAGCGCATTTTATACATGGCTTCCCCTTGTAGGTACTTTGAAGCTTTGTTATAGCTGATTCCTGTTGGTTTTAAATGCTTCACGTGTAAGGATTCGTCGGTGATGAGTGCCCAACCGTAATATTTAGCCAGTAGTTCATCAACGGTGTCCCAACCCATGGAAGGTTTTAGTTGTCCGATTTCTTCAAAACAAGCCCTTCTGTAGGCTTTTAACGCACCTCGAATATGGTCTTTATTAGTGAGGTTTTCTAAAACCCACTCGTTATTTTTTTCAATATAACAGAATCCAGCGGCCATACCAAGATTCGGGTTGGCTTTAAAATGTGAAGCTAATTGTTCTAAATAATGCTTCGGAAAAATAAGATCGGCATCAAATTTACAAATCACATCGTATGCTTCATCTAAAGTTTCAAAACCTTTGTAAAAGGCATTGATGATTTTAGAACCTGGCAAATGCTTGTTTGATGATTTTGAATTCACCAATGAAATAAACGGATGCTTTTCCGCGAAAGCGTTTACAATAGATTGTGTTTTATCTGTTGAATTATCATTCACCACAACCACACGTTTTGGCAACAAGGTTTGATTGACCAAAGACTCTAAAGTGAGCCCAATCGAGGTTTCTTCGTTATGTGCTGGAATGACAATGTAGAAATTCAAAATAGAATTTTTTATAGGGTGCTTTTAAATACGTTCGGCATAAACAATATAATACCTTGGTGTGAACCAACGTAAAATAGGGCGAATTCCAATTTTTTTAGTTGGGTTAGTCCATTTTTGGCGGTCTATAATTTTCCAGCCTGCTTTTTCTAAGAGCCAGTCAAATTGCCAATCTTCAAATTCGTGATAATGACGGTCCAACATATCTGTTTTACTTCTGTAAGCAGATGAAAACCAAAGTTTCAGCGGAATACTAGCCACCAATTTATCTGATTTAATCGCTTTAAGAACGGTAAAAGGGGACAGTAGGTGTTCAAAAATCTCAAAAGCTGTAACGACTTCGGCTTCAGAATTTATAATGTTTGAAGTGTCGAGGTCTAAATCTTCTCCTTTTGTATTTTCAACCTGATAACCATGTGCTTTCATGATTTTAGAAAACGGATTCACAACGCCTAAATCTAAAATAGATTCAGAAGTGTTGATGTGTTTTTCTAAAAATTCAATGGTATGTTTAAAACGTTTGTTTGGAAATGTTTTTTCGTACATGAATGGTTTATTTTTTATTTCCGTGAAAGCGGAAACGACAAATCATGAATTCCTAAGCTTATACCTTGTAAACAATGGCGTTGATGTTCATGCCAGCACCAACACTTGCAAACATGATGTGGTCGCCTTTGTTGATTTCTTGTCCGTCCATTTCACCATTTAAAATTAAATCGTATAAAGTTGGCACGGTAGCAACGCTAGAATTACCAAGTTTTCCAATACTCATGGGCATGATGCCTTCGGGCATTTCCATATCGTAAAGTTCGTAAAAACGCTTTACAATGGCTTCGTCCATTTTTTCGTTGGCTTGATGAATCAGGATTTTCTTGATTTTAGAAATGTTAATGCCACTTTTATCTAAGCAAGATTTCATGGCTAAAGGCACGTTGTTTAATGCAAATTCGTAAATTTTACGTCCGTGCATTTTAATGTAGCACCTTGGGTCATCACTCTCCTGGTTGTAAGTTTCTCCGAAGAAAATAAAATGAGATTCATCTAAGGCAAAAGTAGCTGCTTCGTGGGCTAAAACACCACCTTTATCGTCTGTAGCTTCTAAAACCACAGCTCCGGCGCCATCACTATAAATCATAGAATCTCTATCGTAAGGGTCAACAACACGAGATAAAGTTTCAGCGCCTATAATCAAGCATTTTTTGGCGATGCCAGATTTAATAAAAGCTTCCGCTTGAATCACACCTTGAATCCACCCCGGGCAACCAAAAAGTAAATCGTAACCCACACATTTTGGGTTTTCAATACCTAAAAGATGTTTTACTCTAGAAGCAATGCTTGGCACGGTATCACTTTGAACGCTACCGTTTTTTACATCACCGTAATTGTGAGCAACAATAATATAATCAAGGTATTCTTTAGAAATATTGGCCTTATCAATAGCCTTTTCAGCAGCGAAAGTCGCAATGTTCGAGGTGGTTAAATCTTTTTTGATGTAACGACGCTCTTTAATGCCTGTAATGGCTTTGAATTTTTTGACAATGACTTCGCTAGGCGCATTAATTATTGAACCATCACTATTTAAAAATGTATGTTTATGAAAGTCTTCGTTTCTTTCTACAATAGAAGGAATGTAGCTTCCAGTTCCTGTTATTTTTATGTTCATAAAAAAGGAGTTGCCTTGATTAAATTTTAATACCTAGCAATATAAAACGTTTTAAATAGTGATGGTTATAATTTGTTTAATATTTACGATGTTCAACCTTAATTTTAAGCTTCAATATAGTCTTCAATAGGCGCACAAGAGCATATTAAATTTCTATCACCATAAGCATCATTCACACGTCTTACGCTTGGCCAAAACTTATTGTCTTTCACATAATCTATTGGAAAAGCAGCTTGTTCACGGCTGTATGGGAACTCCCAAGTATCGGCAGTGACCATAGCAAGTGTATGCGGTGCATTTTTTAAAACGTTGTTATCATCGTCTTTTGAAGCGTTATCTATCTCATTCTTAATAGAAATCAAAGCATCACAGAATCTATCGATTTCGGCTTTGCTTTCGCTTTCAGTAGGTTCAATCATTAAGGTTCCAGCAACTGGAAATGATAGGGTAGGTGAATGGAAACCGTAATCAATTAATCGCTTAGCGATATCGGTCACTTCAATACCATTGGCTTTAAAAGCACGACAGTCTACAATCATTTCGTGTGCTGCTCTACCACGTTCACCTGAATATAAGGTGTCAAAACTGCCTTGTAAACGATTTTTGATGTAATTCGCGTTTAATATAGCAACTTTGGTTGATTCTGTTAATCCTTCGGCTCCTAACATTTTGATGTATCCGTAAGATATCAAGCAAACTAAAGCAGAACCAAACGGTGCTCCAGAAATACCAGTAATGGCTTTTTCACCACCAGTTTTTATAATCGGGTTTCCAGGTAAGAAAGGCACGAGTTGCTCAGCAACACAAATTGGGCCAACGCCAGGACCACCACCACCGTGTGGAATGGCAAAGGTTTTATGAAGGTTTAAGTGACAAACGTCTGCACCAATATTTCCAGGATTTGTTAATCCAACTTGGGCATTCATATTGGCACCATCCATGTAAACTTGTCCGCCATTATCATGAATAATCTTAGTGATTTCTTTAATAGCAGATTCGTAAACCCCGTGTGTAGAGGGATAAGTTACCATTAAACAAGATAAATTATCAGCGTGTAATTCTGCTTTTTCACGTAAATCATCAACATCAATGTTTCCTTCAGCAGTAGATTTTGTTACGACCACTTTCATACCGGCCATTACCGCACTCGCAGGGTTTGTACCGTGAGCAGATGAAGGAATTAAACAAATATTTCTATGATGGTCATTACGAGATTCGTGGTAAGCTTTAATCACCATAAGTCCAGCTAACTCCCCTTGAGCACCAGAATTTGGTTGTAACGAAGTGGCAGCAAAACCTGTGATTTCGGTTAATTGATCTTCTAATTCCTTAAGAATGGTTAAGTAACCCTTAGCCTGTTTTAAAGGGGCAAACGGGTGAATGGTTCCCCAGTTTACAGAGCTAAGCGGTAGCATTTCTGAAGCTGCATTCAATTTCATGGTACAAGACCCTAAAGAAATCATAGAATGGTTTAATGATAAATCTTTGCGCTCAAGCATTTTGATGTAACGCATTAATTCAGTTTCAGAATGATGACTGTTAAACACGTCTTCTGTTAAGAAATCTGTAGTTCTTTGTATGTTTTCTGAAATGTTATTGTGTTGCTCAACTTCAGAAACTTTAATCGTTTTTTTCTTTGCAGCTTTAGCGAAGATGGCAATTAAGTCGTTGATGTCGCTAACCGAAGTTGTTTCGTTTATAGAAATGGTCACGGTCTTTTTATCAGGATAAAAGAAATTTACTTTTTTATGAGAAGCAATTTTTTCAATCTTTTTTGCTTTTGTTTTTATCTGAAGCGTATCAAAATACGAGTTGTTTATTTGTTCGTACCCTAATTCCTCTAAGGCCTTTGCTAAGGTTGCTGTTTTGTTGTGAATTTTATTGGCGATAAATTTTAAGCCTTTCGGGCCGTGGTATACGGCATACATACTTGCCATAACGGCTAAAAGTACTTGTGCAGTACAAATATTAGAAGTGGCTTTATCACGTTTAATGTGTTGTTCTCTAGTTTGTAAAGCCATACGAAGGGCGCGATTGCCGTTCATGTCTTTAGAAACACCAATAATACGTCCAGGTAAATCACGTTTATACGCTTCTTTAGTGGCAAAATAAGCTGCGTGAGGTCCTCCATATCCCATTGGAATACCAAAACGTTGGGTGGTACCAACAACAACATCAGCACCAAATTCCCCTGGTGCTTCTAATTTTATTAAGCTTAAAATATCGGCAGCCACAGCGACTTTAATTCTAGCGTCGTTTGCTTTTGAAATGAAAGATTCAATGTCTGTAATTTGACCAGCTTTTCCAGGGTACTGTAAAAGCGCTCCGAAAAATTCAGAAGAAAAATCGAAAGTTTCTTCATTACCAACAACGAGTTCAATACCTATAGGTGTTGCTCTTGTTTGAAGTACCGATAAGGTTTGAGGTAAAATATGTTCTGAAACAAAGAATTTATTAATTCCTGCCTTTTTCTGGTCACGTTCGCGTACTGCAAATAATAAGCTCATGGCTTCTGCAGCTGCTGTACTTTCATCTAAAAGTGATGCATTGGCAATTTCCATACCGGTTAAATCGATAATCATGGTTTGGAAATTCAATAAAGCTTCAAGTCGGCCTTGGGCAATCTCAGCTTGATAAGGCGTATATGCCGTGTACCAACCTGGATTTTCTAAAACGTTACGTTGAATCACCGCTGGTAAAACCGTGGGATGATAGCCTAAACCAATATAAGTTTTGTAAACTTTATTTTTTTGAGACAAAGCATGAATATGAAGTAAGTATTCATACTCGGTCATTGGCTGGTCTAAATCAAGCGGTTTTTTTAAACGAATATCATCAGGAATGGTTTCGTAAATTAATTGATCTAACGAGTCTAAACCTAGAGTTTCTAACATAAGGTTTTGGTCCTCTTCTCTAGGGCCAATATGACGCAAAGCAAACGCGTTTGTATTCATAAAAGTGTATTTGTATAAATAATTCGCAAAATTAATGAATATTTATGGTGTTTTATTGCGAAAAATCGAAAGTTTTCAACGAATTGAATTCTCTAGCAACACTTTAACTACATTTGTTTTATGAATTTGTTAAAAAAGGGTTTTGCTTTCTATATATATAGTAGTATTCACGTGGCTTTAGCGGCTATGTCACTGTGTTGGGTGACCTTGTTGGAGTTGGGCTTAGGTTTTGATAAAGTAGTACTTTGCTTTGTTTTCTTTGCTACCATTTCGGGTTATAATTTTGTTAAAATTTATGGGCTTGGAAAATTTTATAAAAAGCGCTTCGGAAATTGGCTGCAATGGATTCATGTTTGTTCGTTTTTTTCCTTTTTACTGATGTGTTATTTTGGTCTGCATTTGAAACTCCAAAGCCTTTTAATTATGGGTGTGTTTTCAGCGTTAACTTTTTTTTATGCTTTTCCGTTTTTGCGCGGAAATACGAGAAATTTACGACAGGTAGAAGGTCTGAAAGTTTATATTATAGCTGTGGTGTGGATGGGAGTGAGCGTATTTCTACCAGTAATTAATGAAGGTTTTGCCATGACTCAAGATGTGCTGTTAATGGGCGTTCAGCGTTTTGCTTATGTACTCGCTTTGATGTTGCCTTTTGAAATACGTGATTTAAAACATGATGCTTTGAATTTAGAAACCATTCCGCAGAAAATTGGGCTAAAAAAAACTAAGGTTTTAGGGGGGCTACTTTTGGCTTTTATTTTAGTTCTGGAGTGTTTTAAAACACAGTTTTCTGTTTCTAGAATGGGGGTCTTGGCGATTGTACTGTCTGTAACAGGAAGTATGGTTTGGTTTTCCAGAACCGTGCAACGAAAATATTACGCTTCCTTTTGGGTTGAAGCTTTACCCATACTGTGGTTACTTTTAGGATTGGTAATTTTTTAGTGCCTTGTCTAAAGTTTTTTTCATGACTTCCTTGCATTTGGGGTCTAAGCAATCGATATTCGATTTTTTAATGCATTCTGATAATTTGGTGTTCACTTTAGTGTGTTTACGGCAACTCATGCATAAAACAACATGTAAGTTTAGCTTTATTTTTTCCCAAAGCGAAGCTTCTTTGTACTGTACTTTGTCACAAACCTGACTCGCCTCTTCGCAAGGCATGAAAATCCTTATCCTACTCATAACTTATAACCAATTTTCTTTTAAACAATCTGCCATAGCGGTTCGTGCTCTGTGAATGATTACCCAGAGATTAGACGCTGTAATATTCAGTTCATTACAGATTGTTTCTGTTTCATAATTAAGAATGGTTTTCATTTTAAAGACTTCAGCTTGTTTGGCGGGCAATTTACTCAAGCAGTTATGTATGGCATCACCGAGTTCGGTGTTTTCTATATCGTTTTCCGCTGTTTTATCGTAAGGGTCGGCAACACGCTCTTCTAGCCAATCGCCTTCACTTTCGGAATCTCTGTAGTTAATTCGGACTTCAGCTTTACCTTTATTGGAGTTTGTTTTACGGTAATGGTCAATGATTTTTCGCTTTAAAATAGAGATAAGCCAAGTACGCTCACTGGCTTCACCCTTAAAGTTTTTCATTGATTTTAATGCTGCCAAAAAAGTATCCTGCACCAAATCTTGCGCCATGACTCGGTCACTTACACGCGAAATGGTGTAATTGAATAAGTAATCTGAATATAGATCGATCCACTTATTAGGGTTAATTTGGTGATTTGGCATTGACAAACGATATTTAGAGTTTCAAATGTAGTTGAAAAAAATGAATTTTATTTAGAGATTAATCCCGCACGTCGTAACAAAGCTTCAGGTTGAGGCTCTTGACCTCTAAAACGCTTGTAAAGTGTCATTGGGTTTTCGGTGCCTCCTTGAGACAGTACATTGTCCTTAAATTTTTGAGCTATGGTCTTATTAAAAAGACCTGTTTCTTTAAAATATTCAAAAGCATCGGCGTCGAGTACTTCAGCCCATTTGTAGCTGTAATACCCAGACGAATAGCCACCCTGGAAAATATGAGAAAACGCTGTGCTCATACAGTTTTCTTCAACTTCAGGGTAGAGCGTAGTTTTTTTAAAGGCTTCTTTTTCATGCGCTTTCACGTCTGAAATATTGCTAGGGTCTTGACCATGCCAGCTCATGTCTAGTAAACCAAAACTTAACTGACGTAACGTTTGCATCCCTTCGTGAAAAGCCGCTGATTCTTTAATTTTTTCAACCAAATCCATAGGAATTACTTCGCCTGTTTCGTAATGTGTTGCGAACAACTCTAAGGCCTCTTTTTCGTAGCACCAGTTTTCTAAAACTTGACTTGGTAATTCTACAAAATCCCAATACACACTAGTTCCAGAAAGACTCGGGTAAGTGGTATTGGCTAGCATACCATGTAGGGCATGTCCAAATTCATGGAATAAAGTCGTCACTTCATTAAAGGTTAAAAGTGAAGGTTTACTTTTTGTAGGTTTAGTGAAATTACAAACTATTGAAATGTGTGGCCTGCTATTTTCGCCATTTTTAACGTATTGTGGTTTGTAAACCGTCATCCAAGCACCGTTTCGTTTTCCTGCTCTTGGAAAAAAATCGGCGTAAAAGATAGCGACTAAATCGCCGTTAGCGTCGGTCACTTTATAAGTTAAAACATCGTCGTGGTACTTGTCGATGTCGTTAATTTCTTCAAAATTTAAATCGAATAATTTATTGGCTATTATAAAAGCACCGTTTATAACATTTTCTAGTTTGAAATATGGTTTGAGAAGCTCATCATCTAAACTGAATAGTTTCTGTTTTAATTTTTCAGAATAATAAGCGCCGTCCCATTTTTCAAGGTGATCAAGATTGTCACGTTCTTTGGCGAAGGCCTCAAGTTTTTCGAATTCAATTTCAGCCGCAGGCTTCGCTTTCTCTAAAAGTTCGTTTAAAAAGTTTGTAACGTTTTCTGGAGTTTCAGCCATACGTTCTTCTAAAACAAAGTGGGCGTGGGTTTTGTAGCCTAATAAGTTTGCGCGCTCATGGCGTAGTTTTACGATTTTGAGAACGTTTTCTTGGTTGTCTAAAGCATCACCTTTAAAGGCTTTAGCACCTGCTTCTAGAGCTAATTTTTTTCTGAGTTCGCGGTTGTCGGCATAGGTGAGAAACGGAATGTAGCTCGGGTAATCCAAGGTAAACATCCAACCGTCTTTGTCCTTAGATTCAGCTAACTGTTTAGCAGCTTCAATGGTGCCTTCCGGAAGGCCAGATAAATCGGATTCATCGGTAATTAGCATTTCAAACTTGTTGGTTTCCGCCAAGACGTTTTCACCAAATTTAAGACTCAACTTACTCAATTGCTTGTCGATGTCTCTTAGTTTTTGCTTTTTGTCTTCCGCTAGATTAGCGCCGTTTCTAGAGAAACCTTTGTATTTTTTATCAAGTAATGTTTGTTGTTCAACCGTTAAATCTAAATCATCTTTAGCATCATAAACCGCTTTTACACGTTTAAAAAGGGCTTCATTTAAAGTGATATCGTTACTAAATTCTGATAGTAATGGTGATACCTCTTGTGCGATGTTTTGAATGGTTTCGTTAGTTTCTGCAGAATTTAAATTAAAGAAAATACTCCCCAAACGGTCTAGCTGTTCGCCCGAGAAGTCTAAAGCTTCAATGGTGTTTTCAAAGGAAGGCTTTTCAGTGTTGTTTGTGATACTATCAATCTCTTTTTTAGCACTTTCAATAGAATCTTTGAAGGCTGGTAAAAAATCCTCATTTTTTAGTTTTGAGAATGGAGCCGTTTGAAAATTAGTATTGTAAGGGGTGATTAGTGATTTATTTATCATTTCTTTAATTTATATGTTAAATATTTAATTTACTATGTATGCATAATAAAAAAATACGTATTTTTGAAGTCATAATTGCAGAGTGACTAACTCAATAGAATTATTTGTTAATAGCTGAAAAGCCCCAAATTTATTTTTGGGGCTTTTTTCATACTATAAATCTCTTGCTGATTCGTGAACCTTCACTTTCAAGCCTTCTTTATACATCACTATTTTATCGAGTACACATTTATCGCTTGCGCCAATAATTTGAGCTGCAAGAATACCTGCGTTTTTAGCACCGTTTAAGGCTACTGTAGCTACAGGAACACCTCCAGGCATCTGTAAAATAGATAATACAGAATCCCAACCATCAATAGAGTTGCTGCTTTTTACAGGCACTCCAATAACAGGTAGTGGTGATAATGATGCAATCATACCTGGTAAATGTGCTGCGCCACCAGCGCCAGCCACAACGACAGAAAAGCCTCTGGTATGAGCGTTTTTACCATAATCAAATAATTTTTCTGGTGTGCGGTGTGCTGAAACAATATCAACTTCCACTTCAATATCAAAACCTTTTAAGATGTCGATTGCATCTTGCATAACGGGAAGGTCGCTTTTGCTTCCCATAATAACGCCTACTTTACTCATATCTATTCGCTTATTACTTTAATACTGTTTTTTACTTCTTCGGCAACGCGTCTCGCTTCATTTAAATCTTCATTCACAATGGTCACATGTCCCATTTTTCTAAACGGTCGCGTTTGTTTCTTACCGTAAATGTGTGGTGTTACACCATCTAACTTCATGATGTTTTCTATGTTTTCATAAACCACATTTCCAGAATAGCCTTCAGCGCCTACTAAGTTAACCATAACACCTCCAACTTTATTATCAGTGCGGCCTAAAGGTAAGTTTAATATCGCTCTGATGTGCTGTTCAAATTGCGAAGTATAACTCGCTTCAATAGTTTGGTGACCAGAATTGTGAGGTCTTGGTGCGACTTCGTTAATGAGAATAGTATCATCTTGGGTTTGAAACATTTCAACAGCTAATAGCCCCACATGGTTAAAGGCTTTTGAAGCCGCTAAAGCCACATCTTCGGCTTTTTTAGCAATGGCTTCTGGAATTCTTGCCGGACAAATCACATACTCCACTTGGTTGGCCTCTGGGTGAAATTCCATTTCTACAACCGGATACGTTTTCATTTCGCCTGAAGCGCTTCTAGACACAATCACAGCCAATTCGTTTTTAAAAGGCACTAACGATTCTGCTATACATTCCACATTTGGTAAATCTGTTAAATCATCAACCGATTTTACAATTTTCACCCCGGTACCATCGTAACCAAACTGCGCACATTTCCAAACAAAAGGCAATGTTACACCACCATGAGCAATGGCATCTTTAATTTCAGAAGTGTAAGCAAAACGTGAAAACGCTGCGGTAGGCAGGTCGTTATCAACGTAGAATAACTTCTGCGTAGCTTTGTTTTGAATGGTTCTTAAGGTTTTAGAAGAAGGATAAACTTTTACGCCTTCTTTTTCTAGAGCTTCAAGGGCATCAACATTAACGTTTTCAATTTCAAAAGTTAAAACATCGACTTGTTTTCCGAAGTTATAAACCGCATCATAGTCCATTAAATCACCCAGCTGAAAATCGTCACAAGCAATTTTGCAAGGCGCTTCATCGCTAGAGTCTAACACTGCGGTGTAAATATCGAATTTTCGTGTGTTGTACAGTAGCATTTTACCAAGTTGGCCGCCACCTAAAATACCAAGTTTAAAGTTTGATGAAAAATAATTCATTAAATGTGTTTTTTACTAATACCATTTTTACCATAAAATAACCTATTAAAATATGTTCTTTTTCGTTTATACTTCAAAATGAAACTTAACCGTAGCTATAGCTATGCTTGCGTTTTCTTTTTCGTCTAAACAAAAAATACCTGCTTTTTATTTAAGTCATTTTAAAGTGAACATGATATATATCGAAATTAGGATAGGCAAAAATACGGTTAAATCTTAAATTAGTTCCTAAAATCAAAATCAAAAAATGGTTATTGCTCAATCTATTGATTATCTTTGCCTCTTTAAAATAAATTTAAGTTTTGATCAAGCTACACGATAAGTTCTTTAAGCCCTTTATTTCAGCCAAACAGATAGATGATGCACTACAACGTATGGCCACAGAAATAGCTGATGATTTAGGTGATATAGTCCCTATGTTTATTGGTATTTTGAACGGCTCATTTATGGTGGTTAGCGATTTTGTTAAGAAATACCCTAAGCCTTGTGAGGTGACTTTTATTAAGTTAGCGTCTTATGAAGGTGTGAAATCTACCGAAGATATACAACGCTTAATAGGATTAACGCAAGACTTAACTGGACGTACGGTAATTATTCTGGAGGATATTATTGATACAGGAAATACTTTAGCCGAAGTTCATCGTATTTTTAAAAATGAAAATGTAAAATCTTTAAAAATAGCCACGCTTTTCTACAAACCAGAAGCTTATAAAAAAGATTTTAAACTGCATTATGTCGGTATTGAAATTCCAAACAAATTCATAGTGGGTTACGGCTTAGATTATGATGGTTTAGGAAGAAACTTGCCAGAAGTATATCAAATAAAACAAACTCAACATATGACAAACCTAGTGTTATTTGGCCCTCCTGGTGCCGGTAAAGGAACGCAAGCAGAATTTTTAAAGGAAAAGTATAACTTAGTACATATCTCTACAGGTGATGTTTTTAGATTTAATATTAAAAACGAAACCGCTTTAGGGATGCTAGCAAAATCATATATCGATAAAGGTGAATTGGTACCAGACCAAGTGACTATTGATATGCTTAACGCAGAAGTTGAAAAGAATGCCGATGCTAAAGGATTTATCTTTGATGGTTTTCCACGTACTAATGCACAAGCAGAAGCTTTAGAGAAATTAATGGATTCTAAAGATTCTCAAATAAATGCCATGATTGCCCTAGAAGTTGAAGATGAGATTTTAGTGCAACGTCTTCTAGGAAGAGGGAAAACAAGCGGCCGTGCAGACGACGCTAACGAATCTATCATTAGAAATAGAATCACAGAATATTATAACAAAACCGCTATCTTAAAAGAATACTATTCAGCTCAAGATAAATACTTTGGTGTTGATGGTGTTGGGAGCATAGAGGATATTACAGAGCGTTTAAGTGCTGTAATTGATAAATTATAGATTAAAACTTTATGGAATTCCCACGAAGGTGGGAATCTCATAAAACAACTATACATTTTAATAATAGTTTGTTTATACCCAAGAAGGTATTTAATATAACTTCATTAAAAAAGATTCCC
Organism: Pseudotamlana haliotis; assembly: GCF_008806375.1. Lineage (GTDB taxonomy): Bacteria > Bacteroidota > Bacteroidia > Flavobacteriales > Flavobacteriaceae > Pseudotamlana > Pseudotamlana haliotis. The sequence continues at coordinate 84,002 of NZ_WAAT01000046.1, read as the reverse complement.
GCCTTCGCGGGAATTATAAATAAATAAAGACAATGACTGAAGGGAATTTTGTAGACTACGTAAAAATGTATGTGTCTTCCGGAAACGGAGGTAAAGGCTCTTCGCATTTACATCGCGAAAAATATATCGCAAAAGGTGGCCCTGATGGTGGTGATGGAGGTCGTGGCGGACATGTTATTGTTCGTGGGCAATCAAACCTATGGACCCTTCTTCATTTAAAGTTTAAGAAACACATTCGCGCTGGCCATGGTGATCATGGTAGTAGCGGCCGAAGCTTTGGTAGTGATGGTGAAGATGTGTACATTGATGTGCCTCTGGGAACCGTAATTCGTGATACCGAAACCAACGAAATTCTTTTTGAAATCACTGAAGAAGGCGAGGAGCGTATCTTAGCCCAAGGAGGAAAAGGTGGCTTAGGAAACTGGCACTTCAAATCATCTACCAATCAAACGCCACGTTACGCCCAACCGGGACTCCCTATGGAAGAACGCTACGTGACCATGGAGTTAAAGGTGTTGGCCGACGTCGGACTTGTAGGTTTCCCAAATGCGGGGAAATCGACTTTGCTTTCGGTAGTGACTTCAGCAAAACCTAAAATTGCCGATTACGAGTTTACCACCCTAAAACCTAATTTAGGTATTGTAAAATATCGTGAATACCAAACCTTTGTCATGGCCGATATTCCGGGTATTATTGAAGGTGCGGCCGAAGGAAGAGGTTTAGGGCATTACTTTTTACGTCATATTGAGCGTAATTCCATATTACTATTTTTAATTCCAGCCGATGCTGAAGATATTAAAAAGCAATACGATATTCTTTTAGACGAGCTGCGTCGTTACAATCCAGAAATGTTGGATAAGGAACGTATTATCGCCATTTCAAAAAGCGATATGCTCGATGAAGAGCTTAAAGCTGAAATGAAAGAAGAACTCGATAACGAATTGCCAATTCCTTATATGTTCATCTCTTCAGTTGCCCAGAAAGGGATTACTGAGCTTAAAGATGTCCTTTGGAAGATGTTGAATTAGTAAACGTTATTGCTTCCGCGAAAGCGTAAAATTTTTCATAAATAATATAATTTGATATTCACGGCTTTTGGGCGTTCCCTAAAGGTCGGGCTTTCCACTGCAATCTTTTTAAAAGCGTTGTGCGTTCTCATGGTATTGCGCGTGTTTATAATCGGGTATATGACATGGTTTATGATTATTCTTCTGGCTCTTTTAAAAAGGATTTCCGTTGCAATCCCTAACGCAAACAAAAGACTTCATTGGTATTTGTTCAGGTTAAATGTTTTTCCCTTAGATATTAATACCATTTCGTATTTGAAATTACCGCAATAAAACGCCCTTTTTTCCTTTCTGTTTCCGAATAAAGAAAAAAATCATCCTCGTTGTGCAACGAAGCAGACTATTATCTTATAGTAATTTCAAACAAAAACCGCTGTAAAACCTGACGCAATCTGTTATTTTATAACTATCATAACGCTATAAACTCTAATCTTTATATTTCATTTTGTAATTTTAACTAATAACTATCATGGAAACATTAAAAAATAAAGTTGCATTAATTACGGGAGGTACAAAAGGTATCGGTTATGGTATCGCTGAAGCTTTAATTGCACAAGGAGTTCATGTTGTAATAACCAGTAGAAGTGCCGAGGCCGCTGATGAATCTGCAAAAATGTTGAATTCTAGAGCTAAGAGTCCTTTAGCACTGGGTATTAAGGCAGATGTACGTGATTTTGAGAGTCAGCAAAATGTAGTTAGAAAAGTGGTGAGCAAGTATAAACAGCTTGATTATGTGATTGCAAATGCGGGTTTAGGTCATTTCGCATCTATAGAAGAGTTGTCTGTCGAGCAGTGGCAAGACACTATTGATACCAATTTAACAGGTGTTTTTTATACCATCAAAGCCAGTGTGGAAGCCCTTAAAAAATCTAAAGGTTATTTTATTACGATTTCAAGTTTAGCCGGAGCCAATTTTTTTGCAAAAGGTTCGGCTTATAATGCCAGTAAATTTGGTGTAACGGGGTTCACCCAATCGGTGATGTTAGATTTAAGACAGCACGGTGTTAAAGTGAGTACCATTATGCCAGGCTCTGTGTCAACACATTTTAATGGTAACGAGCCAGACGCTAAAGACGATTGGAAAATTCAAATAGAAGACCTTGGTGAAATGGTTGTTGATTTACTAAAAATGAACCCGAGAACCTTGCCGAGTAAAATTGAGGTGCGTCCTACCATGCCACCAACTAAATAAGCATTAGAATTTAGTTTTTGACTAAGCGTTTACTTGAAATTAAAGAATTTCCGGAATAGAAATTTGCAATATAGATTCCAGAATTCAAATGGCTGATATCTATTTGTTGAGGTTCTAAGCTAGAAACGTTAATAGTTTTAATTTGTTTGCCATCCATACTAATAATGTCAATTTTTAAAGGCGCATTATGAGTGCCTTCAAATTCTAAATTAACTAGGTTGTTTGATGGATTAGGATATATGGAAATATGGAATCTATGCGTTTCGCTTTCAATTTCTGTGATGCCAAAAGTTGAGTAATTAATCGTCCAAGTAACTACATAGGCATGAACACTTTCATGATTATCTACCATGACTAAATCGGTGTTGTCGGTAACTATTGCGGTTAAGACGTTGGTGTCTTTAAGTAAATCAGCTTCTGTGATTGCAACGGCATCGACATCAGACGCATAGGGGAGCGCGTTTAAGTTCCAGGTGCTTTTTAAGGTATTTGGATTTGGAGTGGTGAGTTGTAATTCAAAACCTATAGGGAAATTTTCGGCATCTACCGTTGTGGTATTTGGTAAATAGCTGTCAATAGGTGTTGTTAATTCATGAATTTTTTCAACAATACCTTCTTTACAGACCGCACAAAAAGGTTTGTCAATAACTTCCATGATACAGGTGCCCGCGTTTGGTTTGTACCAGTCTTTAGGTGTTGCCCCTGAATAATACTGATGGATTCCTGCTTTATTTACATTATACCAATTTTTCCATTTTACTCGAGTAGGATCTGTTTCTTGAGTCATGTTAATGCCTTCGCGAGCCAAATGATCCCCAGGATAATACTCGTCTAACAGGTTAAATAAGGAGTGTCCCATTTCGTGCATGGCTACATATACACCCCAATGGCCATTGTAAGTTACAGGAAATTGGCCGCCGCTACCTCCGTAATGCGGAGTGTTAACAAGAATTAAACCTTGGTCATACATAGGGAAATTATCAGCCAATACATTTGTGATTTTGATTTCTGTATTATTGGCAGCATTTCCGTCAATTTCATAAAATAGGAGTCTGTGCCTGCCATAGGCATCAAAGGTGCTGTTGAAGTAAGTGTCTACCATTTGTGTTGGGTGGGCTGGTTCTGCTAAATCTGTAGCTGTTCCTGGGTGGTCAGCACCACTTTCATTTGAGGGTACTTTGATAGCATACACGTTAAAGTAATTGGCGTACTCTTTAAACGGACTCGTATTAAATATGGTGTTTGAATAACTCTTTGCGTCTGTGATAAATTTGTCCAATTCACTAGCTTGGTAACCTTCACTTAAAATGACAATGTTTATCTTTTTGTCATCATCACCAGAAATTTTAATAGCTTCTACAGGGAAGCTTTGTGCATTTGATAGTTGAATCGCAGCAAAAAAGAGTGTTATATATGGTAAAAAGATTTTCATTCCTGGCTTATCTTAGTGCTAATCAGATTTTTTGAGTTGGCAAAGTTACTAATTGTGATGATTTTGGTATTTCTTTTTAAGGAAATTCTATTGGTGAATTTCGTAGTAGTCACATGAACAGTCTCAGTTTCGAAACTTTTAGAATCATTTAAAGATTCTATGGTTTTTTTTAATGGGTTTTTTATCAAACTACGATCTATAATATTAGACTGTTCATCAAATTGCAAACAGATCAAGTCACCATCAACAGCGTTATTTGCAGAATGATCACTATTTGGTTTTAAGTAGCCATCAACAGTTTTTTGATTTATAAAGGTCATGCTTCTTTCTCCTGATGGCGATTCATTAATGCTGTAAGTTAAAAAAATGATTTTAGGGTTTTCCTCAGTCGTAGTTTCTATGGGTGTTTCTGTTTTTGTGGTTTTACAAGCCTGAACAAACCCTAAAACGATGGCAAGCAGAATTGTAGCTTTATACCTTTTGAATGAGAAATTTTTCATGACTTGTTTTATTGGGTTTGAATTCTGACACCTTCGCTGTGGCTTTTGAATTCTGGAGCATACATGCTTTCAATAGTTGTAATGCCATTGCTCATGTCTCCAGCGTTATTTACCCTTAGGTCATACTCAAAAACATAAACGCCTTTTGGCAAGTAATCAAAAAAGAAATTGGTACTAGCATCTTTAGTGCTTTCATAATAACCTAAGCCGTCTTGCCATTTGTAGGTTGAAATTACGTTTGTAGGTTCTAAACCAGCGGCACGCATATCTTTCATATGAAGAAATTCCATGGCTCTATCACTGCGTAATTCTATTCTAACAGTTACTAAATCTCCTACTTTAAGCTTAGTGTTTTTTGTTATTTCAGTAAGGGCTTTGCCGGTGTCTGTATTGGTTTTTAAAAATAATGTCTTCTTTAAAGATAAAGGCGTTTCAGCAGAAGTGATTTTATCTAAATCCTCAAAATACTGCCAGTACAAACTACCCCAAGCGATGCCTTCACCTTTTTTATTGAGGGTAACTTCACTCATTTTAGGTGTGATTTCAGAAGCAGACCAAGAGGTTTTGTAATAACCAGTTCCTGCTTCAGTTTTTACATGGTCCAGTTTTGTAGGGTCAATGGTTCGATTGCCCACTTTAACTTCAACCAAATCAGAAACACTTAACCAATCGCTACCTTGTAGGAGTAAAGCGTAAACCGCGTTAGTCGTTGCTTTTGTTGTACTCCAACGGTTGGTTTGCTTGTTTTTGAGTAGCCACATTTTTAGCTTGTCTATACGCTTTTTATCATTTTTAATTTCTGAAAAAGCTTCAATTAAAAGTGCCTGTGTTTCAATAGGGGCTTGGTACCACAACAATGAGTTTGTATTTTCTTTCCAGTACATTCCAAGTTCTTCTGAAGTGATACTGGTTTCCTTTAAAGAAGCCATAATCTTATTGGCTGTATTGATGTTCTCATTTCTAAATGAAATTAAAGCCATTAACCCTTTAGCGTATAATGGACGTTTCAACCAATAGTTCTCAATTTGTGTTTGGTAGTAATTGATGATATGCACAACTTCTTCTGATTTTTTAATTTCAGGGAAGAAACTTCTCATGTATAAGTAATGCAGTTGTGTGGTGCTTAATTGGTCTTTACTTAAATCGACCTTATCATCGTATTTCTTAAGGTTTTTATATTCTTCAACAAATTCAGTATCAAGATATCTTATAGCTTTCTGAATCATATTTGAAGTGTTTTCTGAAGACACTCCAAGTTTGTCTAAATGTCCGAAGCCAGTGATAATATGCTGCGTAATGTTACGGCTTTCTCTGCCTCCGTTAAACCAAGGCCAAGCTCCAGAACTAAGTTGATTTGATTTTAGTTTGTTAAGCGTGGCCTGTAAACTGCTAGTCATTTGATTCAAATCAAATAATAAGCCGATGCGTTTTTTCTGTTCGGTTTCACTCTGTGCATCACGCAACCAAGGTGTTTCTTGAATTAAAATGGATTTTAATTCCGGGTTCTTTTCAAGATTAGAAATTAAAGCCTCTTGCGATTTCCACTCATTAAAAACAGCTTCAATTTTAGGATTTGAAGTTACAATGTGCCTCGCTAAAGCATTGGCGTAATATTTACTAAAGGTTTGTTCATTGCATTCAAAAGGATATTCCATCAAGTAAGGCAAAGCTTGAACCGCATACCATGCTGGGTTGGAAGTGATTTCCAAAGTTAACTTATGATTTTTTAGTGTGGCTGAGCTGTTATTTTTAAGCTTTTCGAGTGTGAATGTTTTTGTTTGATTGCTATTAATCCACATAGGTAGGGTTTCAGTAACCAATATACGGTTCGATAAAACAGGAACTGTGTTTTGTTCGCCGTCACTAAAGCTTTCTGATTTAGCTATAATCTTATACTGTACAGCTTGTATGTTGTCAGGGATGCTTAGTTGCCAAGAGACTTGGGTGTTGCCGTTGGCATCTACTGAAAATGATTTGCTGTTTACGGCGTTGCCCAGTGCGGTGTTGAGGTCTTTTCCAGAAATGGCATCGCTTAGGATTAAAGTAGCATCACCTGACATTATTTTTTTTGTGAGGTTGGCAATTTTAGCGCTTATTGTAATGCGGTCTCCTTCGCGTAAAAAACGTGGGGCATTGGGACTCACCATAAGTTCTTTTTGTGTGATGGTGGTAAACTGTTTAGTCGTACTCTCTAAGGATTTTGTATGAGCCAATAATTGCAGTTTCCATTGGGTTAAAGCTTCTGGTGTTTCAAAACTAAAACTGATATTTCCTGTTTTATCGGTATTTAACTGTGGAAAGAAAAACGCCGTTTCTTTGAGGTTCTTTCTAACTTCTACTTGAGACATGGCGTTCAAACCATTTTTAGTGGTGATAATTACAACACCATTTTTAGCTTTACTTCCATAAATTGCAGTAGAAGCAGCGTCTTTTAAAATGTCCATAGACAGGATGTCATCTGGGTCTATACCTGAAATGTCTTCAGTGATTTTTCCATCAACGATGCACAAAGGTTTATTGTTTCCAGAAATACGAGCATTACCTCGAATAGTTACAGTGGGAGTTTCTGATGCTCCTACATCAGCCTCATCAGCTTCTACTTTTTGAACAGCCCCGGTGAGGTTGGTTGCTGCTCGAGGTGCGGCGCCATAACCTAATACAACGACCTCGTCTAAATGGTCGGTGTTTGCTGTTAGGTATGCATGGAAAAAGTTTTTGTTGGCGATGGTAATTTCCTGTGAATCAAAACCGATATAAGTGATTTCTAGAATGTCCCCTTTACTGGCTTTAATAGAAAAATTACCATCAAAATTGGTCATGGTTCCTCTTGACGTGCCTTTAATAATAATGTTCACGGCAGGAATAGGCGCTCCAGTTTCATCGTAAATTGTTCCTGAAACAAAGCCTTTTTTAACTGAGCTACTGTATTTAGATTCTTGTTTGGTTCGTAATTCATTTAAATAACGCTTATTTGTGTTCTGGTTATTCATGTCAAAACCATACCAGTTGAATTTATCGTAGAGTTGGGTGGGATAGGTTTCTGTGTTTTTCGGGTTGTAAGCTGTGAAATTTTGAGTTTTAAAGCTGTTATATCCGTTCTTAAAAATGCGAGAGTAATAGGTTGGTTTAGCTATTGGGTTGAATTTCCAGTTATGTGATTTAAACTGATCAAGAGAGGCATCGTACATGCTTGCTAATAACTCTGCGCTTACTTTTTCGCCTTGCGGACCTTTAATTTTAAATTCCCAGGTTTCTTGAGCGCCAGGTTGGATTTTATCTCTAAAAGTTAGTGTTTCAATTTGTAAACCGGTTTCTGGATAAGCCACAGTAATAATTTTTTTGCCAGAACTGTAACTGTTAAAAGCAGCAAAACTGTAGTGTACGGCAAATCCACCAATGTCATTTTTTGTAACGGGAATCGCGATGGTCTTTTTACTGTTGTTTAGATTTATAATTTCAGTTTTAATGATTTTTTTGCCTTTTTCAATACTAAGCGTTACAGCGATATTTTCAGCAGAAGACCCCAAAGTCACGTAAGCCGTTTCATTTGGATTGTAGCTTGTTTTATCTGTAGTAACACTAAATAATTCTTGGTCGGCTAAAGTTTTATCATTCTGACTGAAAAGCGTGGTTTTAGCTTCATCTTTTACCAATTGACCAAACTTGTCTTTCGCTTCTAAAGTAATGACGTACTGCCCCGATTCCCAATGGTCAAGGTCGTCTAGGGGTATAGTTTTGGAATCAGCCGTATTAAAAGGCTTTTCTACAACCAAAGCTCCTTTTTTCCAGTGGTCTGAAAGGTGTTCATTTGCGTAAGCCTCGTGTGGAAACAAGGTTTTAAATTCAGCTTCAGATAACTTTTTATAATCTGGGGCTTCCCATGGTCGTTCTCGTAAGACACGGTTCGGTGCCTGAAGTTTGTATATTTTAATAAGGCCTTCCGTAGGAACAAAAGCACCATTTAAGTTTTTGGTATCTATGATTAATTCTTGCTTTCCTTCAGATTTATTCAAGTACGCTTCAATATTTAATTTCGCCTCCAACGCGTGATAACCCACTTTTATAGTGGTGGTTTCACTGTGTGTTTCTCCGTTTAAATCGGTGACATCTGCAGTAATTTCATAGGTGAAAATAGGTAAGCTTTCTTTGTCTACACTAGCGTCGGGAAGGGCTTTAAAAGTGATTTCAAATTGACCAGAAGCATCTGTTTTTATTTCACTATGGGTGATTTCTTGTGCCGCATTATACGAATAGGGACGATACCTAGAGGACCAAAATGGGTATTCCACCTTGCGATGTATGCGATAAACCACTTTGGCGTCTGTAATGTTGCTTCCCGAAAAAGCTAAGGCTTTTCCTTTTACATGTATGGAATCATTTACACGAAAGGTTTCGGTAATGGGGTCAAAAGTAGTTTCAAACTTAGGGCGTTTATATTCTTCAACCGAGATATCTTGTCTTGCAAACAACTGTATTTCGTTGGTAGGCTTAGTAACCGTTATATTGTATCGACCAGTTACGCCATTATTAGGGAGTATAAAATCTCCTGCAATTGATCCAAAATCATTGGTTATTAAATCAAGTTGCATGAGTTCTTCTCCATTAACATTGTGGAGTGTTGCTTTTAGTGGCCTGTTAGCCAGAACCACCGATTTTCCAGCGGTGGTTTCCATAGCAATGGCTTTGAAATAAACGGTTTGTCCAGGTCTATAAATGCTGCGGTCGGTAAAAATAAACGCCTTATGTTGCTTTGTGGTCTCAGCCTGATTATTGTAGCGCTTGTTGATGTAATAGTCACCAAAATAGGCGGTATCCTTATTTTTGGAAACTTTTAAGTTGATATTTCTGTAGAAGTAATCACCCTTTTCAATTTTAAAAATACCAAGGTTGTTGGTTTCATAAGATTTACGCTCTAATGTTCTAGAATTTTGCTGGTAGTAAGAAGCTTCAATTTGAGCTTTGGTAATGGGTGTGCCGTTATTTCGGTTGATTATTTGGAATATTTTAAATGCTGTAGATTCCGTTTCAACCAAAGCAAAATCTGTGACCTGAATCGTGGTAAAAGCAAAAGTGTCTTCATCTTTTTTAACTCGAGCGAGGATGACATAGTTTCCATTATCTAATTTAGGAACAACAACTTCGGTAGTGTGTGTTTGAAAATCTTGTTCATTTCTAAGTTTGCTAGTCCATGATTCCAATGGCGATAATTCATCTAAAAAGGATAGTTTTTGGTCCTTTCTATAAAGCCCAGTAAAGGTTTTAACCTGAGTTTTACTCAGTTTATAAACTTGAAAATCTAAAGTGTCTATGTTTTTGTAGTTAATTAATAGACGCGACGCTTTTCTATTAGGGATGTAACTCTCAGACGTTATTTCAACATGGAATTTGTTTATTTTTGATTTTAAAACCACACATTTTTCTGCAGCTCTACTTTCGGGGTAGGTTTTAATTATTTCATTGCAAAGCACTAAGGCTTCTTTGGCTTTCCAACGGTTCTCTTCATTAATTTGTGAACTGTAAGATTCGCTTTGTTTGTAATATATTTTAGCAATTTCAAAATTGTATAATCCTGCGCTATCGTGATTTGTAATGGTCTTACTAGCCATTTTTAAGGCTTCTAGCTTTAAATTTTCCTTATTGTCAAAAGTCGCATGATCGTAAACAAAGTTGATACGTTGAATATCCACATCGCTAAGCGCTTCAAAAGTTTTGTCATTCAAATGAAATTTAATGAGCGCCTTGTAAATTTTAAGTGCGTTAAGTTGTAATGACGTGCTGTCTTTTGATTCAATTTGTAATTTAGAAAATTGTTCAGCTGAGGAGAGGTATTCAGACTGGTCTATTTCAAATTTATAAGCCGGCTGGGTAATGCTAGTTTCATCGGTTTCGTAAAATTCTAAGGCATTGTGGCTTAAAAAATCAAATAGGGTAGGTCTAAGTGCTGTGGAATTTCCTTGTTTTTTTATAATGACGCTATACTGTTCTATAGAGGCTTGTTTTAGTAAAGCTTCATCTTGCAATGAACTTTGATAATGCACATGAATTTCATGAAAGAGCGTTTGTAAATCCCAGGTTCTAAAATCTTCAGCATTTACTTTTTTAGAAGTTTTGGTTCGGCTATAAAACTGATCTTTGTTTTCGTTGAAATACTGCCAGTATAAATGCGCCAATATGTTTTCGAGTACGTTTTTAGTTGGTGCCTCATTTTTGCTAATTTCAGATTTAAAATCATTGATGATTTGGAGCTGAGCCTCTTCCTCTAAAATCAGGTTAAATTTGCTCTTAAAAAGCATCACTTTGATGATTTGCTCATGATTTTCAGCGCGTTTTGCCTTTTTTTCAATGGTTTTTAGTGTTTTTAGCGCTGATTGTGGTAAGCCTTCAAGTTCAAAAGCTTCTACTTTTTTCCATAAATCAGGGTACTGATTTTGTGCTTGGGTGAGGTTTAAGGAAAAAAGAACAATTATTAATAATAGCGTATGCCTCATAAATACTGAGTTTGTGTCGGGGTCTACTTTAAATTTGTGGTTTAGTTGGTCTCAAAAGCCATTCCAAAAACAAGAGTCAATTTCATAACTTTTGTTAAATCAGGAAAGTTAATCATTTTGTTAAGAAAAAATGGGCTCAGCCGGCTAATTTATTAAGCTTGAGCCAATAAATCGTTACTTTATAAATAAAGATTACATTTGTTGAAAACCCTTAATTTAAATGAGTAAAATCTTGCTTTTTGTATTATTGCCGTGTCTTGGTTTTTCACAAGGTAATTTTGCTGAGGTTGACGCCTTATTTCAAGAAAAGCAGTATCATGATGCTGAACTGTTTCTAACAAAATATTTAAAAAATCACCCCAATAATTTAGAAGTAAAATCTTTGTTAGGCGATGCCTATGGCTATCAAAAAAAATGGGACAATGCAATTAATTGTTATGAGGAAGTTCTAGAAAAAGATAAAACCAAGGCTAAATATTTTTATAATTACGGCAGTATTTTGGCTATGATGGCCATGGAAAATAGGCTTAAAGCCATGGCTTATATCGGTGATATGAAGGTCGCCTTTCTTAAGGCTGCCGAATTAGACAAAAAGCACATCAATACCCGTTGGGCGTTGGTTCAATATTATATGCACTTGCCCGGAATTGTTGGTGGAAGCAAAGAAAAAGCCCTACAATATGCCCAAGAGTTGGAGCAGCTCTCCAAGGTTGATGGTTATCTAGCAAAAGGGTTTATTTATAAGTATGATGACGATTTTGAGGAAGCCGAAATCTACTATAAAAAAGCAGTAAAAGTAGGTGGGTCCTTAACTTGTTACCTCGAACTCATGAAGCTTTATGAGCAGGAAAATTTGCATGAAAAGGCTTTAGAAACAGTTGAAATAGCGAAGCAACATCTTCAAGACAATGCTTTGAATTATCAACTCGGACGCCTATCTGCAAGCTATCAAATCGCCCATAAAAAAGGCATTACGAGTTTAGAAAACTACCTGAAAAAGTTTTCTGACAAGGACCAAATTCCTAAAGCTTCGGCGCATTATCGTTTAGCGCAGATTTATCGTTACCAAGAGCATAAAAATCAAGCATTAAAGCATATTAATTTAGCCTTAAAAGAGCTTCCTTCAGAAGAAAGATTTTCAGATGAAAAAGAACATATTTTAGATATGTAAGTTTTGGGCTCTTGATAGCTATGGGGAGCATGCACTCACCAAAAGCTATCTGATGCAACCACTAGCGCGGGTACATGAACTTTAAATATACCTATTGGTAAAGTAGCAGTGTATTTGGTTAGGTTTTTAACCTTTGGTCCTCCATTTTAAGAATAATCATTTAACAAGTTTATAACCGTAATTTCAGTACAATTCATTCGAGAATTCGTAACTAAAAAACTATATTTGATACATTCAAAATTTCACCATGAACGTACATTTTATAGCTATTGGCGGTTCTGCAATGCACAATCTTGCCATAGCATTGCATAATAAAGGATATCAAGTTACAGGAAGCGATGACTCATTGTTTGAACCATCGAAATCACGACTAGAAGCCAAAGGTTTATTGCCAGAAGCAATTGGTTGGTTTCCACAAAAAATCACTAATAATTTAGATGCTATCGTTTTAGGTATGCATGCCCAAGCCGATAACCCGGAGTTGTTTAAAGCACAGGAATTAGGACTTAAAATATACAGTTACCCTGAATTTCTGTATGAGCAGTCTAAGCATAAAACCCGTGTCGTAATAGGTGGGAGTCACGGTAAAACAACCATTACTTCAATGATTCTTCATGTGATGCATTACCACGATCGTGATGTTGATTATATGGTGGGCGCGCAGTTAGAAGGATTTGATGTAATGGTAAAACTCACTGAAACAAATGATTTTATGGTTTTAGAGGGTGATGAATATTTAAGTTCGCCTATTGATAGACGTCCTAAATTTCATCTTTACAAACCTAATATTGCTCTGTTAAGTGGTATAGCCTGGGATCATATTAACGTGTTTCCAACGTATGATAACTACGTGGAGCAGTTTCGCATTTTTGTAGATTCTATAGTTAGTGGTGGTAACATTAATTTCAACGAAGAAGACCCAGAAGTGAAACGTGTGGTTGAAGAAAGTAAGAACCCAATTAGAAAAATTGCTTACCACACACCAGAATATACGGTTGAAGACGGAGAGACTATTTTAGAAACTTCTGAAGGCGATTTACCTATTGAAGTTTTTGGTAAACACAACCTAAATAACCTAGCGGGTGCCAAATGGATTTGTCAACACATGGGTGTTGATGAAGATGATTTCTACGAAGCGATTTCAACTTTTAAAGGGGCTAGCAAGCGTTTAGAAAAAATTGCCGAAGGAAAAACTAGTGTGGCCTATAAAGATTTTGCACATTCACCAAGTAAAGTAGAGGCGACGACACAAGCGGTAAAAGAACAATATAAAGATAAAAAGTTAGTAGCTTGTTTAGAATTGCATACTTACAGTAGTTTAAATGCCGATTTCTTAAAGGAATATAAAGGTGCTCTTGACGCTGCAGATGTAGCTGTGGTGTTTTATTCTCCTGATGCTGTTGAAATTAAAAAATTAGAAAACATCACTCACCATCAAATTGCTGAAGCCTTTAAGCGTGATGATTTGATTATCTATACCAACCCAGAAGATTTTAAAAACTTCTTGTTTGCTCAAGATTTTGATAACAAAGCCCTGCTTTTGATGAGTTCAGGAAATTATGGTGGTTTAGATTTTAATGCAGTGAAACCTTTGATGAAATAAAATTCAATATACCTAATAAATAAAGCGTTAGATTATCAAAATCTAACGCTTTTTGTTTTTATGGTCGTAGCCTAGGTTATTATTTAGCAGAATCTCCAGCACCATCACCATCACCATCGCTGGCAGAGCCATCAGAATCAATATCTGTTTTCAAAGGTTCAATAATCGGGCGCTTCATGTTTTTGTCTTTAGCTTTTGTGGTTTTTGTTTCCATTTCTAGCGGAGCCATAGGTGTTTCAGGCGTCTCATGAGGCGGAATTAAAGTAAAGGACTCTGGAACGTTTCTTACGTTAAGATCACGTTGCGGGAACGGAATTTCAATACCTTCTTTCTTAAATCGGTTGTAAATACCAATCGATACATCACTCTTAGCTTGTAAGCCTAATTCATAATGTGACCAGAATAGCAATCTAAAGTTTAAAGAACTATCACCAAAATCATTAAAAAGAGCACGTGGTGCCGGATCATTCAAAAGATAATCGCATTCTTCAGCCACTTCAACTAATATTTTTAAAACCTCATTAGGATCCGCGTTGTAGCTCGTACCTATTAAAATTTCAATACGCTTGGTGTTGTTTGATAGCGTCCAATTTATTAAGTCGTTAGAAATCAAGTTGTTGTTTGGGACGATGACTTCAGATCCATCAAAGGTACTGATGTTCGAGGCACGAATACCAATACGCGATACGGTTCCTAATAAATTATTAACTTCTACGGTGTCACCCGGTAAAATAGGGCGCTCAAACACGAGAATTAACCCTGATATAAAGTTCGAAACAATGTTCTGTAAACCAAAACCAATACCAACACCTAAAGCACCAGCCATCAGGTTAAATTGACTTAAATCAACCCCTAGTGCTGATAATGCGAGGATGGTACCAAATCCTATAATGAAATAACGAATGACCAATGATATTGCAGCAGGAATACCTTTAGGTAAGTGAAAGTATCTTAAAATACCGTCACCATCATTTATTAAAAAGGAAACCAGTTTTGTTAAACTAAAGGAAATGAAGAGGGTAAAACTAAAACTTACAATAGCACCTAGGGTAAATGTGAGACTCCCTATTTTGTAAGGCTCAGTAAGAACATCACTCAAGAAGGTGATCATTGGTCTTAAGGCGTCAACCATCCCGAGAAAAAATAGCCCCCAAAGCACATAAACCGTAATACGAACTCGTTTTAAGGCTTTTTTCTCAATGCTTTTTCTTTCAATCGCGCTATAGGTATGTTTTACCGTGAAATGACGGTGAATCACACTAACTACAATACCATTAATTATTAGTGTTAAGGCATAAAATACCATGGTAACAATGGCGCCTTGTGTGCTAATTTTAAGGGTAATGTCCGTTAGGTTAGTGTAACCTAAAATATTTGATATAATAGAAACTATGCTTAATAAATATACTATTGGGACTAATTTGAAAAGGAGTTTTGCAAGTCCTTTTTCAAAGGTTTCTAGTGTTTTAAGGTAAGGTGATGTAAAACGGTAAAGTATGAATAGTACAAGAGTCGATTCGGCTAGAATATATAGTCTGTAACCTAACCCTGAATACCAAAAGTAGGTTTTAGCAGTGTTTAAAATATAGAAAACAGCAATATAGTATAAGATTTTTTTATACCTATCACCCATAATAGGTGTAATTAAAGGAATGGCTGCAAGTAGCGTTACAAGTGTTATGCTATCTGTTAGAAGTTTTGGGAAATTTGTTAAGAACGATTCGCTAAACAAACATGAGAGAAAGATGATACATAAATTATTCTTATTCAGAATTAAATTTTTTGCCACAATCACATCTTCATCTTTATCTTTATAAGGGTACTTTAAAAATCCACGCTTGAAATACCTCATGAGCAGCGTGAAGATGCCTATGAATATTAAAAACGAGATGATGCTACTCATATAATCTGGTCCAACATCGGGAGCTTTAGCAGATTTAACTTTTAAAGCTTCTACTTCAGTATTTTCAGCAATATCTTTGTTAGAAGTTCCATAAGTAGTTTGCCAGATAGGTGGGTGACGTAAATAAAATAGATCGTAAACATCAGAGTTTTTTAGTGACAATAAATCATTGGATACACCCTTAACATAGTTGATTTGTTTACTGAGGCTTGTTTCTAATTTTAAATAATAATTATTGTTCTCTAAAATAGTGTTTTGAGTACTTTGTACTTCAGCTAAAGTGTTTTCTATAGATTCTAAAACCTCTGGAGGTGCTTCTTTATCAATGGCATTTTGATAACTTAATTGCCAAACTTCGTTTTGAAAAATAATGTCTTCAATTAAGATAGAATTACGCTCTTCTTGGTCATTTATTTTATCCATCCATTCTGATAAATAGGATGAGTATCCTGACCAGGTAATCATGGTGAGGTCTACTTTTTGTCCATTAGGATTGGCTTTTATAAAGTGTTTTGTAGCCTCACCTTCTGATTTTAAGTATGTGGCGTATATTGGTAAAAGAGAATCAATTTTTTTAATGCCATCGGGAATTTTGATTTTCCTTTGAGTGGCCTTAATATTCATATTCGTTACCTGAATCTGCTGTACAATATTGATCAAAGGAATAGCCTCAGGTTGAACTTTGGTTGAGTCTATTTTTTCTTCTACTGCTTGCTCTTTTTTAGGAATTAGGCTCTGGGCACTAAGGGTTACTGTGTTAAACAAACAGATAAAGCAAATAAAGAATAACGATATGTAATGTTTGAAATTCATCTTTTCATAGCTTAAATTTGGAGTTGCAAATATACGTTTTTGAAGTTGTTATGAATACTATGAATTTAACCAGTTGGGTTCATAGTTTTTTTATTTGATTAGATTAAGTTTATCTTAAAAAATGAAATAGTTCTATCCCAAGCTAAAGTTGCAGTATCTTTGTCATAACGTGGTGTTGTATTGTTGTGAAATCCATGATTTGCACCTTCGTAAATATAGGCTTTGTAATCCTTATTGTATTTTTTTAAAGCTGCTTCATAATCTGGCCAGCCAGCATTTACTCGGGTATCTAATTCTCCAAATTGTAGCAGTAATGGTGCTTGAATTTTTGAAGCTTCCTCCTTTGAAGGTTGTCCGCCATAGAAAGGAACAGCCGCTTTTAAAGTTGTTACTTTTACAGCCATCATATTAGAAATCCAGCCACCAAAACAAAAACCAACAACACCTACGTTACCATCGCAGTCCTCATGATTTTTTAAATAATGGTATGCGGCGATAAAATCTTCAAGCATTTCATTTTTATCGCGCTTCTTTTGCATGGCACGACCCTCATCATCATTCCCCGGGTAGCCGCCAAGCGGAGTTAAAGCATCTGGAGCCAATGAAATAAAGCCTTCAATAGCTGTTCGTCGTCCAACATCTTCTATGTAAGGGTTTAAACCGCGATTTTCATGAACCACGATAACCCCAGGTAATTTTTTCTTAGTTCCCTTAGGTTTTGAAAGTAGTCCTTTTATAGAGCCTCCACCTTTTGGTGAATTATAGTTGATGTAATCAGAATCTAGTTTTGGGTCGTTTGGGTCAACAAGCAAGGTGTCTATATAATTTGGAGAAACAAAACTTAGAAGTGATGAGACTGTTAATCCTCCTATAGCAAATAAGGACAGTTTTTCAACAAATTGACGGCGGTTTATTTTATTATGGGCATAATCATCGTATAAGTCAAAAACTTCTTGGTTCAGGTCTTCTTTTTTTAATGGTTTCATAGTATTTATTGTTAAGTGCCAATAAAGGCGTTTTGATGCTGTCCAGTGAAATTGATATTTAAAATTGGTGTTTGTTGATTTATAAATTTACAATATTTATATTTATCGAATGCAAGAAAAACCGCCCTCATTCACCATAAAACATTGGAATCATGACGATCAACCGCGAGAGAAATTACTAAATAAAGGCAAAATGGCCTTAAGTGACGCGGAGTTGGTGGCTATTTTAATCGGTTCTGGAAATCGCGATGAAAGTGCCGTCGCTTTAAGTAAACGCATATTAGCACATACCAATAATAATTTAAGCGCTTTAGGGAAGTTATCTTTAAAACAACTTATAAGTTTTAAAGGTATTGGTGAAGCTAAAGCCATTACTATTCTAGCAGCTCTTGAGTTGGGAAGAAGGCGTCGCGGCGAAGAAGCTTTAGAAAGAAAACAGATTACTTCTAGTCGTTCTGTTTATGAGTTAATGCAACCTGTAATTGGAGAGCTTGAGCATGAGGAGTTTTGGATAATCTATTTGAATAACTCTAATAAGGTGCTTCAAAAAAATCAATTGAGTAAAGGCGGGATTACTGGTACTTTAGTAGACGTTCGTTTGGTTCTTAAAACGGCCTTAGAAGTAGGGGCAACGGGACTCATCTTATCGCATAACCACCCGTCTGGGACTTTAAAGCCAAGTGAAGCTGACAAGCAAATTACCCAGAAATTGAAAACGGCCGCAGAAAGTTTAGATATTAAAGTTCTAGATCATTTAATAATCACAGAAAAAGCATACTTTAGTTTTGCTGATGAAATCCTTTTGTAATGCTTTTAGTTTATACTCATAAAATATCCCCACGGCTAAACTATATTTTCAAACATATATGCACTAGGGTTTTAGGTTTTGAAGTGCGATTCACTACCCAAATTGAAGAATTTATCGCCCATGATAGTTTAAAAATGTCTTATACCAAACAGCAACTTGGTAAAGAGTTTTTTATTAAAAGTCATGACTTTTTGTTCGAACAAGGTTTAAGCGATGTCGATATCAATATTCAGAAATGGGATAATACCAAATGCTTCTTTTCTAATAGTGATAAAAGTGCCATGCCTTTTGATATCTTTTCGGCTTCCTTTTACATGTTATCGCGGTATGAGGAATACTTGCCACATGTAAAGGATGAATTCGGGCGCTTTACAGCAGAAGAGAGTTTGGCTTATAAATCGGGATTTTTACATCAACCTGTTGTTGATATTTGGGCCTATAAATTTAAGGCCGCATTGCAAGCGCAATTTCCAAGTTATAAATTTCCTAATAAGACCTACAGAATAAGACCTATTATTGATGTTCCTAGCCCATATAAATATAAATTGAAAGGACTACTTAGAACTGTAGGTGGAACGATTTCAGATCTTTCAAAATTTAAGTTATATAGTCTTTATGATCGTTTTGGTGTTTTATTAAGGTTTAAAAATGATCCTCACGATACTTTTAAGTATATTTTAAACCGGCAAAAAAATACAAGTTCAAAGTTTCTTTTCTTTTTCTTAATTGGTCAATTATCGACCTACGATAAAGGTGTGAGTCCGAATAAAAAAGATTTTGTTACTCTAATAAAACATTTGGCGGATTATTGTAATGTAGGGCTTAAAGTCTCTTATTTTGCGCTAGAGGATGCCAAACGTTTAAAACGAGAGAAGGAAAAAATGGAAGATATTCTAAATACTAATTTAGTGGCTTCTCGACATTCACATTCAAAGCTTAATTTACCTGAAACGTATAGAAATCTAATTGCTTTAGAAGTTAAAGAAGATTATACCATGGGATACATAAATCATATTGGGTTTAGAGCAGGCTCTTGTACGCCATTTTTGTTTTATGATTTAGATTTTGAAGTGCAAACCCCTTTGAAAATAACGCCTTATCAGCTTATGGATGTGGCCTTATTAAAACAATGGTCTTTATTAGATAAAAAGAAAGTTTTAAATGAACTCATTCATACTATCAGAGCAGTAAATGGTGAGTTTGTGCCAGTTTTTCATAATTATACCTTTTCTGAAGACAAACAATGGGAAGGGTTTAAGGAATTGTTTAACCTGATTTTAGATTCAGCAGAAACCACTTAATCTTTAAAAAAACCTTAGACTTTAATTCATATGACAAGCTTTAAACTTTAGGTGTATTGTAAGCTGGTCATGAGACTTTGAAATTTTGAAAAAGCGTATCTTTACCATTGAGTTTTAATTTAAAAAACATAATAGAATGAAAATTAAATTTTTATCCATATGTCTGCTAGTGTTTACAGTGAGCGGGGCTTTTGCTCAAAAAAACTTGAATGCTTATAAATATGTTATTGTACCAACTCAATATGAGTTTTTAAGAGAACCTGATCAATACCAATTAAACTCGCTAACTGAGTTTTTGTTTGAAAAGTATGGTTTTACTGCAGTGATGCAAGGTGCTGAAGATTTTCCTCAGGATTTAGCAAATAATCCATGTTTAGGATTGAAATCTAATGTAGAGAAAAATTCAAGTTTATTTGTAACTAAGCTTACCGTAGTTCTTGAAAATTGCTCTAGTCAAGAAGTTTTTAGGTCTCAAGAAGGTATGAGTCGTGAAAAAGAATACAAAACAGCTTATAATTTAGCATTGAGAGATGCTTTTAAATCCTTTGAAACGCTAAAATATAAATATAATAACGAAAGTATAACGGTCCCTGTGCCGCCTCAAGCTCCAGCGGTAAAAGCTGTGCCTAGTGCTCCAACCGTTGCTGCAACCCCATTGGTTACTGCTACCCCTAGTAATAATAACAACCCTAATGTAGGAGACACTATTTTATATGCTCAAAAAATAGAAAACGGTTATCAATTGGTTGACAGTACGCCCAAAGTGGTGTATAAATTGAAAAAAACCAATGCTAAAAATATGTTCTTGGTAGAAGGCCAAAGTGCGACCGTTTATAAAAAAGGGGAGGACTGGGTGCTTGAATATTATGAAAATGATGTTTTAAAGCAGGAAGTACTTAACATTAAGTTTTAAAGACCTTTTAGCTTTAATAGTTGTATTTATCTTTCCATCGATTTTTTAAGAACTCACGATGTGCATTTTCTCTGGCGTTATTTCCAGGGTCGTATAACTTGATGTTTTGAATTTCCTTGGGAAGAAATTCTTGAGGTGCAAAATTATTTTCGTAGTTATGGGCATACTTGTAATCACTACCATAGCCCAATTCCTGCATCAGTTTTGTAGGTGCATTTCTAATTTCTAAAGGGACGCTTAAATCACCAGTTTGTTTAACTAACTTTTGGGCCTTTCCTATTGCGGCATAGGCGGCATTACTTTTAGGAGAACAGGCCAAGTAAGTGGCACACTGACTTAAAATGATTCGAGATTCTGGATAACCTATGGTAGCTACTGCCTGAAAAGTGTTGTTTGCAATGACTAAGGCTGTAGGGTTCGCATTACCAATGTCTTCACTAGCCGCGATAAGTAAACGGCGTGCAATGAATTTCACGTCTTCGCCACCTTCAATCATACGTGCTAACCAATATACAGCAGCATTAGGGTCGCTACCACGAATGGCTTTTATAAAGGCAGAAATAATGTCGTAATGCTGCTCGCCAGTTTTGTCATAACGCACGGTATTGTTTTGAACGCGTTGTAAAACCCCTTCATCAGTTATTTCTACAGATTCTGAATTATAAGAATTTACAATAAGTTCAAAAATATTAAGCAGTTTGCGGCCATCACCTCCAGATAGTTTTAAAAGCGCTGCCGTTTCTTTTAAGTTAATGTTCTTTTTCGATAGGATTTCATCGGTATCAATTGCACGTTGTAAAAGGGTTTCTAAATCGTTTTTATCAAAAGCATTTAGAATATAAATCTGGCAACGCGATAAAAGCGCCGAAATGACTTCAAAACTCGGATTTTCAGTTGTAGCTCCAATCAGTGTGATCCAACCTTTCTCCACCGCTTGCAATAAGGAGTCTTGTTGCGATTTACTAAACCTATGGATTTCATCAATAAATAAAATGGGGTTTTTAGTCGTAAATAAGCCACCACTTTGTTTGGCTTTATCAATAACCTCACGAATATCTTTTACTCCAGAGTTAATGGCGCTTAAAGTGTAAAAAGGTCTGCCAGATTCTGTGGCTATAATATTAGCTAATGTGGTTTTTCCAGTGCCAGGAGGTCCCCAAAAAATCATGGAAGGAATTAAACCTTGTTTGATATGCTGTGTTAGGGCACCGTTTTCTCCTACTAAGTGGGTTTGACTCACATAGTCTTTTAAAGTTTTTGGTCGGAGACGTTCAGCTAAGGGTTCATTCTCATTCATAGTTGTAAAATTAAAGTATTTTTATGTTTAATTAGTTTTCTTGTTGTGATTTTTAGGTTTCAGAGTTTCAGAGTTTCAGAGTTACAGAGTTACAGAGTTGCAGAGTTCAAAGTTCAAAGTTCAAAGTTTCGGAATACTACTGTCAATTTAGCATCACATTTGATTTGGTTAAGTATTTGCTATATTTAAAGTAATGAAGCAAAAGGATTCTTTTCAGTTTAGTACAGGGGTTATTGCATATCCGCTGTTTTTTGTTCTATGTATTTGGATTGTATTTTGGTTTGAAGTGCGCTTTGGTTATCATTTTAATAAATATGGTATCTATCCCAAAACGTTAAAAGGCTTAAGGGGTGTTCTTTTTTCTCCGTTTATCCATGGAGATATCAAGCATCTTTATCATAATACCATTCCTTTATTTGTGCTGTCATCAGCCTTGTTTTATTTCTATAGACCTATTGCTTGGAAGGTTTTAGGGTATGGCATTTTGTTGTCGGGGATTTTAACATGGTGTATTGGCCGGTCATCTTATCACATAGGCGCCAGTGGTCTCATTTACGTACTGGTAAGTTTTACCTTCTTTAAAGGGGTGTTTGCTAAGCATTATCGGTTAATAGCTTTGTCTTTAGTCGTTGTTTTTCTTTACGGAAGTATGATTTGGCACACTTTACCCATTGAAGAGGGGGTGTCATGGGAAGGGCACACCGCAGGTTTAATTACAGGCTTATTGTTTGCTTTAATATTTAGAAAACAGATAGCTAAGCCTAAAAAATACGTTTGGGAAGACCCCGATTACAATGAAGATGATGATCCGTTTTTAAAACACTTTGACGAAAACGGAAACTTTATTGAACAACTTGAAGTTGAAGAAGAGCCAGAGCAAGAAACGCCAACTTACAATTATATTTACAAGGAAGATGGTGTGAAAAGTGAAAAGTGAAAAGTGAAAAGTGAAAAGAACTCTTTTAAACACTTAGATTATAATTAAAGTTTATACTTTTTTAGAGTCAACAGTCAACAGTCAACAGTCAACAGTTAAGAAAAATTAACTACAATTTAAAATGGAATTTTTAT
>NZ_WAAT01000046.1:0-61413 GCF_008806375.1 Pseudotamlana haliotis | reverse complement strand
CAACCAACAACCAACAACCAACAACCAACAACCAACAACTAAGCACGTCTCTGTCTTAATACTTCATATAAAAAAGCACCACAAGCCACCGAAACATTTAAAGATTCTATTTCACCAAGTAAGGGTAGTTTTGCTCTAGCATCAGATACTTTTAAAATGGATGGGTTAATGCCACGACCTTCAGAACCCATAACAATAGCACTAGGTTCTGTAAAAGACACATCGTAAAGCGTGTCGTTTGTTTTTTCTGTAGCAGAAACCACTTTAATACCTGAAGCCTGCATGAAAAACACAGCATCTTTAATATGGTCCACTTTACAAATAGGCACTTTAAAAACGGCGCCAGCACTCGTTTTAATAGTGTCACCATTAACCGGAGCACCTCCTTTTTTCTGAACAATGATCCCGTCTACACCAGTACATTCGGCAGTTCTTATGATAGCACCAAAATTTCTAACATCACTAAGCTGATCTAAAAGAAGAAACAGTGGTGTTTTACCAGATTCCATAACTTGAGATACCAAAGTTTCCATGTCATGGAAGGCTATAGGTGAAATTTGAGCCACAGCACCTTGGTGATTGCCTTTAGAGAGGCGGTTTAGTTTTTCAACAGGAACATAAGATTTGTTAATGGATTTCTTATTGACCAAAGTTTCGAGTTCGGTAAATAAATCACCGCTTAAGCCTTTCTGAAGAAAAACTTTGTCAATAGTTTTATTAGCATTAATGGCCTCTATTATAGCTCTTATTCCGAATATTTGTGTTTGATCTTCCATTGGCGTAAAGGTATAAAAAAACCACCTCGTTTGAGGTGGTTTAGTATATTTAAGCGTAAATATTTATTAATGGTCGTCTTCTGCAAAACCTGTTTTTCTGTGTCCAGAAATAACATAAGTTTCATCAAGACTACTGTCATAAGTAGCGCTGTCATATTCCCATGCAAATTCTACAACATCAGGGTCAACACGATCTGCTTCAGCAACTTCATAGCTGGTGTATTTTACGTCACCACTATAAAGTGCGATTTTAACATAAATACTATCAACAGGGTTTCCGCTTACCGTTGTTGCTTCATTTTTTAAGATTTTACCCTCTAAAATAGCAGCTCTAGTGTATCCTGTTGCTACGTCAACTGTTTCATTTAAACCAGTTGGTTTAGTAGCAGGAGGAACAATAGCACTTAGGTTGTTTGTTAAATCATCAAATACTAAAGATTGTGAATTGAAATCTTCTGGGTCTCCATCTACAAAAAATTTGCTTTTTATAGGAAATACAGTGTCGTGATCATCTAACCAAAACTCATTAGGATTATTGTTTGCCGTATTATAAATTAAAATCTGATTACTATGGCTGTATTCAACATATTTAGCAGTCATATCTTCGTTGTATAATTCATAGAAATACGTTCCTGAGTAATCTAAGGTATTGCTGTCCCAGATTTCTAAATCTTCATCACAAGATGTAAAACTTGCAGAAACCAATACGAGCAAAATGTATATTAAATGTTTTTTCATTGTCTTAGTTTTTATTATTCTTTAATCAATTCAACAGCAAAACTAAATCCGCCTTGCTCAACTTCATGTGAAAATGTTGTTCCAGAAAGACTCGGGTTTAAGATATTCCATGGTCCCCAAGGAGAGTCTGTAGACATTGCAGTGTAAGTTGTTCCATCTTCACTTACATAAAAGTAAGTTTTTAATCTATAAGCTAATCCATAATCACGAACACCACAACAGTAAACACCTCCAAAGAAGTCTGTTGCTAAGTAAGTGTTAGGAGCTACATTAGTAATAACACATCCAGCAGGCAAGGTTTCACCTCTTGTAATTCCTGTGTACGTCCCACTTACATCAATTGGTGATGTATAACCAGGGTAAACAATAACTGTTCTTGTTATTTCCTTAGCAAAACCATCAGAGTTAGTAATAGAATAATTTACATAGTTTACTCCAATTGTTGAGGTGTCAACAGTTCCTGTAGCTATAACATCTTCAGTTACATCTTCTTCACCTTCAAAAGCAATGACACCAGGGTCATCAAATGTTCCGCCCTGTTCAACATACATAGTTTCATCCCCTACAAATTCTATATCATTGTAGTAAGTGATACGCGAGATATCTGCAGTGCTATCATCTTGCTCACATGCCATAAAGACAACAAGAAATAGCGGTAAAATTTTTATTAGTATATTTTTCATCTTCTATTTTTTTAAAATTATTTACCAGCTTTTTGATTCCACCAAATCTTCTCTAAAAGATTTACCTTTTGTCCTGGAGCATTGGTGTTACTATTGATAACCTCACTTGGATACACAGGAGATGCTGGTAATAAACCGTTAAGTTTTTCTCTACCATTAACAGATATAGTTAATTGCCCTACTGGGAAATTTAAAAATGCTGCTTGTCTGTCTGCTTTAATATCGATATCACTTACAGAAGGATATTTCGTTCTATTACGTTCTAAGAAAGACTCAATGTGTTGGTAATTTGCATTAGCTACCCATTTTTGCATAGCAATCATTTTAATACCATCTTCAACTGAACCGCTAGTCCATGTTGCATAACCAGAAGTTACGATTGAATTATCTGCGATACCATTTTGAGTTAAAGAAGCTTCAACTGCCATGTCATAATAAGCTTTGGCGTTGGTCATATCTGAAGCTCTTGTGTAAACTTCAGCTAAATAGAAGTATACTTCCCAATCACTCATAAGCATTAAATCCATATCACCTGCAAAAACTGGTGTACTGTAGTCTTCTTGATCATCTGGAGTTCCATCAGAATCAGAATCTGCTTTAGAATCGAAATCTCCAAAAAAGGCTCCTTCGTGTCCTGATGAAGGTGCTTCAAATAAAGTATCAAGTCTTGGGTCAGAATTAACTCTTAAGTAATCAACAAAAGTTTTACAACCAATAACATTGGTAGATAAATAACTGGCTCCACCTTCTTGAAATTCTCTCATTGGGTGTCTTTTTCCTTC
Organism: Pseudotamlana haliotis; assembly: GCF_008806375.1. Lineage (GTDB taxonomy): Bacteria > Bacteroidota > Bacteroidia > Flavobacteriales > Flavobacteriaceae > Pseudotamlana > Pseudotamlana haliotis. The sequence continues at coordinate 58,434 of NZ_WAAT01000046.1, read as the reverse complement.
TGCACTATCATCCCAGTAACTACCATCAATTTTAGCTGAATTCGTTAAAAAGCTGTTTGCGTTAACAAAGGCAAGTACTTGACCGTTATTGTAACCTGAAGTTTCAGATTGACGTAACATTAACTTTAGTTTTAAAGTGGCCACAAACTTTTTCCATTCGGTCATGTCACCAGCATAAATGAAGTCATATTGAGTTTTGATTGAGTACATTGAGTTATCAATGGCTAATAAATCATCAGTTCTAGCAATTAAATCAGCATAAATACTTTCAGACGAATCAAAAACAGGAGATTTAATGTCATTTCCTTGTAAGGCTTCAGTGTAAGGAATATCACCCCATACATCTGTCATCACTTGCCACGTGTAAATTGAAAGTGCTTCAGCAATATAGTAGTAACCTTGGTTTTCTGTATCACCAGACAATTTTTTGATCATGTCTAGGTCACTTAAAGTACCTGAAGTTAAACCTCTGTATTGGTTATCAAATCCATCCTCGTCATATTCACATAATGTTTTGAATTGAGAGGCTGTATAAGTTTGTGTCCAGTATTCGTTCCAGAAACCACCGGCAAAACCAAAGTCCCATCCCATTAAATTGTTACCTAAACTCGCTTGAGCTGAAGGTAGAATGATTTCAGGTGAATCCGTCTCTTCTAAAACATCTGGATCATGGTTTACATCTAGATAGCTATCACAGTTCCAGGCTGTAGCTACTAATGTAAATAATGCTATTTTATATATGTATTTTTTCATTATTACTTTTTTATAAGTTAATATTTAGACCTAAAGTAAATGTTTCTTGACTAGGGTTACCCATGAATTCACCAAACTTAGCGTCAATATCAGTTCCGAAAGTTGTGTTTTCAGGGTCGATATAAGGATTTTCAGCTGGAGTCCATAACAGGAAGTTACTAGCAACTGCAGAAATTACAATGCTATTTAATTTCAACTTGCTACAAACCGACTGAGGCATTTGGTAAGCTAAAGTTACGTTTCTTAGTTTTAAGAAAGACTTGTCAATTACGGCAAAACCTTCACCTTCAAAACCACCGTTACTATAGAATGTGTGTAATGCTGTTGGGTCTACAGGTATATTGTTTTCAGAATAAGTTCCGTCACCATTATCCACTACAGAGTTAGGGATAATAAATGCGTTTCTATCATTTAATACACTTTCAGGAGAGCTTCCCGTCCAGTGCATGTAATCTTTAGTACCTGAGAACATATATCCACCATATCTAAAATCAAAGGTAGCAGCTAACGATAAGTTTTTGTAAGTAAATGTGTTTGTTAAACCCATTCTGTATTTTTCGTTAATATCTTTACCAAGTAATTCTTGATCTGTTGTTTGTTGTGGGTTACCGCTACCATCAACAATAGTTGATTCAACGCCGTTAACCATAACAGTACTAGCTTTAGCAAATTTGAATTGACCTAAAGGCATACCTTCTATAGCGTATACACCACCAGTACCAAATCCTGAGATAAATACTTCTGGAACGTCTAAGCTTTCAACAGTATTTTTGTTTTGAGTATAGTTCCAGTTGATGTTCCATTCGAAATCATTAGTTCTAATAGGTTTTACATTTACCATAATTTCTACACCTGCATTTCTAACATCACCTAAGTTAGATTCCATTTGTCTGTAACCACTTGAAGGGTCTATAGGTAAAGTAGCAATTAGACCTTTAGTTAATCTGTTATAGTAAGAAACTTCAAATCCGAAACGGTTATTGAACATTCTGTTCTCAATACCAACTTCAAATTCACCTGTTAATTCAGGTTTTAAATTTGAGTTACCTAATACATTAGAGTTACTGTATGAGTTTACACCACCTAATGGGAATGTTAAATCGTCTACATTAGGGAATCCAGGGTTTGTAGAATAACCAGGAACAAATCTGTTGTAGATATTATATACATCGGCATCATTACCGGTACTACCGTATGCAATTCTTAATTTTGTAAAGTCAAATACACCTGTGTTTTTATCTTTTGATTTTAAGTAATCCGTAAGGATAAAAGAGGCGTTAATACCACCATACATGAATGAGTTGTTTTCTAAAGATAAAGTAGAAGACCAGTCATTTCTAGCAGTCATGTTTAAGAAGAAATAATCTTTATAACTGATATCTGCACTAACATAAGCACCTATTAGTCTTCTTTGAGAATGGTCTTGTCCAGAAGTTGCCGGTGTTAAACTGTTAGATAGATTGTAAAAACCAGGGACATCAATTGAAGTGATCTCTCCCCATAATGAAGACCATTTTCTTTCGTTGGCATTCAAACCTGCTAAAGCTTGAATTGAAGTGTCTTCACCAATTGTAGTGTTGTAGCTAGCGATGAAGTCATGGTTCATTTGAACTCTTTGAATACGCTCTTCTCTGTAAGATCCAGGGTTTGCTGTACTAGATCCTGAGTTGATCGCACCATCACTAAAGCTAATAATACCAGTGTGTGTTTGTTCGATAGCATTTTCAATATCACCACCAAAACGGTAAGTTAATTTAAGGTTATCTAATAGATCGTAATCTAATTGTAATTTACCGAAAAATTTATTTTTAACTTGTTCAGCACCGTCATTATCTAAAATAAAGTACGGGTTTACACCGTAAGGCGTAAAGTAGTTGTCTAAGTTGTTAAACTTATCGTTGTAGTCTTTATGATCTACGATAGAAACATCATTAGGAATTTCATATAAAGATCTTAATAAAGAAGTTCCTTGACCTGTAGGTACTGCATTAGTAATCTCGTTACTATAGTTAATAGAAGAACTAATAAGTAATTTTTTGTACTTGTGAGAACCTCTTGTAGATAATGTTAACCTGTCATAAGTATCATTATCTTCAGGAACAACACCATCAACAGAGTTTTGAGATACTGAGAAGTAGTATTTAGTAATATCAGAACCACCTGATAAAGATAATGAGTTTGCTATGTTTTTACCATAGTCATAAAAATCTCTTACGTTATCTTCTAAATAAACGTAAGGCTTGATTTTTTGACTGTTATCAACAATGTTACCCCATACACGGTCTTGACCATCATATGCAGCACCCCAGTTTCCGTTCTCATCAAGAGCTCTGTCGCCACTCCATCCTTGACCAAACTGAGTTTGTCTTTCAGGTAGAACACCTACTCTTGAAAGTCCGAAAGAGTTGTTGTAGTTTACTTGTAACACACCTTCTTTACCACTTTTTGTTGTAATCATGATTACACCGTTAGCAGCACGAGAACCGTAAATAGCTGTTGCAGAAGCACCTTTAAGAACGGTAAGTGTTTCAATGTCATTTGGGTTAATCGCATTAATACCAGAACCAAAATCTACTTGAGAGTTTAAATTGTCACCAGATCTGTTTTGATCATTAGTTAACGGAACACCATCAACGATATATAATGGCTGATTGTTTCCGAAAGAAGAAGCTCCACGAATGATAACATTTTGAGTAGAACCAGGAGCAGGAGCAGCGATAATGTCAACACCAGATGTTTTACCTTGTAAGGCATCCATCGTGTTTACCACTTTAGCACTTGTTAACTCAGTGTTGTCAAACGACTGAACCGAAGTACCAACTGCTTTTCTTTCTTTCGAAATTCCCATTGCAGTTACAACAACTTCATCTAATGATTCGGCGTCCTCAGCGAGAACGACATTGAGAGTTGCATCAGAAACGGTAACTTCTTTAGTTGTGTATCCTACAAAACTAAAAACTAGCACTTGACCAGTTCTAGTTTCAATCGAATAATTACCATCGAAATCTGTTGAGGTACCATTTGTTGTACCTTTCACTAAGACCGTAGTTCCAGGAAGCGGTAAGCCAGTATCATCTGTAACCGTACCTGAAATTGTCTTGTCTTGTGCAAACGAGAGTTGCACAACTAACGCTAGTAATAGCGTTAGAATTCCACTAAACTTTGTTTTCATTTTATAATTATTTGAATTAGTCAGCGTCAAAAGTCATAATAATAAGTTAATAAAACAACAAATAATGGTTAAAATTTACTAATTAGGTCGAAAATTGCAATAAAAATGTAATCGAATATTAAAAATTAGCTAATAAACTTAAATGTAGCTTTGAATTTGAGAATTTGAAATTTGAGTCTTCGTTTTTACCGTTTGCATAATTTAATTTAAACAAACCGGCTTTAGTTAGAAGTCCAAATCCAAACCCATAACCGAAGAGTTTCTCGTGGGTATCGCTTATTTTGTTTTCATAATAAGCGGCATCTATTATGGAGTGTATGTAGATGTTATTATTGATTTGATAACGGTATTCGGTGTTAATTACGCCATAAAGGGTGGCGTAAATGCTGTTTTCTTCAAAACCTCTAATAGAATTGATGCCACCAAAACGTAATAGTTCATTTTCAAAGTAGTTGTCTGAAATTAGCGTAGCACCTTCGGTTCTTATAAATATACTGTTTTTGTTATTCAGGTTGAATATTTTAAAAGCGTCTAGGTTGAAGTTCGATTGCTTTTGTTCTGTATCGTTGGTGGTACGTTCTCCAAAGCCTGTTTCGGCATATATTTTAGAGTTTAAAGGAAAAAGCCTGTTAAAACTTTGTGCGCTTACAAATTCATAGGCGAAGTTGTAATTAAATGTTTTGTAATCAGATAACGTGTTGCTGCTGTTGGAAAGTAAGTCGTTAGACTCGGTTGCGCTAATGCCGGTGTAGATTTTGTGTTTGGCGTTAATTTGATAATGTAATTTTGCGGCCTGATCTGCGGTTGTAAACGAAGAGTCCTTTTTGAATAAGCGTAAACTAAGGTCTATACCAATTGGGGATTTAAATAAATAAGGAAGCGATAAGTCGGCTTCAAAGGTTTGTTGGTCATTTTCATCACTTTTATAAAGTACGGTAAATGATTCTCCAAAGTTTAAGTTGTTTGTAAGGTTCAAATTAAGATAACCATCGAATTCTATCTGATTGGTGTCTTCATTGGTGCCAAAACCTAGAAAACCGTCAAAAGTGTTACTTGGTGTTTTTTCTAGATATAAATATAAAGTAGTAGAATCTTTAGTGAATAATACTTCAGGGGCTTTGGTTTCTCGTGCAAAACGTAGGTTGTGTAGCTGATCTGTTTTTTCTTGTATACTATTTAAGTCAAAAACTTGACCAGGTTTAATTTTTAAATAATGCTTGAGGTATGATTTTGGAAATTTTTTATAGCCTTTTACTACAATGTCATTAATGATTCTTTTTTGGGCTGATGTCTCTAATTCAAGTTTTGCTTGTAAGCTGTGTTCAGATGTTTTTTGAATCTGTGATAATTTCAGTTTAGAAAATGGGAGGCCTTCTTTTGAGATTTCCGAATTGATATAATTCAGTTTTTGTTCGACTTCGGTAATATTCAAAATAAAATAATCGTCTTTGACTTTTTTAGAGATGCGCTCTAAAATTGATTTTTCAATAAGGTTTTTGTTGTAGTATATATATATGGTGTTGAATTTTGCTTTTAAATAAATTTCAGATTCAAAAGTTGAATCGTTCATTTTTTTAATACCGATGTGTTGGTTTTCAATATAGCCTTGTTTTAGAAGTTTGTTTTGAATGTTTTGTACTTCAGATTGAATCGATTGGTAGTCGGGATGCTGTTTGTTGTAATTTATAGAATCAATAACGGCGTTTTCCTTTTCTGATGCCCCAATAATTTTAAGTTGAATATTTTGGCAAAACCCTTCCGTGGAAAAAAGTATATATATAAGGATTAGGAAGTAGGTTGGTTTTTGCACTTTTGTAATGGCTAAATTTTGATGTAAAGCTAACGGAAAATAAAGGCTTATAATATAATGGTATAAAATATTTTTACTTTCTATTGAAAATTAATGCATTAGGATTTGAAATCTAAATTTTAATTTCTACCTTTGCAGCCCTCTTAGAAGAGGATAATAAAATTTATATATAATATATATGCCAACAATTTCGCAATTAGTAAGAAAAGGAAGAGCCAAAATAACCAAGAAGAGTAAATCGGCTGCTTTAGATTCTTGTCCGCAAAGACGTGGTGTGTGTACTCGTGTTTACACAACGACTCCTAAAAAACCTAACTCAGCAATGAGAAAAGTAGCAAGGGTTCGTTTAACAAACGGTAACGAGGTTAATGCATACATCGGTGGTGAAGGACATAACCTACAAGAGCACTCGATAGTATTGGTTAGAGGTGGAAGGGTAAAAGATTTACCGGGAGTTAGATATCACATTGTACGTGGTGCTTTAGACACAGCAGGTGTTTCAGGTAGAACGCAACGTAGATCTAAGTATGGTGCAAAACGCCCTAAGAAGTAATTAAAACTTTAAGAAGAAGACATGAGAAAAAGAGCAGCAAAAAAGAGACCGCTTTTACCAGATCCACGTTTTAACGACCAGTTAGTAACTCGTTTCGTTAACATGATGATGTGGGATGGAAAGAAATCGGTAGCTTTTAAAGTATTCTACGATGCAATTGATATTGTAGATTCGAAAAAAACTGACGAAGAGAAAACAGCTTTAGAGATCTGGAAAGATGCTTTGTCTAATGTGATGCCTCACGTAGAAGTACGTAGCCGTCGTGTTGGAGGTGCAACATTCCAAATTCCAATGCAAATTCGTCCAGACCGTAAAGTTTCAACAGCGATGAAATGGCTAATTAGCTATGCGCGTAAGAGAAACGAAAAGTCTATGGCATTACGTTTAGCTACTGAGATTTTAGCAGCAGCAAAAGAAGAAGGAGCAGCCGTTAAGAAAAGAGTTGATACTCACAAAATGGCAGAAGCAAACAAAGCATTCTCTCACTTTAGATTTTAATACGACATGGCAAGAGATTTAAAATTAACTAGAAATATTGGGATCGCGGCTCACATTGATGCTGGTAAAACAACAACAACAGAGCGTATCCTTTTTTATACAGGAGTTTCACATAAAATTGGAGAAGTACACGATGGTGCTTCTACAATGGACTGGATGGAGCAAGAAGCTGAAAGAGGTATTACAATTACTTCTGCAGCAACAACTTGTGATTGGACTTTCCCTAAAGAAAATGCACAGCCAACTGCTGATGCACAAGATTATCACTTTAACATTATTGATACTCCGGGTCACGTAGATTTTACTGTAGAGGTAAATCGTTCTTTACGTGTACTTGATGGGTTAGTATTCTTATTTAGTGCAGTTGATGGTGTTGAACCACAATCTGAAACTAACTGGAGACTTGCAGATAACTATAAAGTGCCTAGAATTGGTTTCGTTAATAAAATGGACCGTCAAGGATCTAACTTCTTAGGGGTTTGTCAACAAGTTAAAGACATGTTGAAATCTAACGCAGTGCCAATCGTTTTAAACATTGGTGATGAAGGTGATTTCAAAGGGATTGTAGATTTAGTAAAAAACAGAGCTATTGTATGGCACGAAGATAACTACGGATCTACTTTTGATGTTATTGAAATTCCAGATGATTTAAAAGAAGAAGCGCGTAAGTATAGAGCGTTATTAATTGAAGAAGTAGCAGGTTACGATGAGAACTTACTAGAAAAATTCATGGAAGATGAAGATTCAATTACAGAAGATGAAGTGCACGCTGCACTTAGAGCTGCTGTAATGGATATGGCTATCATTCCTATGATTTGTGGTTCTTCATTTAAAAATAAAGGGGTACAGTTTTTATTAGATGCTGTATGTCGTTACTTACCTTCTCCATTAGATAGAGATAGTGTTGTAGGAACTAACCCTGATACAGATGCAGAAGAAAAACGTAAGCCTTCTGTAAAAGAACCGTTTTCTGCATTAGCATTTAAAATTGCTACCGATCCATTCGTAGGACGTTTAGCTTTCTTCCGTGCTTATTCAGGACGTTTAGATGCAGGGTCTTATATCTTAAATAACCGTTCAGGTAAAAAAGAACGTATTTCTCGTATCTACCAAATGCACTCAAATAAACAAAATGCTATCGATTTTATCGAAGCAGGTGATATTGGAGCAGCAGTAGGATTTAAAGATATCAAGACTGGAGATACAATGAGTGATGAAAAACACCCAATTGTATTAGAAAGTATGGATTTCCCAGATCCAGTAATTGGTATCGCAGTTGAGCCTAAAACTAAGGCCGATGTTGATAAAATGGGTATGGCTTTAGCAAAATTAGCTGAAGAAGATCCAACATTTACAGCTAGAACTGATGAAGCTTCAGGACAGACTATTATCTCTGGAATGGGTGAGCTTCACTTAGATATTATTGTTGACCGTCTTAAACGTGAGTTTAAAGTAGAGGTTAACCAAGGACAACCACAAGTAGAGTACAAAGAAGCTATTACACAAGCTGCAGATCATAGAGAGGTTTATAAGAAACAATCTGGTGGTCGTGGTAAGTTTGCTGATATTGTATTTACAGTGGAACCAGCAGAAGAAGGAAAAGTAGGTTTACAATTTGAGTCTATCATTAAAGGTGGTAACGTTCCTAAAGAATTTATCCCTTCAATTGAAAAAGGATTTAAATTAGCTATGGTTAATGGTCCTTTAGCAGGTTACGAAATCGATGCTATGAAAGTAACATTGAAAGATGGATCTTACCACGATGTGGATTCTGATCAACTATCATTCGAATTAGCTGCTAAGTTAGGATTTAAAGCTTGTGCTAAAGCGGCTAAAGCTGTAATCATGGAACCTATCATGAAACTTGAGGTAATTACTCCTGAAGAAAACATGGGTGACATTGTTGGAGATTTAAATAGAAGACGTGGTCAAGTTAGTGACATGGGAGATAGAGCAGGTGCAAAAACTGTGAAAGCTACTGTGCCATTATCTGAAATGTTTGGATATGTAACTACATTAAGAACATTATCTTCAGGTCGTGCAACATCAACAATGGAATTTTCACACTATGCTGAAACACCTTCAAATATTTCTGAAGAGGTTATTAAAGCAGCAAAAGGAGAATAATCTTAAAAAGTTAAGAAAATGAGTCAAAAAATCAGAATAAAATTAAAGTCTTACGATCATAACTTAGTAGACAAGTCTGCTGATAAGATTGTAAAAACAGTAAAAAGTACTGGAGCTGTAGTAACGGGACCAATTCCATTACCAACGCACAAGAAAATTTTCACTGTATTACGTTCTCCACACGTTAACAAGAAATCTAGAGAACAATTTCAATTAAGCTCTTACAAGCGTTTACTTGATATTTACTCTTCATCTTCAAAAACGATTGATGCTCTAATGAAATTAGAGTTACCAAGTGGTGTAGAAGTAGAAATTAAAGTATAAGTAGATTAAAAGTTTTAACTTTTAACACTTTATAAAATTAAGCATCAGAATAAATTATTATTCTGGTGCTTTTCTCGTTTTTAGCAAAGATTTCTGCGGTTTTTCGCGGGTTAGCACCGTTTTTTTTAGTTTGTGGTTCTGTTTTTTTTGCCCAGTTTAATAGTGGTAAAGTTCGTCAACAGACACTAAATATGTGGTTATAAAGAATTTATACAGAATTATTTGATAATCATTTTTTTAAATTAAAATAAAACACTACATTTGCACTCCAAAAATATGGGGTTTGGCCTCATGTTTACATGTCCCACCAATGCGGTTGCGGGAAAAACGGCAAAAAATACAATTCAAGGCTGAAGGTATTTTTCAGCCTTGAGTGTTTTTAATAAATAAGTAAATCATTAATAAATAATTAAATATGTCTGGGTTAATTGGAAAGAAAATCGGTATGACCAGCATCTTCGATGAAAACGGGAAGAACATTCCTTGTACAGTAATCGAAGCTGGACCATGTATCGTTACCCAAGTCAGAACTGAGGAAGTTGACGGTTATAGTGCCGTACAACTTGGTTTCGATGACGCGACAGAAAAAAGCGCTACTAAAGCTGACTTAGGTCATGCTAAAAAAGCGGGTACTTCTGTTAAGCGTAAAATCGTTGAATTCAAAGGTTTTGATGAGGAGTACAAATTAGGAGATGCCATTACTGTTGAACACTTCGCTGAAGGTGAATTTGTTGACGTAGCTGGAACATCTAAAGGTAAAGGATTTCAAGGTGTTGTAAAACGTCATGGTTTCGGTGGTGTAGGTCAAGCTACTCACGGTCAACATAACCGTTTAAGAGCGCCAGGATCAATTGGAGCTGCATCTTACCCTGCAAGAGTTTTCAAAGGAATGAAGATGGCAGGTAGAATGGGTGGAGACACAGTTAAAGTTCAAAATTTAAGAGTTTTAAAAGTAGTTTCTGAAAAGAACTTACTAGTAGTGAAAGGGTGTGTACCTGGACACAAAAACGCTTATGTAATTATTAGAAAGTAATGAAAGTAGCAGTTTTAGATATAAACGGAAAAGACACAGGTAGAAAGGCAGACCTTTCTAAAGATGTGTTTGCTATTGAGCCTAATAATCACGCTGTATATTTGGATGTTAAACAATATTTAGCAAACCAAAGACAAGGAACTCACAAATCTAAAGAGAGAGCTGAGATTTCTGGATCTACACGTAAGATTAAGAAGCAAAAAGGAACTGGTACAGCGAGAGCAGGTAGTATTAAGTCTGGTGTATTTAAAGGTGGTGGTCGTATGTTCGGTCCGAGACCTAGAAACTACAGCTTCAAACTTAATAAAAACTTAAAGCGTTTAGCGCGTAAGTCTGCCTTAAGTATCAAAGCAGGAGAAAAATCAATTACAGTTTTAGAAGACTTTAATTTTGATAGTGTAAAGACTAAAAACTTTACAGCTGTTTTAAAAGCTTTAGAGCTTGAAAACAAAAAAACTTTGTTCGTATTAGGTGCTGCAAATAACAATGTTTATTTAGCATCTCGTAACGTACAACGTACAGAGGTTATTACTGCTTCAGAATTGAGCACTTACAAAATCCTAAATGCAGGACAAGTTGTTTTATTAGAAGGAGCATTAGCAGGAATTGAAACAAACTTAAGTAAATAAGAAACAGATGAGTATCTTAATTAAACCTATAATCACAGAAAAAGCGACTGCAGATAGCGAGTTAAGAAATTGCTATACTTTCGCAGTGAACACTAAGGCGAACAAGGTAGAAATCAAAAAAGCGGTTGAAGCTGCTTATGGTGTTTCTGTTGAAAAAGTTCGTACTATAAATGTCCGTCCAGATCGTAGTACCAAGTTTACTAAAACTGGTATTCAACATGGTAAAACAAATGCTGTTAAAAAGGCAATTGTACAACTGGCGGAAGGTGAAATGATTGATTTATACAGTAACATGTAATTAAAGACAAATGTCAGTAAGAAAATTAAAACCAATCACCCCAGGACAGCGATTTAGAGTAGTAAATGGTTATGACGCTATTACTACTGATAAGCCGGAAAAGAGTTTACTCGTTCCGAACAAAAGATCTGGAGGTAGAAACAGTCAAGGAAAAATGACCATGCGCTATATTGGTGGTGGTCATAAAAGAAAGTATCGTATTATCGATTTTAAAAGAGACAAAGCGGGGATTCCTGCTGAAGTTGCTTCAATCCAATACGATCCAAACAGAACAGCGTTTATCGCATTATTGAATTATCAAGATGGTGAGAAGCGTTACATTATTGCTCAAAACGGTTTAAAAGTAGGGCAAAATGTAGTATCTGGTAAATCAGGTGTAGCTCCAGAAATTGGAAATGCAATGCCATTAAGTGAAATTCCATTAGGTACCATTATCTCTTGTGTAGAGTTACGTCCAGGTCAAGGAGCTGTTATGGCTCGTAGTGCTGGTGCTTTTGCACAGTTAATGGCAAGAGAAGGTAAGTTCGCAACAGTTAAATTACCTTCAGGTGAAACAAGATTAATTCTTGCTGAATGTTTAGCTACTGTAGGTGTTGTTTCTAACTCAGATCACCAATTATTAGTTGGAGGTAAAGCTGGTAGAACAAGATGGTTAGGTAGAAGACCACGTACTAGACCAGTAGTAATGAATCCAGTTGATCACCCAATGGGTGGTGGTGAAGGTAAATCTTCAGGTGGACATCCACGTTCTAGAAACGGTGTTCCAGCTAAAGGTTACAGAACCCGTTCTAAGACGAAAGCAAGTAATAAATATATTGTAGAACGTAGAAAGAAATAAGACATGGCAAGATCATTAAAAAAAGGACCTTACGTTCATTATAAATTAGAGAGAAAAGTTGCTGTTAATGTTGAAGGTAACAAGAAAACAGTAATCAAAACTTGGTCAAGAGCAAGTATGATTACTCCAGATTTTGTTGGACAAACAATCGCAGTACACAATGGCCGTCAATTCGTACCAGTATATGTTACTGAAAACATGGTAGGTCATAAATTAGGAGAATTTTCACCAACACGTTCATTCCGTGGACATGCAGGTGCTAAAAATAAAGGTAAAAAGTAGTAAGCTATGGGAAGTCGTAAAAAACAAATGGCAGACGCTATTAAGGAAGGAAAAAAGCAAGTTGCTTTTGCTAAACTTAATAACTGTCCTACATCACCGAGAAAAATGCGTTTAGTAGCCGATTTAGTAAGAGGTGAAAAAGTAGAACATGCACTTAATATCTTAAAATTCAACCAAAAGGAAGCTTCTGGACGTTTAGAGAAATTGTTATTGTCTGCATTAGCAAACTGGCAAGCTAAAAACGAAGAAGGAAACATCGAAGAGGCTGGATTAATAGTAAAAGAGATTAGAGTTGATGGCGGATCAATGTTAAAGAGATTACGTCCAGCACCTCAAGGTCGTGCACACAGAATTAGAAAACGTTCAAACCACGTAACAATCGTTGTTGGAGCTAAAAATAACACAGAAAGCTAAGATAGAAGTATGGGACAAAAAACAAATCCAATCGGAAATCGCTTAGGTATTATCAGAGGATGGGAATCTAACTGGTACGGAGGTAATGATTATGGAGATAAGCTTGCCGAAGACGATAAAATTAGAAAATACGTTCACGCGCGTTTATCTAAAGCTAGTGTTAGTAGAGTAATTATCGAAAGAACTTTAAAACTTGTAACCGTTACTATCACTACTGCAAGACCTGGTATCATTATCGGGAAAGGTGGTCAAGAGGTAGACAAGTTAAAAGAAGAGCTTAAGAACATTACTGGAAAAGAAGTTCAGATTAACATCTTTGAAATTAAGAGACCTGAACTAGATGCATTTTTAGTAGGATCAAGTATCGCTCGTCAAATTGAAAATAGAATTTCATACAGACGTGCAATCAAGATGGCTATTGCTGCTACAATGCGTATGAATGCTGAAGGAATTAAAATCCAAATTAGTGGACGTTTAAATGGTGCTGAAATGGCACGTTCTGAGCACTACAAAGAAGGACGTATTCCTTTATCTACCTTCAGAGCCGATATCGATTATGCTTTAGTTGAGGCACACACTACTTATGGTAGATTGGGTGTTAAAGTATGGATCATGAAAGGTGAAGTATATGGTAAAAGAGAACTTTCTCCGCTTGTTGGTTTATCTAAGAAGCAAGGAAAAGGTGGAGCCGGAGGACGTGGCGGAAACAAATCTAACCCACGTCGTAGAAAGTAATTTTTTATAAAGTAAAGAAAAATGTTACAGCCTAAAAGAACAAAATTTCGTAAACAGCAAAAAGGACGTATGAAAGGTCTCTCTGGAAGAGGACACCAACTTTCAAACGGTACTTTTGGAATAAAAGCATTAGACGCAACTTTTATAACGTCTCGTCAAATTGAAGCAGCACGTATTGCCGCTACACGTTACATGAAAAGAGAAGGTCAACTTTGGATTAAAATATTTCCAGACAAGCCTATCACAAAGAAACCTCTTGAAGTACGTATGGGTAAAGGTAAAGGTGCCGTTGAGTATTGGGTAGCCGTATGTAGACCAGGTCGTGTTTTATTTGAAATAGGTGGTGTGCCATTAGACGTTGCAAAAGAAGCATTACGTTTAGCAGCACAAAAGCTACCTGTAAAAACTAAGTTTTTAATCGCTAGAGATTACGAAGCATAATTTATTTGATATTATGAAACAATCAGAAATTAAAGAATTATCTGTAGCTGAGTTACAAGAGAAACTTAGTGAAACAAAAAAGAGTTATTCTGACCTAAAATTGGCTCATGCAATATCTCCTTTAGAGAATCCAATTCAATTACGTTCAGTAAGAAGATCAGTAGCTAGAATTGCGACCGAATTAACTAAAAGAGAATTACAATAATTCTGCCGAAAAGATGGAAACAAGAAATTTAAGAAAAGAACGTATAGGAGTTGTTACTAGTAACAAAATGCAAAAATCAATTGTTGTTGCAGAGGTTAAAAAAGTAAAACACCCTATGTATGGTAAGTTCGTGTTAAAAACGAAAAAATACGTTGCACACGACGAAACGAACGATTGTAATATTGGAGATACTGTAAAGATCATGGAAACAAGACCTTTAAGTAAATCTAAATGTTGGAGATTAGTAGAAATCATAGAAAGAGCTAAATAATTATGTTACAGCAAGAATCAAGAATAAAAGTAGCAGACAATACAGGAGCAAAAGAAGTTTTGGTTATCCGTGTATTGGGCGGTACTAAAAGAAGATACGCTTCTGTTGGAGACAAAATAGTTGTTTCTGTAAAAGATGCAACTCCTAATGGAAACATTAAGAAAAAAGCAGTTTCTACAGCAGTTGTTGTACGTACCAAGAAAGAAGTAAGAAGACCAGACGGATCTTATATTAGATTCGATGATAATGCTTGTGTTTTATTGAACCCAACGGGTGAAATGAGAGGAACACGTGTATTTGGTCCTGTTGCTAGAGAGCTTCGTGATAAACAATTCATGAAGATTGTATCATTAGCACCAGAGGTGCTTTAATACATAATAAGTAAGATGACAAAGCTTAAAATAAAAACTGGAGATACTGTAAAAGTAATCGCTGGAGATCACAAAGGATCTGAAGGTGTTGTACAAAAAGTATTAATAGAAAAGAACAAAGCGATCGTTGAGGGTGTAAACATGGTGAAGAAACATACTAAACCAAGTGCACAAAACCCACAAGGAGGAATCGTTGAGAAGGAAGCAGCTATTCATATTTCTAACTTATCATTGTTAACTTCAAAAGGAGAAACAACAAGAGTTGGATATAGAGTAGAAGGCGATAAAAAAGTAAGATTTTCAACAAAATCTAATGAAGTAATATAGTTATGGCATATTCACCTAGACTTAAAGAAGAGTATAAAGGCAAAGTAATTGCAGCTCTTACAGACGAATTTGGATATAAAAATGTTATGCAAGTTCCTAAACTTACCAAGATAGTAATATCTAAAGGTGTTGGAGCAGCAGTAGCAGACAAAAAGTTGATTGATCACGCAGTAGAGGAATTAACTACAATATCTGGACAAAAAGCAATCCATACTTTATCTAAGAAAGATGTTGCATCTTTTAAATTACGTAAAGGGATGCCAATTGGGGCAAAAGTAACTTTACGTGGCGATAACATGTATGAGTTTTTAGACCGTTTAGTAACTTCAGCACTTCCACGTGTTAGAGATTTCAGCGGAATTAAAGCTACAGGTTTTGATGGTAGAGGTAATTACAACTTAGGAATTACTGAACAAATTATCTTCCCAGAAATAAACATTGACAAAGTCAACAAAATTTCAGGAATGGATATTACCTTTGTAACTACAGCAGAAACTGATAAGGAAGCAAAATCATTATTAACTGAATTAGGATTACCTTTTCAAAAGAACTAAGATATGGCTAAAGAATCAATGAAAGCCCGTGAGGTAAAAAGAGCAAAAACAGTAGCTAAGTATGCTGCAAAACGTAAAGCTTTAAAAGCAGCTGGTGATTACGATGCACTACAAAAGTTACCTAAAAATGCATCTCCTATACGTCAGCATAATAGATGTAAATTAACAGGAAGACCTAAAGGATACATGAGAACTTTCGGGATCTCTCGTGTAACTTTTAGAGAAATGGCTAACCAAGGTCTTATTCCTGGAGTAAGAAAAGCAAGTTGGTAATATTATTTAAATAATCAGATTTAAGGTTCGATACCAAATCGAAAACCAAAATCACAAAATCAATTCATTATGTACTCAGATCCAATTGCGGATTATTTGACAAGAATTAGAAATGCGGTGCGTGCTAACCACAGAGTGGTAGAGATTCCAGCATCTAATTTAAAAAAAGACATAACTAAAATTTTATTCGAACAAGGATATATTTTAAGTTATAAATTTGATGACTCTTCAGTACAAGGAACTATTAAAATAGCTCTTAAGTACAACAAAGAAACAAAGGAACCAGTAATCAAGAAACTTCAAAGAATTAGTACTCCAGGTTTACGTCAGTATTCTGGATCTAAAGATTTACCTAGAATCCTTAACGGTCTTGGTATTGCCATCGTTTCAACTTCTCACGGAGTTATGACAGGTAAACAAGCCAAAAGAGATAACGTAGGTGGAGAAGTTTTATGTTACGTATACTAATTTAAAGCCAGAAAGAAATGTCAAGAATAGGAAATAATCCAGTAGCCATTCCAGAAGGTGTAACAGTTGATGTTAAAGACAACGTTTTAACTGTAAAAGGAAAATTAGGAGAATTATCACAAAATTTCGACACTGTTGAAATTAAGGTGGAAGAAGGAAACGTTCTAGTAACACGTGCTTCAGACAAGAAAGAGGAAAAAGCCAAACACGGTTTATACAGATCTTTAGTAAACAACATGATTGAAGGTGTTTCTAATGGTTGGACTAAACAATTAGAGTTGGTTGGTGTAGGTTATAGAGCATCTAATCAAGGTCAGAAATTAGACTTAGCTTTAGGTTTCTCTCATAACATTGTTTTAAACATAGCTCCAGAAGTTAAAGTTGAAACAATTTCTGAAAAAGGGAAAAACCCGATTATAAAACTAACATCATTCGACAAACAACTTGTTGGTCAAGTAGCTGCTAAAATTCGTGGCTTCAGAAGACCAGAGCCTTACAAAGGTAAAGGTGTGAAGTTCGTAGGTGAAGAGCTAAGAAGAAAAGCAGGTAAATCAGCTTAATAATTAAGTTATGGCATTGACAAAGAACGATAGAAGACTAAGAATAAAAAACAGAATCCGTAAGGTTGTTTCTGGTACAGAAACAAAACCACGATTAGCTGTTTATAGAAGTAATAAAGAAATTTATGCTCAAGTAATTGACGATGTAACTGGTAACACTATCAGTTCAGCATCTTCAAGAGATAAAGACATTAGTTCTGCAAAGGTAACTAAATCTGAAGTAGCTAAATTAGTAGGTAAAGCACTTGCTGAAAAAGCTTTAAAAGCTGGTGTAGAAACAATCTCTTTCGATAGAGGTGGTTATTTATATCACGGTAGAGTTAAATCATTAGCTGAAGGAGCTAGAGAAGCAGGACTTAAATTCTAAGAAATTATGTTTCAAAAATATAAAAGTGCAGAGTTAGTAAAACCAGGTGGATTAGATCTTAAAGATCGTTTAGTTGGTGTACAGAGAGTTACAAAAGTAACTAAAGGTGGTAGAGCATTTGGTTTCTCAGCAATTGTAGTAGTTGGTGATGAAGCTGGTGTTGTAGGACAAGGTTTAGGTAAATCTAAAGATGTTGCTAGTGCAATTGCAAAAGCAGTAGAAGATGCTAAGAAAAACCTAGTTAGAATTCCTATTATTAAAGGAACTTTACCACATGAGCAAAAAGGTAAATTTGGTGGAGCTAGAGTAAATATTATTCCTGCTGCTCCTGGTACAGGTGTAATTGCTGGTGGTGCTGTGAGAACAGTATTAGAAGCCGTTGGTGTACACGATGTATTATCTAAATCTCAAGGATCATCAAACCCTCATAACGTAGTAAAAGCAACTTTTGATGCTTTATTACAATTAAGAGATGCAAATGTGATCGCTAAGGATAGAGGTATTTCACTTGAGAAGGTTTTTAACGCTTAATATAGACAGAGATGGCAAAGATTAAAGTAACAAAAGTTAAAAGCGCAATCAATCGCCCACAAAGACAAAAGAGAACATTAGTAGCTTTAGGTCTTAATAAGATTGGTCAAGTAAAAGAGCATGAAGCTACACCAAATATTCTTGGTATGGTTGCTAAAGTTTCACATTTAGTTTCTGTTGAAGAAGCTTAAAAATATAAACTGAAAAATGGATTTAAGTAATTTAAAACCTGCAGAAGGTTCAGTAAAAAACCAAGGTAAGAGAATTGGTAGAGGTCAAGGTACTGGTAAAGGTGGCACGGCAACTCGTGGTCACAAAGGTGCTAAGTCTCGTTCTGGTTACTCTAAGAAACTAGGATTTGAAGGTGGTCAAATGCCACTTCAAAGACGTGTTCCTAAGTTTGGTTTTACTAACATCAACCGCGTTGAGTATCAAGGGATCAACCTAGATACATTACAACAATTGGCTGATGATAAGAAAATTGGAGATACTGTTGATTTTGAAACATTATTCACAAACCGTTTAATCGGGAAAAATGATCTAGTTAAAATATTAGGTCGTGGTGAATTGAAAGCAAAATTAAAAGTATCTGCTCATAAGTTTACTGCTTCAGCAAAGGCTGCTATTGAAGCTGCTGGCGGAGAAGCTGTAACTTTATAATACTCATTATAAGTATGAAATTTATAGAATCAATTAAGAATGTTTGGAAAATAGAAGAATTAAGAAACAGAATCATGGTAACCTTGGGTCTGTTATTAGTTTACCGTTTCGGTGCTCAAGTTGTATTACCAGGTATTGATGCTTCTCAGTTAGGTGGTTTGGCAGATAAAACAGACGGTGGTTTGTTAGGTTTGTTAAATGCCTTTACAGGAGGTGCATTTGCTAATGCTTCGGTTTTTGCACTAGGTATCATGCCTTACATTTCTGCTTCTATTGTTGTTCAGCTGATGGGTATTGCCATTCCTTACTTGCAAAAATTGCAAAAAGAGGGTGCTAGTGGACAGAAGAAAATTAATCAGATTACACGTTGGTTAACCATCGCAATCTGTTTATTGCAAGCTCCTGGATACTTAGCTAGTTTACCTGCTTTAGGTATTCCTCAAAGTGCATTTTTATTAGGGACAGGACCATTATTCTATTTCTCTTCAGTATCAATCTTAGTAACGGGATGTATTTTCGCTATGTGGTTGGGAGAGAAAATTACCGATAAAGGTATTGGAAATGGTATCTCTTTATTAATTATGGTTGGTATCATTGCTACCTTACCTCAAGCATTTTTACAAAATGCAGCTACCCGATTAGAAGGTGGTGGTAACGGTGGTTTAATGATGGTATTAATTGAATTTGTTATCTGGTTCGTAATCATATTAGCTGCAATTATGCTAGTTATGGGTGTGAGAAAGATTGCTGTACAATACGCTAGAAGAACAGCTTCTGGTGGTTATGAAAAAAGTGCAGAGGCTGGTTCAAGACAATACATTCCTTTAAAGCTTAATGCTTCAGGAGTAATGCCAATTATTTTTGCTCAGGCAATTATGTTTGTTCCTGGTTTAATTGGTGGTTCTTCTTTCTTGAAAGAAACGGCTACTGGAACTTGGTTACAAACTAATTTTTCTGATATGTTCGGGTTTTGGTACAACGTGACATTTGCTTTATTAATTATTGTATTCACATACTTTTATACAGCAATAACAGTTCCTACAAATAAAATGGCCGACGATTTAAAACGTAGTGGTGGTTTTATTCCAGGTATTCGTCCAGGAAGTGAGACTTCAGAGTATTTAGACAAAATTATGTCTCAAATTACTTTACCAGGATCTATCTTTTTAGCCCTTATCGCGATTTTCCCAGCGCTTATTGTTAAGCTAATGGGAGTGCAACAAGGTTGGGCTTTATTTTTCGGAGGTACCTCATTATTAATTATGGTAGGAGTTGCAATTGATACGATGCAACAAATAAATTCTTATTTGTTGAATAGACACTATGACGGTTTGATGAAGACAGGTAAAAATAGAAAAGCAGTAGCTTAATTATTATACTATGGCAAAACAAGCAGCAATAGAACAAGACGGAACAATCATTGAAGCATTATCTAATGCGATGTTCCGAGTTGAATTAGAAAACGGTCACATTGTGACTGCTCATATCTCTGGTAAGATGCGTATGCACTACATTAAATTGTTACCTGGAGATAAAGTAAAATTAGAAATGAGTCCTTATGATTTAACTAAGGCTCGAATAACTTATAGATACTAATACGATGAAAGTAAGAGCTTCAGTTAAAAAAAGAAGTGCAGATTGTAAAATCGTGCGTAGAAAAGGTAGACTTTACGTGATAAACAAAAAGAATCCTAGATTTAAACAAAGACAAGGGTAATTATGGCAAGAATTGCAGGTGTAGACATACCAAAAAACAAGAGAGGCGTTATCTCTTTAACCTATATCTACGGAATAGGAAGAAGTAGAGCGAAAGAGATTTTAGCTGCGGCTAAAGTAGAAGAAAGTACAAAAGTTCAAGATTGGAGCGATGACCAAATTGCTGGTATTCGTGAAGCTGTTGGAACTTTCACTATCGAAGGTGAATTACGTTCTGAAACACAATTAAACATTAAGCGATTAATGGATATTGGATGTTACAGAGGTATTCGTCACAGATCTGGTCTTCCATTAAGAGGACAACGTACTAAGAACAACTCAAGAACCAGAAAAGGTAGAAGAAAGACTGTTGCTAACAAAAAGAAAGCAACTAAGTAATAATTAGAAATTTAGTCTTTAGTATTTAGACGTTGGAAGGAATCTGTTTGAAATTACGGTTTAGGATTCTAGCGACTATCACTAAAACTAAGCACTAGAAAATATGGCAAAGACAAGCACAAAAAAACGTAAAGTTATTGTTGAGTCTGTTGGTGAAGCTCACGTAACAGCATCTTTTAATAACATTATTATTTCACTTACTAACAAAAAAGGAGACGTGATTTCATGGTCTTCTGCTGGTAAGATGGGATTTAGAGGTTCTAAGAAAAACACACCTTACGCTGCTCAATTAGCTGCTGAAGATGCTGCAGGAGTAGCATCAGAAGCTGGATTGAAAAAAGTAAAAGTTTATGTTAAAGGACCTGGAAATGGTAGAGAATCTGCTATTCGCTCTATCCACAATGCTGGAATTGAAGTAACAGAAATTATCGATGTTACTCCATTACCACACAATGGATGTCGTCCTCCAAAAAGAAGAAGAGTTTAATCACGTTTTAACTAACGCGATTTAAATACAGCAAGTTAGAAAAATTAATATCACCTATGTTTAGGTGGTATTATTTTTTTGTGTAAATTTGCAAACTGAAAAATTAACAAGTATCAACCGAGAGATCAAAAGATTATCGAAGGATAAGATTAAGACCTTAATTCATAATCACTCTCTTAATTAAATTCATTATGGCAAGATATACTGGTCCTAAAACTAAAATAGCTCGTAAATTTGGCGAAGCTATCTTCGGAGATGACAAGTCTTTCGAAAAAAGAAATTACCCTCCTGGGCAACACGGAAACAACAGAAGACGTGGTAAGAAATCTGAATACGCAATCCAATTAGAGGCGAAACAAAAAGCTAAATATACTTATGGTATTTTAGAGCGTCAATTTAGAGGATTGTTTAAAAAAGCTAGAGCTGCACAAGGTATTACTGGTGAAGTTTTACTGCAATTATGTGAGTCTCGTTTAGATAATGTAGTATTCAGAATGGGAGTTGCTCCTACAAGAAGCGCTGCAAGACAATTAGTATCTCACAGACACATTACAGTAAATGGTGAATTGGTAAACATTCCTTCTTACCAATTATTAGCTGGTGATGTTGTTGCTGTTAGAGAAAAATCTAAATCTCTTGAAGCTATCGCTAATTCATTAGCAAACTCTAGTACAGTTTATGAGTGGATCACTTGGAACGATGATACTAAACAAGGAACTTACGTATCTGTTCCTCAAAGAGTTCAAATTCCAGAAAACATAAACGAACAGTTTATCGTCGAATTATATTCTAAATAATAAATTTAACCATATTGGTATTTGGCCAAAGGGTTTATTCGTGCTCTTCAAACTTATAAACCGCGCAACCAAATAACAATTAAAACGAAGAAAAATTATGGCAGTATTTAATTTTCAAAAACCCGACAAAGTAATCATGATTGATTCTACTGATTTCGAAGGTAAATTCGAATTCAGACCATTAGAACCAGGTTACGGATTAACAGTAGGAAATGCTTTGAGAAGAGTTTTATTATCTTCTCTTGAAGGATTTGCAATTACATCTGTTAGAATTGAGGGTGTTGATCATGAGTTTTCAGCAATTGCTGGAGTTGTAGAAGATGTTACAGAAATCATCTTAAACTTAAAACAAGTACGTTTTAAAAGACAAATTGAAGATATTGATAACGAATCAATTTCAATTTCAATCTCAGGTCAAGATAGAATTACAGCTGGCGATTTTCAAAAGTTTATCTCAGGTTTCCAAGTATTAAATACAGAATTAGTTATTTGTAACTTAGATCCTAAAGTTAACTTTAACATGGAAATCACTATTGAAAAAGGTAGAGGATATGTTCCTGCAGAAGAAAATAAAAAAGCTTCAGCACCAATAGGTACTATCTTTACTGATTCAATTTATACACCAATAAAAAACGTTAAGTATAGTATTGAAAACTATCGTGTTGAACAAAAAACTGATTATGAAAAATTAGTTTTTGAAATCATTACTGATGGATCAATTTCTCCACAAGACGCTTTAACAGAAGGTGCAAAAACATTAATTCATCACTTCATGTTATTCTCTGATGAGCGTATCACTTTAGAGGCTGATGAAATTGCACAAACTGAAACTTATGATGAAGAATCACTTCACATGAGACAGTTGCTTAAAACAAAGTTAATTGATATGGACTTATCTGTTCGTGCACTGAACTGTTTAAAAGCTGCTGAAGTTGATACTTTAGGAGACTTAGTATCATTCAATAAAAATGATTTAATGAAATTCAGAAACTTTGGTAAAAAATCATTAACTGAGCTTGAAGAGCTTGTTAATGTTAAAGGCCTTAATTTCGGAATGGACTTAAGCAAATATAAATTAGATAAAGACTAAGGGATTTAAAATTGTTGCAAAACAATTGGCGATTTCTAATTTATCAAACAATTAGTTATTAACGACTCATAATTTGCTCTCCAAAAAGGATCTGGTAGCAAGATGATGTCAAAATTAAAATGTCATGAGACACGGAAAAAAAGTAAACCACTTAGGTAGAAAAACAGCTCACAGAAAAGCAATGTTAGCTAATATGGCTTGTTCTTTAATTGAACACAAGCGTATCAACACAACGGTTGCTAAAGCTAAAGCTTTAAAACAATTTGTAGAGCCAATGATTACTAAGTCTAAAGAAGATACTACACATAACAGACGTATTGTGATGGCTAACCTTAGACAAAAAGATGCGGTAACTGAGTTGTTCAGAGAGGTTGCTACTAAAATAGCAGACAGACCAGGAGGTTATACTAGAATTATCAAATTAGGAAATCGTTTAGGTGATAACGCTGATATGGCAATGATAGAATTAGTTGATTACAACGAAATCTACAATGCTGATAAAGCTAAGAAGAAAACGACAAGAAGAAGTAGAAGAGGTGGTTCTAAACCAGCTGCTGCAGCTCCTGTTGAAACTAAAGCTTCAAACGAAGAGGAATAAATGTTGATAATCATTTAAAATATAAAGGATAAACTATTTTAGTTTATCCTTTTTTTTGCGCAATTTTGTAAAACTTTTTTCCTGAGCACTCAGGAAGCTCATTTGAATTATATGAAATATCAAAAAAGACAAAAAGCCATCGTTCTTTTAGCAGATGGTACTATTTTTCACGGTAAAGCTGTCGGTAACAAACAAGGAACTTCATTTGGAGAAGTTTGTTTCAATACAGGTATGACTGGTTACCAAGAAATTTTTACAGACCCTTCTTATTTCGGACAAATCATGGTTGCTACTAATGCTCATATTGGTAACTACGGAACTAATGTTGATGAAGTAGAATCTGATTCTGTTAAAATCGCTGGGTTAATTGTTAAGAATTTTAGCTACGAATACTCAAGAGATCGTGCTGATGCTTCTTTAGAAGAATTTTTAGATAAAAATAATTTGTTAGCCATTTCAGATGTTGATACTAGAGCTTTAGTAAGTTACATTAGAGATAATGGTGCAATGAATGCCGTTATTTCTACTGAAGTTGATAATATTGAAGGTTTAAAGAAGCAATTAGCTGAAGTTCCAAATATGGAAGGTTTAGAATTAGCTTCACAAGTGTCAACTAAAGAACCTTATTATTATGGTGATGAAAATGCCACTTATAAGGTAGCAGCTTTAGATATTGGAATTAAAAAGAATATCTTAAGAAACATAGCCAAAAGAGATGCATACATTAAAGTGTTTCCTTATAATGCTTCTTTTGAAGATCTAGAAGCGTTTAACCCTGATGGGTATTTCTTATCTAACGGCCCTGGAGATCCAGAACCTTTAGTAGAAGCTCAAGCAGTGGCTAAAGAAATTATAAAAAGAGATTTACCTTTATTTGGTATCTGTTTAGGGCACCAAATTATAGCATTAGCTAACGGGATCTCTACTTATAAAATGCATAATGGCCATAGAGGGATTAATCACCCTGTGAAGAACATGAACACAGGTAAAGGTGAAATCACTTCTCAAAACCACGGTTTTGCTGTAAATAGAGAAGAAGCGGAAGCACACCCAGATCTTGAAGTGACACACGTGCACTTAAACGATAACACCGTTGCTGGTTTAGCTATGAAGAGCAAAAATTGCTTCTCAGTGCAATACCATCCCGAAGCGAGTCCAGGACCTCATGATTCTGATTATCTTTTTGATCAGTTTATAGAAAGTCTTAAAAAATAAAGATTTAATTAATCCCAATAATAGTTTACTGTTATTGGGATTTTCTTTTACTAAAACGTTGTAGAAATTTTTATGTTAATTTATTCAACATTTTATGAGGAAAAAGAAGATTTAGCCGTAAATTTGATGTAATATAAAGTTTTAAAATAAAGCAATTATGAGTATAATAATCAATGTCCACGCAAGACAAATTTTAGATTCAAGAGGTAATCCAACTGTTGAAGTTGATGTAGTTACAGAAAACAATATTTTAGGTAGAGCTGCTGTACCATCAGGAGCATCAACAGGAGAGCATGAAGCCGTTGAATTACGTGACGGTGGTGACACTTACATGGGAAAAGGTGTTTTAAAAGCTGTAGATAATGTAAACTCGTTAATTGCTGAAGAATTATTAGGAGTTTCTGTTTTTGAGCAAAATCTTATCGATAAAATCATGATTGATTTAGATGGAACTAAAAACAAATCTAAATTAGGAGCTAATGCGATCTTAGGAGTATCTTTAGCTGTTGCTAAGGCTGCAGCTAATGAATTAAACATGCCATTATACAGATACGTAGGTGGGGTTTCTGCAAATACGCTTCCTGTACCAATGATGAACATCATCAACGGTGGTTCACATAGTGATGCGCCTATCGCATTTCAAGAGTTTATGATTATGCCTGTGAAAGCTAAAACGTTTACACATGCTATGCAGATGGGAACTGAAATCTTCCACCACCTTAAAAAAGTATTACACGACAGAGATTTAAGTACTGCTGTAGGTGATGAAGGAGGGTTTGCTCCAAACTTACCAGGAGGAACTGAAGATGCCTTAGATACCATTGCAAAAGCTGTTGGAAATGCAGGTTATAAATTTGGCGATGAAGTTATGATCGCTTTAGATTGTGCTTCAGCTGAATTCTTTGTAAACGGTAAATATGATTACACTAAATTCGAAGGTGATTCTGGTGTTGTTAGAACATCTAAAGAACAAGCTGAATACTTAGCTGAATTAGCGTCTAAATACCCAATCATCTCTATTGAAGATGGTATGGATGAAAATGACTGGGACGGAACTAAATATCTTACTGAATTAATTGGTGATAAAGTACAATTAGTTGGTGATGATTTATTCGTTACTAATGTAGAGCGTTTATCAAGAGGTATTGAAGAAGGTATTGCAAACTCAATTCTTATTAAAGTAAACCAAATTGGTTCTTTAACTGAAACAATTGCAGCTGTAAACATGGCGAAAAATGCTGGTTACACAACCGTAATGTCTCACCGTTCTGGAGAAACAGAAGATAACACGATTGCTGATTTAGCAGTAGCTTTAAACTGTGGTCAAATTAAAACAGGTTCTGCATCTCGTAGTGACCGTATGGCGAAATATAACCAACTTCTTAGAATTGAAGAAGAATTAGGAGAGGTAGCTTATTTTCCACAAGAAAAAGCATTCAAAATTAAATAGTAATATTTAATTGAAGTATAAATAAAAAAGCGATTATTATTTTAATAATCGCTTTTTTATTTAACAAAAAAACTATCAATTTGCGAATTACTAAAAACATTCTAAATAATCCTTCTAAATAAGGAGATATATTTCTTAAATTAGCGTTCCGCAAAAATAAATTAAACTCACGTTATAGTATGGCAGATAAAGCTACCATTGATATTGATGGTAAAAAATATGATTTTCCTTTAGTAAAAGGAACCGAAAATGAAGTAGCAATAGATATTACAAAACTTAGAGCCGCAACTGAAGGTGTAATTACAATAGATCCTGGGTATAAAAACACAGGGGCTTGTGAAAGTGCAATTACGTTTTTAGATGGTGAAAAAGGAATTCTAAGATACCGTGGTTATTCTATTGATGAAGTAGCTGAAAATGCAGATTTTTTAGAAGTAGCTTATTTATTAATCTTTGGTGAGCTACCAACAAAAGAGCAAAACAAAAAGTTTCATGACGATATTAAGGCTGAATCTTATGTAGATGAGGATGTTAAGAAAATTATTGAAGCTTTCCCTAAGTCGGCACACCCGATGGGAATTATTTCTTCTTTAACGAGTGCTTTAACCGCTTTTAACCCGTCTTCAGTAAATGTTGATTCTGAAGAAGATATGTATAAGTCTGTAGTAAGACTTTTAGGTAAAATGCCAGTTCTTGTTGCTTGGACTTACAGAAAAAAGGCTGGTTTACCTCTAGATTACGGTGATAATTCCTTAGGTTATACAGAAAACATCCTTAAAATGATGTTTAAAAAACCTAATGGAGAATATAAACAAAATCAAGTTTTAGTTGATGCTTTAGATAAGTTATTAACGCTTCACGCCGATCATGAGCAAAACTGTTCTACATCTACAGTAAGAATCGTAGGATCATCTCACGCAGGATTATTTGCTTCTATCTCTGCTGGTATCTCTGCATTATGGGGGCCACTTCATGGTGGAGCAAACCAAGCTGTATTAGAAATGCTAGAAGCCATTCAAGTTGATGGTGGAGACACTAAAAAATACATGGCGAAAGCTAAAGATAAAAACGATCCTTTCCGTTTAATGGGATTCGGACACCGTGTTTATAAAAACTTTGATCCTCGTGCAAGAATCATTAAAAAAGCAGCTGATGACGTATTAAGTCAGTTAGGTATTGAAGATCCTATCTTAAGCATTGCTGAAGGATTGGAAAAAGAAGCCTTAGCTGATCAATATTTTGTTGATAGAAAATTATATCCTAATGTAGATTTCTACTCAGGTATTATTTACAGAGCTATGGGGATTCCAACAGATATGTTTACCGTAATGTTCGCTATCGGACGTTTACCAGGTTGGATTGCACAATGGAGAGAAATGCGCATGAAAAAAGAACCTATTGGAAGACCTAGACAAATTTATACTGGAGCTACAGAAAGAAAATTTGTT
Organism: Pseudotamlana haliotis; assembly: GCF_008806375.1. GTDB lineage: Bacteria > Bacteroidota > Bacteroidia > Flavobacteriales > Flavobacteriaceae > Pseudotamlana > Pseudotamlana haliotis. The sequence continues at coordinate 30,761 of NZ_WAAT01000046.1, read as the reverse complement.
CCAGAAGATGAAAGATAATAAGTACAATTAGTTTATAAAAGATTAAGTTTCACAGGGTTCTGTGGAACTTTTCTTTTTTATAGTCTTTCCTATAAAAATGCCTTCATAACTCTATAATTGGCATAATTATACTAGTTTTGAACTATTAAAACGAAATGCTCCATTTTAGGTTTAAGCTATGTTGAAATTAAACATCCAAAACGAAACATCAAGATTACGAGCGGTAGTATTAGGTACTGCCCAAAGTAATGGTACTATACCTGCAATTAAGGATTGTTATGATCCTAAAAGTATTGAACATGTCAAGGCTGGAACTTATCCTCTTGAAGAAGATATGATTCAAGAAATGGAAGAAGTTGCAGCTATTTTTAAAAAGTACGATGTTATCGTATATAGACCAGAACTTATAAATAATTGCAATCAGATTTTCTCGAGAGACATTGCTTTTGTCATAGAAGATAAAATTATAAAATCAAATATTCTTCCTAATAGGGAAGAAGAGGTGGAAGCAATTCAATACCTGTGGAATCAAGTGGATCCCGAAAACCGAATTATTCTTCCAGATGAATGTCATGCCGAAGGTGGTGATGTCATTCTATGGGAGGATTATATCTTCATAGGAACCTATTCAGGAGAAGATTATCCCGATTTGATTACCGCTAGAACAAATTTAGATGCTGTTATTGCCATTCAAGAATTATTTCCTGAAAAAACCGTTAAGGCCTTCGAATTAAGAAAGTCTAATACCAATGCTAAGGAAAACGCACTGCATTTAGATTGCTGTTTTCAACCTATTGGAAACGACAAAGCCATTATTCATAAAAACGGATTCCTAATTGAAAGTGAATATGAGTGGTTGGTTGATTTCTTCGGAAAAGAAAATATATTTGAAATCACCAAAGATGAAATGTATGAGATGAATAGTAACGTTTTTTCAATTTCTGAAGATGTTATAATTTCAGAAAAAAGCTTTACAAGATTAAATACTTGGTTACGTAACAACGGGTTTACTGTAGAAGAGGTGTCTTACAATGAAATAGGTAAGCAAGAAGGTTTATTACGTTGTTCTACCTTACCTTTAATTAGAGATTAATTTAATAATTTCAGTATGTCACAAACTACAAATACGATATTGATGATTCGTCCGGTAAACTTTAGGATGAATGAAGAGACCGCGGTAAACAACTATTACCAGCAGGTTTTAGAAGATACTTTACCTGAAACGGTTAGTCTCAAGGCTCAACAAGAATTTGATGCCTTTGTTGAAAAACTAAGCGGCGTTGGTGTGCAAGTGATTGTTGTAAATGATACTTCTGAGACTGATACGCCAGATGCTGTATTTCCTAATAACTGGATATCTTTTCATGAAAATGGAGATGTAGGCTTGTATCCCATGTATGCTGAAAATAGACGCTTAGAACGTCGAGAGGATATTTTTGAAACTCTTGAACAGGAAGGTTTCGTGATTAATCACGTTATTGATTATACGAGTGCTGAAGATGAAGAAATCTTTCTTGAAGGTACAGGAAGCGTGGTATTAGATCGCGTTAATCGTAAAGCCTATTGCGGATTGTCACCGCGTGCCGATGAAGATTTGTTTATTGAATTTTGCGAAGATTTTGAATATACCCCGGTTATTTTTACTGCTTTTCAAACAGTGAATAATCAACGTAAACCGATTTATCACACCAATGTCTTGATGAGTATTGGAGATACTTTCGCAGTGGTTTGTTTGAGTAGTATTGACGATAAAAAAGAACGTAAAGCTTTAGTTAAGCAGCTCAAGGAAGATGGTAAAGCCGTTATAGATATCACCGAAGGCCAACTTATTCATTTTGCAGGTAATATGCTGCAAGTTAAAGGTTCAGATGCTAACTATTTAGTGATGAGTCAAGCTGCTTTTAATGTGTTGACCGATGCCCAAGTGACAGCTATTGAAAAACATTGTAAAATCTTATCAAGTCCGTTAGATACCATCGAAGCTTGTGGCGGTGGAAGCGCACGTTGCATGATGGCCGAAGTATTTTTACCTAAAGAATCTTAGTTTTTTGAGCTTTTGCTATAAATTATTTCTTTTGAAGTCTACAAAATAAAATACTTCATGGTTTTTTCTTAACTTGAACTTGTTAATTGTCTGGTAATTAGTATTTTGAGTTTGTTGTGATTTCAGAGGCCATAAACATATCGAAAATTGTAAAAGAGATTGCTTCAGATGAAAGTCAGGCGCGATATACGGTGTGTTGGATTAAAGATGAAATTTCGGCCCTTGAAATAGACCAAACGCTGTTTAAGAATGTGTCCAATGCCATTTATTTTTTAAACCCCATACACAAATGGAAAATTCATAAAAAAGAGCAGAGCTCCCCGTCAGGTTATATCTTGTATTTGTCTAATACTGTTTTAGACAACCCACTTTTAAGCCACCTTCATATTAATAAAGTGAGATTATTCAGCTCTGGAGCCATTCCTTTATTTAAACTAAGTCCTGGCATAGAAAAGCGCACACAAGCCATTCTTGAAATGATTGATGAGCTCTTAGGTTCTCAGCTCAATCACAAAGATGAAGCCATATTATCGCTGCTTAATACTTTTTTTGTTTACTGTGATGGGCAGTGTAATATCAAGTCGGTAGCCTCAAACAATAACGCTAAAACTCATGTCGTTTATAGTTTTAAGAAACTTGTAGATGAGCACGTGTGTAGTTGTCATGAGGTTTCCTATTATGCCAATTTACTTCATATTTCTTCTAAATATTTGAATGAATGTGTCAATGAAGTGCTTTATGTAAGTGCTAAACACATCATCATTGAACAATTGTTAATGCGTTCTCGACACGCCCTTAAATTTTCTAATAAAACCATAAAAGAGATTAGTTTTGAGTTGGGTTTTTCGTCTCCAGACTACTTCAGTTCATTTTTTAAATCTCATACCGAAATGACACCTTCTGCGCTTAGAAGGGGGTGAAAAATGTTTAATGTTTTAAAACATAGGTGTTTACCGTATTTTTCATAGGCCTTGGTTAATTTATTCATAATAAATTGCAGTAAAAACAAAGTCATGGATAGAAAACAATTTATATTAACATCAGGAGCAGGCCTTGGTATGACCTTATTTCCAGGTCTTGTACAGTGCCAAAGTAGTACGCTTAAAGATGAAAACAAAACGATTTCTAAAATTATAAAAGATGCTGAAGGTGATGTTTTAAATGTGATAGGCGATATTCAAACACATAAATTAATAGGTAGCGATACAGGAAATCAAATTGTAGAATGGGTAGATAATGTTGAACCAGGTGTGGGGATTCCACCACACGTTCATAGTCATGAAGATGAAATATTTAGAGTGATTGAGGGAACCGTTGAAATTATGGTTGATGGTCAGGTTACGGTACTTGAGCCTGGAGATATCGCTTTTGCACCAAAAGGAATAGCACATTCCTGGAAGGTTGTAGGTATACAAAAAGTGAAAATGATTACTTCAGCCTTTCCGGCAGGTATTGAAGTGATGTTTCAGAAATTAGCTCAACTTCCTGAAGGACCACCAGATTTTCAAAAAGTATCTCAAATTTGCGCCGAGCACGGGGTGCATTTTGTTTAAGAATTAAGCTTCTGCTTTAGATTTTGGCAACTGAACATAAAACGTACTGCCAACATTTGGTGTGCTTTCTACCCAAATTTTGCCATGATTCAAGTCAATAAGTTCTTTACAAATCGTAAGACCTAATCCTGTACCTTTCTCATTATCAGTGCCCAAGGTTGAAAACGAACTTTCTTTGAATAGTTTATCTAAATTGTCTTTAGAAATACCAATGCCAGAATCTGATACACTTACTATGCAGTTTCCATTACTTATGCGGTTGGTAATGGTTATGGTGTCACCACTTTTACAAAATTTAAGCGCGTTAGCTAATAGGTTTTGAATGACGATTTCAAACATACTCTTATCAGCATATGCAAAATCTTTTAAGGAATTATCTATTAAGGCAATGCCTTTGTTTTCAAGGCGTTGTTCAATAAGTTTCACTTTACTTTCAAAAACCTCTTGAATATCAAATAAACTTGGTTTGGGGTCCAAAGATTGCATTTGAGATTTGGACCAGTTGAGTAAGTTGTATAACAGTAGTGATGCATTATTGGCATTTTCACTAAGTTCAGGGATTAAGGTATCAAATTCTTCGCGAGTTAAAGTGCCTTCTCTAAGTAAGTCAATAAAGCCATTTATTGAAGATAAGGAATCTCGTAAATCGTGAGATACGATAGAGAACAATTTATCCTTGACATGATTAACATTTTTTAAATGTTTGGTTTGTTCTGCAAAAGCCTGATTTTTTAAGACGATATTTTGGTTCTTTTCTTCTAATTCATGAGTGTATTTAATCGTGCTGTTTCGCTTCACAAAAGTTAAAACTAAAAAAGCTGATACTAACATTAAAGCACCAGATAGCCCGTATAACGACAATTTAAGCTTGTTGGTGTCTTCAGAAGTTTCAGAGAGCATACTCACCTCAGGCAAGAAGTCATTGGTCATTGCTAATTCAGAATCAGGCGTCTCATAATTTTCAAAAGGAATTAGAAATTTTTCTTTTTGCTCTGCTTTTTCACGAGTTATTTGATTGTTTAACTCATAATAAGCACGTTGCCATTTAAAAGCATCTTTGAATCGATTTCTAGTAGAATCGAGTGTGATCATGAGTCTATACTGCTTTAATAGCTCGTTTCTGTTTCCGGTGTTTATAGCAATTTCTCCAGCCTCAAGAAGTTGTTTTTCTGCACGATACAGGGCTTTATTTCGTAAATTCAAATCGGCAAGATTATTTAGTGTGACTAATAAATCTGTTTTATCGGTTTTTAATACATTAATCGTATAGGCTTTATCTAAATATTTTGAGGCTTTGTCAAATGCATTGAATTCTAAATATTCAGCGGCTAATTTAGGATAGATATGACCTAAGATAGAATCATTTGTGGTTTGAGGGTTCTCCTCAATGTTTTCATAAATCTCTATAGCTTTTCGGTGCTCCTTTCGGCTGGAATATAACTCGGCTAGTATATTTTTGGAATTATAAACTTCGGCGCTATTATTTAATTGTTCTTGAACTTCTAGGGCTTTTAAGTAATATGCAATAGCTTTATCAGGATCTTCTATATTTTTATAGGTCTTAGCTAAATTGCTATAAGCTAAATTAAGTTCATGCTTAAGATGTCGTTTTTCCAACTCTTGAATGGCCGAAAGCGATAGGGGCACCCCTTTGGCAAAGTTACCACGTTTAATTTCTAATAAGCCAATACTGTTATTGACTTGGGCAATGCCTAAGGTGTCTTCTAGAGTTTCAAATAAAGCTCTTGATTTCTCATAGTCACTTAAAGCATTGAGGTAATCATTCTTTTTATCATATACCAAGGCTTTGTAATAGGTGGTTATAGCAATACCCGGTTTGTGGTTTAACTGCTGGGATAACTTTTCACTTTCTATAATGTATTTAAAGGCACGCTCATACTCATTATTGTTATAAAGTGATTTTATAAGTTTTAAGGATAAATTGATTTTTAAGGAATCTTGTTTTTGAAAAGCTAATTGTAAGGCGAGTTGGTCTATGTTATCAGACTGAGCATGTCCAATAGTAATAGATAGCAACATCATTTTTAATGTAATTAATCGCCTCATATATATATCACATACAACTAGAATAATGCTATAAAATAAGGTCTTAGATTTGAGGAAAATAAGACAGCTTTATTTAGCTGAAAGGTATTGTTTTTTAATTGTTTTCCAACAAGTTGGAGATAATAGCTTTACATAACAAAAGTTGTAAAAAGGGATGTAAAATTCTAATTTTTAGGTTTTAATACCAATTAATTAGACGAAAGGATATTTATTTATAAGTTGTAGATGAATGATTCGATGAACGGTTTATTTTTATAAAAAAAGCACTACAAAAATTTGAAATGGTTTTCATAAATGTGACCAGTAAAATCAAGATAGATAAAATAGAAGCGCATATTTTACTGTTAAAGCTTTTTCGTTTTTAGTAGAAAATCTTGCTATCTTTGCAGGCTTAAAATACTATATCAATGAGCCTTCAGGATACTTTATCAAATTACGTAAAACAAGCGGTAAAAGCAGATTTTAATATTGAATTAGAAACTGTAGAATTTCAAGCGACAAGAAAAGAGTTTGCTGGCGATATCACCGTGGTGATTTTTCCAATGTTACGTTTTATAAAAGGCAACCCTGTGCAAATAGGTGAAACTATTGGTCAGTATTTAGTTAAAGAAGTGGAAGATGTGAAAGCGTTTAACGTGGTTAAAGGTTTTCTAAATATTGAAATCAGTGAGTCTTATTATACCAACTTTTTCAAAAGTATTAAGGCCGATGCGCAATTCGGATTTGTAACACCAAATCCAGAAGAAAAAGCCATAATGGTCGAGTATTCTTCGCCAAACACCAATAAACCGCTGCATTTAGGTCACATTAGAAACAACTTATTAGGGTATAGTGTTGCTGAAATTTTAAAAGCTTCAGGGAAAAAAGTATACAAAACACAAATTATAAACGACCGTGGTATTCATATTTGTAAAAGTATGCTCGCTTGGGAACGTTTTGGAAACGGAGAAACTCCTGAGAGTACAGACTTAAAAGGCGATAAGTTGGTCGGGAATTACTATGTGAAATTCGACCAAGAATATAAAAAAGAGATTCAAGCTTTAGTTGCTGAAGGACAAACTGAAGAGGAAGCTAAAAAAAATGCACCCCTTTTATTAGCTGCTCAAGACATGCTCCTTAAATGGGAAGCCGGAGATGAAACTGTTGTTGCGCTTTGGACTAAAATGAACACATGGGTGTATGATGGTTTTGATATCACATATAACAATTTAGGTGTCGATTTTGACAACTTATATTATGAGAGTAATACTTATTTACTAGGTAAAGAATTTGTGGAACAAGGCCTACAATCTGGTGTGTTTCATAAAGAAGACGATGGCTCGGTATGGTGTGATTTAACCGAAGAAGGACTCGATAAAAAAATTGTTCAACGTGCTGATGGTACAGCAGTTTATATGACGCAAGATATTGGTACTGCTATTCAACGTATTAAAGACTATCCCGATGTGGGTGGTATGGTTTATACCGTAGGAAATGAGCAGGATTACCATTTTCAAGTATTATTTTTAATTCTGAAGAAATTAGGTTTTGAATGGGCTAAAAACTTATACCATTTAAGCTATGGTATGGTAGATTTGCCTAGCGGAAAAATGAAAAGTAGAGAAGGAACAGTGGTTGATGCCGATGACTTAATTGATGATATGGCCGGAACTGCTGAAGAAATCTCGGAAGAATTAGGAAAGTTAGATGGCTATTCTGAAGAAGAGAAAAAAGCACTTTATAAAACCATTGGATTAGGAGCACTTAAATATTACATCTTAAAAGTAGATCCTAAAAAACGCATTTTATTCGACCCTAAAGAATCCATCGATTTTCAAGGAAATACAGGGCCTTTTATTCAATATACTTATGCACGTATTCAGTCCATTTTACGTAAAGCCGATTTAAATGCTGAAGCTGATTATGAAAACCTGAGTTTACATCCTAAGGAGAAGGAATTGATTAAGCAAATTCAGCTATTCCCAGAAGTGGTTCAAAATGCTGCCGAAAATCATAGCCCGGCGCTAATCGCCAATTATACTTATGATTTGGTTAAAGAATTCAACTCATTTTACCAAAATGTATCTATTCTAGGAGCCGATAATGAAAACGACAAAGCGTTTAGAGTACAGCTTTCTCATACCGTAGCCAATACCATTAAAAACGGTTTTATTTTACTGGGTATTCAAGTGCCAGAGCGTATGTAGTTTTAATTTGTATTATTCTATAATCTCATGAAGTGCTATGGCGGTTATCCAGCCTTCTATATCGGTTGGTGTGCTTACAACGAGCTCACCGCTTCTTGTGGCATTTTGGTTAATTTCATTGAGATTAGAAACTGTGACAAGTTTATTGTCTATAAAAGATAAGCAATAGGTTCCTGAAGTTTCTATAGTCTGAATTGGTGCTTCAGTTTTTGTGTCTAAATTCAATTTCACAATAGGTGCCGTTTCAGAATAGCGTAGGTAATACAAACTACTTTCATCAATAGCAATATCTGAAATGGTTAATGCGGTATTTTCTGTTTCAATGGTTTCAATCAAGCTGCCGTTTTTATTCATTTTATGAATAGCATTTTCACTCGAGTAAAAAATGAAATCATCTTGTATAGCAATACCTTCAGTAATGATATTTGGGATTTCAGAAATGATATCACCAGTTTCCGGGTTAAGCTGGTAAAGCGATTCATTTTCGCCTATACCACCAACCCAAAGGGACTCGCCGTCATAGGCAAGTGCATGCGGTGACTGTAATGCTTTTGGTAGTTTCAGTTCAACTTCTAGCATGCCGGTATTTTCATTAAAAAGATAAATACCAGGTTTTTGATAATTTTTATGCGTTAAAATCCACCATTTGTATTCCGTGGTAACATCAATGTCCTCTTGAGGTGTTCCGAAATATTCTGGTTCATTTCTGTTACAAGCTGCTAGTAAAAAGCATACCAAAGAGACAAAGAATAAGGTTTTAAGCTGCTTCATATGGATTTTTTCAATTTTATGAATTATATTTTAACGACTTTATGAACTTCTTTTTCACTGCCAGAAAGAATGACAAACAGGTAAACGCCACTGCTAAAATGACCTAAATTTAGAGTCACTTTACCTTCGTCTACAAGGTCTGTTTTTTCTAATAAAAGCACTCCAGAAGCATTATAAATACGGTATGAAATACTTTCAACACGCTGTACTCCGGTAATGTTAACCTGGTCTTTAAAAGGGTTGGGGTAAACCAACCATTTTTTGTCTTCTCCCAACGGATTACTTGTAAGGGGTACACAGCCCTTAGAAACGTTGTAGACATTTTTCACCAAATCATCTATTTTTTGTTCGTTAAAACTCTGGTGTAAAGTATTGTTAAAAAACGTCGCATCAATAATGGCGTTATCAGCACCTATAAAATCTTGGAGTAGCGTCGCAAAGGTTTGTCGGTAATCGAATTGAACGGTCTTAATTTGGTAATTATTTCGACTTGTGGCTTCGCTTAAATCAGGATTCGTACCTGAAACACCACCTTTTACTGGTTTTCCGAAGACAAACATAGGAGCGATTTCTCCGTGGTCGGTTCCTAAATTACCGTTTTCTTTTGCTTTTCTTCCAAATTCCGAAAAGGTCAGTCCTACTACATCTTCAGCAAGGTTTTGAGATTCTAAATCGGTGATAAAAGCTTCAATACTATCTGATAAGCTTGATAGTAGTTCGTGATGTTTACCAATAATATTACCTAAATCTTGCACTTGTGAATCGTGGGTGTCAAAACCAGAAATTCGCACCAAGTAGATTTTGGTTTCTAAGTCGCCACTCATCAACCGCGCTACAGTTTTTAACTGATTGGATAAATCGGTATCAGGATAACTCACCCTGTTTTTTCCTTTTGCGAATGCTGCCGAAATGGATTTCGCATAAGTGTTTGTTAATGAATCGGTGTTGGTTAAATATCTTAATTGGTCACCATAATCTGAATCTGGAATGTTTAATGGCGGCGCACCACCTAAACCATTTAAAATGGAGTAAAATCCAGCAGGATCTTGCCTGGTCAGGTTTATAGAAATACCGTGAGCTTCTTCGCCGTGAAATCCTAAAGAGGTTTTATTCGCTCCAATTTGTATGCCTAAAGGGAAGGGTTCAACGACCAAACTGGAATAATAGCGTTCCATAAAACGGCCCATCCATCCTGTGTCACTGCCATTCAATAAGCTATTTCCGTCATTACCTGTAAAATATAAATCGGTAGAAGAAAAATGACTTTTATTTTGTCGTGGATACCCAACCGATTGTAAAACGCGCATCCAGCCCTTGTCGTATAAAGATTTCATGCCCTTAAGTGCAGGATGTAAACCTACTTGTTGATTTTCAGGTAAAGTACTGTCTAAGGAAATGTATTTGTTGGCTCCTGAAATAGGTACTTTTATAGTGGGGCGTAAATTACTGTAAGCATCATACTGGTCTAAGGGAATAACCGTATTTAAGCCATCGTTACCACCAGCTAAATTGATGAGTACGAGTTTTCTATTTGAAATATCTGGACACTCAAAGTAAGGTGTGAATGTTTTTAAGGCTGCTTGTAATTGTAAAGGGGTTAGTCCAATAACAGAAGCTGAAGCCGAAAGTTTTATAAAATTACGTCTGTTCATAGTTTACATGAGTTGAAATTCGGCTGCATTCACCATCGCAGTTACTAAAGCGTCTAATCGTGTTTTTACTGTGGTACTGTCGTTAGAACTTAAATATTTGTTCCAAGCGCCACTCCAGTAATAATCGGGGAATTCTTCATCAACCAAATAGCTTTTAAAATAATTTGTTCGATCAGTGTCTATAGATTCTGGGTAGAGTAAATCGGCCATTTCAGTAATGAGTAAATTGGGGTCACTGGCATTGGGTATATTATTTTTCACAAACAACACCGTGTCTAGCGATGCGTAAATAGCACCATTACTAATCATGTTGTCCCCAGAGATTAAACTTTCTATAAGACGGTAGCGGCCAATAATGGTGTTGGATGAAAACCAGTTTCTATCGTAATGCGGTTCTTGATAATAAGCGGGGTAACCAGCAACTTCTTCAGGGCTAAACAAGGTAGTTCCTGAAAAAATAAAATACGTATTGTGTAAAAATTTATAGAAAAACTCGTTGTAATAGGTTAACGAATTTGTAGTAGGATCGGGGTATTCGACTTGAAACATGCTACATGTTTCTGAAAGCAACTGCAACGGACTTTTTATAATGCTTCCTATAATTTCGTCATTACTGTTACTATCATCACTATCAAAAAAATGCTGACTGCTCAACAGTGTTTTTACCACAGGTAAAATTTCGTAGTCCGCGGCTATTAATTGTTCAGCTAATGGGGTGATGATGTCGTTTTCAACTTCTTCATTCCATGTGCTTTTTACAAAATAGCGGTATAATTTGCGGCAATAAGCTTTGGCGGTTTCAGGTTGAGCAAATAGCATGTCAACAAATTCACCTAATTCATCTAAGATTTCTGTAGGCGTAGCTTTTCCTATAATGGTTGTGTTGTTGAAAGCTTCAGTAAAGGTTTTACTTTCGGTATCATGCAATTCAAAATTGATATATCCCGTAGGAATGCCCGTGTCTGGGTCTATATAACGACGTGTTTCATCAAATTTATAGCCTGAAAATACGCGAGTCGCTTGCTGGATATCTTCCTCAGTATAATTGGTATAATTTCCTTCGCCTATTTGTTCGCCTTCTAAAATGGTAAACAGCTCAAAAAACTCACGGGCGTAATTTTCATTTGGGTTACTTTTATTGTTTCTCGTGTTATCAAGATAAACCAACATGGCATTGTCCATCGTGATTTTTTTAGCCACTGTTTTAAGATTTCCGTAGGCATAAAAATCAAGTAACCTTAAATAGTCATAATAGCAAGCTGAAGGTCCGGCACCGTCATCTTTGGCTACGTTAAAGCAGGTATGAAGGAAAAAAGATAATTTATGCTTCAAACTAGTTTCACTCATCGCGTTGTGCCACCACCAACCCGCTACGAGTCCGCGCTTTCTTCTGTCGTTATCAAAAGAATCTGGGGCGGCTGTTGAAGAGGTCCAAAAGCCATCAGGACTTTCCGTTGGAAGTGGGTCGTAAGGCTCGGTTAAAGTGTCTGTTGTAGGCATTGTTAGTGTGTCAAGCATATTGGCCGGTGTCATGCCAATAAAATGGTCTAACTGATTTTTGGAGTAATTAAACGTAGTTCGCCTAAGTAAATGTTTAGTTTTTCTTAGGTCTAAAGAACTATTTAGCGGATTTAGGGACGCCATAGTTGTTTATTTTTATAAAATATTGGTTGTTGGTTTGTTTTGTGAAAGGTAGCTTTTTATTTACTAAACAATAACTTTTAGCTAATTTTTTGGTATTTCATCTATAAAAAGTTGCTTTTACAATACCGTAATTAACGATATTACTGTGGTTTTATTTTTTAGAGGTAGAAAAAGGGTAGAAATAATCATAAGTATAGGTTTGTTGGTTGGTGTTTTTCTAAATACGTTTTATTACGCACTTTAGCCTTCCAAACTTCAATAATTACACATCAAATTACTAAATTTGCAGTTCTTAAAATTTCAAGAGTACTATGTTTAATAATTTAAGTGATAAATTAGATAAAGCCTTACACGTTCTTAAAGGGCACGGAAGCATTACAGAAGTAAACGTTGCTGAAACTCTAAAAGAGGTAAGACGTGCGCTTTTAGATGCCGATGTTAACTTCAAGATTGCCAAACAATTTACCAAGACTGTTAAAGAAAAAGCCTTAGGTCAAGACGTATTAACTACGCTTCAGCCTGGGCAATTAATGGTGAAAATTGTAAAAGATGAGTTAACCCAACTTATGGGTGGCGATGCCGAAGGACTTAATCTTTCTGGAACACCAAGCATAATTTTAATGTCTGGTTTACAAGGGTCTGGTAAAACAACTTTTTCTGGTAAGCTTGCTAATTATCTTAAAAATAAAAAAACAAAGAAACCTTTATTAGTAGCTTGTGATGTTTACCGTCCTGCGGCGATTGACCAATTGCATGTCGTAGGTGAGCAAATAGGTGTTGAGGTTTTTAGTGATAAAGGGAATAATGACCCAGTAGCAATTTCTCAAGCGGCTATTGCACATGCTAAAGCTAACGGGCACAATGTGGTGATTATTGATACCGCTGGTCGTTTAGCCGTTGATGCGGCGATGATGACCGAAATATCAAACATCCATAAAGCCATTCAGCCACAAGAAACTTTATTTGTTGTAGATTCTATGACAGGGCAAGATGCTGTGAATACTGCAAAAGCCTTTAATGATGTCTTGAATTTTGACGGGGTAATCCTTACGAAATTAGATGGTGATACACGTGGTGGTGCTGCCATTTCTATTAAATCTGTAGTCGATAAACCAATTAAGTTTATTGGTACGGGTGAAAAAATGGAAGCCATTGATGTTTTCTATCCGTCACGTATGGCTGACCGTATTCTTGGTATGGGTGATGTTGTTTCCTTAGTGGAACGTGCTCAAGAACAATTTGACGAGGTAGAAGCGAGAAAACTTCAGAAGAAAATTGCAAAGAACCAATTTGGTTTTGACGATTTCTTAAGTCAGATTCAGCAGATCAAGAAAATGGGGAACATGAAAGACCTTATGGGAATGATTCCTGGTGCTGGAAAAATGATGAAAGATATCGATATTGATGATGATGCGTTTAAAGGTATTGAGGCCATTATTCATTCTATGACACCAAAAGAACGTGCCAATCCGTCAATTATTAATGCAAGTAGAAAAAAACGTATTGGTTCAGGTTCAGGAACTTCAGTACAAGAGGTTAATCAACTTTTAAAGCAATTCAACCAAATGAGCAAAATGATGAAGATGATGCAAGGTGGTGGCGGTAAAAAGATGATGCAGATGATGAAGAATATGCGTTAAGTGGGGAGTGAGAAGTAGAGTAGTTGAGGAGTTAAGTAGTAGAAGGAGTTAAGGAGTTAAGGAGTTAAGTAGTAGTTAAGTAGGGTAAAAGTAGTTAAGTTGTATAGCTGGTTGGGAGTTTTTCTGTTGAATTATATTTTACAAACTGCTAATAACCAATAACTAAGAACCAACAACAAATAGAACCATGATTATTTTAGACGGAAAGAAAACAAGTAACGATATCAAGGAAGAAATTGCTGAAGAAGTAAAGCAAATTAAGGCTAAGGGTGAGCGCGTACCACATTTAGCTGCGATTTTAGTAGGAACTGATGGGGCGAGTATGACTTATGTGAATGCTAAAGTTAAAGCTTGTGAAAAAATTGGTTTTGAATCGACTTTAATTGATTTGCCTGAAGACACTTCGGAAGCAGTTTTGTTACAGAAAATACATGAATTAAATACCAACGATGCTATTGATGGGTTTATCGTGCAGTTGCCTTTACCAAAACACATCGATGAACAAAAAGTTTTAATGGCTGTTGATGCCGATAAAGATGTAGACGGATTTCATCCTACAAACGTGGGTAAAATGGCTTTAGATTTACCTAGCTTTTTACCTGCAACACCATACGGTATCTTAGAATTATTAGAGCGTTATGAGGTTGAAACTTCAGGTAAGAACGTTGTGGTTATGGGGCGTAGTCATATTGTTGGTCGTCCAATGAGTATTTTAATGAGTCAGAAACGTAAAGCTGGAGATGCCACGGTAACGGTTGTTCATAGCCGTACTAAAGACCTTGCCGAGATTACAAAACAAGCCGATATTATTGTTGCTGCTATTGGAATTTCAGAGTTCTTAAAAGGCGATATGGTTAAAGATGGTGTTGTAATTATTGATGTTGGGATTACCCGTGTGCCAGATGAAACTAAAGCTAGAGGCTACAGATTGGCTGGTGACGTAGATTTTGAAAGCGTTAGCCCGAAAGCAAGTTATATTACACCGGTTCCAGGAGGCGTAGGCCCTATGACGATTGCCATGTTACTTAAAAACACCTTACAAGCTCGAGATATTCGTAGTTAGTAATTGTAGTATTTAGATATTATAAAAGCCTTATAAATCTTGATTTATAAGGCTTTTTACATGTGTGAACTATTGATATGGTTCAATGGATGTCAAAATTATTTTTTACTTCTTCGTGTATTGGATTTTGAACGAATAAATTCTTTTGTTGAGGTACTGATTAAATCATTCAGCTCCTTGAATTCTTCTTGGGTTAGCTCGCGGTATTCACCAATAGGCATATCGAGCTTAACGTTCATGATTCTTACCCTTTTTAGGGTTTGTACCTCGTAGTTTAAATAGTCGCACATGCGCCTAATTTGACGGTTTAAACCTTGGGTTAGAATGATTTTGAATTTATAAGTGCTTATTTTCTCAACCACACACTTTTTGGTGGTTTTATTTAAATCGGCCAGGTGGATTCCTCCGGCCATACGTTCAATAAAGGTTTGAGAAATTGGCTTATCAACCGTAACTATATATTCTTTTTCATGGTTATTACTAGCGCGAAGAATTTTGTTTACAATATCGCCATCATCAGTAAGAAGGATTAAACCTTCACTGGGTTTGTCAAGCCTTCCGATAGGGAAAATACGCTTCTTGTAATTAATAAAATCAATGATGTTGTCTTTTTCAACCGAAGTGTCTGTAGTACAAACAATACCAACCGGTTTGTTAAAAGCCAGGTAAACAAAGCTTTCTTTGGTGTTTTTAATTTCTTCTCCATCTACGGCGACCACATCGTCATGCCCTATTTTTGTTCCTTTCTCAGGTACAATACCGTTTATAGTGACACGGTCTGCTTCAATGAGTCGATCTGCTTCTCGACGTGAGCAATATCCAACTTCACTTAAAAATTTATTGATGCGTTTTAATTGTGGCTCTTCCATGGTGTAAAAATACAATAAATTAGGTCTTTAGAAACTCTAAAATGTGCTGATAAACGTCTTCCGATTTAAGTCGGTGTCCTAAACCTACGGTTTTTATTAATTCAGCATTTTTATAATGACGTTTGATATCTAAGGCTTCACGATAGGAAATAATTTTATCCTTTTTATCATGAATAATAATACCTCGTGTTTCATTGTTTTTATAGAAGTTTTCAGCGCAGTAAAAACCTGGTAATTGCTTAAAATGTTTTAAATAATAAGCATCAACGGCCTTGGTTACTATTTTGTTGAAGCCCATAAAAGTAGCGTAGTTTTTTACTGAAATCGCCAAATTTGAAGGCGCGCCTAGTAAAACATTCTTTTCAATTAAAGGAAGGTTGTGGTTTTCTTGTGCAATTATACTTGCTGTTGCACCAATAGAATGCCCGATAACGACACTCGGTTTATAGGTTTTTACGGCTACATTGATACATTCAGAATACAAAATGGCATTAAATATTTTGTTGCTAGAACTCCCATGAGCAGGGGCGTCAATGGCAACGATATTGTAGTCTTCTTTTTGAAGTAATTCAATGAGATCTTTCCATCTAAAGGCATTGCTTTCCCACCCATGAACGAGCAATATGGTTTCTTTTGAGCCTCCCCAAAGGTAAGTTTTTATGGAAATACCTTCAAAAATGATGCTATCTTGAACGGCAGTGCTTAAAAAGTCTTTTTGACCTGCTGTGATTTCTCCTTTTTGAGGGGTTGAAAATAATTTCACAGCGTATTTTGCTGCTAGTTTCGGTTGGAAATAACTTATGGCATTTATAGTTTTTCCAAGGAGTTGAGGTAATAATTTACTCATGTATTATGCTTCTCGGTTCACTAAATCTATAGAAAAAGCAGGCGTGCAAATGGCAATGTATTCGCATGCTTCTGTAAACGGATTTGAATATTGAACACGTGTATTTTTTTCAATTTTAATAGATTGTCCCGCTTCTAAAATCACGGTGTCCTCTTCAATAATAAACTGTTTTTTGCCTTTGATGATAAAGGTGTATTCATCAAATTCTGGCGTTTGAAAAGGTTCGCTCCAGCCTGCAGGCGCTACCATGTGGGCAATGCTTATTTCAGAATTACCATCGGTGGTGTTTCCAAAGTGCTCTTTGATGATTTTTCCATCGGTGGTCGGTACGATGAACGGACTATCTTGAACGGTATATTTCTTTTGTGACATTGTACTGTGTTTTCAATGAAAGATTAATGGTCTTTCATTGGTTTCTTCTTAATCATGCCGCCTTTTAGGTCTTTAACAATCCCCATAATGATGAAGGCTTTTTTGTCTATTTTATCGATTTCAGTTTGCAGCTTGGCCAGTTCCAAACGTGTTACCACGGTGTAAATAATGTCTTTGTCGTAACTTTCACCCGATTTGCCAAAACCTCCTTTTCCGGCATAAATAGTACAAGCGCGTTCTAGGTTTTTGGTGAGCATGATACGGAGTTCTTCGTGCTTATTAGAAATGATGGTCACCCCAACATATTCTTCAACCCCATCAACAACAAAATCAACAGTTTTGGCAGCTGCCATATAAGTTAAAATCGCATAAAGAGCCGTTTCAATAGAAAGTAAATAAGCACCTACTGAGAAAATAATGATGTTTATAAGCAGCAGCACATCTCCAATAGTTAGTGATAATTTTCTTCCGAGGAAAATAGCAAGCACTTCAGTGCCGTCAATAACGCTGCCACCACGCATGGACATTCCAATACCAAGGCCTAAAAAGAAACCTCCAAAAACGGCAATTAAAAGCTTGTCATCAGTAACTGTAGGGTATTCTACAAAGTGTACTACTAGGGCTAGCATAGCAATAGCAACAATACTTTTTACGGCAAATTTAGTACCTATGGTTCGTGCGGCCAGTATGATAAAAGGCAGGTTGATAATAACTAGTAAATAGCCCAGTTCTAACCGCGTTACATGCTCTAGTAGTAGTGAAATCCCTGTGGCCCCACCATCAATAAATTTATTAGGTAGTAAGAAACCTTTTAAACCAAACCCCGCTGAAAACACGCCAATAATAATGAAAATATATTCTCTTACGGCATGGGTAAACTCAACTTGTAAAACCCGTACTAGAGGAACAATGTCCCTTTTAGAAACCGGTTTGTCATCACTCGTTTTTTTTAATTTCTTGTGAGCAATGTCTACAATGAGTTTGGATAAAAATGGATTCATTTAAACGGTTTTAGTTATCCCAGTTTAGAAAAAAGTATTTCACTTTTGCATCGTCAGGAATGTGTGCTGAATCAAATTTTAAATTCATATCGAATCTTAAGTTTGAAGGTAATTCTTTTTTGTCTATGGTAAATGCCGCATTAATCTCATTAACGGTAACCACAACAGAATTAATAAGGTTGCTAATTTTTGTGATTTTATACTGGCTCTCAATATCCTTAAAAGTACTTATTGACGAAATGTTTTTATCTGTTTTAAAGCGCTCATCAATAATACGAACGTCTGTAATCACTGAGGTAGAATCTAAAGCGAATTTAGGGGTTAGTGTTAATAGTTTTTTACCGCCTTTTTCGTAGATTTCGATGTTATCTATGTTGCCTGTAAATTCATCGCCAGCTATAAATTTAACTATAGAATCATTAGAAAAAACCTTTTCAAGGTCTTTAACTTGAGTAGAATCTGTTAATAAGCCAATGTGCTGTTTTGAAATTTCAAAAGGGTTTTGTTCTTTTCCGCAGCTTGATAATAAAAGGGTTAAGGCTAAAGCGCCTAGTAATAATTTACGCATTGATTTGAGTTAAGGTTTGTAATTAATAATGGCCAAATATCGTGTTATTTTTTCATGACTTTAGTTAAAATTCCAAAAACACTTCTAATAAATGTAGCACTTGTAAGAACCTTCACAATAGGGTTCATGGCCGTGCTTCGTGACCTAGTGCTTTTAGAGCGTTTTTTTGCTTCCGCTTTTTTCAAAGTTTCCTGTTCTTTTTTTGCTTTTTCTTTGAGTTCTTCGGCTTCAGCTTGCTTAATTTTATCATTAAGTAGTTCATAGGCGCTTTCACGGTCTATGGTTTCATTGTACTTTTTCACCAGTTTTGAGTTGGTGTAAAGGGTGTTTAATTCAGCATCAGTTAAAACATCCATTCTACTCATGGGTGCTCGCATCATGGTTGCTGCAAGTGGGGTAGGGCGTCCTTTTTCATCTAAGGCAGAAACCAGGGCTTCCCCAATACCTAAAGAAGTTAAAACTTCTTCGGTGTCATAGTATTCTGATTCTGGGTAGTTTTGTGCTGTTAATTTAATCGCTTTTCTATCTTTTGCCGTAAAGGCTCTTAAGGCATGCTGAATTTTTAAACCAAGCTGACCTAAAACATCTTCAGGAACATCGGTTGGGTTTTGGGTAACGAAGTACAAGCCAACGCCTTTACTTCGAATCAGTTTTACAATACTTTCAATCTGATTTAATAGTGCTTTTGAAGCTTCGTCAAAAATTAAATGGGCTTCATCAATAAAAATAATGAGTTCTGGTTGGTCGCTATCACCTTGCTCTGGGAAGGTCGAATAGATTTCTGCTAAGATACTCAGCATAAAAGTGGAAAATAATTTCGGACGGTCTTGAATATCGGTTAAACGGATGATGTTTATGTAACCACGCCCGTTTTCATCAATACGAAGTAAATCTTGGGTGTCAAAAGAGGTTTCTCCGAAAAATAAATCGGCACCTTGCTGTTCAAGTTCTACAATTTTACGAAGAATAGCCCCTGTTGAAGCCGTTGAAATTCGGCCGTAGGCTTCATTAAATTCATCCTTACCTTCTTGGGTAGCAAATTGTAATATTTTCTTGAAATCTTTTAAGTCTAAAAGAGGTAGTTTGTTGTTGTCGCAATATTGAAATATGACCGAAACAATCCCTGATTGGGTTTCTGATAAATCGAGAATTCGAGATAAAAGTACCGGGCCAAATTCACTAACAGTAGCTCTTAAACGTACGCCATCTTGTTCAGATAAGGTTAAAATTTCTACTGGAAATCCTTTGGGTTCAAAAGGCAAGCCTATTTTTTCGTGACGTTCTGTAATTTTAGGATGTCCTTCACTGGCTTGTGCCAATCCGCTTAAATCTCCTTTAAGGTCCATGAGTAAAACGGGCACACCTTTGTCACTTAAGTTTTCAGCTAAGACCTGAAGAGATTTGGTTTTTCCCGTTCCTGTAGCACCAGCAATCAACCCATGGCGATTCATGGTTTTTAAAGGGATTTTTACATGAGCATTTGTAATGGTTTCACCATCTAACATGGCGGCACCAACGGTAATGAAATCGCCTTTGGTTTTGTTACTTTCGTTGATATAATTGAAAAAAGTTTCTTTGGTGGTCATTCCTTATGTTTTGCATAAAAATACAGGAAAAATGAATAACCTGAAAAAAAGTTTCAATGGCCTATAATGTGACCTGTATAGGGGCTGTTAATTTGAAATCTAAAAGCAAGAAATTGAGATAAGTAATACCATATCTAGTTTAAAACTACGATGAAGAAAATGATGATTATTTGTTTTATATAAAACAGAAAAATAAAGCATAGCCAAAGCTACGGTTTCTTTTTATGTTGAAATAGAAAGCCAATAAGCGCATTTTAATGGCGTAATTTTAAATGAGATATGGTATTATATGTATCTTTGCAAAATTATGAGAGAAGAGATACAATCACAAGTTGACAAAGGGGAGATGCTTCCTTTAATGGAAGAGTTTTATACCATTCAAGGGGAGGGATTCCACAAAGGTACGGCTGCTTATTTTATTAGAGTTGGCGGTTGTGATGTGGGTTGCCACTGGTGTGATGTTAAGGAAAGCTGGAATGCCGAATTACACCCACCTACCGAAACGACTAAAATTGTTGAAAACGCAGCTAAGTATAGCGACACGATTGTGGTAACAGGTGGGGAGCCTTTAACTTGGGATATGACCGCGCTAACGACTCAGTTAAAAGCTAAAGGTTTACAGGTGCATATTGAAACATCTGGGGCTTATAAATTAACAGGTGTTTGGGACTGGATTTGCTTATCACCTAAGAAAATGAAGCTCCCAACTCAGGAGGTTTATGATCAAGCTCATGAGTTAAAAGTGATTGTTTATAATAAAGATGATTTTCGCTTCGCGGAAGAGCAAGCTGCTAAAGTCAATAAAAATTGTATCTTGTATTTGCAACCCGAATGGAGCAAACGCGATAAAGTAGTTCCAGAAATTGTTGATTATGTAATGGCCAACCCCAAGTGGAAAGTGTCTTTGCAAACCCATAAATATTTGAACATTCCTTAAAAAAAGTAACTCATGAAACTCTTACGTTTTGGTCGCGATTTTAAACCAGATGAAAAAGTCATTCTAAGAGATTATTTAGCTATTGAACGCACCCGTTTGGCCAATGAACGTACCTTATTATCTTACATTAGGTCGTCTTTATACTTGCTAATTGGCGCTTTTGCCTTTTTTGAGCTGAAAGGTTACCCCAACTTTAAGTATTTTGCTTTAGTGTGTTTAGTGTTTTGTATCATTTTTTTAGTGATTGGGGTGATGCGTTTTAGACTGCTGAAGAAAAGCTTGAAAAAGCTGTATTACATGTCTGAAGAAACTAAAGAGTAAGTTAAGTTTAGAAGTGAAAAGTTCACGTGCGTTTACACGATTCAACAAATAAACGATTCAACGCATAAACTCTTCAAACAGCCTTACCTTTGAACTTTATACTGTTTTAAAGCGTCATTTAATATTTTAGTCGCTTCAGTTTTATCTCCAAAACCATTCGAATTTAGTTTTCCTGGGCCTTTGTAATTCGTAAACCAGATATCGATAATGGTTGTAATGCCTTGAAATTCGCTATTCAGTTCTTCAATGGAATTCACTTGATACAATGTTGAATTACTAGAAACCGCAATCAGTTTGTCGTCCTGCTCGCCGCCATCACTTAAATATAGTACACCAATAATTTTAGATTTTAATTGGGTGCCTCTTTCTGCTGGCGGCCCTAGAACAATAATGTCTAACGGGTCACCATCACCGCCATGTTTTTTGTCGAGTAAGGTTTGTGGAATCATGCCATAGTTGCCGGGATAGCCTATGTAATTCACCACTCTTGGTTTATTGTTTACCATTTCCCATTTGACTTCTCCTGTTGTTTTATCGAGTTCCCATTTGTCTACCGTGCCCGCCGGAATTTCGATAACGGCATTCACATCACCGTCTTTAAAAATTGGAGTGATGTCGGTTAGTAAGTTTGTTTTTTTAGTAATTACTTCTGAAGTCGTTTTTACAGGAGCTTGCTTTTTGTTTTTTTCTGTGGAATTACAGTTAAACAGGCTTATTAAAGGAAGTAAGAGCAGTAAAAAGCGTATTGGTTTATGCATGGATTTTATTTTTCAAGGCTAAATTTAGGAAATAAAAAAGCCTCAGAATCTCTTCTGAAGCTTTTAATTTATGCTTGTTTAATTATTACTCTGTAAACGGAACTGAAACTCTTGTTTTGTCCCATGCTAAGAATAGTGTGCCGTCTTTATCAAAAGCCATGGAAAAAGCTTCTATAGATTCTTTGCTAGTACTTACTTTTCCTTGCACGCGAAGCACATCGTTGTCTTCGTTATAAGCGTAAGCTCCCCAAACATTGACGTCAGTGCTTAATATGATGGTCCAAGTATCTTCTCCTGGAATCGTGAATAATGAATATTCTCCGGCCTTAACTGATTTACCACCCACTTTAATGTCTTTGTAGAATGTAATCGTAGATGCTTCATTAGCTCCTGTTCTCCAAACTTTACCGTTAGGCGCTAATTTACTTAGTTCACGACCTTTAAGTTGCGGTCTGCTGTATATGATTTTTACCGTTTTGTTAGGCTCTTTGTAACTCGATGGGTATGCTGCAATGTCTAGCGGACTTTTGTCAAGTTTAGCAAATTTTTGTGCGTTTACGTTTGCAGATAATAACAATAAGCATACAAAAGCGATGCTTGAAATAAAAGTTGATTTTTTCATAAAAGGATTTTTAAAGTTAGTTAAAAATTTAACCCTTAAAGTTAAACCGAAATACTCTTAATGATTTTGTAAAAGTTGCTTTGAGATGTTAAAGTTTATATTTTTTTCGGTTTTGGAAAAGAAGGCTGCTGTTAGTTATTTTCAGACCTATATTGACTATATTTTAGCCAAGTATAACACCTGTTTTTTCCTTATTATTAATGACTATGTTTGCGTGCTTAAACTTGATAAAAATATGAGAGATTTATTTTGTGCTATTCTGTTTTTGGTTTTTATAACGCCTGTTCTAGGTCAGAAAATAGAAACTGCATCTGGGGATATTTCCATTCTAGTAGGTGAAAAAGAATTATCGCTGTCCTTTGGGTATGATAATATGAATGTACATGGTTATCCGTCAGAAGCAACATTTATAAAAGATAAAGTAAAAATACGAGAGGATCATAATCCAGGTTCAGGTGAAAAATTCAAAAAAGCATGGTTTTCAGATCGAGAAACTGTATATGAGCTTTTATTTATTGAAAATTTTAATCGAGCTCTACCAAAAAAAAGAAAAATAAAAGTTTCGGTAAATAATACTAATGCCAAATACAATTTACATATTCAAACTTTATGGGTTTACCCAGGATACAATGTGGGGCCTTCCCAACCCGCTAAAATAGAATTATTGCTTCAATTGTACGAGATTGAACATCCAGAAACTATAGTTTGGGAGTCAAAATCACCAACACGTATAAAGGGTACGGTCGCTCCTTATAAGAGAGAATTGAGAATTGGATCGGCATATAGTTCTTTAGCCTCTGGGATTTCTTTTTTGTTGAAAAAAGCTAAATAAAAGTAACTTGTATGAAGTTAATTTAGAGTAAGCTTCCCTTCAAACCGAACTGTGTTGTTTACATAAAAAGCTCCAGGTTTTACTGTATCTTTAATTTTTAACTATTATTAGTTGTTTGCCTAAATGTTAATATCGCCTAGTTTGGCATATACCTGCTATGGTCAGAAGTTTCGAAATTCTTCGTGTTAGAGCCTTCCTTTTTTAGTTCTGATATAAATGTATTGGAGCTACTTATATTCTTCTTAGGTTCAGAATTTGTTTCAATATTTTTTTTATTTACTGTTTTAGCCCGTACGGCTTTAGATTTTTTATTTACTGAGGGAGCTAATGTGATTAATAATAAAAAAACAGAGGCTATGATTCCTAAGGTCAAGGACTTTTGAAGAAGTATAATAATGCCAAGCGTTGAAAATATGATGCCCCAATATTGCATAGGTGTCCAAAACAATATGTGGTCGTTTTTAAGTCGTAATCGCTGTCCGGTCTTTTCATCAATGACAATGCCTTCATTTTCTAAATTCTATTTTTTTTTCCAAAATACCAACTGAAAAGACCATTAACAAAAGCTGGAACTATAAAGCTATAATCTGCATTTTCACTCGGGAGCAATGAAACACATAAAAACAATGTTGCAAGCAAAACAACAACAAAGAGAAACCCTCGGCCTGACCATATAATCATAATCTCAAAATTTTTAATTATTAATTCTTTGTAATTCTTTTTTTTTTTTTTGCTAAAATGTAATTTTAGCCTTACAAAAGACCAATCCAATAACTCTTAAAGTTTTGTTAATGAAATTTTATAGTTATTCGATGTATGGTGAAAAAGAAAAAAATTTTATTCAAATATGATTTTATTTGATTCAGATTAGGAACTCCTTCATCTTATTTTAGGAAATCATCAAGATATAAGTTATTTTCATAAGAAATTTTGATTGTGAATGATAAGACCGGAGCTACCAGAAAATGAATTTGAAAGGCAATTAGCCGTAAATAAATACCAACTTTTAGATACGCTTCCAGAGGAAAG
The DNA here is from genome assembly GCF_008806375.1 of Pseudotamlana haliotis. GTDB lineage: Bacteria > Bacteroidota > Bacteroidia > Flavobacteriales > Flavobacteriaceae > Pseudotamlana > Pseudotamlana haliotis. The sequence continues at coordinate 6,399 of NZ_WAAT01000046.1, read as the reverse complement.
TTATGATAATATTACTGCTTTAATGGCGTATATATGCGAGGTACCTATTTCGTTAGTGTCATTATTAGACAGGGATCGTAATTATTTAAAATCTCATCATGGTGTGCCTTTTAATGAATCGCCTCGCGATCTTTCTTTTTGCGGTCATGCCATTAATTCTGATGCTGCTATAACCATTATTGAGGACTCTAGAAAAGATGAACGTTTTTTTGATAACCCATTAGTAACCGATCATTTAGCTGTTTTTTATGCGGGTGTGCCCTTAATAAATTCTGATGGTTATAAATTAGGAACACTTTGTGTTTATGATACCAAACCACGACAATTAACAGAAAAGCAACAAAATGCGCTTATTGTCATGGCAAAACAAGTGGTATCCCTTTTTGAAGAACGCTTTCAGAATATAAAATTGATCCAAATGCAAGGTAGATTACAAGAACGCTATGAAGCTTTAAAAAAGTTTGCAAGTATTGTTTCTCATGACTTAAAATCACCAATGGCCAATATTATCTCCTTAACGGAGTTACTAGAAAGTAAAAATAATACGGGTTTGGATGAAGAATCACTACAGTATTTAAGATATATTAAAACATCCTCTAATGCCTTAAAGGATTATATCGATGGGTTGTTTAAGTTTTATGACACCGATGATATACTTGAAGGCGAAAATGAAGTACTTATAGTTCAGGATGTTATTGATGAATTAAAATTGATTACCAATTTAGACCAAAGCGCTGCATTTCGTGTCGAGGGTTCATGTGAATGTGTGATAACTAACAAATCGGCGTTGCTACAGGTATTAGTTAATTTAGTAACCAACGCTATCAAGTACAATCCAAAGGATAAAAATGAAATTTATATTGCCTTTTCAGAAAATAATTCTGAATATCAATTTGTAGTAAGAGATAATGGAAACGGAATTCCTGAAACTCATATTGAGAAAATTTTTGATCTTTTTAGTGTGGTTGGAACAAAGGATAAGTACGGGAATATTGGGACTGGTATAGGCCTAGCTACTGTGAAAAAAATTATTGAAAGTTTAGGGGGAAGCATAAGTGTCACTTCAAAATTAAATGTAGGTACAACTTTTACTTTTACTATTTTGAAAAATTAATACAGATCCTCAAGTTGATGGTTTCTTTTAGAGCTTACAAAAGCTATACACTTAAATGTCATTGAGATTAGTAATAAAAAAACTCAGGCTATATTTTAACCTGAGTTTTTAACTATGTGTGTTATTGTTCCTGTTGTTTAATCAACAATAATTTCTAAAGTATAATTTGCAACTTCTCCTCTTCTTCCTGCACTTCTCATCATGTATACTCGAATAGTATAGTCACCACTTTTTGCAGAAGTCCCTTCAAATTGGTTTTCAGCGGTAGAACCGTTAAAAATGGCAACATATTCTTCACCTGGTTCCATGATATTGAAATAATTAGCAGAATTATCTGTAGCCATGCTTATGTTCATATTCTGACCTTTATCAACGTTTACTAGATAATCAATATACTCTTCGCCAGTAATTTTACCTTTTATTCTTGTACTGCTTTCTCCAGAGTCAAATTTAATACGTTTAGTCATTTCGCTTACTTCAGCCGCTACTTCTTCAGCTGCATCCTTTACGCCATCTACTACTTTTTCCGAACCTTCTTTGGTTTCTTCTACTACAGCGTTACCAGCATCTTTAATTTTATCTTTAGTTTCTTGTTTACAAGAGATAAAGCTAAAAGCCATTAAAATGGTCATTATTACGATGGTTGATCTTAAATAGTTTTTCATGTTTAATTAATTGGTTTTAATGAAATTGAGATGTTTTATGTCCATAAATTTAGACAATATTATGTAGTAATACTAAATTTTTTTTAAAAATTAAATTGATGGTTATGTAGGTGTTGTACTATAAATTATTACCATAATGAGTAGCCGGGTTGTTTCGTTATTATAATCATATGTCATGGGCAATTCTCGTTATTTCAGTACTCAGACTTATGTGAATTTTTTCTTTGCAAATCAGTTATTTGTGTTTCTTATTAATTCTGTTCATCAGATACTTAAACTTATCAAATTCTAAGATTGCCTTTTTACTAAGGGGTTGTGATTTCTACTAGGGATTGTCTATAACGAAAAGTATAAGCGGTCGCTTTAATACCACTTATACAATGTTAGTAAATATTATTGTTTTACCATTTCTTTTGCTAATCCTTTGTTGCTTAGTCCGATTGACTCTCCGATTAATATGTTAGGATTGTTCTCGTCTATGTAAAAACGATATTCAATATTAGTCCAATAAGTATTGGTTAATGATATATAATTACCGTTGGCAACATAACTTTGTTTCCAAAATTCACCGTATTCATAAGGGTCCTCAATTGTTGACCATCCTGCATTATAACGCTTAGTAATTAGACCAACATAATCAGAATATCCGGCTGATATGTTAACGTTCTCTCTAATGTTTTGAAAATCAATTTCACTAATTTGAGTGGTTTCAGAAGTTGTTCTTGTTTCATCGTCGTAATGTTTCATATGCCACACTCCAACGAATTCAAATCCCTTATTTGCACTTACGGTTGCATTAATAGTTTTTGTTTCAGTAAAACCTTCCTTATTTAAAGTAATGTCAAAAGAGAAATTCTCTTCATTTCCAGATAAAGATTTAAACTTAGCACTGGTTCCATTTTGACTGACAAGTTCAACATTAGAATTCGAAATATTTGAAATAATGATGTCATTTGTTCCTATTGCAACTGACTCTTCAGATAAAGCAAAACTCGGAATTTCCCCCAAAAGTTTAGAGAAATTATTCCATGAGGAGCTTAGTTTACTATATGCAGAAATAAAAAAACTTGTTTCAGAAGAGATATCATTATCTGTTTCTTCAATAGTTCGAAACTTAGCGTCTATATTTAAATTTGTTTCAGTTTCACTATTAAATTCATCTGTTACTACATCAAAAGTGGCTTCAACCAAGATCCAATTTGCTTCTAAAAAAGGTGTTAGGTTCGATTTGAAATTTATCCATGCAGGTCTAACTTCTGTAATCAAAATATACATTGCTGTTCCAATTGATAATGATGCCCCTACAGCTGTTGTACCCCAAACAGCAGGCCCTAAATACCAAGTTGCAGCAGCAAGTTTTCCTATTGCAGCAGCGTATGCTATGGGTTCAGCTATATTTTTTAAACTCACACCAAGCTCATTTATTGAGCTTCCTAAATTATCTCCTGTGCAACTGTAAAATGATTTAAAATCTGTTTTTGGGCAATTCGATTGTTTTGTACTTTTTGCGAAAGTAGTGGTAGCATCATAAGTTGTAGATAAGTCGTTTCTAAACGCTTGGAAAATTTCTTTATTTGCTTCGTAAAACATTGCGACTTCTCTTTTCTGCTCTGTTGATAAAGAATTGTAGAGTTCTGTCACTTCGTTTTTGAATGTTTTGGTTTCATCTAATTCAGGTGAGTTGTCCATTGAATTAACCTCATTATCAAAAGCTGTAAATACATTAGTTATTGTTTCTTCTGAATTTGAAATCATGGTTTTAGAAACGCTAAACTCAATATTTCCAAGTTCTGTTTTTAGTTCGTATGTTCCTGTTTCTATATCCGGAACCACAAAGACTAAAATACTATCGTTTACTTTCACTAATTCTAGTTCAGTATTTCCGAATGTGCCATTATATGTGTTTTGTAAATTTGAAATGGTGCTTTTAACATTGATTATTTCAAAGGGTTTCACATCAGTATTTTCAACAGCGATGTTTAATTCTATTTGTGGCTCTTCATTAGTTGTCAATTCCTCGTCACCCTTATCACAGCCTAGAATAAAAATTAGGCTCAAAATTGTAAATAAAAGTAGTTTTCTTTTCATAGTTTATTCTTTTTAAAATTTGTTACCAAGCGAATATAATATCCTATTGGTTTTTGTATGTTGATTTACAGATGTTTTCGATAAAAAACAAAAAAGCTTCAGAATTATCTGAAGCTTTTTTACTATTTTATTTGTGCACCTGAAACGAATTCGGGATTTCGAAAGCATTTTAAAATTATTTCATCCGCTTTGGATGTTTTCCTTAATTAGAATTGTTTTTTTGTTCTGTATTTTGACAACTAATTAGCATTAAGGATATGGTACAAACAACAATTGGTAATTGGTTTTTTAGAAAAATCATAATATGTGTATTTGGTTAAACTTGACTATTTTTATATGTCTCACATTATACTCAAGACAGTTATAAATTGTAAACAACAAGTAAATATAGCAATTAAATGTTTTTGTAAGTGAATTATTTCAGTACCTCTGAAAGAGGCCTACAAAAAAAGCTTCAGAACTACCTGAAGCTTTTTTACCATTTTAACCTGTAGCCATATTTCAGGGCAAAACATATTATTTGATTACCTTGATGTATATAGTTTGTGGCGTGTTTAAAGAAATTAGTAAATTAATACTTGTCTGCGGAGAAATCATGCGAATTTTTCGATGAAGAGATTAGCCATTTTTTTGAATAGCGCTATGTGCGAAAGCTTTTATTTGTTAAGTGCTTTAGGTAATACATTCTCTCTATTTAGAAAACCATCAGAAGATGTTACATATAAATAATAATCAGCTAAACCGTACTTAAAATTTATGTCAATTTTAAGTTCAATGTCTTTTATTGATTTTTTTGATGATTTTAATTTGTAACTAAGTGATTTTATAACTCCACTGTTAGTTATCTTAAATAGCTTAGGGTCGGATATTTTACCTAAAAGATTAGGTATCATTCAATAGGATTCATCATATAACCAAAATTGTCTTATCATTCTTCCGTGTAACAAAGGAGCTGTATAACCTTTGTTTAATAAATAACTCGACTTTAAAGGGCTTTCGAATGAATCTAATATGTCTTTCACGGTTCTGTCACCTGCCATTTCTAACATTTCATCAATATTTTCTAAAGGAATAGTCTTTGGTTCATTTTTACAAGATAAGCTGAACCCTAATAGTAGCAGTATTAATAGTTTTGTCAATTTATTTTTCATAATGTTTGAGGCTTGAGTACAACAAGCGAATATAACTCCCCATTAAGTTCTGTAAGTTGATTTTCTAATGTTTTCGATAAAATACCTACAAAAAAAGCTTCAGGATTATCTGAAGCTTTTTTACCATTTTAACCTGTAGCCATATTTCAGGACAAAACATATTATTTGCCTACGTGATTGTGTATGATTTCGTTGCATGTTTAAGCACTGAAGTTAGCAAATAAATCACGGATAGAAAGTCCGCGAGGACTTTCGTAAGTAGGCTAGAACTAGCAATGAATTATACATGGTGTTACTATTTGTTTTATTTATCTGCAATTAATTGTTTGTATTGGTAATATGAATATAAAGCATAACCAAGTCCAATTAAGCAAAGAATATTTAAAATAAATTCAGATCCTATTTCAAATCTATATCCAGAACGATATAGACTATAAATAAATTTAGCAAGTATTATTGTAATTCCTGTCCAAATTATAGGTTGAGGGTATTTTTTTATGAAAGCACTACTTACTAAATATATAATTCCTATTATTAAAGAAACAATGCTTACCATAATTAAGCTTTCTATCAAAACTGTATGTAAAGGGTTGTGTGAGTCAAGTTTGTTCGAGTATAGGTATATTCCGATAGCGGTTACTATATTTATAGCTCCTATTATTATAAAAATAAGCTGCGCGATTTTCAGCTTGTTTAACGATTTTTCAATTTTTCTTTTTAATAAAATTTCATTTGCAATTTCTTGAGAATTTTTTTCAATCATAATTTTGGGGTTATTTGAGTAATAAATGGAACGTTGCGGTTTTGTATGCGAGGATTTTCCGCAGGAAAATCAGAGTTGGCAAAAAAGCAATTACCTTTCGGTTTAACTAAAATAAGTAATTTTTTTTACATGGTGTTGTATGTGGTTTTTTATTTCTCATAACCACAATAAGATGGTTCAGGTTTTATGTTCAGTTTTTTATACATCTCAGATATTTGTTTTGGGTGAGTATATTCAGTTTCTCCGTATTCAAGATAAATTTTAGTATTCAGGTCATTATTTATAGTAAATTCCTTTTCTAATATTTTACATTTTAGTCCGTGAATTTTAAGCAGTATTTTGTTATCTATTATATTTTTTGGATTAAGATAAAAGAAGCTAATTCCGTCAAAATCCGAAACATCAGTTTTAATTCTTGTTTGTCCAGAAAATATTTCGATAATTGAGCCAGCTAATAAGTTATTGCTGTTTTTTTCTATTAAGGTTAATTTAATTGTAAAATCCTTAATATCATTTCCGTTTTGTCCATTTAGTTGAATACAAAAACAAATTAAAATTATGTATATCAGGTGTTTCATAAATGTCTCGTCCTGAAATATGGCTACAGGTTAAAATAGA
>NZ_WAAT01000045.1 GCF_008806375.1 Pseudotamlana haliotis | reverse complement strand
CAACTTTTGCGCTTGATCCTATTGAAATCTATGGGGTTTCGCCCATTTCAGGTTTTTTATTTTTTAGGTATTTATCAAGGAAATTTAAAATGCTACTATAAGCCTCTATCTGGTTTTCTTTTTTTACAAATCCATGGCCTTCATCTTCAAATAAAACATATTCAACAGGAACATCGTTTTCTCTAACACTTGCAACTATTTCGTCAGATTCTATTTGTAAAACTCTTGGGTCTTTTGCACCTTGTAACACGATTAAAGGCTTAGTGACTTTGTCGGTGTGAAATAATGGTGAAATACGTTTTAAGCGTACAGAGTCTGCTGTAAACGGGTCACCAAGTTCTTTGTACAAGGCCACTCTAAATGATTCCCAATACGGTGGGATGCTCTTTAATGTTCGCATCCAATTGGTCACGCCAAATAAGTTTACACCAACATCAAATTCTTCTGGGGTATAGGTGAGGGCAGCCATAGTCATATAACCTCCATACGAACCACCAATAATACCGATATGCTCACCATCAATTTCGGTTTGTTGTACTAACCAGTTTTTTCCTTCTACACAGTCTTGTAAATCTGTTTCACCATGCTTTTTATCATCCATTTGAAAAAAGGTTTTACCATACCCACTACTTCCCCGATTATTTACTGCTAAAACAGCGTACCCATGGTTAACTAAATACTGAATTAAAGCACTGAAGTTTTGACGAGTTTGTCCGCCAGGCCCACCATGAACCCATACCATTGCAGGAACCTTATTTGATTCTGATGCTTGATGAGGTAAATAATAGATAGCAGGAATTTCTGTACCATCAAATGATTTATAGCGAATAACTTTTGCAGTTACTAAATCTTCTGGATTAATGTCTTTATTTAGTACATGACTTAACTTAGTTTGTTTTTTAGTTTCCAAATTGTATGTGTAAAGATCTGAAGGAGAATTAGAGCCTCCTACGTACATACGCATCCATTTCTCATCGCTACTAAAACCTACACTAGTAATACTTTTATTATCAAAATCTGGTAACACAATAGGCTTCATGGTTTCATAATCTAGGACTTCAATAGTGTTTTTTCCGTCTTCATTAATATAAACCACCATATAAACTTCGTTATTAGTCAATCTAAATCCCGATATATCCCATGATTTTTCAAGTAGTTTTTTCTTTTCTTTAGTATCTAAATGATATGACATTAAATATAAAAACTCTCCGCCGTCATCTGTGGTATAATAAAATGTTTTATTGTCTTTTGAAAAATCTTGAGCAAAATTCGCACTTAAATTAGCATTTATTTTAGTGGTTTTATTAGTGTTTACATTGAAGATGAATAAATCTTCATCATTTGTATTCATGGCTTTTGAGAGTGCGATGTAATTTTCATCATCAGACATGGCGCTGTAGTCTAAACCATCATTATTTTGATAAATCATTTCAGAAGAGTAATCTTCTATTGCTAATTTATATACATCGAAAAAACGAGGATCACGTTTGTTAGATCCGAAATATAAAAAGTTTTCATCCTTAGACCAGCCATAAAATAAGGATTTGGCACCAGGAAAAGGAGTGATATCTGCTATACTACCATCTAACTCTCTAACAAAAAGATGATTAATTTCATCACCGTTGTCATCAGCTTGTAAAAGTATTCTATTGTCATTAGGAAAATAGGATTCAGCAAAAAAAGAGGTGCTATCCGATTGAGTAATAGGTGTTACTTCTCCTCCTTCAATTGGAATAGTATAAGCATTGTATATTCCGGTTCGATTACTTGTTATTAATAGATTGCTGTTGTCTGGAGAAAAGCTTCCACCGTCGACAGATTCATTGTCCATAAATTGTTCAATAGAATATTGATTGACTTGTCTTTCAATTTCCTTAGATTTTTCTTTGCAAGAAAATAAAAGAAGTACCAGTATAAGTCCTGAAATTTTAGTTTTCATGAGATGATTGTTTTTCTTGTTAACTGTTTATTAGTGTGTTAGTTGTGAATATACGAATTATTTTATCGTATATAGCTAATTATCTGAGGCCTAATTTGGAACAACAAAAAAAAACTGTTCAAAAATATTTTCAAACAGTTTTAGAGATATTAAAATATCAATTTCTATAAAAGTAAAAGGCTGAAAGCTGTTCCAGCCTTTTCAATACCTATGATCAATAGAGGTAACTTTTTACTTAATCTTATTTAAAAGCGCCGTGGTTTCAATAGCAGGGTACCAAGAGGATACTGTAGCATCATCAATAGAAAACGAAAAAGTATAATCGTTTGAAATTATAGTGCCAACGTAAGATCCATAACCAAATGTTTGTCCGCCATGCCCTAATGATTGCTCCATGATATTAGTAACACCAGCGCCGTAATAAATAACATTAAGAACCATTGAGTTGAAATAGTCGTTTTTAATAGTGTTTAAGGTATTTGGGTCTTCAAATAATTTGCCCTTATTCCAAGCGGTTATAAAAGTTCGCATATCATCTAAAGTGGATAAAATTTCCCCAGCCGAACCTGCTAAAGTAAAAGGTGTTAAAGTGACTTTGTCTTTATAATGGCCTTGTGGTCTTTTAGCTAAAGGGTACTGAGAACCAAAATAAGTGTCTTTTAATTCCAAAGGGTTTAAAATATTATTTTGAATATATTCTTGATAGCTTTGCTTTGAAAGCTTTTCAATAATCATACCGAGTAAAGTGTAGTTCGTATTACAATAAGTAAACTTTGTACCTGGAATAAATACATTTTGATCAGGGTTAGATTTCGCCATATTAATTAGACGTTCTGGTGTAAAAACTTCAGAAGGATCACTATATAATTCAACTACTTTTTCTTCATCTTCTAGGAAATATTCAGGAAGTCCAGAAGTATGGTTTAAGAGGTTAATTATCTTAACAGAATCGATATAGGTTTTACCGTCTATAGTAAGTAAATCTTTATATAGAGATTGGTTAGGTAAAAACGAAGTTAAGTAATCGTCTAGCTTTAATTTTTTATTTTCTATAAGTTGAAAAATTGATGTAGCGGTAAACATTTTTGTACAACTTCCAATTTCATATAATTCGTTAAATGTGCTAATCGTTTCGTTTGTTCTACCATCAAAGCCACTGTAATATGCTTTGGTATTTGGGCCTTTAATACTAGCAGTCATTCTACATCCATTTGTTGTCGCTACTTTAGCTACTATGGAGTCTAAACCCGATTTAGCAAATTGTGGGATTTCTACTGTAGGTGTCTTATCGATATGTTTATCGATAGATTGTGTGTTTTCTTGATTTTTACAAGAAAGAAGGGTAAAGATAACAACAATTAAAAGTGTGATATTTCTCATTGAGATATTTTAAAAGCTATAAATTAATTCTTTTTTTTTATTTGAAGAAATAAATTACGTATTTCTATTATTTAATAGAGCCTTAGTCTTTTTAATTAGAAGTAATACCAATTATAACCTAAAATGAGCCCTATAATTTTTTTCTATTAAACTCATATTTCAATAAAAAATAAAACCGTAGCGCTGCTACCTCGCTGCCGGCTGTCAGGTACTTTGATTTTGTATTTCATCTGAAGAAAAATAACTCAAATTAAGAATACGACATTATAAAATTAAATTGGTATAAGTTTATAGTTTGGGAGCGTATTATTATAAATTTAAAAAGGCCTGAATAATAATATTATTCAGGCCTCAATATATCGTTTGAAGTCGTAATGCTTGGGTTATTTAAGTTTTAATACCCAATAGAATCAATAATTTCTAATCCGTATCCAATTAATCCAACACGTTTGCTACGCTTTTCAGAATTTGATATTAAGCGTAACTTATGAATGTTTAAATCATGCAAGATTTGAGCACCAATACCAAAATCACGATTATCCATGTTAATTTTAGGAGCTTTGGCTATGGTTTCTTCCGTTTGGTTTTCTTTTAAGAAAGACAACCTATTAAGAATATCCATTGATTGGGCTTCTTGATTAATAAAAAGAATGGCACCTTTTCCTTCGTCGTTAACCACTTTAAACATAGCATTTAATTCGTCGTCAGCCTTGTTGGTAAGCGTCCCTAAAATATCGTTGTTTACAAGTGTAGAATTAATTCTTGTTAAGACAGGTTCATTAGCTTTCCATATGCCTTTAGTTAAGGCGATGTGTACTTGATTGTTGGTCGTTTGTTTATAAGCTCTTAATCGGAAGCTACCAAAACGGGTTTCTATTTGAAAATCTTCTTTTTTCTCAATTAAAGAGTCATGTTGCATACGGTATGCCACTAAATCTTCAATAGAAACAATTTTGATATCATGTTTTTTCGCGACTTCTATAAGTTCTGGAAGTCTTGCCATTGTGCCATCTTCATTCATGATTTCTACAATAACACCTGCTGGTTCTAAGCCTGCTAATCGTGCGAAATCTATAGCGGCTTCAGTGTGTCCTGTACGTCTTAAAACACCACCTTCTTTAGCAACTAAAGGAAAAATATGTCCTGGTCTAGCCAGGTCATAGGGTTTGGTTTCTTCATCTACAAGCGACTTTATCGTTAATGCACGATCGGCTGCAGAAATCCCAGTGGTAACACCTTTTCCTTTTAAATCAACAGAAACGGTGAATGCGGTTTCCATATGGTCAGTGTTGTTACGTACCATCATATGTAAATCTAAATCCTTACAACGGTTTTCGGTTAAGGGCGCACAAATGAGTCCGCGACCTTGAGTCGCCATAAAGTTTATGATTTCTGGAGTAATCTTTTCAGCGGCAGCTAAAAAATCACCTTCATTTTCTCTGTTTTCATCATCTACAACGATAATGACCTTCCCTTGTCTGATATCTTCTATTGCAGAATGGATGGTATTAAGTTTGAATTTTGGCGTTGTATCTTGTGTCATAGGATCTAATATCATGGTGCAAAGATATTGCTAATTTTATTGATTATAAACAAATTGATTTGAAGTCTCTTTTTAATTGCTTTTGTAAAATGAAAAAAGGAATCGGGTAGAGGATGGAGCTCATTAGAATGATAATAAGTTGAGCTGTTTTAATAGTAGCTTCTTTTTGTTTATAGAATTGTAATGTATTTAAAATGGATTTTATAAAATAAATAACGAAAAGGATAAATAGTATAGCAGCTAGTTGAAGAGCCGCTAGTGCTAAAGCTTCTTGTTTGTTATTATTTAATATAAAATATAAAACGACAAGTATTACAGAAAGGCTATAAACAATCATGGCGATTTTTGCATGAGCTGTATAGTTTTTTAGTGTGCTTCTTAATTGCGGACAAATAGCTGCATCTTCCTTATTTACTTCTATTAATGGATTGTGGATTTCGTCTTCAGCCATGTCTTTAAGTAGCATTTTCTTCTGAACGAAGTACACTATAAAAAACAGAGGGAAACCGACTAATACATATAAAATAGAATTCGTTATAAGTTGTTTTTTAACATGTTTCTTGAAATTAGAGAAACTAATAAAGGAACGCGTAAATGCGAATAAATAGATAATACCAATCACAATCCCAACGATAAATAGTGTTTTACCTATAGATTCATAATTGTTGTTTTCTAATATTTTTCCGACCAAAATAAATGGTGCAAAAATGAAATAAATGATTAGTGCCAGTTTAGAATCTTCATCATTAGCTATTTTTAATCGAATGGTTTCGTTAAAGCGGTCATCTGAATATTCACCAGAAAATTTAAGCTGCTGCTTGGTAACTCCTCGAGAATCTAAAATAGCTAAAGCACTGTTTTTATACTTGATGTCATAATTATAGTGCTTGTAGTTTTTTAAAATATCAATGAGTTTGGCATTGTCATAACCAAGTAAAGTGTTATATTCTTCAGTATTAATATCAAAAGTCGAAAGATCTCTCTCTTGAGGTTTAATTTTGATACCAAATAATTTCTTAAGCGGTTCTAAAATACCTTGACTTTCAAATAAGCCTCTATCTGCTGTTGCTCTTTTAGTTAGAAAAATGCCTAAGGGTAACATGATTAATGTAGAGAACCAACTTGCAAGAATAGGATGGAATCCACCGCTTTTAGCACTGTTTGTCGAGAATATTCCAATAAAGTGATAGGTGAGAAAAAGTAGAATAGCAATAACCATTGGTAGTCCAATACCACCTTTACGAATCAAAGCTCCTAATGGTGCTCCAACAAAAAAGAGGATGATGCAGGCAAAGCCTAAGGCAAATTTTTCATGCAAAGATATGACATGTTTATTCAACCAAGTTCGAGCAACTTTTATCGTTTTCTCTTTTGTGGTTAAAATTTGATTTGAACTTATCAGTGCTTTGGTGGCTACATCTACCAATTGAACTTTACTTTTTGTGTCGTAAAGATCAAGGATTTCTCCTGTATAGATCGAGTCCTTAGGTATGGCTTTTGTTGGCGCATCGTATCTCATGAAACCAGAACGTTGGTATAAGGTATTACTAAAATGTTCATGATCTGATTTGCTTTTTTCAACTAAGGAGTCAATGGCTTTATTTAAACCAGGAACATCAAGCATATTGTATTTATCGTCTTGAGATTTTTCTTCAAAATCAACGTTATTAAGATCAGATAAATCAATGTTCATGAGTTTCTTATCGAAACTACTTTTGATAAATGGTTTTTTTAATCGGGCCTTATGGGTTTTAGGTTTAACATCATTATAATAATGCCCATCGGTTAATATAAGGGTAAGGACATTAGAATCTTCCTTACTTGTAAGCTCACCTTTTTTAGCTTTGATTACTGTTGCATTTGTTCGGCCGTCATCACCTTTAATATGAATGGTTACATTATCTAAAAACTGATCACGATCACCATATTTTTTATCAAATTTAATGGTGTAAGCTTCCATTTCATTAAACTGACCTTCTGCTAATAACATGGCAGGTTTTAATTTGGCGATGTTTCGTCTGAGATTATATGAGTTGTATTCAGCCCATGGTATCACATTATTGGAAAAGAAAAAGGTAAGAATACCTAAGCCTACGATAAAAATACTTAACCCAGACATGGCACGCTGTAATGAAATACCTGTAGATTTCATCGCTGCAAACTCATAATTTTCGGCAAAACTACCAAAAACCATGATGGAGGCTAAAAGTATGGTAAGAGGTAATACTAAAGGGATTAGCTTAGGCATAAAGTAAAATAAGAACTTTACAATGACCATGATATCTAAATCCTTTCCAGCTAACTCTTTTATATAAAGCCAAATGGTTTGTAAAACAAAAATCATCATGAGTATTAGAAATACACTGATGAAAGTTTTAAGGTACGAGGTGAGTATGTAGCGATCGAGTATTTTCACTTCCTAGTCTTAGTCTAGATTATTGATGTAATAATCTTTGTATTTTGAAGCATCAAAGGTAAATGTGTTTTTTGATAATTGTTCATTCGTTTGGAATGAATTTACAGTAAGGGTTGTTTTTGTTCCGTTTTCACCTACTTGAATCAAATTGTATATGTGCTTAGTCTTAGCGTCAATACCGAGAAGGATATTTTTGATTTCAGAATTTGAATCGATTGGCGTTAATTTCACATATTGAATTTTTCTACCTTTAATATCTTGTTTGATGTCTAATTCTGAAGTGTAACCATCTTCATAAAATGAAAGCATTTTACTAGGTGTAATTACATCTTTATCGGCATCAATATGTGAAGAAATAGTGACTTCTTCATCTTCAGTGCTAATGCTATAAAGTTTATTACCATCAAAAAGTTGTGTCACCCCCAAGATGTTTAAACGGTATTTTTCACCTTGTAAAATCACATCACCTTTAGTGACTTGTTTAATATTTTCTGAAGGGTTTTCTAAAGCGTATTTAAAATCTAGAGAAATATTATCATAGTTTTTTATTTTACTAGATACTTGGTTTAATAAGTCTTTCGCATTGTTTTGTGCAAAGCCTTGAAACGACAGCGCGATTAATACGATGGTAATGAGTTTTTTCATGGTATAAATTATATTTCGTTTTCTAAATGTTGATCTAAAGCAATTAAATCGGGAACTAAAACCTGTCTGGCTTTACTGCCTTCAAAAGGTCCAACAATGCCAGCAGCTTCTAATTGATCGATAATTCTTCCCGCTCTATTATATCCTAACTTTAATTTACGTTGTAATAATGATGCCGATCCTTGTTGTGCTGTAACAATTACTATTGCAGCATCTTTAAAGAGTTTATCACGATCAGAGATATCTATATCAAGACTTGTGCCACCTTCTTCACCAACATATTCAGGTAGTAGGTAGGCGTCTGGGTAGGCTTTTTGAGCTCCAATAAACTCGGTTATTTTTTCAACTTCAGGAGTATCCACAAAAGCACACTGTACACGAATGAGATCGTTACCTTGAGTGTAAAGCATATCACCACGACCTATAAGTTGATCGGCTCCTGAACCATCTAAAATGGTTCTTGAATCAATTTTAGACGTTACTCTAAAGGCAATACGCGCTGGGAAGTTGGCTTTTATAATACCTGTAATTACATTTACAGACGGACGTTGCGTTGCAATAATCAAGTGAATACCAATAGCACGAGCTAATTGTGCTAAACGTGCAATAGGGGTTTCAACCTCTTTTCCTGCCGTCATAATTAAATCAGCGAACTCATCAACCACCAGAACGATGTATGGTAAAAATTGATGACCGTCATTCGGATTCAGTTTTCGGGCTTTAAACTTGACGTTATATTCAGCAATATTTCTACATAAGGCATTTTTAAGCAATTCGTAACGGTTATCCATTTCAATACACAGCGAATTTAAAGTATTGATTACTTTGGTATTGTCTGTGATAATCGCGTCTTCACTATCAGGAAGTTTCGCTAGATAATGGCGTTCAATTTTATTGAATAAGGTTAATTCTACCTTTTTAGGGTCAACAAGCACGAATTTAACTTCGGCTGGGTGTTTTTTATAAAGTAATGAGGTTAAAACAGCATTTAGTCCAACCGATTTACCTTGCCCAGTTGCACCAGCCATAAGCAAGTGCGGCATTTTTGCTAAATCAACCACAAAGGTTTCGTTGCTAATGGTTTTTCCTAAAGCTACTGGGAGTTGCATCTCTGAACTTTGGAATTTTTTTGAAGCAATCACCGAGCGCATCGAAACAATTGTTGAATCTTTGTTTGGGACTTCAATACCAATTGTTCCCTTGCCTGGAATAGGAGCAATGATACGAATACCAAGCGCAGATAGGGATAAGGCAATATCGTCTTCTAAGTTTTTAATCTTTGAAATACGCACGCCTGCTTCTGGCACAATTTCATAAAGCGTTACTGTTGGTCCAATAGTGGCTTTAATACTGGCAATGCCTATTTTATAGTTGCTAAGTGTATCAACAATTCTATTTTTGTTTTCCTCTAATTCCTCTTGGTTGATCTTGATGCCTTCAGTATCATATTTTTTCAATAATTCAAGAGGCGGGTATTGAAATTTTCCAAGTTCGAGAGTAGGGTCAAATTGACCAAAATCTTCAACCAGTTTATTCGCTAAATTATCTGCTTCCGAAAGTTCTTCTTTAACCTCTTCAACCTTAATTTCTAACTCAGAATCGTCGTCTTTTTGAGGCGGTTTAGGTGTAGATTTAGGAACAAGCTCAATTTCAGATTCTGGTTCAGGTTCTGAAACATTAACTTCAAAAGCGGTTGTTTCCGTCTTGGGTTGTTCGGGCTCTTTTTTGGTTGGTTGGTTGTTTTCTAATGAAGCCTCGTGCGCCTTTTTAATTTCTTCGGCTTCTTCAGCTAAATTGTTGTCAATAGGCACAATCTCTTCATCAGTACTAGAAAGTTCGTCTTTAATATCTTTTTTGGCCGATTTAAAGAAAGCAACAATACTCTCAAAAGTCACTTTAAATCGTATAGCCAAATAAATGATTAATCCGAATACTAGTAATAATATGGTTCCAGTTTTTCCAATATAATCTTGGAGGTAGCTGTTGACTTCAAACCCAACGGTTCCGCCTAGGATATCGTTTCTATTTCCGAAGAAACCAAATAAAACCGATAACCAAATTATAATATAAACACCCCAAAACCAGTGTTTTCTCAGTTTGTCTAGGCTTAAGTTCATTAAAACAAACACCCCTGAAAGTAATACTAATTCTGAGAAAATGAATGAAGCTAAACCAAATCCGCGTTGAATTAATAAATCACTTAACCAAGCACCAAATTTGCTGAGCCAGTTTTTTGTTTTCACCTCTCGGGAAGTGAATTCAGAAAGGGCACTTTGGTCTATTTGACCATTAAATAAATGGGATACAAAAGCAATACCTATGAGCAAACCAGAAATAACAAGAAAGCTCCCTAACACCAGTTTTTGCTGGCTAGACAACTTAAAACTAGGCATTTTAAATTTTTTTCTAGGTGCTTTTTTAGGTTTGGGTTTGTTTTTAGCCATTAATGAGTTGTTGATTCAAATTGAAATACTAATAAATACTGCATTAAAATGTTTCGTAAAGCAGCAAAAATACAAATTACTAACGTTTATCCTAAAGGTAAAAGTATTTTAAAAAATCTTTGGAAGATAGATAATAAAACCAACAATACAAGAAAAAACAGAGGCTATAAAAACAGCCCCTGCCGCAATATCTTTAATTAAACCAATTTTAGTATGGTGTTCAGGGTGTATAAAATTTGCTATTTCTTCTATGGCGGTATTCATACCTTCCATACTCATTACTAAACCAATGGCTAAGGTTTGTGCCAGCCATTCGTAGCTTGAAATATCAAAAACAAACCCGAACACGGTTACGATTATAGCGATGGCACATTGAATTTTTATACTCGATTCCGTTTTTATTAATAAAAACGCGCCTTTAAAGGCATACCCAACACTTTTTATTCGGTTTACTAAAAGGGATTCTTTTTTTTGCATTTTAAAGCGCTTCTAAAGCTGCTTTATAATTTGGTTCGTCAACGGTTTCATTAACTTGTTCGGTGTGTTTTACCACGCCATTTTCGTCTAAAACAACGATACAACGTGAATGTAAAGCTTCCAAAGGACCATCAACAAAGTCTAAACCGTATGCTTTTCCGAAGCTACCATCTTTATAATCTGAAAGGCTAACAACATTTTCGATACCTTCAGCACCACAAAAGCGGCCTTGAGCAAAAGGTAAATCACGAGAAATACAAACGACTTTAGTGTTCTCTAAGTTGCTAGCTTCTTTGTTGAAGGTACGTACAGACTGAGCACAAGTACCTGTGTCAACACTAGGAAATATGTTTAAAACGACTTTGCTTCCTGAAAAATCACTCAAACTTTTAGAGGATAAATCGGTTCCGGTTAAGGTGAATTCTGGAGCTTTTGTGCCTACCTCAGGTAATTTTCCAGAGGTGTTTATTTTGTTTCCTTTTAATGTTACTGTGGCCATTGTTTTGTTTTTATGTTTAAGGAGATAAAAATACTAATAATTACGGGTTTTGTCTAAATTGAGAATATAATTTTAGGTCTCATAGTTTTTCTGAAAATAACTTCAGAGGTTGGACGCTATTGAATAGCGTTAAGCTTCATGATAACTTATTCAATTAGAATATATAAGGTCTTTTTTTACAGTTTGAAATTCAATAAATTTCTGTATTTTTAATTGTTTTTAACTAAAGAAACTGATTAAACGGACTCAAATACTTGTCATCTGTTATTTCTATTCAATAGATATCTAGTATAGTTTTTTGATTATTACGGGGTAGATTATTAACATTTGCTTGGGATTTTTTTTGAACACCTGTTCGTAAATTTGTAATCAATCTCCACGCTCTTAAAATCATTTTTTACAATTAAATCATAATTATAATGGAAGGTTATCAAAATTCATCAGAAAAAAGTGAAAGCAAATGCCCATTTTTTGGAGGCGAACAAAAGGTGACATCAGGTAGCGGTACTAGAAATCGTGACTGGTGGCCTAATGAGTTGAAATTAAATATTCTCCGACAACATACAGTGAAGTCTAACCCTATGGGTGAGGATTTTAACTATGCTGAAGCTTTTAATAGTATAGATTTTAAAAACTTAAAACATGAGGTCATGGAGTTGCTTACGCACTCTCAAGATTGGTGGCCAGCAGATTACGGACATTATGGACCATTTATGATAAGAATGGCTTGGCACAGTGCCGGTACTTACCGTGTAGGTGATGGTAGAGGTGGTGCTTCAACCGGAAATCAGCGTTTTGCACCATTAAACAGCTGGCCTGATAACGGAAATTTAGATAAGGCGCGTTTATTGCTATGGCCTATTAAGAAGAAATATGGTAAACACATTTCTTGGGCCGATTTATTGATTTTAGCAGGTAACTGCGCTTTAGAATCAATGGGCTTTGAAACCTTTGGATTTGCCGGTGGTCGTGTTGATGTTTGGGAGCCAGAACAAGATATATATTGGGGATCTGAGAGCGAGTGGTTAGGCAATCAAGAGCGTTACAAAGATGAAGAATTAGAGGGCCAATTAGGAGCGTCTCATATGGGGTTAATTTATGTAAACCCTGAAGGCCCTAACGGAAAACCAGATCCGCTGGGTTCTGCTATCGATATTAAAGAGACTTTTGGTAGAATGGCTATGAATGACGAAGAAACTGTGGCGCTTGTTGCAGGTGGTCATACTTTTGGAAAAGCACATGGTGCTGCAAACCCAGATGAGTATTTAGCGGCTGAACCTGCCGGAGCTTCTATAGAAGAAATGAGTACAGGTTGGAAAAATAGCTTCGGAACTGGTGTTTTAGACGATACTATTACCAGTGGTATTGAAGGTGCTTGGACACCTAACCCTACAAAATGGGATCATGATTATTTTGATGTGTTGTTAAACTACGATTGGGAGTTAACACAAAGTCCAGCCGGAGCACACCAATGGAAGCCTACTGAAGCTTCAAAAGCTAGAATGGCGCCTCGTGCCGGTGATGCATCGAAGCAACAATCACTTATGATGACTACCGCAGATATGGCGCTTAAAAAGGATGCTACTTATTTAGAGATTTCAAAACGTTTCCATAAAGATCATAAAGCTTTTGAAGATGCTTTTGCGCGTGCTTGGTTTAAATTAACCCATCGTGATATGGGGCCAGTATCTCGTTATTTAGGACCAGAAGTGCCTAAAGAGGAATTATTATGGCAGGACCCAATTCCTGCTGTGGATTATACTTTAAGTGAAGATGATATCAAGGCTTTAAAAAATTTAATTTTAAGCTCGGGATTAAGCATTCCTCAACTAGTTACTACAGCTTGGGCTTCAGCGTCAACATACAGAGGTTCAGATATGCGTGGTGGAGCTAATGGCGGACGCATAAGACTAACACCTCAAAAGGATTGGGAAGTTAACAACCCAAAAGAGTTGGCTCAAGTTTTAGAAGTTTATGAAGGTATTCAGAAAAATTTTAAAGGATCAATTTCTATAGCAGATTTGATTGTTTTAGGTGGTTCGGTTGGTGTTGAAGAAGCCGCTAAAAATGCTGGTTATCTTGTTGAAGTTCCATTTTCAGGAGGAAGAGGTGACGCTTCTCAGGAACAAACAGATGCGGATTCGTTTAGTTATTTAGAACCACAAGCCGATGGATTTAGAAACTTTCTTAAGCCAGGTTTATCGGTTTCAGCTGAAGATTTATTAATCGATAAAGCCAATTTGTTAACGCTTACTGTTCCAGAAATGACTGTTCTAGTTGGTGGCTTACGTGCATTAGGTGCTAACTATGATGGCTCTAAGCATGGTGTGTTTACTGATAAAGTCGGACATTTAACTAACGACTATTTCTCAAATCTTTTAGATTTCAGATATACTTGGAAAGCGTCTTCTGATGACGATGCTTTTTTCTCTGGAAGTGAAAGAAAATCAGGAAAAGAAACCTTTACAGGAACACGTGTGGATCTTATTTTTGGTTCAAACACAGAACTCCGTGCCATTGCCGAAGTTTACGGCGCAGATGATGCACATGAAAAATTTGTACACGATTTTATTGCAGCTTGGACTAAAGTGATGAACTTAGATCGTTTTGATTTAAAAAAGTAGTAATTGATTGATGATGCATGTTATAATCATTCAAATTAATATCGTTGTCATTCAGAACGAAGTGAAGAATCTGTTGATGGTTAATAATATTCCTGGTTAACTCGGAATGCCAAAATCAATATATTTTTGACAAATTAAGGATAATCATTAATTTATAAATTGGGATAAGCAGTTAAACTCTTATCCCATTTTTTTTAACCCTATAATAAATGGAAAACAAAGCTATATTTTTTAGTAAAATACAAGATGGTAATGAGGAAGAAATTATCAGTATGTTGAAAACTCAACCAGATTTGGTTGATGCTAGAGATGACCGCGGATTTCCGCCATTAATTTTGGCTTCTTATTTTGATAAAGATGCCATTGCAAAAACTTTAATTGATTATAAAGCGCCAGTAGATGCTAGGGATGCTATGGGAAACACCGCCTTAATTGGTGTGGCCTTTAAGGGGAATCTAGCCCTAGCTGAATATTTATTGGAACATGAGGCTGATATTAACGCAAAAAACAATCAAGGCGTTACTCCTTTAATCTTTGCTGCCATGTATGATAAGCAAGACATGGTTAACTTTTTGTTAAAAAAAAGCGCTGATAAAACCCTTACCGATCAAGAAGGTAAAACAGCGCTAGACCATGCGAAATCAAAAGGTTTTTCTGAACTTGTTAAAGTGTTGGAAGACTAGGAGATTTAGTGGTTTTTTTTAGGTTTTATTGAAATTAGTCATCTAAAACTTTAATCATTTTAAATGATTTCATCAAATGAAATAAGCCTGGTAGAATGACTGCGCCACCTATAATTAGCGAAATCGCTAGTACATTGATTACCTTTTCAGGAGAAGCCGATTCTATGAGATTAATTTGAGTATTGTAACCAATAATTAAAATTGGAAAATGGGTCATTACGGCTGCGGCTAAGATTAATGTCACTTGAATACCCGCTAGTGCTCTGGAAGTTACTTTTTTAGCCTTTTTGATACTTTGAACTAGTGGGAAAATTAAAATGAAAGATAAAATCACGCCGCCTAGGGTTAGTGGATTTTTTATAAAGTCGGTTACAAAAGTAATTTCATGGTAAAATCCGTAACAAATAACTATAAATCCGATGCCTACAACGGCAGCAGTCGCTTTCTCTGCTTTTGTAACGTAAACGTGTCGGTCATTTGCATGTGATTCTCCAATGAGAAGAATAGAAGCTAAGAATGTGCATAAAGCCGCAAAAAACAGGCCTACTAGTATTGAAAAACCATTAAACCAAGGCTGAACAAAAAGTTCCACGAAGTTGTAGTCTTCAAAAGATTCGGTTATAATAAGTTGTCCTGAAATCATTGATCCCACAGTCGTTCCTAAAAATATTGGGGTTATTAAGCTGGAAATTCGAAACATCCAGTCGTATAAAATTTGCGATTTATCTTTAAAGGCATCATAATGTCTAAATACAAAAGCCACACCACGCATGGTAATCCCTAATAAAACGAGGGTTAAAGGAATATGTAAAAAAACTGATAGGACATTATAGAACTTTGGAAAACCTACCCATAGAATAACGACCAATATGATAATCCAAATATGGTTAGCTTCCCAAACAGGACCCATCACACGATACAGCGTTTTTTTAGTGAGCTGCTGATTTTTTTTAGTAGAAAACAATTCAACAATACCCGCTCCAAAATCTGCTCCAGCTAGAATCACGTAGAGTAACAATGAAAACATTAAAAAGAATAAAACAATATATAGCATTTTACTTCAGATAAGGATGGTTAAGAGATTTTATTTGTCGCATCATAAGCCAAGTCACAGCAATTGTTAATATGCCGTATAAGCCCATGTACATATAGAAGCTGTAAATCATACCAGGCATTGGTGTTACTGCATCTTTGGTTCTCATGATATTATGGATAATCCAAGGTTGTCTACCAACTTCGGTAACTATCCAACCCGCTTCTAAAGCAATAAACCCGAAAGGGCCTAAAAGGGCAAACAGAAGCCAAAATTTTCGTTTTTCCCACCATGATTTTTTTATTAAACTGATAAAAAAGAGTAATCCAACCAATAGAAGTAGGGTACCTATACCCACCATAATTTGGAAGGCGTAATGCACTATAGGCACATTAGGGTGTACATCTTCTGGGAAGTCATTAAGGCCTTTTACTTCAGCGTCAAAATCGCCAAAAGCTAAAAATGATAAGGCTTTCGGGATTTCAATTTTATGGGTAACTTCTCTGGTCTCTTCATTTACAATACCACCAATAAGTAATGGTGCGCCCTTTTTGGTTTCGTAGTGGGCTTCCATGGCAGCCAGTTTAACAGGTTGGCGTTCTGCAATGTCTTTAGCCGATAAATCACCACTAATAGGTTGTAAGATGGCTGCCACTGCACCAAAGGTAATGGCGATTTTAAAAGCTTTTTTATGTAAGTCTAAATGGCGTCTTTTATATATTTGATAGGCATGAATACCAGCAACTGCAAAACCTGTGGCAGTAAATGCCGCTAAAGTCATGTGCAAGGCTTGGGTAAACCAAGCGGGATTTAATAGCGCTTGAACAGGATCTATGTTTACAAATTCACCATTAATATAATCGAAACCAGAAGGGGCATTCATCCAACCATTTGCCGATACTACGAGGATTCCAGAGGCTACACCAGAAACACCAACAATAACTCCCGTAAACCAATGAAATTTTTCAGGGATTTTATCCCAGCCATACAGGTAAAAGCCTAAAGCAATAGCTTCAAC
The DNA here is from genome assembly GCF_008806375.1 of Pseudotamlana haliotis. Classification (GTDB taxonomy): domain Bacteria; phylum Bacteroidota; class Bacteroidia; order Flavobacteriales; family Flavobacteriaceae; genus Pseudotamlana; species Pseudotamlana haliotis. Next base: position 85,358 of record NZ_WAAT01000045.1, on the reverse strand, counting down.
AAAAAAGGCAGCACCTTCTAATGAAAAAGGCATACCAATAATGGGCCCGGCATGTTTCATGAATTCAGGCCATAGGAGCCCAAGTTCAAAAGACAAAGCGGTTCCAGACACGGCGCCTACAACAAAGAAAATAGCAACACCTTTTTGCCATGATTTAGTAAGTTTAAGGTATACAGGGTCTTTGGTATTTAGCCATTTTTTGTGTGCTACAATCATAAAAAAAGGCATGACCATCCCTACACAGGCAAATACAATGTGAAAAATGAGGGTAAATGCCATTTGCAGTCTTGCGGCATCTAAATTATCCATAAAAGTTGGTTTAGTGTACGAAAACAAATATAATTGATATCCTTATGTAAACCGTAATTTTTTGGGGCTAAATCTATGTCATAAGCGAAAATTTCACTTTATTCTTTAACAATTTCAATCTCAAATAGCTTGTCCCAACGTTTTCCGGTCACGAAAATAGTCTTCGTTTTTGGGTTATAAGCAATACCATTTAAAACATCTAAGCCTTCATGTTGTGTCACTAAATTTTTAAGAGGTGTGAAGTCAACCACGGCAATTACGGCTCCGTTTTTAGGATTAATGATAGCCACACCGTCTTTTTGGTAACGGTTCGCGTAGATAAGTCCGTCAATCCATTCCATTTCATTAATACCAACAATTTTTCCTTTGTTAGTGTACACTTGAATGTAATCTTCCTCTGTAAGCGTATCTGGGTTTAGTAGCCAAATTTTTTCGGTACCGTCACTTTTATATATGGTATTATCAATATGACATAAACCCCAACCTTCTTTGCTGTTTCCGTATTTAAAAGAATTAATTTTTTCTAGGGTATTGGCATCGTAAACGAATCCAGTGCCTTTTTGCCAAGTGAGCTGATATACTTTATCGTTCAAAACGGTTAAGCCTTCCCCAAAATAAGCATCATCTAAATTGATGTTTTTTAAAATTTCACCCGTTTTATAGTCTACTTTTCTAAGTTTCGATTCTTTATACTGCCCAGTGCTTTCATACAAGGTGTCTTTATAAAACTCTAAACCTTGAGTGTATGAGGTAATATCATGAGGATATTCATTGATGATTTTATAAGTATATACTTTAGGTAATTCACTATTTAATATAGTGAAGGGAGAAGTTGTCGTTTGTTTTTCACCTTCAAAATATACAACCGCTTCTAGTACATGTTTTCCTAATGTTTCATTTTCTAAATTGTAACCAGAATTTATAGGTTCACCATCTAAAGAATAAAAAACAGAGTCAATGGTCTGTTCTTTTACGTTTTCTATGTCCAAATTTAAGGTCTTATTATTAGAAATATTTCCTTTTTTGGCATTGGTTGTGATAGAAAAATCACTTTTTTTTGAATTTCCGTTAGAGCCGCAAGAAAAAACAGCGAGGCTTAAAAATGTGATTGCGAGTTGTTTGAATGATGTCATGTTACGAATATAATTTAAGGCAAGATATTTATTAAAAATCAGTTTAAAAAATCATTGTGATATTTTTAAAAGGTTGTATATTTGCACCCGGCAAGTCCTACACAACCAGCTCCTGTTGAATCCTCCAGGTCGGGAACGAAGCAAAGGTAAATGGTCGTAGCGGTGTGATGTAGGTAGCTTGCCTTTTTTTGTACCCAAAACTCAAATCTTGATAGCACATCTAGCTTCAAGATTTTTTAATTTAGGGCTGTTCGTTTACTTCAATTCAGCTTTAATTAGTCTTACTTTTTATCACAAATTCATTAATTCATCTTTGTTTATAAATCATAATATTTTTACTACAAAAAATAATGATGGTTTGAGATAAATATGTAAATTTGGGATTTTTGTAAGATTTGTCTTCTTGTGATAATAAGAAATTAATTATTTTAAAATGCTTTGTGTTCTGCTTCAGAAGACTTAGTAACGACTAAACTTTAAAATTGATGTTGAAAATTTCATATAAGCTTGGCCTTTTCCTTTTAGTAGGCCTCATGTTGGTAAACTGTAAAGGTGCTCAAACGACCGCAAATAATGATGATATAGTAGTGACTTACGATAGTATTCTTCCTAAGAAAACCTTTTTACCTGTTCAGTTAGAATATGCCGAATTATTAAATACGGTACCTGACTCTATACAAAACATAAAATTGTACAGCTTTATTGATGATTGGATGGGGACGACGTATGTGCTTGGCGGTGAAACTAAAGATGGTATTGATTGTTCTTCATTTTCACAGCTGCTTTATATGGAGATTTACGATAAGTATATTGAACGTACAGCACATAAGCAATTTGAATCGGAATATATCAATAAGTTTCGAGGTATGGAGTTTTTACAAGAAGGTGACTTGTTGTTTTTCCATAAGGAAGGTGAGCAAAAAATTTCACATGTTGGGGTGTATTTGGCCAACAATAAATTTATTAATGCCACATCATACAAAGGAGGAAGTGGTACTAGCGGTGTGAAAATTTGTGATATCACCAATCCGTTTTGGGAAAAGCGTTTTGTAGCCGGCGGAAAAAGAAATGATTTACAATAGTTTGACTTTAAGCCCTATAGATGAATAACGAACTTCAAAACGTATACGAAGAATTATCACAGTGCTTCTACAAGTTAAGAGCAGAAGTTTTTGTTACTGAACTAGAAGAGAAAACAACTTTGAGTGACTCTGATACGGTGGTTTCTTGCAGAAGTACGTTTAATAGGGGGTATCGCAGTGACATTAGCCAACTAACTTTAGTTGATGACCAAAAAGACAATGCTTTTCTAAATTTTGATTTAGCTCGCAACGGACTCTATGATTTACTTCCAGAAGGTGTTTTTCATAAAGTAAATGATAGAAGTAATCACGTTAGCTATACGGCTTACCGGAAACAGCAAAGTAAAGAAGAAGAAGCGGCTCGACTGTTATTTGCACCTATTGAAAATGAGTTTTTCAGGCAACGGGTAGCCATAGAAAAAAAGGAAAAGGCCATAGTTCGCGACTTCAATAATTTGGAGGATGGTTTTTTAATGGACTTTTGGAAAATTGACCAATCGATTCCTCAGGTTTATGCGGCTAAATTGATGCGTTTGTTGCCTTATGCTCATCAAATTGCCGGTGATTTAGAACAGACTTTTTTAAGTCTAGAGAAATTACTAGGTGTTGCTGTTTCTTATAAAAAAGTGTTTGAAACCATAGAGGTTAAGCTACAAACACCATCTGAAAATAGACTAGGGATTGATTTTATTACACACCAAGAGACTTTAAGTGTACAACAGCCTGTAATTTACGTGAGTATTCAGCCTTGTAAAAAAAATGAAGTCGACCAGTTTTTAGGAAAAAGTGGATTGCTACGCTTCGTAGAGGTGTTTTACAGTTTTTTTATTCCTATCGAATACAACGTTAGAACTGAAATTGAAGTCAACCAAGAAAATGAGTTTATACTAGATAAGGAAGTTGGTGCCTATTTAGGTATGAGTACTAGAGTTTAATTATTATGAATACAATGATGGTAAGTTTATTAAATAATGATGTTTTTAAAATAAGTTTAATTCTTGTGCTGCTAAGTTCCTTGCTTATGGCACTGGTGAAGAATGTACGCCAGGTGTTTACTAAAAACAAACTAAAGGCTCTTATTTATGCCTTGGTTTTAGCTTTATTGTTTGGCTTAGCAGGTCTATTAACTTATGACAAAATTTTAGATAATTCGTCAACAAATAGCTATTTAGCTATTGAGTTTGTCTTTTTTATTTTAGGCATTGTTCATGTGTTTGCTCTTCGAAACGTTTTTAAAGAACTTATAGAAAGCAAACAGCCTTTTTTAGGTGAATTGATCTTTACAATGGCCTTTTTAGGTGTTGCTTCAATGGTTTTTGTTCAAGTAGTAAGCAAGTTTAAAGCAGAATTTGTTTGGGTTTATCTTTCAGCGGGCCTAACCTTTATGGTGCCGTTTTTGGTTTTAAAAACCTATGAATTTGCCATGTCTATCCCTGTTGAAGTTTATAAAAAATGGTTTTACCCAATTAACCAAGAAATTAAAGACCCTACTAGTAATGAATTAAGTAATCCGTTGGTTATTAGTTTTGAATTTAAAAAGAAATTGGATGACCAAGAATTACGACGCTTTAAGGTGAAAGCTCCAGAACACATGGAGTTTGGAAAGCTCTTTTACTTTTTCGTAGATGATTACAATGCTTTACACCCCGAGCATCAAATTGAAATTTCAGACGCAAAGAATGAGGCATCGGCTTGGATTTTTTATTTCAAACCACGATGGTGGAAGGGATTGCGTCATATTGATGCGACCAGAACCGTAGAATGGAATGGAATCAGAGAAGAGAGTAACATTATTGTACAACGCATAGAGGCTTAAAGACAAGCCGTATTTAATATTTAAAATTATGTCATTTTTATCAAAATTAAACATCGAAAGCGATGAAATGAATGTGCTAGATTGTTCTTTTGAATTTTCTCAAGGGGCAGATTATAACGGTAGGCCCGCTGAAAACCCGCGTGGCGGACAAATAAGACTACTTGTAGAATCAACTTCTAAAACCGATTTTATGGACTGGGCGATTTCGCCAGAAATGGTAAAAAACGGTGTCATTACTTTCTACAAACGTGAAAACATGGCAAGTCTAAAAAAAGTTGAATTTAAAAATGCCTACTGCTTGCATTATCATGAACATTTTAATGCGCATGATACAGAACCTATGCAAACGCAATTGGTTATTTCAGCTAATGAAATTACCATAAAAGGAACGACTTTTTCTAATAATTGGCCTACAAAGTAAGACCATGTCATTTTATGATATCGTAGCTTAATTGTTTTATAATTTGCTTTATGGAAAATGAAAATCTATTAAAACTAAAAAAACTAGTACAAAGTCAAGCTGATTATGCTTTAGAACTTAGTTTGAGTGATAATCAGAGAGGCTTTAGTCGTACAGGCCTGGGTAAGCACCTAGAGTTTCTTTTGAATTCTAAAAATCATGAAATTGATTTTCTTTTAAGTGAAATATCAAAAGAGCAATTAAAGGAACAAAAGGAAACTCTTGAAGCACCTGATTTCTCCAAATATATTAGATATTCAAGTACTCTATTTTCACACAAGGAGGTTTTTGTTGGTGATAAATGGGTTCTAGTTCCTAATGATGCTTGTGTTGATTTTAAAATGACTTCTTTAAGTAGACAACGCGCATTTTCAGTGACTATCAGCCATGGAAATAACCACGCAACATTTACTTCTACAGAGCGTTTAGAGTCATATCAAGAGCATAAAAAAATAATAGAAGGGCATGATGTCTTTATACAGCTAGAAGATGATTATATCAGTAAAAAAGAACACGATTGGATGCTTTTAGCTGCTCAATCTTATGGTGTTACCAAAAAGCATATAGGCGGGTTAGGGGATGTTACCGAACTTTATAATAGAATTCCAAAAGAATTTAAACGTAGTTACGCCTATAAAATAACGAAGGTCACCAAAAAAGTGGGAAAACCGGCAAAGGCGGGTAAAATATTTCAAGGGGCAGAGAGAATTGCTAAAAAAGGTAAGTTTTTAGGACCTTTAGGAAATGCCTTGACCATTGGAACTATAGGTTATGAATATAAAACTGATACTTGGGATGCACATACTGTTGTAGATGGAGCTCTTTTAGTGGTGGGAGTAGCAGCAGCCTCTTTTGGAGCACCCGCTGTAGTTATTGGCATCGCTATTTACGGACTTTTAGATTATACTTTTGATATAAGTGAGGGAATAGACAAACAATTTGGTAGAAACTCTAGTGTTTGGAAAGAAAGCTCTAGCACATGGGATAAAAAAACAATCTTAAATTTCCCAAAACAAAACACACCATTGTTTAATGAAGTTAAAAAAGACCATACTTACGTAGCTCCGAAATATACAATACCATCAAATACCTATAAAGATTAAATGTTTAAACTTTTATTTAAAAACTTATTATTAGCGAACTACAGTTTTGCTAAACGTTGGGTAAACAAGAAAATGCCAGAAAGAATTATTCCGTCAACAATACATATTTTTATTTCACCTTTTACTTTTATCACCGCAGGTTTAGCATGTGTTATATTAGGTAGTATTACATATAAAATAAAATACCCTGAGTTTGTTTTAGTTCTAATAGCCTTGTTTTTTGGATTTGGCTTACAAAAACCAGTAAAAAAAGCATTTCATCTATGGCAAATAGAGAAGGAATATAAGGCACTTTCAAAAAATGAACGTTGGAATAAAAACACACTTGCTTTTATGTTTTTTTGGATTGGATTTGGAGTGTTTTTATTTCTTGGAGCAAAATTTCTTGGAGGGTATTTGGTAGAATAATAATGATTAGATAACTCAATGACTTTATAGAAAAGTTGATCCAAGTATGACAAAAACTATATTTAAACCATTATTATTGGCGTTTTACTGTACCTCAAAATGGCTTGTGAATAAAAAAACGCCTCAAAATATGGTGCCATCAACAATATTGACTTTCTCTTTTCCTTTTACCTTTATAGCTACAGGAATATTTTGTCTGTATATATTAGGGCTTATACTGAATACCATTAAAAGTCCTATAGTGTGTGTGGCAGGTGTAATATTATTTATTAGTCCGGTTTATTATTTTTCTGGTAAAATTGCTAAAAATGGTATTCATAAATGGGGAATTGAAAAGGAGTATAAATTTTTGACTAAAAATGAACGCATAAATAAAATTGTAACTGCTTTTATCTTTTTTTGGGGTGCGTTTATATTTCAATTTTGGCTAGCAAATATTGCTTTAAGTTCGAAGTAGATTTATTTGTGAGTGATCAGTTAAACTTAATAATCTCTAATAGAGAAAACTAACTAGTTAAGATAGTTAATACATATGTTGCACAAAAATTCAAATATTAATGTATAAATTTTTTTTAGACGTTTGTTACTTGCAGATTATTGTGTCGCAAAATGGCTTGTAAATAAAAAAAATGCCTGAACGAATTATTCCCTCGATGTTACACTTTTTTGCAACACCGTTCGCTTTTATTGGGGCAGGATTGTATTTCGCAGTTATAGGTTTGAAACGTATTTACCTGTTTTAATAGGGCTAGGGATGATCATGTTACCTTTACAATTTTATATAGAGAAAAGCGCTAAAAAAGTAATTTTTAAAAGGGGAATTGAAAAGGAATTTAATAGCCTTTCTAAAAAAGAACGTTTGAATAAAAATATTTTTGCTTTTTTGTTTTTTTGGATAGCTTTTTTCTTGTTTTTCTATTTGGGAGTCACACATGTTGGCGGGTATTTAGTCAAATAAGAATAACGCTAAAGTGTATAAAAAAGTAAATAAGCGTAATATCAATACTTTTTGAAATTATATTAGAAGAAAGAACTGTTAGCTATAAAAGTTATTTAAATACTCAGAGTGCTAAGATTGGTGGATATGATATAATAGAAAATATACCACAAGTTACACATAATAAAGTATTGAGAGGGGATATTTATACATATAAGGAGTTAATTAAATCAATTAATGATGAATTGGATTTTGATAAACCTGTTAGAAAAACTTACTCATACATTCTTAAAAAGATAAAAAATGAAAATCGGTTAGAGCCGATTTACGCCATAGATTCTATAATTAGTATTTAAAACCATGAATGGAAATATATTTTATGTTATTGTCATAATTAGCTTGTTATTATTTTCTTGTCAACCTAAAAAAGAGAATTTAACTTTTGAACATATGAGTTCCAATTTATCCATAAAAGCTTTAAACGGAAGAATTCTTAAAGACAGTACTCTAATAGGCGTGTTTGTTCCACAGGAATTTATATTAAATTCACAAGGTGTTAAGTTTTCAAGAATTCATTTTAGTCTAACAGGAGCCAATGTATTTTTTACGAATAATTCAAAAATTTATGCGGTTAAAAAGGACACTCTTCTTTATGAACCAACAGAAGTTAAAATGTATTGGAATGTGGATAATAAATACAAAGTGTATGTAAGTTATTACTTCTATATTAATAATTCTGAAAAAAATATAATTTTTGATAATTCTGAATATGTTCAAACAAAATATAATAGGGATATATTCAATTTGAAATCAACAAATAAACTCAAAGAAATTTTAAATAAAAAAATCCCTGACAGCTTAAAAGGGTATATTCACCTCAATTATACCAACCCTAAAACAGAACAATTTGATTATCTCAATATTCCTGTTGAGTTTTAATATAAATTGTTGTATTGCTGTTGTATTTCAAAAAATAGAAGAGGGGGGTGTCTGTTAGAGTCTATTGGTGTTATGGGCTCTATATTTATCAATTAAATGAAAAGAATAAAATTATTACTTTGAAGTCTTTTTAACAACATTCTGTTTTTTATTTCTTGGAGCTAAATTTAGGATAGCGGCAAAAAATCAAAAACTAAATGTTTAAACTTTTATTTAAAAACTTATTATTAGCGAACTACAGTTTTGCTAAACGTTGGGTAAATAGGAAAATGCCTGAAAGAATTATTCCGTCAACAATGCATGTTTTTACAACACCTTTTAGTTTTATAATGGCTGGTATATATTGTTGGATATTAGGTTCTTTAGATTTTAAGTTCACATCATTCTTACCGACCTTCATTGGGTTAGGGATAATAATGTTACCATTTCAGTTTTTTGTAGAAATAAAAGTAAAAAAAGCATTTCATCAATGGCAAATAGAGAAGGAATATAAGACACTTTCAAAAACTGAACGTTGGAAAAAAAACACACTGGCTTTTATGTTTTTTTGGATTGGATTTGGAGTGTTTTTATTTCTTGGAGCAAAATTTCTTGGAGGGTATTTGGTAGAATAACAATGATTAGGTAACTCAATGACTTTATAGAAAAGTTGGTCCAAGTATGACAAAAACTATATTTAAACCATTATTATTGGCGTTTTACTGTACCTCAAAATATGGTGCCATCAACAATATTGACTGTTGTTTATTCTAATTGGTATAAAGCTCGCGCAAGGGATAGCAGTGGAAAGCCCACAGGGAAGAATGACCGAGGACTTGCAACGGATAGCCCGACCCGATAGGGTTGCGCCCAAATACTGCAAATAAATGAGCGCCAAAATTTTTGAAAACCGTGGTCTTTTTTAAGCAGCTTCCTTTGGTTTCTTTTAAAACTGAAAGTAAATAAAAGGCTGAAAATCGGTTGAAAAAGCTTGGTAACAAATAATACCCACGGCAACAGAAATTACTGCTTTTAGGTAAATCGGACTCTTAGCATAAAGGTTTTCAATTTGCTCTTTGGTAACGGTTGGCAACCAGTGCGTGATATAACCAATAGCCATGACAATGAAAACGGCTTTGTAATTGACGATAATATCCCAAGCGTAATGCATATCCATGTGATGTGCCACTTGATTGTACCATTTTGCGATGTGTTCCATACTTTCGCCTCTAAAATAGATACGCGTAAACGTGATAAAAATTAAGGTGACAAGGATTTTCCACCATCTTGCAACCCAATGGTTGTATTTTTCATACGGACTTATTTTTCTCCAAAATTTATAGACCACAATACCTAGGCCGTTAAGTCCGCCCCAAATCACAAATTTCCATGACGCACCGTGCCACAAGCCACCAATAAGCATGGTAAGCATGAGGTTGATGTTGGTATTGATGTAGTTTTCTACTTTTTTATTGTACTGTGCAGCAATAAAAATGGCCAAACAGATTCCTAAAGTAACAAATACCACGATTAGATTTTGATAGGCGTAAAGGACTCCTAAAATAATGATGGATAGGATGATGTATGAGGCGACTGAGCCTTTACGGTTTCCGCCTAATGGGATGTAGAGGTAATCTCTTAACCAGGTAGAAAGCGAAATGTGCCAACGCCTCCAAAAATCGCCGGTATTTAAGGCTTTATAAGGTGAATTAAAGTTCACAGGCAGTTTGAACCCCATGAGTAGAGCGAGCCCGATGGCAATATCGGTATATCCAGAAAAATCACCATAAATTTGTAGCGTATATCCAAACATGGCCATGACATTGGTAAAACCTGAAAACATTTCTGGGGAGTCGAAAACGCGGTCTAAGAAATGCATGGCGATAAAATCAGCAAAAATCATTTTCTTAATGAGGCCTTTTAGAATCATAAAAGTCCCACGGTCAAAATCAGATTTGGTTAAAACCGTAGGTGCTGAAATTTGAGGTACAAAATTTTCGGCACGTACAATGGGTCCGGCAACCAACTGCGGAAAGAAGCTCACGTAAAAACCGAAATCGACAATGGAATCTAAAGGTTTTAGTTTTCTTCTGAAAATATCAACGCTATAGCTTATGGTCTGGAAGGTGTAAAATGAAATACCAACCGGAAGTATAATTTTATCTACGGTGAAATAATTTTGGTCATTAAAGCGGTTTCCCCATTCGGCTAAGACGTTAACCACCTCATAGTTGGTTTGAAACAGCATGTTTACTGAATCGGTAAAGAAATAGGCGTATTTGAAATAGCAGAGGACAAAAAGATTGGTCACGACACTTAAGGTCACTAGGGCATAACGTTTTTTCTGATTTTCACTACGGTATATACTGCGCCCTATAAAGAAATCGACAATAGTACTGAATATGAGGATACCAATAAAAAAACCACTAGTCTTGTAGTAAAAGAACAGCGAAATCAAAAACAAGTAGGCGTTTCTTTGCTTGATTTTTTTATAAAACAAACCAAACAGGGTGTAGGCCACAGCAAAGAAAATCCAGAAATTGACTTGGGTGAAAATTAGCGGAAATTCTTCCGAGAATGTAAAAATATCGTATAACCTATTCATCGAGGTGTTTAAAGTAATTTAGTAATTCGGTTGCGTTTCTGCCGGTAGATGCTGCCCATGCATTTACTATGGCGTTTAACATTAAATCAGCTTTGACGCTATAGCCAAATAAAGTAAAATGAACACGGTCTTTAGGCATCAGGTCGTGTTTGTACCATTGTTGAGAGGAACCTAAGCCGCCCATAATTTCAAACATGTCCCAAACCGCCATTTGGTATTCTTGAGCAATTTCTAATATAATTTGTTCTTGAATGACTGTATTTGGGTTGGGTTTTCGTCTGTAATAACTGTCATTAGGCACGGTGAGCAGAATAGCGCAATTGGGATTTTTACGCTGAATCATATTTATAAACCATTTGTAATAGTGCCTGAAACTTTCAGGATCAAATTGGTCTTCAGGGACGTAGGCATCGTTGGTACCTACAGAAATAATAAACAAATCGGGATTGTACAAATCAAATTGTCTTTCAAAATAGGCGCTACGGTCAAAGCGTTTAAAACTAGCCCCGTTTACCCCAATGGTTGTGTATTCAACACCTGGATTGTCGTTTAAAAACTCCATACCCATGATGGCAAACTCAGGATTTATGGTTGTTGAATCTTTAAGCTGAAGCCCTAGTTCTATGCTGTCAATCGTTTTGTTGAAACGAAATTCGCGGTACATTTTAGCGTAATTAATCGTGTCTGAAGCGACTAAAATACTGTCTAAAACCGATAAGTTGTAGTCGTTTTTCCAGCTGTTATAAAACACACGGAACTTATTAAAGGTATAGCGGTTTTTGTTATAATTTTTATAGTTTGCTTTTACAGAAATAGTATCTGAAATATCTCTAAAAGCAGCTGTGATACCTGATAAACCCCAAGCGATGGTATCTCGTGTTAGCGCACAGCGATAGCCTTGCCATTTATCTTCATTTGCGCTGGTAACTCTATAATTTAAAGGGTTGTTAGTATGCGCCAGATGATATGGAAACACAAATCCACGTTGACCTGTGGCATCTGGTGCCATGTTTTGTAAATAAGTGCGTAATTTATTAGAGTAAAAATCGGCTTGAATGTGAGAACCACCAATATGCATGATTTGAAGCTTCTCTTTTTTACCTGAATAAATGCTGTCCAATATAGCAAAGAAAGCCTTGAAAGTAGGTGATTGGTCAGCGAATTTTAAAGTATTGGCTTCAAAATTTATTAGATGGCCTAAGGTAGGTTTAATGCTGTCCAAAACATAGTGCTGAGCATATACCGAAGAAGAAAAAAGAAAAAAAAGAATTAAATACTTCATTTATTTTCGGTTAAATCTAGATAGAGGGACAGAAAAAGAATTTCAGAAATGATTTTAGTTCCAGAGGGTGAAAAATGGGTGTAATCACTCGCTGCAAGTTTTTGGTCCACCCAATACGGCATGGCGTTTTTACCTCCCATGGCATCATAAATACTCCAATAGGCGATGTCGTTTTCGGTCATCACCTCACTTAAACATTCGTTTAAATAAGGTAACAGCGGATAGGTAACCATTTGTCCGTTTTCGGTAGTTGACATATCACTTGGACCAATGAATAAAATATTAGCATCGTTGGTTTTACGTTTTACCCATTTCACATGGTTTTTCATGTAGCCCGCATAGCGTTTCACATGCAGCGAATCTTTAAAATGGGGCACGGCATTTCCGCCATACTGGAAAATAACCAATTTCGGGTCTAAAGCTTGATACATTTGTTTGAACGTTGTACTGTTACTACCAGCAAAAATAGTTCCTGAAGCCCCTCTCATAGCCACGTTATCAAGGTTAATACCACTATCACCATCTAATGTGAGTCCGTAAAAATCTGGGCTAATTTTACTCTCTAAATCTATTTTTAAAGCGTCAGGTGTTTCAGCAAGCTTGATTGTGTACTCATGGTAGTCTCCGTCATTGATGAGTTCGTCCGACTGAATGAGCTCTCCGTTATTAAAAATCTTAATGGTTGTAGGTGTTACAGAGTTCCCATAATGCAACCCGATATTTGTGAATGTTTTTAACCGTAAATATGATCGTGATGGTTTAGCAATATAGATACTACCTTTTGTAATTTGTAAACTGTCTAATAAAAGGTCATTAATACTATCGTAAACTTGCGTAAATCGTGACATGGAGGTGTAGGCCCCATATTTTTTATGTTCAAAACGCGGTGTGCTTCTATCAAAATAAGCATGACGGGTCCAGTTGTCTGAAGCGGCTACATCGTTACTAATTTGTTCGTAAACCTGCACAATAGGCACGAAACCTGGTCCGTGACCACCGTATAAACCCTGTAATCTATTTCTAAGATAGGCTGAAATACGATCGCCTTCCAGCTGGGAATCACCATAATGAATGATGCGGCAACGATTAGCCTCTAAACTTTCTTGTAATTTCGTTAAGTATTCAGCTTTGTTTTCTGGGTACTGAATGCGTTGTACTTTAGAGGTGTCAATTTTTCTAAAATCTGGAGGAGGAGGAGCTACTTCTATTTCGGGCACATCGTCTTCAACTGTTTCAATGGCTGTACTTTCTATAATGGTTTCAACATTGCTAACAATGCTGTCTAGCGCAATTTCTTGAGTTTTTGAAACTCTATTGGTTTGTAGAAAAGATTCAGACTTGGGATATTTTACAGTAAGGTCACCTATAAAAAAACCTTCTTGAGAGGTGCCATTTGGTAAAGGCTTAGAATCTGAAAAGAACGTTATTCCCAAAAGCATCAATAAAACAATGATTAGGTATAAAGAAATTTTTAAAGGTGTGTATTTCAAGATCGTTTAGCTTAGAAATTTTTATTAAAAAATAAAATCAGGGCATAAAGATACATTTCTAGATTAAAACTATCAATGTCCGGTGTGATAATCAGTAATTTTATCTTTTTAATTTTATCTATATTTATGATTTACGATAAAGGGTATCTTAAAACTTCTACTTTTTAACAATTAATTATAGTCTAAAAAAGCTTAGATCTTTAATATTTAGGGAAAACTTCCGCATCTTTGCTTAAAAATTAGTATGGTGAATTTTAAAGATAAGGATCTTATTATTTTTGATTTTGATGGAACTCTCATTAATAGTATTCCAGATTTAACTTTAGCGGTAAATACCATGTTATCGCATTATAAAGCCAAGCGTTTGAGTATCGAAGACGTAACACCTTTTATAGGGAATGGTGCGATGCCTTTGATAGAACGTGCTTTAAAACGTGCTTTGCCTGATCAAGAACTTACCGAAGCCTTTTTAAAGGAAGCTTCTAAGCGTTATTTTGAAGCTTATAAAGCAGTGACATGTAAAGATACTTTTATGTATTCTGGAGTTTTAGAGACTTTAAAATATTTAGATGATAACGGTTATAATATGGCGATATGTACTAATAAACCTTATGATTATATTCAACCAATTTTAGAAAAGTTAGAAATAAAAGACTTCTTTAAAAGTTGGGTTGGTGAAGACTCGTTACCAGAGAAAAAGCCTCAACCTGGGCCGCTTTTTCATTTGGTTAAAGAATTTAATACAACTATAGATAGGAGTATTATGGTTGGCGATTCCAAAAATGATATTCTTGCGGCACAAAATGCAGGTATGGAAAGTATTGGAGTGAGTTACGGTTATAATTACAACGAAAATATAGCAGATTATAAGCCAACTGTAGTTGCAGATGATTTTGCAGAACTTCAAGAGCTATTTTAGTATGCGTGAAATTTACAATGTAGGTATTATTGGTGGAGGTGTTTCTGGTGTTGTAACGGCTTTACAGCTGTCTAAACATGGCATAGATTCTGTGTTGTTTGAACAGCAGAAAAGCGTTGTAAACGGCCCTCCTTTTTGTCATTTACATGCTGGTGGAAATTTATATCCAGATATATCAGTTGCCCAGTGTCAATTATTGATGAAGCAGTCCATAGAAATGGCGCGTATGTTTCCAGAGTCAATTGATGAACGCCCTACATTAATAAGTGTGCCGAAAACTGAAAAATATGAGTTTTCAAATCTGAAACAGCGTCTGGATATGTTGGTTGACTACTATAAGTCGCTCATTGCTGAAGATTCTGAAAATGAAATTCTAGGTGCTCCGGAAGATTATTATAAAATTTATACCAAAGCTGATTTAGAGCGTTTAACTGAATTACCAAGTGTGAAGCAACCAAAGACTTCAGACCAATGGATGACAAACGCCATTAAATTCATAGATTTTAAGAAGTTGAAAATGCCTGTTATTCTAGTTCAAGAATACGGCTGGAATTTATTCAGATTAGGAGCTCAGGCTCAACTAGCCTTAAACAAAACATCTTTTTGTGATTTAAAAACCAATACCAATGTGACTCACATTAAAGATGTTAGGAATGAAAATTTAGATTACAATTGGGAAATAAGCACAAAAGACACGGTTTACAGGGTTAATTATTTAGTGAATTCATGCGGATTTAAAGCCGGAGCTTTTGATGAATTTTTGCATTTGAATAACGAACATCTAATTGAATTTAAAGCCGCTTATGTTTCAAAATGGGATGCTATTCCGGGTTTAATTCCAGAACTTATTTTTCATGGTGAACGTGGTACGCCTCGTGGTATGGTGCAGTTAACACCATATAGTGACGATTATTATCAAATTCATGGTATGACTAACGAGGTAACTTTGTTTAAAAACGGACTGGTAAAATCTCAGGAAAAAGTGCAACAGCCAGAATTTGATGAAGCGATAACTGAAAAGTTAACCCGTGGTTGGGAGCCTAAAGATATTAAGGCACGTACCGAAAAAGCGATTCAGTTGGTTACTCAATTTGTACCTGCTTTTAAATCGGCTATAGTAGGTGGGCCTCCGCTATTTGGTGCACAGCAAATTCCGGGTGATGATCCTAATTTAAGGATAGGTGAGGTGCGTTTTCCGTGTAAAACCTATGCGCGTAGTGAAATTGTAAAAGCCTCTTCAGCTTTAACCGTAGCCAATCAGATTTTAGATGAGGTTCATAATTTAGGAATCGTATCTGAAACACAAGATTCAAACACAGAGAACACCTTGTTAGAAAGCATTCCTAAAAAAGACATTGATGCCTTGGCAGAAGGTCTGGCAGAGCAACGCGGTTACCCAAAGGCTTTATCACGATTGTTAATTGAACGTTCATAAATAGTTACTTCATTTAACTGAAAACTCTGACTGAAAACTTTTATTGAAAAAGATTCCTCCTATCGTCGGAATGACATTACTTAATGAGCAGAACTAGACCTTATTATTAGAACGCTTCCCCAATTCTAAAATTAATACCCCAATCGTCTTTACCAACGGCTGCATCTAATCCTATATTAAATTTCACCTTCTTAAAAGCTGCATAGCGGTAACCTACGCCAATCCCAGGGTAGGCTTTCCAATCGAATTCAGGGGTGTCTGATCCGTAAATAGTTGCAATTCCGGCAAAACCTACTACTCCCATTTTGTTGTTAAAATTATAGCGGTATTCCCCTTGAATGGCCATTAATCCGTCGCCACGGTATTTACCTTGTGAATAGCCACGAATATCTTTTCCTCCAATGGTAACCTGCTGTTGGAAGGCGATATCACCCAAGCCAAATTTTCCAAAAAAACGAGCAGCGATAACATCATGGTTCTTTCGAGAAGAAAAATATCGGTTGTATTCAGATGAAATTTGATTGGCACCAACTTCGTTTCCAAACCAAGTTGGATAAGCTAAATACCTTAACAGGGCTTTTGTACCATCAGTAGGGTAGTAAATTGCATTTCTACTATCATATAATGCATTTAACTCGATAGCATTGGTTTGTGTTATATCTTCAGGTTGTACATCATCTTCATAAAGGGTGTCATAATGGGCAAAGGTGTAGGTGAGTCCGCCATACAGGTGATCTATGATTTTGCGTTGCACCCCTGCACTCACCACCGTCAGGTCTGTCCCGTAGTCATAGAAACCAGGAACTTCGATGTCAGTCATGTAAAATTGAGAGTTTTTGTCACCAGTTAAGAAGAAGAGTTTAGCACGCCAGGTATCTTCTTTAAAATACCATTTATTAAATGCTGCAATGAAATACGACTTATTTGTGGTGTAAACTGCCGACATCCCCGATAATGATTTGGCAGAAATAGTATCGTTCTTATTTAGTTTGTACATAAACATAGGAATAGCTCCAAACATGAATTCTAAATTTCTATTATAACTAATAAATGGCATGACTTGAAAATCGACTTTCTTTTCTTTTAACGTGTCAGTTTGTTTCTTGTTTTCATGTTTTGCTTGCTGTGCCTGTGTAGTATTTAGAAATAAAACAAACAAAAACAGTGGGAGTATGTATCTTTTCATAGTATGATAATCAAAACATGATTGGTTAGTGAAGTTACAGCGAAATAAGTTATTTACGAAATTTTACAAAAAATAATTAGCAACTGTTCTAAAGTAAAGTGACAGATTGTCAGTAAATGTTAAATGGCACAAAGATTGACTTATACAACTCGAAAATAAAAATGAACACAACGTTTCCAGAATCCTGATAACTATTGGGATGGAAATATATAAACAAATAAAAAGTTATGAGTAAAATTATTGGAATTGATTTAGGAACAACCAACTCTTGCGTTTCTGTAATGGAAGGTAATGAGCCTGTAGTTATTCCTAACGCAGAAGGAAAAAGAACAACACCATCTGTAATTGCCTTTGTTGAAGGCGGAGAAATTAAAGTTGGTGACCCAGCTAAAAGACAAGCAGTAACAAACCCAACTAAAACAGTTTATTCTATTAAACGTTTTATGGGAAACAAGTATTCTGAATCTAAAAACGAAGCAGAACGCGTACCATATAATGTAGTAAAAGGTGATAACGATACACCTAGAGTTGATATTGACGGTCGTTTATACACACCTCAAGAATTATCGGCTATGATTCTTCAAAAAATGAAGAAAACAGCTGAAGACTATTTAGGAACTGATGTAAGTCGTGCTGTAATTACAGTACCAGCTTACTTTAATGATTCACAACGTCAAGCTACAAAGGAAGCTGGTGAGATTGCTGGTTTAAAAGTAGAACGTATCATTAACGAGCCTACTGCTGCAGCATTAGCTTACGGTATGGACAAAAAAGGTACAGACCAAAAAATCGTAGTATTTGATTTTGGTGGAGGAACACATGATGTATCTATCCTTGAATTAGGAGACGGTGTATTTGAAGTACTTTCAACAGACGGTGATACACACTTAGGTGGTGATGATGTAGATGAGAAAATCATCAACTGGTTAGCAGATGAGTTTAACGCTGAAGAAAATTTTGATTTAAGAAAAGACCCAATGTCGCTTCAACGTTTAAAAGAAGCTGCTGAAAAAGCGAAGATTGAATTATCGTCTTCAGCTCAAACAGAAATCAACTTACCTTATATTACAGCAACTGCAAGTGGACCAAAACACTTAGTGCGTACATTAACAAAATCTAAATTCGAGCAATTAATTGACGATTTAGTAAAACGTACTATCGCACCATGTGAGTCTGCATTAAAAGCAGCAGGTTTATCAAAATCTGATATCGATGAGGTTATTTTAGTAGGTGGTTCTACACGTATCCCTGCAGTACAAGAAGCAGTAGAGAAATTCTTCGGAAAAGCGCCAAGTAAAGGTGTTAATCCAGATGAGGTGGTTTCTTTAGGAGCAGGTATCCAAGGTGGTGTGTTAACAGGAGATGTTAAAGATGTATTACTTTTAGATGTAACACCTTTATCTCTTGGTATCGAAACTATGGGTAACGTATTTACAAAGCTTATTGAAGCGAATACAACGATTCCTACTAAGAAATCGCAAGTATTCTCTACAGCAGCAGATAATCAACCATCAGTAGAAATTCACGTTTTACAAGGTGAAAGAGCTATGGCTGCCGATAACAAAACTATTGGACGTTTTCACTTAAGTGATATTCCACCAGCACAAAGAGGAACACCACAAATTGAGGTGACTTTCGATATCGATGCTAATGGAATCATTAAAGTATCTGCAGAAGATAAAGCAACTGGTAAGAAACAAGATATTCGTATCGAAGCTTCTTCAGGTTTAAGCGAAGAAGAAATCGAAAAGATGAAAGCTGATGCTGAAGCAAATGCTGAAGCAGATAAAGCTGCAGCTGAAAATGCTCAGAAATTAAATGAAGCTGATTCTATGATTTTCCAAACGGAAAAGCAATTAGAAGAGTTTGGTGATAAATTATCTGAAGATAAAAAACAACCAATTGTTGAAGCTTTAGAAGAATTGAAAAAAGCATATGAGTCTAAAGATGTTGCAGTAATTACGCCTGCTTTAGATAAAATAAACGAAGCTTGGAAAGTAGCTTCTGAAGAAATGTACAAAGCGCAAGCTGAAGCTCAAGGTGGAGCACAACCAGGACCAGATGCTGGTGCAGGTGAGCAACCACAAAACGAAGGCAGCGACGTTGAAGACGTAGATTTCGAAGAAGTTAAGTAAGTAGAGCACCCGTCTCGATGAAAATTGAGATGCTGTGAATCACTTATTCCGAACTCGTTTCGGAACCTCACACAGAGATAGATTCTTAAAAATAAGTAAAGCGCAATCTTAAAGGTTGCGCTTTTTTTATACCGTTTTGTAGCTATTTGTTTATTAGGATTGGTTTAGTACCCCAATTTCCCGTAATATTGCTTGAAAATTAATTTATCTAAAGGTCATGAAAAAAATTATTCGTCTATTTTCAGTGTTAAGTATTGTATTAACCTCGTGTTCTAATGATGATAATGTAGATTTTACATCAGAAGACCTTATAGGCAACTGGCAAAGTACCAGTGTTACTTACGATGGTTCTGCAACGATAACCGTTAACGGTGAATCTTCCAGAGTTAAAATTACAGGAGAATCTATAGATAATTCGATGTCTACACGTTTTAATAATGACCCTAAGGTTTTATTAACTCAAGGTAATTTTAGAATTGAATTGACAATAGATGGGGGAGTAGGATCTATACATTATTCAGGTGTTCAACAACTATTAACAGGGGACAGTTGGAGTCAAGACGGAAGAACCTTAAGAATTTATAATGGTAATGAAGAAGAGAGCTATAGAATTGATGAGTTACTACCAAACACTATGACGCTTACAGATTCACGTAAAGAAAGCCTTGAAATAAATGGCCAAATAACAACTGTTGAATTTGATCTTGTAGCTGAATACAGAAAAGTAAATTAACTAAAACCAAAGTAACCCCAATGAGAAAAATTAGTATTTTATTAATTACCTGTATTTTAGTTTTAACATCTTGTTCTAGTAATGAAAATGAAGCTTCAGATATTTCGGGAGATCTAGTAGGTACTTGGACGGCAACCGATTTAGTTTATGAAGGCTCATATGAAACAACAATAGCCGGAGAAGATTTTGAGACCTACTATTACGGTGAAGCTGACGAGATGACAAATACATTAACCTTTACTGAGTCTCCGAATACCGTAATTTCAGAAGGCAGTTACAATATTAGTCTAGAATATACCATAAATGGTGTAACTGACACCGATTATATTGTAGGTGAAGAATTTTTACAAAGTGGTTCTTGGGAGCTTGATGGTGATGAGCTTATCATAGAAAATGATGACGAAGTAAATCAAGAAGAAGCACCTTCTATTAAAATACTCACGCTAACGAAAGATAA
Organism: Pseudotamlana haliotis; assembly: GCF_008806375.1. Lineage (GTDB taxonomy): Bacteria > Bacteroidota > Bacteroidia > Flavobacteriales > Flavobacteriaceae > Pseudotamlana > Pseudotamlana haliotis. The sequence continues at coordinate 64,950 of NZ_WAAT01000045.1, read as the reverse complement.
ATTAGTGATTAGTAGTACAGAAACTATAGAGTTAGAAGAGAATGGTGTGGAAATCAAAAGTCTTATTAAAATGATTTCAACATTTAAAAGATAGAAAAAAGGCTGTTTTAGACATATAAAAGTTTAAACAGCCTTTTTTACTCACAACAATAAACACTTATAAAATCTGACCTTTTTCGTCAACTTTTATAGTTTTTTTAGAACCATCAACTTTTATTTTAATTTTATATGTTTTTTCAATCGGCTTATTAGGTAAGTAAGATACATAGTAAGTGTTTGTCACAAATGTACAACCAGGATAGGTTTTAACTACAGCGCACCTTACAACATAAGGCAGTGTAACATCTTTAAACTTTTCCATAGATTTTGTTAATTCACCAGCATGATTAAAGTGAGCCACAATGCTTCCTTCATATTTATCATGCTCTTCAAAGACTACGCGGTAGTCACTTTTATTGGCTTTGCTATAAACAGACTGTTTAGTAATATCGTAATTAGCGACAGTACTTTCTAAAGCTGAAATGCGCTTAGCCATATTGACTTCTAAAACATTTGATAGGTAATTACTGTGTACTGCAGTGGCAGTCTTGTATTTGAGTAAGAGCACATCATCAGATTCAAAACTCGATTGAGCGGTTATTAATGGGGTGAAAACGAGGCAACAAAGGCCGATTAGAAGATTTTTCATGATAAAAGGTTTAAATTAAACAATTGTCTTTACCATTAATTTACTGAGTAGAGAGAGATCTGATATTTAAGGTACCCTAAATTATATATTATTTTCAAAGAAAAATGCTACTTAAGTATCATATTAACAATGTTTTATGTTAAAGTTTTTTTATTGGTTGACACGATCAATAAGTCGTGCCATGTTTAGTATTTTAATTTGCTTGTTCTTGATTTCAATAATGCCTTCTTCTTTAAATTGTTGAACATTTCGATTTAAAACGGTCCTTGTGGTGCCAATTAATTGTGCCAATTCCTTGTGAGGAAGGCCGTTTATGAGTTCCAGTTTTAAGGTTGTTGCATTGGTATGTTGTAACAGTAATTTGGCCAGTCTCTTAGCGGTCGAGTCTAAGTTTGAACTGGTCACATAATCTTCTAAACCTTTCATTTTTATCATACTATATTCCAGAGCATTTTTGTAGAAAGTGATATTATTTTGCATCCACTGCTTTAAAAAAAGGATTGAAATAGAGAAGAATTCCGTATCATCTAATGTTTCGTAATACACGTCGTGGTGACACCAATTAAATAATTGATACATATCAAAAGCATCATGTTTACTTAAAATAAATAAAGTGATTTTACGATCTTTTTCAGGATTATAATAATACACTTTTAATCGTCCGGATAATATGATGTAGAAGCTGTTTTGTGTCTTACTGGTATCTAAAAAGCAAATGCGTTTGGTCCAGGTTTTTTGTTTTCCATTCAGAATGACCTCCTGTAACCCAGCATGGGAAACATCATTAAATAAAGGATTTTCTTTAAGTACATTGAAGATTCTATTATCTTGATTTTGCATCATCATAGCACAGCTATTTAAGTGATATCGGCTAATAAAAACTTGGGCGGCTATAATTATGCAAAGAGAGGGTTAAATATAATCATTAATTGTCTGAAAAACAGATAGTAGTCCTGTGTTTATAAGATTTTTTTTGTGAAAAGTATTTGATTCTCTCAAGTTTACCCCTTTTTTAGGAATACAACTATGCTATAAAGCACAGAATACCTGCTTTATAATTTATAATTCGACTACTTTTGTTTTAAAATTAAACCATGCATTTTTCTGAAAATATTAAACGTACAAAAAAACCTAAAAATTTAGCGGTAAAGCTGAATTCTAAAGGCGAACAGTTTGTTTTAAAGGGACATCCTTGGGTGTTTTCTAATAATATTATAAAAATAAATGATGATGCAAAATCGGGTGATTTGGCCATTATTTTCGGAAAACGACAAAACCGTATTATAGGGCTTGGTTTATACGATGGCAATTCTCCCATTCGTATTAAAATGTTGCATAGCGGATTTGAAAAAGTAGACATTAATGCCCAGTTCTTTCAGAAAAAAATTGATGAGGCTTATAAAAAGCGAAAAGGGCTCCTAAAAACCAATACCAACAGTTACCGTTTGTTGTTTGGTGAAAATGATGGTTTCCCAGGGTTGATAGCTGATGTCTATGCTAAGGTTTTAGTAGTTAAAATATATTCTGAAATCTGGCTCCCTTATATTGAAATGATTATTCCAAGTCTACAAAAAACGTCTCAAGCTGAAACTGTGGTTGTGCGTTTAAGCAGAAGTTTAGAGCAATCTAAACAGCACCAACTTCAAAATGGTGAGGTGGTTTACGGAACCTTAAAAAATGAAGTAGTACAGTTTGTAGAGCATGGTGTCAATTTTTCAGCAAATGTTATAAAAGGCCATAAAACCGGTTATTTTTTAGATCACCGTGCCAATAGAAAACAAGTCGGCTTGTGGAGTAAAGGAAAAACCGTATTGGATGTGTTTTCATATGCAGGCGGATTTTCAGTACATGCTTTGTATAACGGTGCCAAGGAAGTGACTAGTTTAGATATCAGCAAGCAAGCTTTAGAAATCGCTGTTGAAAATGGTAAGTTAAATGATTATACAGGTAAGCATAAAATCATTGCAGGAGATGCTTTTGAAGAATTAGAAGCCCTAATAAATGATAAAATTACTTTTGACGTCGTGGTCATTGATCCACCAAGTTTTGCAAAACAAGCCTCTGAAATTCATTTGGCAAAGAAAAAATATGCACAATTGGCGCGATTAGGGGAGCGGTTAACCTCAAAAAATGGATTATTGGTATTGGCTTCATGTTCATCACGTGTACTTTCAGAAGATTTCTTTGAAATTAACTCCCGTGTTTTAGATAAAACAAATAGAAACTATAAAGTCCTTTTACAAACCGATCATGACACCGATCACCCTATTGGATTTCCTGAAGGTGCTTATTTAAAATGTGGGTATTATCGTTTTTTAGATAAGAAGTAGCATGTTTCTGACGTTTTAATTTAATACCAATTATAACTCAAAAAACGCACGTTCCCTTTGAATAAACGATTTCAAATCTGTTGGTTTTTTACCTGTTAAACGTTCATAACAATTTGAGATTTGAGGCGCTTTTTGAAAACGCGGTAAAAAATGCAATAAAATCATCACGATAATCATACCACCGACCATGCCTTCACGTTTCTTTATTTGGTAAAATTTAAACGGATTGACATTTCTGTAGCTAATAGGTCGGTTTATTAGCGAATTGATGAGTTTAGTAACGTATTCAAAATTTTCATTTTCTAAGCCTGTGATCTCAATAGCTTGATTTTTAAAATTCTCAAATTTATCGAGAAAAATGGTCGCAACCTCGCCAATATTTTTAAGGTCTATCCAGTTGAATTTAGCATGGCCTGCGGGTAAAATAATTTCACGTTTTGTTCTAATATCTTTAAGCAATGTGGTCGTTAAATTTTGCATGAAGTAACTGGGGCGAATGAAAATGTAATCTAAACCAAACTCTTGAATGAGACGCTCGATTTTATTATGAGGGATCACTTTGCTCTTTTCCGCACCCTGAACCGAGAGAAAAACAACCTGTTTAATACCCTTTTCTTTAATTTTTGAGATTAATGGCTTGAAGTAGCATTCAATATCTGAAATGTGTGGCGGACGTAACAAAAACACGATATCTATTTGGTCTAAAGCAGCATCAAAGGTACTAGAATCTTCAAAGTCAAAACGTCTGTAATCTAAATTCGTAAAATCATTAAATTTATTTTTTGCTTTATTAATAGCCCGAACAGCAGCAAAAATGTGGTGTCCAGAATCAAGTTTTGATAATTCACGTACCACTTCAAATCCTATATTTCCAGTAGCCCCAGTGACTAGTATATTGCTCATAATGCTAAATTCTAGCGAAATTAAGTATTAAAATTACAGATGTTATTTTAATTATAAAATGATTAATATCATTAAGTGTATAAAACCTGTATTTGTTATGCGCGCATCATATTTTAGTATATTTGATAAAAAACCACATGGCTAAACGACTTACTGAACTTTTAGATATCAAGCACTCTATTATTCAAGCCCCTATGTTTTTAGTATCTAATGTAGCAATGGTTAAAGCGGCGATGGAAAGTGGTATTGCTGGTTGTATTCCTGCTTTAAACTATAGAACCTTAGACGAGCTAAAAGATGCCATTCATAAATTGAAAACTGCCAAGCCTAAACATGGTGCTTTTGGGTTTAATTTGATAGTCAATAAATCTAATGTAAAACTTAAAGGACAGCTAGACGTCATTTGTGAAGCCGGTTGTGATTTTATAATTACTTCATTAGGAAGTCCAGAAGAAACCATAAAAGCAGCCCATCAAGCTGGAATAAAAGTATTTTGTGATGTGGTCGATTTAAAATATGCTCAAAAAGTAGAGGCTCTAGGGGCCGATGGCATCATTGCGGTAAACAATCAAGCTGGCGGCCATCGTGGTGATAAGAGTCCGAAAGCTTTAATAGAAGAATTACGAGCCCATTGTAAGCTTCCTATTATTTCGGCAGGAGGTGTTGGATGTAAGGCTGATATAGATAACATTTTGAATTATGGCGCTAGCGGTGTTTCGGTGGGAAGCCTTTTTATAGCTTCAGAAGAATCAGGAGTGACTTCAGAATATAAACAAGCCTGTGTAGAATACGGCGCTGATGATATTGTGATGACTCAGCGGATTTCAGGCACACCTTGTACCGTAATAAATACACCTTATGTTCAAAAGATAGGCACCAAACAAACTTGGCTAGAATCGGTTTTAAACAAAAATAAAGCTTTGAAAAAATGGGTGAAAATGATTCGCTTTTCCATAGGAATGAACGCAACAAAAAATGCAGCAACCAAAGCGACTTATAAAACGGTTTGGGTAGCTGGGCCTAGTATTGAATTCACCAATAAAATCTTACCTGTAAAAGCCATTATTGAGCGGTTAGTGCACTGAAAAAGACTTTATTTATTTCGTTAAAACTTCATAAAGTTTGCTCCAGTAGCTATACTTAATGTTTATATTTGAAACGAATTTAAATCCCCTAAAAGGATAAAAACATATTCCTATATTAAAAATCAAACAATGAAAAACAAATTAACATTATTATGCGTGGCTATCTTAGCAATAGTCTTACACAGTTGTGGTCCTTCTATTAAAGTTACAGATACATGGAAAGCTCCTGATATTAATCAGGTTAAAGGGGACAAAATTTTAGTCATCGCTAGAATGGATGATTTAGCTTCTAGACAGTTATTTGAGCAAGAAATAGTGAGTGCTCTTAAAAGTGAAGGTGTTGATGCAGCACCAAGCTATGTAGCCTTCCCAGATATTAAGGTTAATAAAAAAATGAGTGAAGAAGAAGTGAATGAGCATATTGAAAAGTTTAAAGCTGAAGGTTTTGGAGCTGTAGCTTTAACGGTTTTAAAAGATGTAAAAACGGAAATAAATACTGAACAATCTGGAGGTTATGTAGCCGGTGGTTATTACCCAGGGTTTTATGGAGGATATGCTGGTTTTGGCGGTTATTATGGTTCTTTTTACTCGCCTTACGGTATGGGAGGTAACTATATTCCAAGCTCTCAGCGTACTTATGAATCTGATATTTATAAGTTAGAAACTGTTGTTTACGACTTAAAAAGAGAACACACAAAGCAATTGGTCGCGGTGGTGAATACTGAAATCACAGACCCTGATTCAGCTTCAGGAGTTGCTAAACCTTATGCTCAAAAAGTTTTGGAGCAGTTTACAAAGTAAAATACTAGTATAATAGTATACAGTTATTTGAAGCTGTTTCAAAAGAGTTTAATCATGTCATTCTGAACTCCTGCCTGCCGGAGTTCAGAATGATCAAAGATTTTCTTTCGAAATAGCTTCATTCATTTAATTGAAGTATTAAAATTTTATAAAACATATTTTCAATGGAACTATCTAAAGAAGACGTTTTAGCAAAGGCAAATGCCGTATGTAAAAATACATTAATGGAAACCTTGGATATTGAAATCATAGATTATGGCGACGATTTTATTCTTGGGAAAATGCCGGTGACTTCCAAAGTATATCAGCCCGATGGTGTGTTACACGGTGGTGCAACTGCAGCCTTAGCCGAAACTATGGGAAGTTTTGCAGTGCAATTACTTATGCATAACAAAGATGTGTTTGTAAGAGGTATTGAGGTTTCGGCAAACCACTTAAAAAGTGTTAGAGATGGTCATGTATACGCCAAGGCGGTTTACCTGCATAAAGGAAGAACCACCCAGCTTTTAGAAATTCGTGTGACAGACGACCACGATAATTTGATTTCGTTGTGTAAATTGACTACTATTGCACTCCCAAAATCGAAATAGATTTACATGACTTCAGGAGCTTTTTTCGAACGTATTATAACACAGTACGAAAACAATTTACCCTTTGTAGCTTATAGAAAACCTAATAGTTTAGAGTTGAAAGGGCTGCTTCAAAATAATGCAGATTTGTTATTTTCTGAAAATTATTCTGAGAAAGGTTATGTCTTTGCACCGTTTGATAGTACGGAAGATACCATTTTAATGCCTTCGGAAGTTTCAGAAGCGATTTCTACGGACTTTGAGCCCTCAACTGAAATAGAATCTTCTAAAATTGAACCTTCAGAAGACCCTTCGGCGAAAGCCTTTCATATAAACTTAGTACATAAAGGGGTTGAAGCTATTAAAAACCATACGTTTAAGAAAGTCGTTTTGTCAAGGAAGGAATCTGTAGGTATGACGGAAACGAATCCTATTAAGATTCTGAAAAACCTCTTGAATACCTATAAATCGGCTTACGTGTATTGTTGGTTTCACCCAAAAGTAGGCTTATGGTTAGGGGCTACGCCAGAGACTTTAATAAAAATAGAAGGCAATCGTTTTTCTATCATGGCTTTGGCTGGTACACAGAATTATAATGGTGATACGGCAGTGACTTGGCAGGAAAAAGAGCTCCAAGAACAGCAGTTTGTTACCGATTTTATTTTGAATCAATTAGAGCCTTTAGCAGAAAGTATTAAAGCTTCAAGTGTTGAAACTGTTAAAACTGGAAATCTTCTGCATCTAAAAACCATGATTTCGGCACAGTTAAAAGCCGCGGTATCTTTAAAGACGATAGTTCATGCCATTCATCCAACACCAGCGGTTTGCGGACTCCCAAAGGAAAGCGCTAAAACCTTCATTTTAGAAAATGAAAATTATAAGCGTGAATATTATACCGGATTTTTAGGCGAATTAAATATAGAAAAAACGGTAGCGCCCCGTTCGGGAAGACGAAATATTGAAAATAGAGCCTATGCTTTAACCAGAAATAGCACGCAATTGTATGTGAATTTACGTTGTATGCAGCTTAAAAACAATGAAGCGATATTGTATGTTGGGGGCGGAATTACCCAAAGTTCGGATGCCGAAAAAGAGTGGTTGGAAACCGTTTCAAAATCTTTAGTCATTAAAAGTGTTATTTAATTATTGGTTTTATTATTTTTGAGATATAACTAAGATTATCTGAAAAATGACTTATCCAAAAACCGCTCTTGCACAAACTGTTGTGGAGCTTTGTAAATCAAAAGGTGTAAAACATATTGTAATTTCTCCGGGTAGCCGAAACGCGCCCTTAACTATAGGGTTTACCAACGACCCATTTTTTAAATGTTATAGTATTGTTGATGAACGTTGCGCAGGCTTTTTTGCCTTAGGTATCGCACAGCAATTACAAGAACCTACAGCTGTTGTTTGTACATCGGGTAGTGCATTGTTGAACTATTATCCTGCAGTTTCAGAAGCTTTCTATAGTAATATTCCGTTGGTGGTACTTTCTGCCGATCGTCCTAAAAACTTAATCAATATTGGTGATGGGCAAACCATTACCCAGGCGAATGTCTTTGATAATCATTCTTTATTTTCAACCGATTTAAAATTAGATTTAAAGGATGAAAAACACATTCACTCCAATGAAAGTGTTCCCGTAATGGTTAAAGTGGAAGACCGTTTTGAACGTTTATTAGGTTTACAGAAAAATATTCAAACCAATAACGAGGAAGAAATAAATATGGCCATCAATATGGCGCTTATGAAAAAAGGTCCTGTACATATTAATATTCCGTTTGACGAACCACTTTATGAGGTTGTTGATAAATTAAGTGTTTCTCCTAAGACCGTAGAAGTAGTTGCTAAGAAGCACGATATTGAAGATTATGTTTTACAGTCTTGTTTAGAAGAGTGGGATACTTCTCCTAAAAAAATGATTTTAGTAGGAACCAATATGCCTAACAAAATCGAGAAAAAATGGTTGGATGAAATTGCTGAAGATGACAGTATTATTGTTTTAACAGAGTCAACTTCAAATATACACCACAAAGGTTTTTTTCCGAGTATTGATCAGCTTATTGATTCATTAACTGATGAAGAGAAGGAAGAACTGCGACCAGATATTTTAGTGACTTTCGGTGGCTTAATTGTTTCTAAAAAGGTAAAACAATTTTTAAGAAACTATCAGCCAAAACACCATTGGCATATTGACCGTAAACAGGCTAACGATACGTTTTTCTGCTTAGATAATCATATTGAAACTACGCCTAACCACTTTTTTGAGTCTTTTTTACCTAAAATATTGCACTTTGTTAAAAGTCACTACAAAACACATTGGTTAGAAGTTAAAGGAAAACGTTTAAAGAAACATAAGGAGTATATCGTAAATGCACCTTATTCAGATTTAAAAGTCTTTAGTAAGGTATTAAAAGCGATTCCAGATGATAGTATTTTACAAGTGGGTAACAGTTCAGCCATTCGTTATACGCAACTTTTTAAAGTGAATAAAACTTTAGAAGTGTACTGTAATCGTGGTACTAGTGGTATTGATGGTTGTACTTCTACAGCATTAGGTTGTGCAGTGGCTAGAGTGGATAAGCCTACGGTTTTACTAACCGGAGATTTAAGTTTCTTGTATGATAGTAATGCCCTGTGGAATAATCATATCCCTATTAACTTCAGAATTATTATTGTAAATAACGAGGGTGGTGGTATTTTTAGAATCTTACCAGGACATAAAAACACCGAAAATTTTGACACCTATTTTGAAACAAATCATAGGCATACAGCAGAGCATTTATGTAAAATGTATGGTTTAGGCTATGAAGCGGTTTCAGATGAAGATAAATTAAACGCGGCATTACCAGGTTTCTTTACTGAAAGTACACAACCAAAGGTTTTAGAGATTTTTACACCAAAGAAAATCAACGATGAAGTCCTTCTTGGGTATTTTGAAAATTTAAAAGAAACACCTAATAAAAATACAGCATCAGACGACTAGGAAGAGGAGTAGTAAATTGGTTTTATGATGCTGAGCCTTGCTGAGCATCATAACTTCTAATATTTAGTATAAACACAAAGAGATTGCCTGAAAAGATTACTTTTCAAGCAGTCTCTTTTTTTTATTTTCAATAAAATTTTCTTTATCAATATCACTACCTTTGCCGCATGATAACATTAGGACAAGTAAATACGCTAGAAATACTTCGTGAATCTGAACACGGTATCTATTTAATTGATAACGAAGACAACCAAGTGTTGCTTCCTAGTCGCTATGTGCCAGACAGTTTTAAAATTTGGGACAAATTAGATGTTTTTGTTTATCTAGATAATGAAGAACGTCCTGTAGCGACTACCGATATGCCTTATATTAAACGTGGCGATTTTGCTATGTTACGCTGTAATCAAGTTACCGATTATGGGGCTTTTTTAGACTGGGGCTTGGTTAAGGAATTGTTCTGCCCGTTTAAGGAGCAGGCCTTTAATATGAAAGCTGGTGGCTGGTATTTGGTACATTGTTATTTAGATGAAAAAACGGAGAGATTGGTTGCTTCAAGTAAAACCAATCGCTTTTTAGATAATACCAATTTAACCGTGCAACAGTTTGATGAGGTTGATTTAATAGTATCGCATCCTTCAGATATTGGTATGAATGTTATTGTAAATAAAATACATTCTGGGTTAATTTATAAAGACCAGATTTTTAAAGACATTAGTGTTGGTGATAAACTAACAGGTATCGTTAAAAAAGTACGCCCAGGAAATAAATTAGATATTTCTTTAGGGCAAATAGGCTACCGTAATATAGAGCCTAATGCCGAGCGTATTTTACACGAGCTACAAGACAATTCGGGTTATATGAATCTTACTGATAAGTCAAGTCCTGAAGCTATAAAAGAGCAGCTTCAAATGAGTAAGAAGAACTTTAAAAAAGCTATAGGCGCACTTTATAAAGAACGCCAGATTGAAATAAAACCAGATGGTATTTATTTGGTATAAGCGGTAATTATTTTTCTAAAGTTTGACGTACCCAAGTTATAGCTTCTGCTAAGGAGTTAAAATCTTGCTTGTTAAACTTGAAAAAATGATTTTCTATTTCAGTAACTTTCTTTGAACTAAGGTTATAAGTAACCGTAGCGTATGTCTTAGCATTTGGAAATGCTTTGTTAAATAGGTACGCTTCTGTAATATCAATAGAGTAGGAGTTCACTCTGTTACTTATAAATCCGAAGTCTTGTTCTCCAAAGGCCTTTTTTATAAGTCTGTGGCATGGTTCAAAACTTATAAAATTAACTTTAACCCCTTCATTAAATTCAGCAATAACATAGTTATCAAAAAAATAAAGGAGACCTAAATCTGTAGTTTCTTGATGTTTAGAAATTTTTAATATAGAGGTTTCACTTTTAGGCATATATGAATTGAATTAAGTGCGATTAAATTATAGTTGACTTTTTTTTAGCAATTTTATCATTTGTAGGTAATTGCTAATTTTAAGGTAGGTTTTTTATTAATACTAATATATATGAAATAATTTTATTAATGATTATACGAATTCTTTAAAATTTATCAGTTTTGAAAAAAATGACATGCTTAGTTCATTTAGTTCTATAAACAATAAAGTTTCATATTTCATTACTTAGTTAATTATAATTATTTTTGCCGAATGATTAATCAAGATACTATTGTTGCTCTTGCAACACCATCTGGCGCGGGTGCCATTGCCGTAATTCGTTTATCGGGAAAGGATGCTATAACTTTAGCCGAAGCTCAATTTAAATCGGTTTCAGGGAAGCAATTGGCTAAACAGCCCACGCATACGATTCATTTAGGTCATATTGTAGAAGATCAACGTACTATTGATGAAGTTTTAGTTTCTGTTTTTAAAAATCCGAATTCATATACCGGTGAGCATGTTGTAGAAATTTCGTGCCATGGTTCAAGTTATATTCAGCAGGAAATTATACAATTATTTTTAAGAAATGGTTGTAGAATGGCAACCGCAGGTGAGTTTACCTTACGTGCTTTTTTAAACGGTAAGTTAGATTTAAGTCAGGCGGAAGCTGTAGCCGATTTAATTTCAAGTGATAACGAAGCGAGTCACCAAATAGCCATGCAACAGATGCGTGGTGGTTTTTCTTCGGAAATCGCCAAACTTCGTGAGGAACTCTTAAATTTTGCATCGCTTATAGAGTTAGAGTTAGATTTCGCTGAGGAAGATGTCGAATTTGCAGATCGTACCCAATTTAAAGAACTTATTTCAAGAATCACCTTTGTTTTAAAACGATTAATCGATTCGTTTGCTGTTGGAAACGTGATTAAAAACGGTATTCCAGTAGCTATTGTTGGCGAGCCCAATGTGGGGAAATCCACTTTGCTTAATGCCCTTTTAAACGAAGACCGCGCCATTGTGAGTGATATTGCCGGAACCACAAGAGATACCATTGAAGACGAATTAGTAATTCAAGGTATTGGTTTCCGATTCATTGATACCGCGGGAATCCGTGAAACCAAAGATGTGGTTGAAGGCATTGGTATCAAAAAAACCTTTGAAAAGATTGAGCAATCGCAAGTGGTTTTATACCTCTTTGATGCCACACAGTTTGTAGATAATGCAGAGCAATTTCAAATAGAAATCGAAAAAATAAAAAACAAATATCCTTTAAAGCCTTTACTTATTGTTCCGAATAAAATAGATAAACTATCGGCGGAAGAAGAAAAACAACTAGAAACGTTTTTGGGTGCTATTGAAAACTCAAAATACATCCTTTTAGCAGCTAAAGAAAATAGGGGAGTAGAAGCGCTTAAAAACGCCTTAATTGGTTTTGTAAATACAGGAGCGCTAAGAAATAACGAAACTATTGTAACCAACATGAGACACTACGATTCGCTACTTAAAGCCTTTGAAGAAATTCAAAAAGTACAAGATGGGATTGATATGAATTTATCTTCAGATTTAATGGCTATTGACATTCGTCAAGCACTTTATCACTTCGGTGAAATAACTGGTCAAGTCACTAATGATGAGTTGCTTGGGAATATATTTGCTAATTTCTGTATTGGCAAATAATACACTAAAAAATACTAAACTATATTTTACCAAGTTAAACATAATCAGATACTTAAAGTTTTTTAAGTCTTTTTGAATTTAGTTGTTTATAGTATTTTTCAATATTTTTTGTACCTATTTTGTACCTCGTTTCTATTTTTAATATTACATTTGAATTTTTGGATAAATTATGGCACCTAATTACACTTAATGTATCTTATTACATCTAAATGATACTTAATTAGGGTGTTTTATTAAAAGCAAATGAGTTCTAATATTAGAATTGAAAGAATATGTGAAAATTGCAATAAAACCTTTATTGCTAAGACAACTGTTACTCGTTTTTGTGGGCTTAAATGTGCGAATGTTGCTTATAAGAAAAGAACCCGAAAGAGTAAGATTAAAAAATCGAATACACAAACTTTAAAGATCAAGCTTCAACCCTTAGAAATGATTCAAGCAAAGGATTATTTAACAGTAAAAGAAGCTGCAACATTGTTAAGTATTTCAAAGCGGTCTGTTTACAGATTAATCGAACTGGGAAAACTCGAAGCCTCAAACCTTTCCGAAAGATTAATACGCATAAGAAAGTCTGATATAGAAAAATTACTGATTAAAGTTAAATACAGTTAATTATGGCGAATATAACGGTGCGAAAAAAGAAATTAGCGAATGATAAATTGAGTCTTTATCTTGATTATTCTTCTCCCATTATAAGCCCCAAAACAGGTAAGCCTACAAGACGTGAGTTTTTAAAATTGCAGATTTATGCAAAGCCTAAAGATGAAGCAGAAAGGACACATAATAAAAAAACTATTGAGTTTGCGGAAATCGTCAGAGCTAAACGTTTGGTACAATGGAGGGATAAGGAGTTTGGATTTAAAGAAAACATTAATCTAAACGTTAGTTTTAATGCCTTTTATGACAGCGTTGTGTTAGAAAGACGAAATAGGGGTAGTTACTCAAACTATTTAGCATGGAAATCTTCATTTAATTATTTTAAGGACTTCATTGGTGGAGAAATCAAAACCCATCAGTTAAATGATAATCATGTTAAGAAATATCGTGAGTATTTATTAACGGTAAATAATCTTAGAGTTAAGAATACACAAAAACTAGCCATTAATACAGCTTCTACTTATTATAAACATTTTATTTCAGTATTAAAGCAAGCATACAAAAGAAGTTTAATACCAACCAATTTAGCAGATGAAGCTGTATATATAAAGGAAGAGCAAACACATAGAGAATACCTAACAGAAGAGGAATTGGACTTACTGTGGAAAACAGAAGTTAAAATAGAAAAAATTAAGCACTTAACATTTTTTGCTGCCTTAACAGGGTTTCGTTTTTCTGATATTATAAGTTTAAAATGGGAGTCTGTCTATAAAGATAAGCACCAAGGATATTACATAAAGCTAACAGAACAAAAAACTGGTAACATTAATAATCATCCAATATCTGATACGGCTTATACCCTTTTAAAAATACAAGGTACTACTAGAGGACAAGTTTTCACTAACATAAAATATACTCAAATAACAAGACCATTAAAAGAATGGATTATACGGTCAGGAATTCGTAAAAAAATATCATTCCATAACTTTCGTCATAGTTACGCTACTTTGCAACTGGCTAATGGTACAGACATTTACACGGTATCAAAATTACTAGGACATAAAAACTTATCTACTACTCAGATTTACACTAAGGTTATGGATAAAAATAAAATTGAAGCAGCTAACAGAATTAATTTAGATTTAGATGGATTATCTTAAAATATATAAAGAACAATATAATTACACATGGGAGGCTATAAAAAATAATACTTTAGAAGCACTAAAATTAGCCAAGTCAAATAAAAGTAATTTTGATACTGAGTTTAAGAATGTTCTTAAAGGATTAAATGAAAGTCAAACTAAAATCATTGAAGAATTTAAAAAAACAGGTTTATATAGTTGTTATGAAATATTTGAAAAACGCTATTCATTAATCGACAATGACTTAGCTTTTGATGAAATAATATCTTTTGTCTTGAGTAATCAAATAAAAAATGAATTTATAAAGCAGCAAAACTTAGATTACGAGCTTTTTATTAAAAAACTGGCAGAGCAGCAATCAATTGATCTAACTGAAAATCATTTTAGAAATTACATTCAATATTATGAATTTATATATGCCACAGGCAAATTAGAATATTTTTATGCTAAAAACTTTGATAGAATAGGCTATCAAAGTTCAGAAGAGTTTAAGGATATGCTAAAAATTAGATATCCTGAAAGTACTCAAAATGGGGGAGCAATACTAAATGTTATTGAACAGGATTCAGATGAAAACTCTGTATCTAACAAGAATAAAGCTCCATTTGATGTTGTTAATACTAAAGACCGTATTAAAAATGAATTTAATATAAAGGAAAGAGCAATACTATTACACTTATTAAAGAACAGGTTAAACTTGAAGGAAATTGTTTCAACTGAATTAATCAAACTAGTATTAATAATAGGATCTACTGATAAGTTTGAAATATTTAATAAGGAGGCTCATAAGAGTTATCTCTATAAGCAAGTGCATAAAGGATATTCAGTATTTAAAGAAACAGAAGCTAAAGATAAAATAACAAGCTTAAAAGTTAAACTCGAAAACAATGGTTTGAAATCTATTGCGGATGAATTGCAATTTGGTTTTGGGAGTTATTTTAATAATAAGAAATAAATTTTAAAAATATTTATTGATAATTTAGGATGTTTTTCATGTTAAAATACTTTTAACTTATTGTTTTTTAGGGGATTGAAAAATACCTAGTATATCCCTAGCATATCCCTAGCTAAAAAATACTAAACTCTTGCCATTACTTTTGAATCAAAATATTAAAACAAAATATATGATTTTAAAGTATGAACTTTCAGCAGAAGGAATTAAAGTACTGGCTGAAGAAATTACAAAAAACTTAAAAAAAGAATCAGGTTTTTTCCTGAACAATAGTGAAGATGTATATTTTACTATTGATGAACTTGCCCAATTTATAAATATGACCAAAGGGTCTATTTATGGGCTTGTTCATAAAAATGCAATTCCTTACCACAAGAAAGGAAAACTTTACTTCCTAAAATCTGAAATACTAGATTGGATTAAAAGTGGTAAACGTGAGACAAAAACTTCACTTCACGACAAAGCGAATGAGTATTTAGCTCAAAATCCATTTCAATAGCCGTAAGTCTAACGTTAAATTAATGAAAAATGGATAAATACACATATAGTTGTAAGTATTGCGGTGGTAGCTACATCCCAAAAAGAAGACACAAACAGAAATATTGTAGTAGCAGTTGCAGGGTAGGTGCTTTTAAAAAAAGAAAAGCATTAAGACAAAATTTACCCGAAGCTCCTAAAAACGCTGATTCTCGAACCGTAGAAAATATGAGTTTGTCAGGAATAGGTAATGCTGCGGTTGGAACCTTGGCAACAAACCTTGTTACAAATATCTTCACTAAAGAAGAAAATAAGCCAGCCACCAAAGGAGATATTCAAAAACTCTTAGGCTATGGAATAAGACAAAGTGTTCTAATCAAGAATTTGCCCGTAAGAAGTGATGGATCAAGAGCCTATTTTGATGCGGTTAAGCAAATTTTAATTTATAAAAAATAGCTATGTACAATAACTTGGAAATAAATCAACCAGAGGGAGTAAGTAGCTTAGAGAACCTCTATAAAGACCTACTGTCAATAAAAGCAAACGATCTATTAAGTAGTAAAATTATAGATAATTTAATAGCAAAGGTTAAAGTTATTATTGAGATCTATCGATGCAAACCGAGATTACCGCTTTATGATATTGAAAAAGCTATAATAGAACTTTGTAAAGCAGACAAGTCCATACAAGGTGTAACTGTTAAAATTTTATTTGTTTCAAAATTTCAAAATATTGATACGAGTAAGTTAGGTCTAATAAAAGTAAATGTATAGATATGGAAGATAAATATTTACGAATAGGTACTACCTATTACAAAAACGTAACAAAACCACTACTTAGTGAAGACAGTATAAATTTAATAATCCCTTGGTCTAAAAATGAATTAATGACCGATTATGGAAAGGAATTCATAAAAAGAATTGATAAATATGATGGTTTTTGTCTAATTCCATCGCATACTAACTACAAAATGGTTATTGATGGGTTTTATAATCGATATGAAAAATTAGAGCATAAATTTATTGAAGGTGAGTTCCCAGTTACGACAAAATTTTTAAAACATATTTTCGGTGAACAGTATGAATTGGGTATCGATTATTTAAGTGTTTTATGGCGTTATCCTTCGCAAGTATTGCCAATTTTATGTCTTGTTAGTAATGAGCGTAATACAGGAAAAACAACTTTTTTGAATTGGATGAAGCTCATTTTTCAAAATAATATGACTATTAATAATAATGAAGACTTTAGAAGCCGATTTAATTCAGACTGGGCATCTAAATTGATTATTGCTGTTGATGAAGTATTATTAGACAAAAAGGAAGATAGCGAACGACTAAAAAACTTATCTACGGCAAAAACCTATAAAAGTGAAGCCAAAGGGAAAGACAAAATTGAAGGCAGCTTTTTTGGCAAATTTATTCTATGCTCTAATAATGAAGAAAATTTCGTGTATATAGATAATTCTGAAATACGCTACTGGGTGCGAAAAATTATTCCTTTTGATCTTTCAAAAGACAACCCTAACTTATTGGATACCCTAAAGGAAGAGCTACCTCAGTTTATCTATTTTATAAATAAAAGAAGTATTGAAAGCCCAAGAAAAACAAGAATGTGGTTTACAAAAGAACAGATTCATACTTATGCACTTGAAGTGTTAATGAATGGGAATAAAACCTTCTTAAACAAAGAATTAGAGCAAATATTATCTGACGAGTTTATTAAGTTTGATACCGATGTATTAAGGTACTCTGTTGGCGATTTGGTGGGTAAACTTTCTGAAAATAATATTAGAACCAGTTCTCATAAAATATCTGAACTTTTAAAGACTAAGTATCAACTAGAGCCTAAAAACAGTACTTATTTGAAATATCATATGTCTTATTCAATACAAAATAAGCCAATTGTGGAAGCAAATATGTTTAAAGGTCGTCATTATACCTTTAGCAAAGATCTGTTTAAAAATTTAAGTTGATTTGTTGCTGTTATTGCCTTAATTACTATGCTAGCTAGTATTTGGGGTAACAACATTAACTCAACTTTAGAGCAACAATTACAATTTGGCAAATGTTGATGTAATGTTTCTCTATTGTTTACAGTCTTAGCGCTTTATTTACTTGACTTTTTTCAAATTTAGCAACAAGCAACATAAAAAATAAAGTTTAGCTGTTTTCAACAATAGTAATTTCATCTTCGTTTAAGCCGTATAGTTCATAAACCATAGCATTAATTTCTTTATCGGTTTGGTTAATTTGGTTTTGTAAATCTTGTGCTTTTTCTTTGTTGTCTTCAAAAAGGTCTAACCACTCAAATTCATCTTTTTTGGTAAGGGTAGGAACTTCCTCTAAACCTTCTTTAACACGTAATTTGTTATTAGATTTCACGGCTCTGTTTAGCTCTTTTATGAACTCTCCAAATCCTAACTCGTGCCAGTTTTGTAGTTTGCGTGAAACTTTAAATAAGGAAAAACTCTTTACGAAATACCTTTTAAATTTCTCAAAAACAATAATAACATCTGATTTTGCTAATAATAAATCATCAACTTTAGTTTTTGCTAGTTGTTGAAGGTCTAATTCGACTATTTTAATAGGAAGTTTTTTAAATTCTGCAACTCTTATTTTTGGAAACAAAGTATCGAACTCATTATTGGAATAGCGAAAATAAAATGACATTAATTTAGAATTTAAAATACTAATTATGTATTCTATAATAAAATTAGATTGAGTATCGTCATCAATTCGAGCAATATACAAACTACGATCAATAATAAATTGTTCCCTTATCAAAGTGCTAACAAGAGTCTTACCTAATATTTCTCTAAAATAATTCTTGATCCTTCAAAGTATTTCTCCTGTCGAGGTGCAGCCAACCAATCTCCGTAACTTATGAAGTGCTCTTCATCCCAAGTATAATTATAAGTACTTACGTGTTTTCCTTTTAATTCAGGAACAAACGACTCATCCTTCTTGTAATTTGCGTGGTATGCTCTATTTTTTATTATTTCAGAACTTTGTCCAGTATATTTATCATAAGGGTTTACACCTCTTGTGACGTCCATTATTTCTCCAACGGAAATAGTCTCATTTCTAACCTTTTGAATAATAGGTAAAATAGTTTCGCTAATTTCAACATCAAAAATGTAATCTTCATTTTTTAAAAACCTACTTTGATTGATATGATGTTTTAAAAAAACTTGTTTTTCTGCAATCTCTATTATTTGGATATTTTGATTAGAGCTATTATTTTTTTCAGCAACAAAGACTAGAGTATCTACAGAAGCATCAGGAAATACATTATCCAAATTTGGAATTATAACATTAAAATCAAGATTATTTAATACGTATCGTCGAGAATCAGACATCTTAATGTTTTTGAGCCAAGAATTTGGAACAATAAAACTTATTGCACCTTCTTTTTTCAATATATCTGTCCCTTTTTCCATAAAGGAAACATATAAATCTATCTGATATTGAGCAGTTTGATAATGTTTATTTATGTACTTTTTAGTTCCTTCATCAAGAGATCTTGCAACATATGGCGGGTTTCCAATAATCACATCAAAACCACCTTTTTTAAACACTTTAGGAAATTGTGCTTCCCAATTAAAGGCTTTATCTCCTGCAACGGCTTTGCTATCAATTAGAGAGTTTCCACATTTAATATTAGAGCTTAAATCGTTTAGTTTACGTCTGGGTTGTGCGGTACGTAACCACAAGGAGAGTTTTGCAATCTCTACAGATTCTTCGTTTAAATCGATGCCGTAAATATTGTTTTCTAAAATAGTATTTTCAATATCAGGGAACTGTAAACCACCACCTAATACTTTAGTTTTTAACTCATCAATATAATGGTGTTCTTTTATTAAAAAGTCTAAGGCTTGATTAAGAAATGCACCCGAACCACAAGCAGGGTCACAAATGGTTAGTTGCAGTAGCCAATCTCTGTAAGTATCTAAGATGTTTACTAATTTGGCAATGGTGGCTTTATTTCTGTTTTTACGTCCTTTAAAATATTCTTCTTCCTTAAAGCCTAATTCTATTTTCTTTTCATCGCAAAGTTTACCTATGGTATTTTCTACAATGTATTTTGTAATATATTTTGGTGTATAGAAAACCCCATCTTTTTTACGTTTAGATTTTTGTTTATCGAAATCGGCACCTTCAATTTCGGCATTTACGCTTTCAATTTCGTTAAGAGAGTTTTCAAAAATATGACCTAGAATATTAACATCTACTTGGCTTTCAAAATCGTAAGCTGCCAATTTACTGGTATGACTAAAAAGTAAATCGTTGCTAATACTAAGGTTATCTAGTAAAGGATCTTCTTTAAACAACCCACCATTATATGCGTAAATTTCGGCTCTACTGGCTGTTCCTTTTCTACCTTGGTCAAGGAAATTAAAATACTGTTTAAAAAGATCGTATAAAGGTCTGTCGTCTCCAAAATCTACATCAGCTTTCCATTTGTCTAGTATTTGTTGTGTACTGTTAGGGGGGAGTAAGCCTCTATCTTCGGCAAAGAAAATAAAGAGATAACGGTCTATTAATTTTTGCGACTTTTTAAATAGGGTAAGCTTTACATTTTTTTCGAGTGCTTTTAGTTCGTCCGCAGTTGCTTCATCTACATTAGTACTCGAAATACTGTTGTTTTGTTTAAGTCGTTTAGCGTTTTGCTTTACTAAATCACGGTATAATTCACGTTTAAAAACAGAATAATCTTTATAGAATTGTTTTGTAATTTGTTCTTCTACAACAACTGATGATTCTTTTATGTTTAAAGGAATGTTGTTTATAATATTGTCTTTTTGAAGACATAAATACAGCAAAGAAAATCGCTCTAGTGTCAGTTCAAATAAATTAAACTCTTCAAACTCGGTGGCATCATTTATATAAAACCTAAGTTTTTCAAAATTAGATGTAATAACATAGGTACAGTTTTTTTGATTGGCTTTATAATCAAAGGCTTGTTTACGTATGCTTTCTAAATCTTTAGTATTTGTACCTTTTAACTCGATAACACCAATAGCGATATCTCCAATTAAAATGGCGCCATCTGCTTTTCTAGAATTGGTTTGGTTTTTATATTCTGCAACTAAGTTAAAATTGGCATTAGGTTTTAAAGTATAGTCTAAAATTTTTACAAAAAGCTCAGTTAAAAAAATACCTTGATATTCTTCTTCTTTAGAAGCTCTAATGTTTTCTTGAATTGTAGGGTTTAAAAAGTACTTTGTGTATTTAGAATACGCCTTTGTAACCTTAGTTTGATCTTGTAATTGTAGTTGGTTTTTTAATACAGAAACTTGAAATAATCCCATTTAATTTTGATGTAAGCGATTGGTGCTTAAAAATAGGTGTTTTTTTTATTTTTCAGAGGTTCTTTTTAATATCATGCCGTTTTCTTGTATTGTTGGTGAGGTTTTAATTAACAATAAACGAGAAAGACGAAATGTTAGGTAATAAGTTTAATATTTATTTACCAAAAGCTAAAACTCGTAAAATACAGCTTGTTTATTATAATTTATTTAGTTTTAGTACCTTAATTGTACCTCGATACATATAAGTATCTGTAAGTCAGTTAAAATCAATTTCTGTATTGGAAAATAAGCGCGCGCTTTCAATTTAATGATCCCTCCCTATTACGCTTCAAAAAAGCATAGAAGATTTTTTAAATACTATGGGTGAGCATGTTGGTTTTTAAGAGTAACTAGCTCTTAATTAAAAGTTACCCAATAGCGCTTCCATGTTCATTATATAATTCTATATTTATACAACAATCTCTTTTTAGCAGTCATTTAATTACTTAAAGTAATTATATTGCAATACATACCATATTACAGCATATGAGTTGTAGGTATTTAAGTTTTTACACCGAAAAATGACAGAACAAAAACAACAATTAGAACAACAACTCTGGAACATTGCCAACACCCTAAGAGGTAAAATGGACGCCGATGATTTTAGAGATTACATACTAGGTTTTATTTTCTATAAGTATTTAAGTAGAAAAATGGAGCTCTACGCAAACGAGATTTTAGAGCCAGATGGTTTAACCTTTTCAGAGGTTGAAGGGCATGAGCAAGAAGCCGAATTATTAGAGGCGTTAAGAGATGCTGCTTTAGATAAATTGGGGTATTTCTTAGCACCTTCAGAATTATTTTCTGAATTGGCACGTCGAGGAAATGCAGGCGGTAAAAATCAATTTATATTAAGCGATTTATCTAAAGTGCTTACGCATATCGAGCAAAGCACTATGGGATCGGAAAGTGAAGACGATTTTGGAAATCTGTTTGAAGATTTAGATTTAACAAGTTCTAAATTAGGGAAATCTGAAAACGATAAAAACGAACTCATTGTAAAAGTTTTGGCGCATTTAGATCAGATCGATTTCGACTTAGAAAATACCGATAGTGATGTCTTGGGAGATGCTTACGAATATCTTATCGGGCAGTTTGCTAGTGGTGCAGGGAAAAAAGCAGGCGAGTTTTATACCCCGCAACAGGTGTCTAAAGTCTTATCTAAGTTAGTAACGGTTGGGAAAGACCAATTAAAATCGGTTTACGATCCTACTTGTGGTTCAGGCTCATTGTTGTTACGTGTCGCTAAAGAAGTTAAAGACGTTAGTGCGTTTTACGGGCAAGAAATGAACCCAACCACCTATAACTTATGCCGAATGAATATGATTATGCACGATGTGCATTACAACAAGTTCGACATAAAAAACGAAAACACTTTAGAAAAACCACAACACGAAGACTTACGTTTTGAGGCTATTGTAGCCAATCCGCCATTTTCTGCCAAGTGGAGTGCCAATGCTTTGTTTATGAGTGACGATCGGTTTTCTGCTTACGGAAAACTAGCACCAAGCTCTAAAGCCGATTTCGCATTTGTACAGCATATGGTGCATCAGTTAGCCGATAACGGTACCATGGCGGTTGTACTACCACATGGGGTGTTGTTTAGAGGTGCAGCCGAAGGCCATATTCGTAAATACTTAATTAAAGACCGTAATTATTTAGATGCTGTTATAGGCTTGCCTGCCAATATATTTTATGGCACCAGTATTCCTACCTGTATTTTAGTGTTTAAAAAAGAACGCCAACACAAAGACCATATCCTGTTTATAGATAGCAGCCAATATTTCGAAAAAGTAAAAACACAAAACTACTTACGTGAAGAAGATATTGCTAAAATAATAGATACCTATAAATCCTACTGTCATGCAGAGCGCAGTCGAAGTGAAAGCGAAGCATCTCATGAAGCCATTGACAAATACAGTTACGTAGCCACACTTAAGGAAGTTGCTGAAAACGATTACAACCTAAACATACCCCGCTATGTCGATACGTTTGAGGAAGAAGAACCTATAGATTTAAATGCCGTAACCACAGATCTTAAAGCCTTAGATGCAGATATGCAAAGCACCGATGCCACTATAGCCGATTTCTGTAAGCAATTAGGCATTAATACACCGTTTTAACGTCCTTGCGAGCTGTCCTTGCGAGATGTCCTTGCGAGGAGGAACGACGAAGCAAACTCATGAAGCAACCAAAAACCATCAAGCAAACCGAAAACCAAAAACCACCTTTATGAACCCAACCCCAACAACAAACCCCTCCAAACACATCCCAAAACTACGATTCAAGGAGTTTGAAGGGGAGTGGGAAAGTAAACGATTTGGTCATTTATTAAAATCTTCCCGCTTGGGAGGGAATTATGCTAATAATGAAACCCCTAATGAAAATCCATTGATAAAAATGGGAAACTTAGGAAGAGGTAATATTTCATTAGATAAAATTCAGTATGTAGAGGAAGGAGAATCTTTAAACGACAAAGATTTAATTCAATTTGGAGATTTGTTTTTTAATACGAGGAATACTTTGGATTTAGTTGGTAAAGTTTCAATTTGGAGGAATGAATTACCAAGAGCATTTTATAATTCGAATTTGATGTATATTAAATTTGAAAATAATTTTTTTATGAATTATCGATTGAATTCTTTTCAAGGAATTAAAGGTTTGAGAAGATTAGCGACAGGAACGACTAGTGTTGCGGCTATCTACACCAAAGATTTACTAAAATTAAAATTAACAGTCCCAACCCTCCCAGAACAACAAAAAATAGCCACATTTTTATCATCGGTAGATAAAAAAATACAGCAACTCACCAAAAAGGAAGCTTTATTAGAGCAATACAAAAAAGGTGTGATGCAACAACTGTTTAGCGGTAAACTTCGTTTTAAACCAGATGGCTTTACGGAAACACATTCCAAGGCGTCTTTGCGAGACGGCACGACGAAGCAAACTGATGCTAACCAAACCAAATATCCTAATTGGGAGGAGAAACGATTGGGGGAGATTGGTTTTTTAAAGAACGGTTTAAATAAAGATAAAAAAGAATTTGGATATGGCTCTCCATTTGTCAATTTAATGGATGTTTTCGGGAAATCAGAAATTCAGAATAAATCATTTGATTTAGTGAATTCAACCGACAAAGAGAAAGAGAGTTATAGTGTTCTTAAAGGAGATGTCTTGTTTATAAGATCTTCTGTAAAAAGAACAGGAGTGGGAGAAGCTGTAGTTGTACGTGAAGACTTGCTTAACACGGTTTATAGTGGGTTTTTGATTCGTTATCGAGACCAAACTAATAATCTAATTCTAGAGTATAAAAAATACTGTTTTAGCTCTCAGTCTTTTAGAAAAGAACTTCTTTCTTATGCTACATCTAGCGCTAATACTAATATTAATCAGGAATCATTGAATAAGTTAAAGGTGAATATCCCGTGCCTCGAAGAACAACAAAAGATAGCCAGTTTTTTATCAAGTATAGACACTAAAATTGAAGCTGTAAATACCCAAATAAGCCAAACGCAAAGCTTTAAAAAAGGGCTGTTGCAGCAAATGTTTGTGTAGAGGCGTCACTGCGAGGGAGGCACGACCGCGGCAGTCTCTTGAGAGGGAGCAGGAAACACGAAAAGGGACACGGGGGTGCATGGTGAGATTGCTTCACTGCGCTCGCAATGACGTGTACGATTGGTGAGATTGCTTCGTCGTACCTCCTCGCAATGACGGTAAGAATTAACATTATGACACCAGGATATGTTTACATAATAACCAATAGGAATAACACCACATTATATGTTGGTGTGACTAACAATTTAAGTCGGCGTATACAGGAACATAAAGAAAAGCATGATAAAAAATCGTTTAGTGCGCGGTACAATTTAAATAAGTTAGTGTATTTTGAAACCTTTCAAATGATAGGCGACGCTATAGGCAGAGAGAAACAATTAAAGGCAGGGAATCGCGCTAAAAAAGTGGCGTTAATTGAAGATGTGAATCCGGAGTGGTTGGATTTGTATGACGATGTTATGTAACTGTCACTGCGAGGTTGGGGTGCTCACAGTTTTTTGAACCTACTAAAAACCTATTATTCTCAAATACCTAGATAAAATACCTGTTTTTCATAATAAAAACCTATTTTTCATCTATATTTGAATACCTGAAATTCTTAAACAATGCATGTAAATACTCAAATTTCAATAAGAATACCTGCTTTTCACGGAAGACAACTTCCCGAAGAAGGTATCATTATTGGCTATGGAGCACTTATTAATCATTTAGAATTGCAGGTGCCAATACCTGAATTTTTATCTGTTATAAGTGATAAAAATAAAAAATACGACATAGCAGGATGGAAAGTGTTTACGCCAAAATACAAACCAGAAGAATCTATTTACAAACAATTGGTCTTTGCCTTAAAATATGAAGGCGTTAACCTCTTAATTTTTAAAAAGCTATTCGAAAAACTGAACAAAACAGCAGTTAAAGACCTATTACAAATAGAGCCAACTGGAATGTACAGCCGAAAAATATGGTTTTTGTACGAGTGGCTAATGAATGAAAAATTAGACATACCAGATTTAACCATAAAAAAGGCCGTTCCATTAATAGATGAAAAATTACAATTCGCCATTGAAGGCGTGAGCTCACCACGTCACAGAATTATTAATAACCTGCCAGGCACCATTGATTACTGTCCGTTAATTCGAAAATCGAAAAAACTAGAACATTATATTTCCGAAAAATATTCAGAAAAAAAAGCAAGCTATTTAAGTGGTTTAAGAAAAGATGTGTTACAAAGAACGTCTGCATTTCTTTTGTTAAAAGATTCTAAAGCGTCATTCACCATAGAGGGCGAAAGTCCTAAAAGTAAACGCGCTGCACGATGGGGACAAGCCATTGGTCAGGCAGGAACTAAAAATTTAACCAAGGACGAATTAATACGCTTACAACAAGCCGTTATTGAAAATGATCGCTTTGTAGATATGGGATTTCGTAAAAAAGGTGGTTTTATTGGTGAGCATGACCGATCTTCTGGTGCGCCCTTACCTAATCATATTTCAGCAAAATGGGAAGATCTAGATCAGTTAGTCTCAGGACTTCTTACAACCAATACTAAATTAATACATAGCGACTTAGATGCTGTTTTAACCGCAACAATTACAGCTTTTGGCTTTGTGTTTATGCATCCCTTTGAAGATGGGAATGGCAGGATTCACAGATACTTAATTCATCATGTACTTGCTAAAAAACGGTTTTCTCAGCAAGGTCTAATTTTTCCAGTATCCGCTTCAATTTTAGATCATATAGACGATTACCGAAAGGTATTAGAGCAGTATTCTTACCCTTTATTAGATTTTATTCAATGGGAAGAAACTAAAGATCATAACGTAAACGTACTAAACGATACTTTAGATTATTACAGATATTTTGATGTCACCAAACAAGCCGAATTTCTGTATGATTGTGTAGATGATACGATAGAAAACATTATACCTAAAGAGATTATTTACCTCACACATTACGATGCGTTTAAAAGCTATTTAGATGAGGAATTTGAAATGCCTGACACATTAGTGGCACTTCTAGTTCGTTTTCTAGAACAAAATAATGGCGCACTTTCAAGACGAGCCCGAGAAAAAGAATTTGTATCCCTTAAGGACTCAGAGGTTATTGAGATCGAGGATACATACAAATCTATATTTAATTCCTAATTATGAGTCATCAATCAGAATTAGCCTTAGAGAACAACCTAATCCAACAGTTAATTGGTTTAGGGTATCAGCCTGTTGCAATTCCAGATGGCGATACCTTGGTTTCCAATTTAAAAACACAGTTAGAAGGGTTTAATAAAACAACCTACACGCCTAAAGAGTTTGATGGTATATTAAACCATTTGGCAAAAGGCAATGTGTTCGATAAAGCCAAAACCTTAAGAGATCGTTTTAGCTTCACAAAAGAAAACGGAGATATTGCCTATGTGCAGTTTTTTGATTCCGAAAATTGGAACACAAACAAGTTTCAAGTCACTAACCAAGTCACACAAGAAGGATCGTTTAAAAACCGATACGATGTAACACTATTGGTAAATGGTTTGCCCTTAGTGCAAATAGAATTAAAGCGCAGAGGGATTGAAATGAAGGAAGCTTTTAATCAAATAAATCGCTATCAAAAACATTCCTTTTGGAGCAATCATGGGCTGTTTCAATATGTACAACTTTTCGTAATTAGTAATGGCGGAAACACCAAATATTTAGCAAATAACGCCCTGCAATCTGTTAAACAAACCTTCTTTTGGGCAGATGCAACCAATAAAAACATTACAGAGTTAGATGCTTTTGCTAAGGCCTTTTTAAACCCAGACCACTTGGGTAAAATGATAGCGCATTATATTGTAATAAACGAAACACATAAAATATTAATGGTGCTTAGGCCATACCAGTATTTTGCTACCGAAGCGCTTATTAAACAAGTTAAAACCACAACCGAAAATGCTTATATATGGCATACCACAGGTTCTGGTAAAACCTTAACGTCTTTTAAAACGAGTCAGATTTTAATGGATTTGCCCGAGGTTTATAAAGTGGTTTTCGTGGTAGATCGTAAAGATTTAGATTACCAAACCATGAAGGAATTTAATGCCTTTAAAGCAGGCAGTGTAGATTCTACCGATAATACAACAAGTTTGGTTAATCAGTTTTTGGGCAAGCACAAAGACAAAAAAGGGCATGCTAAAGATTCCGACTTAATTATTACCACCATACAAAAATTGAATAATGCCATTTCTGGACATTACCGTTCGCAATTAGCACCCTTAAAAAACGAACGTTTTGTGTTTATTTTTGATGAATGCCACCGCAGTCAGTTTGGAGAAACACACGGTAGGATTACAGAGTTTTTTAGTGGCAGTCAGTTATTTGGTTTTACGGGAACACCCATTTTTGCCGACAATGCCTCTAAAAACGATTTAGGGAAACGCACCACCAAAGATTTATTTGGTAATTGTTTACATAAATACGTGATTACCGATGCCATACGAGACGAAAATGTATTGCGTTTTGGTATTGAATATTACCGTGTGTTTAAGCATAAAAACAAACCACAGTTTGATCTGATGGTCGAGGACATCGACAAAAAAGAAGTATTCGACGACCCGAAATACATCGAGTCGGTAACCAATTATATTATTACCAACCACGATAGAAAAACATTTAGTAAAGCCTACTCAGCACTATTTGCGGTAAGTAGTATTGATGCTGCTATGGCATATTACGAGATGTTTCAGCAAAAGAAAGCTGCAGGAGAGCATGATTTACGTATTGCGACTATTTTTACTTATGGCGCCAATGAAGACGCTTTTGATGCTCAAGACTATTTACCCGATGAAGAACTCCAACAAGCTGCAGAACCACAAACGGCTTATCAAAGCAGTCATACTAGAGATAAATTAGAAGGTTTTATACAAGATTATAACCAAATGTATAATACCAAATTTACCACCAAAGACGGTAAGTTATTTGAAGGGTACTTTAAAGATATTAGCAAGCGTTTAAAAGAACGTGAGAAGATTACTTTTAACGATGAAAAAGACCGTTTAGATTTGGTTATCGTCGTGAATATGATGCTTACTGGTTTTGATGCCAAAAAGGTGAATACCTTGTATGTGGATAAAAACTTAAAACAGCACGGTTTAATACAAGCCTTTTCCCGAACTAATAGAATTTTAGGCGAACAGAAGTCGCAAGGCAACATATTGTGCTTCCGTAACCTTAAAAAAGCGACTGACGACGCTATTACACTCTTTTCTAATAAAGATGCCATAGAAGTCGTTATAATGCCTGAATATGAAGATGTCGCTAAGAAGTTTGACGAAGCTTTTGAAGGTTTAAAAGAAATAACACCAACCTACCAAAGTGTAAACGATTTAGAAAGCGAAGTAGAAGAGGCTGCTTTTGTGCAAGTTTTTAGAAAACTGATGCGAAACCTAAATGTATTACAATCGTACACCGATTTTAATTGGGAAGATTTGCCTCTTGATGCCCAGGAGTTTGAAGATTATAAAGGCAAGTATTTAGATTTATACGATAAAGTAAAACGAGATACTCAAAAAGTAAAAGTCTCCATTCTTGATGATATTGATTTTGAGTTAGAGCTTATTCATCGCGACCGTATTAATGTAGCCTATATCATTACGTTATTAGCAAACTTAAAAGAAGATAAAACTACAGGAGCTGCAGCTAAGAAAAAAGCTATTTTAGATCTGTTAGGTGGCGATGTGAAATTAAGGAGTAAGCGCGAACTCATTGAAAAATTTATTGAAGAAAACTTACCAAACATTAAAGATACAGATACGATAGAAGAAGCATTTGATACTTATTGGCAAGAACAAAAAATACTAGCTTTAGGCAAAATTTGTGAAGATGAAAATTTAGATAAAGCACAGTTTAAAGCCTTAATAGATGCCTACATCTATAGCGGCCAACAGCCCATTAGAGACGATGTATTTAAGTGTTTAGACAACCGCCCAAGTATTTTAAAAGCTCGAAGTATAGGCGAAAGGATACTAGATAAAATGAAAAACTTTGTCGAAGTTTTTGTTGAAGGTATGCGGGCTTAGGTGTTGTTTTGGGTGAATTTATTTTTGCAGTTAACGGTTTTGTGTATGATTTCGTTGCGTGGTTAAGCACTAAAGTTAGCAAATAAATCACAGATAGAAAGTCCGCGAGGCCTTTCGTAAGTAGGCTATAACTAGCAATGAATTATACACGGTGTTGCCAACAGTATTTATTTCCACAGTTCAAATTTTCCGTTTTTAAATTCAAATATTTTGTCCGAAACTAAATGGTCTCCTGATTCATTAATTTCGTTAATTGTATTCTTTAATTTCTCGATATTCTCTTTGTCATTTGTTCCAGTAACAAACACAACATCTCTTGCAGGAATTCCAATTATTAAATTTCCATTGACTGGAAAGTTTTCTTTATTCCAAATGTCAAATAAAATCAAACTTGCTTCGTAATCTCCTCCAGATGTTAGCATAAAATAACCATTTTCTCCGTGTCTTTCCATTTTAGAAACTACCGAATTTAGATTTTCTATTGCTTTTTCTTTTATTGTTTCAATTCCGACATTCAGATGCTCAAATTTTTCTTTTGTGAAATAGCTAATTGTATTTTCTTTATCCTCTGCATAAAATATGTATAATTCAGAATTATACTTTTCGTAAACGTGAGTGTTTTCAAAATTCTCAATGATTTTAGAGCTCTCTATTAAATATCTTTTGTCTTTAATTACTGGAACTATTCTTTTTAATTGGATTGGTTCTTCTGGAAGAAATAGGTCTTTCGAAGCGAATGTATATTTTTCAATTACGTTCTTTAAATCTTTTGGTTCATTTTTATATTCAGCGTAAGAGTTGTCCAAAAAATGTTGGTAATTGTCAGAATCTTTTAGTTTAGTAACAACTTCAAGTCCGTTGATTGAAACTAATTCCAAACCTTTAACTTTCTTTTTTAATTCAGCGAAGAATTTTTCGGCAAATTCCGATTCAGTCAAGTTAGATTTTGATTTAAAAAATGAAAGCATAAATGTTAACGATTCGTTTTTTTTATATTGTTGGCAACTATAATATATAGAACATAACGCTCTATATACTCCCAAATATAAGGTATATAATTGCCTTTTACACATTTTTCTTACCTCATTCAACTGCGCAAAATCCTCACTAAGTCCAAGTATTCCTTAGCTTACATCTTTGCTTGTTTCATTTCGTTAAGTAAATTTATATTACAAAATGAAGGCTCCTGCCTTACGCTCTTGTTCCAATCGTGAAATACCATATGTATTAGCATATAATTTCCATTGTGAAACAACAGCCAGAACTTCATCAATTATAATATTTCCCTTCTCTTTTTCTATTCTAAAATAGGGAGCAACTTCTAAAGCTAAGTCAAGATCTAAAGCATTATCATCTTCAGAAATATTTAATTTCAAACCCATCCCTGTTTCTACAGGATTTATATCGTAAGCTGGTGATAGTACCCAACCTTTTTCTTTCAATAAAAAACCGTGGTTCCTTAGATGATCATCTGTATTAGAAACACAAATACTAAAAACAATTCTTCGCCATAATTGTTTTAAGTCTTTTTCTGGATTCGCCCCGTGTTTTGTGATGAAATCTACCAACTCTAGATAACTAGCCCCAGAAGATGCATCTATGCCATCAGTATAGCCTAACAGTGTCATTGCAGATGCGAAATGAATTCTTTTACCTGAACGCGTTCTGTCAAAACGCTTAGTTAAAAACGTGTGTTGATTACTACTGAATTTTTCAGCTTTAGAATCCGCCATGTCAATACCAGCTTGAATGGCTAATTGATAAGTTACCATTTCCCAAGCACCAATATCGTCACCATCATTTTTACTCGGAAATTTAGCGATCCATAAATTTCCTTCGTTATCTAAAACACTTGCTTTTGGTCTTGCCCCACCTAAAGAAGAACCTGGGGAAACTAACATTTGCAACCACTTTAAATAATCAGGATCATCTAAGCTATCATCATCTTCCAGTCGTAAGCTTATTTGCTCTAATTCCCTAATTGACGTCCAAGGTGGACTTGCTAATTCTTTATTGTCATTCAAAAAAGAACCTTCTTTATCTAATTTAAAACGCAAAGCCCCCATTCTATGACCATCAAAAACACCTAATAGAAAATCCGTTTCAAACAATTTATCCGTTTTCCTGTCTTCTTTCCTAGCTAAAGCAGCTTCTCTTCTTTTCATTAGCACTCTACCCCAACGGTCTGGAGAGGAATCTAAAAATAATCCAAAATTTGACTTTTCATCATTCAAATATTGAACGCCTTCAAATAAGCCTAACTCTGGATCTAATTGATATGCATAATTAGATTGCAACCATTCTTTATTATAAGCAAAAGAAAATACCTCTTTCCCCCTCAAAGTCTCTGAATATAATTCGCCAATCAAAATAGGTGTAGCTAATTTGAACCAATCTCCATAAACATATATAGTCCTTTTCATTTTTTAGTTTCTTTTTGGTGCACGCTCCTTAGTTGTCAATCCTATATCTTGTAGTTTCCTTCCTAGAACATCATCTTTTGCAATATTTAAAACGTCTTTTTCTAAACCGAGTACATTTAAAACTTTAATGTAAATACCAATACTAACAGAACTTTTCCCTTTTTCTATAGAGTATAATGTTCTTCTGCTAGTACCTGCTCGCTCTGCAACTTGATCTGCACTTAATTTTCTTCTAAGACGAGCTAACTTTATTTGCTCGCCCATTTCTTCTAATAAACGCTCTAGCTTAGGTAGTAATATTGAATTGCTTTTAGACATAACTTGTAATATATTATACAAATATACGATTTTTGAGCAATATATTACTCGTTATAAAGGTAAGGTTGATAATGACCAAAAAGAACGAGATTAAGGCATATTCAAAAACTTAAATAAATTTGAAGAAGTAAATAATCTAGAAGGAATACTTTATTTCGAAAGCAAAGCGCCAATATCAAATTGTTTTATACGATAAAATCATTACAAACAACACCTAATTCGACACCTGTAAAAATATAGCCCTGCAAACATAATTCTTGTAGTGCTTTTCTGCATATAAAGAGGAAAATGCACTTATAGTATATAATTAGTATTGATAGTACTTCTCTTAAAAAATCAGAAAAAAGAATGTCTTACGTATAGAATTTCATGAGTTGATTTAAAGAGGGGTTAGTACTAACTCTTCATAAAAAGGTTATGTTAGTTAACAGGAGCTTTTAAGCAATATTCATAAACTATAAGGTTTTATGGAAAGTTTACTTCGTGTGCATCATTCCATCACAATTATTTTCTAAAGTGTAATTCAAAGTTTCTCCTAAATAATTATTGTATTTTTACGGCTTCAAAATTTTAGAATTGCATGTCGAAAGTTGTTTTAATTACTGGAGGGTCTTCTGGTATTGGTAAATCTATAGGTATATTTTTAAGTCAAAAAGGTTTTGTGGTTTACGGAACCAGTAGAAGTCCTAAAAAGTATAAGGATAGCCCGTTTCCTATTTTAGGCTTAGATGTGAAAGACAATCAAACTATTAGCCAAACGGTTGAAACGATTATCCAAAAGGAGGGAAGACTCGATGTCGTTGTTAATAACGCCGGTGCGGGTATTACAGGGCCTATTGAAGAAATTCCTGAAGCTGAGATTAAAAATAATTTTGAAACCAATTTTTTCGGCCCGATACGTGTCATCAAAGCCGTTTTACCGCAAATGCGTAAACAGGGAGAAGGCTTAATTATAAATATCACTTCTATTGCAGGCTATATGGGCTTGCCTTATCGTGGGGTTTATAGTGCTAGTAAAGGGGCATTAGAGTTGCTTACCGAAGCGTATCGCATGGAATTGAAAAGTTTCAATATTGAAATGACCAATGTTGCACCAGGAGATTTTGCTACTAATATTGCGGCAGGACGTTATCATGCACCACTCTTAGAAGATTCGCCATATAAAAAGCCTTATGGTGATACTCTAGATTTAATGAATACCCATGTTGATCATGGAAGTAATCCTAATTTAATGGCGGAGGCTGTTTATAAAGTTATTCAAACCAAAAAGCCTAAAGTACACTATAAAATAGGTGCTTTTATGCAGAAATTTTCAATCGTATTAAAGCGCATTTTACCAGATACGGTTTATGAAAAGCTTTTGATGAATCACTATAAGTTATGATTATTGGTTGATTAGACCAAGTAGATTGTCTTCAAAGTAGTAAGAGAAAATATTAGAGTTACTATCTAAAATTGTACTGTTTTGATCTACAATTATGGACTTAGTAATTGGGTAAATGATAAGTTTTTCAGAAGCAGATTCAGAGTTTTCAAACTGATATTCTCCAGCGTACTTGAAATTGAAGGTATTTAATAAAGTTTTTGCTTTGTCAATACCATAGTCATCAATGTTTATTGAGATAAAATCAACCTCAGGGTATTTCCTTCTTAGTTCCTTGATTTTATAATGACTGTCTTTAAAATGTTCATAATAGACATTAGACCAAAAACTAATGACGGTAAGTTTATTGATTTGATTGCCCAATTTTAAGCTGTTTTTGTTGTAATCAACAAGGTTTATCGTAGGCAGGGTAGAGCCTGTTTTTAAACGATGAATGGATTCAGCATAACGAGTCATGCGTACTTTTTCAGAAGCATTACTACTTTTTTCCTGATAAAAGTTTAAAACCTTTTTATTGTTAGTTTCATTATTACTTTTAGATAAGTATTTTAAAGTAAAATGATATAATAAGTCATCTTTGATTTTACTTTTAGATACCAAGCTGTCAACCAATTTTAAACGTTCAAAATTGTAGCAAAAGGCACGGGCTTCACGAGACTTCCCATTGTCATGACTTTTATGAACTTTTAGAGCTAGGTTACTAACATTATGTTTTAAAAATTGGCGGTAATTGTGGTAATCACTAAAAATAGTATCGTTATAATTGATGGTTTTTCTATAATCGTAAAAACCTTCAGGTAAACTTTTTAAGTTTTTAGCTTTGTTTCTTCCGTGATGCGCAAAAGGATAGACTTCTTTGTTGGAGTAGTAACTATAAGTGTTATTGGCTTCCACTATTCTAACAAATAAAGATGACGGATTGTATTTGTCTGTAAAGCGAGCAAGTTTTTCATCTTTTAATACTTTTATAGAATCAATTTTTTGCTCGTAGATTTTAGGTTCAAGCTGTGATAGCCTTATGATTGCTTTTTCTTCCTTTTCATGGTCAAGAAAATCTTCAATTAAATAGTTGTTTTTTTTAGCCCCTTTTCCTGTGAAAACCAAAGATTCATCAAAATCTAAAGTGTTTAACCTGAAAAACACACTGTCTCTAGGTTCCAAGAAAGCGATTTGTGCTTCAAGTCCGTGCTTAAAAGTGTAAATGCCAGATTTAACCGGGTTAATTTTATAAATAAAACGATTGACCCCATTTAGTTTTACAGTATCTAAAACGACATCATCCTTAGTTAAAATAACATAATTTGAACTGGGGTTGATAATTTCACCGCCCAAATAGGCATAGCTACATGGCGCTATCTCATCTTTGCAACTGGATAAAGTTACTAGTAAAACTAAAAATGAAAAGTAAAATCTCATAATAGGCGTTAGGGTGTCGTTTGTGCACAAAAGTATACCATGTTATGAAATTCGGCTGTTAAGAGGCTGTTAAAAGTTGTTTTACCCACAATTTTGAAGCCATTCTACACAATAAAATTGCAGGATTTAAGTTTCGTCTTACCGATTCATTTTTCTACTTTTGCAAAAATTTAAATCAAATTATGTTATCAGTATCAAATCTTTCTGTCCAATTTGGAAAACGCGTACTTTTCGATGAAGTGAATACCACTTTTAACAATGGAAACTGCTACGGTATTATTGGAGCCAATGGTTCAGGGAAATCAACGTTTTTAAAGATTATTTCTGGAAAAATGGACCCCACTTCTGGCCATGTGTCTTTAGAATCCGGAAAACGTATGTCGGTACTGGAGCAAAATCATAATTTATATGATGAACATACGGTTATAGAAACCATTTTAATGGGAAACAAACCCTTGTTCAAAATTAAAACTGAAATTGATGCGCTTTACGCCGATTACTCTGATGAAAATGCAGAGAAAATAGGGGAGTTACAGGTGCAGTTTGAGGAAATGGATGGATGGAATGCCGATAGCAACGCAGCCTCTATGTTATCCAACTTAGGGATTAAAGAAGAGTTTCATCACGTTATGATGGCCGATTTAGATGGTAAACAAAAGGTACGTGTGTTATTAGCTCAGGCTTTATTTGGAAACCCAGATGTGCTAATCATGGATGAGCCTACCAACGACTTAGATTATGAAACCATTTCTTGGTTAGAAAACTTTTTAGCCAATTATGATAACTGTGTGATTGTGGTTTCTCACGATAGACACTTTTTAGATGCGGTTTGTACACATATTTCAGATATTGACTTCGGAAAAATTAACCACTATTCAGGAAACTATACGTTTTGGTATGAGTCTTCGCAATTAGCGGCAAGACAACATGCGCAACAAAACAAAAAAGCGGAAGAAAAGAAAAAAGAATTAGAAGAGTTTATTCGTCGTTTTTCTGCCAACGTAGCAAAAAGTAAGCAAGCTACCAGTAGAAAGAAAATGATTGATAAATTGAATATTGCTGATATTCGTCGTACCAGTCGTAGATATCCAGCTATTATTTTTGAACGCGAAAGAGAAGCTGGTGATCAAATATTAAATGTTGAAGGTTTAGCCGCTTCTATTGATGGCGATGTGTTATTCAAAGACATCGATTTAAATCTTGCCAAAGGCGATAAGGTTGTGGTATTCTCAAGAGATTCTAGAGCAACAACCGCTTTTTATCAAATTTTAAATGATAAAGAAAAAGCCGATGCTGGTAAATTCATGTGGGGGGTAACCACGACACAATCGTACTTACCATTAGATAACAGTGAGTTTTTTAATAACGATTTAACCCTTATCGATTGGTTGCGTCAGTGGGCAACGACTGAAGAAGAGCGTGAAGAGGTAAACATTCGTGGTTTCCTTGGAAAAATGATTTTTAGTGGTGAAGAAGCCTTTAAAAAATCATCAGTACTATCAGGAGGTGAAAAAGTAAGATGTATGTTATCACGTATGATGATGATGCGTGCTAATGTTTTACAATTAGATGAACCTACCAATCACTTAGATTTAGAAAGTATTACTGCGTTTAATAATTCCTTGAAAAACTTTAAAGGAACCATCTTGTTTACAACGCACGATCATGAGTTCGCACAAACAGTTGCTAACCGCGTCGTAGAATTGACACCAAACGGAGTCATAGATCGTTACACTACATTTGATGAGTATATGCAAGACCCTAAAGTTAAAGAGTTACGTAATAAGATGTATACGGTTTAGGTATTATTCTTTTAAGTTCTGTGTAGTCCTAAAAAACGATACAGATTATTAAAGGATTAAAATTATTAATTAAAGCTGAACTATGTTAACATAGTTCAGCTTTTTTTAATTTATACTGTTTTCTTTTTAATTTTTGTTGTTTGTGCATCATATTTGGTGTCAAAATATGGTTTGACAGATTTGGTCTCAATGCGTTATAATGATTGACTGCATCTTTAATTATCAACTTTTTCGTTTCTAAATTAGTGTCATACTTAGCTATTTCAAATTCTTGATTTCAAATCCCATTTACTCGTTTAGCTATAGCATTTTAGTATGGATCATATTTTTCAGACATACTAGTAGTTATTGTGTTATCTTTTAATATTCGTTCGAGCAATACTGTAGCCCGCTGTCAGAGTGTTGTATTAAAGGATAATCATTATATTTTCTTCCTTCTAAAGCCATTTCAAGAGCTCTTATTGAGCCTTCCATTTCAAGAATAGGTGATATATGGTATCCCATTATCTTTTTTGGTAAGTTTGGAGCACCAACGTCGTAGGTTACCACCATACGTGTATGTTTAAAGGGGAGTCTCTTACTTTAAATTTTATTTTTCGGTAATAATCATAGGGGCCTGGAACGTTTATCCTATCATGATCGGAGCAATGATTGGCGTGTGTGGTTCCAAGATTAACCCATTTACCAACATGAGCATTGTTATGGTTTATGGGGTTTACTCTTTTTTTGTATTGCACATTAACGTTTTGAAAGCATAGAAATAATGCTAATAATGATGCACACAAGTAACTGTGGTGTTTTTTTATGAGGGTTTGAGTTCTAGATAATCTTAAAAAAATCCTCAACCCTATTAAATAATCTTCTTTATAACACGTAATTTGTGTGTATGCTGATTTTTTTCAGCATTGTAGATCCCTGTATGGTCTAACCTGTCAATTCTAACTTTTCCATGCGCATGAATGATATAATTATCTTTCATAATAATACCTACATGGATGATGTTTCCTTCGCTATTATCAAAAAAAGCTAAATCACCAGGCTCACTTTCTTCGATGAAACTTAAAGCATCGCCTTGTGTGGCCTGTTGAGAGGCATCTCGTAATAATTTATAGCCATTGAGTTTATAAACCATTTGTGTAAAGCCAGAACAATCAATACCAAAGGGCGTTTTTCCTCCCCATAAATAAGGGGTGTTTAAATAAAGAAAAGCCGTTTGAATGATATTTGATTTTTCGACTTGATTTTGAATAGAACTGCCGTCGTAAATATGATTGAGAAGTGAAAGTCCGTTTAATGTTGATCCAACTGAAATTGGAAAAATCTGTTGATTTTCATCTTCAATAAATTCAACTAAATCTGTTGAAAGTTTTATCTGCTCTTGATTGATGCTTTTATAGCTTTCTTCTGAAATTTCGAGATATTGTTTATTGTCTATCCAACCTTCATAATTATCAAAAGCCAGTCTAATTTTACTCCATTTTTTGCGTTGTTCAATAATTTTGAAAACTTCGCCATAAAGTACCTGTGAAACCAATTCGCTAGGGTCTGCAGGTTCATTTCGAAGCGGAACAATGCTTAAATTACAAATACCGTATTGCATTAAATACTTTTAATTTCGTTCTATAACAATTGCTGATGCACCGCCGCCTCCATTACATATAGCCGCTGCTCCAATTTTTGAATTATTCTGTTCTAATATATTAAGTAATGTAATGAGGATTCTCACTCCTGAACATCCTAAAGGATGCCCTAAAGATACAGCACCACCGTTTACATTGACATTTTTATCTGTTAAGCCTAATAGTTTCATATTAGCCAAGCCAACCACAGAGAAAGCTTCGTTAAATTCAAAGTAATCGACATCGCCTATACTTATACCAGCTTTGTCTAAGGCTTTAGGAAGCGCTTTGGCAGGTGCTGTAGTAAACCATTCTGGCTCTTGTGAAGCATCTGCATAACTTTTAATAGTAGCTAATGGTTTTAAACCCAATTCGTCAGCCTTAGCTTTACTCATTAAAATTACAGCTCCAGCACCATCATTGATGGTTGAAGCATTGGCCGCTGTTACGGTGCCTTCTTTTGTGAAAGCAGGGCGCAGTTGTGGGATTTTATCTATCTTAACATTAGTAAACTCCTCGTCTTTAGAAATCTCTATTGGTTCTCCACGACGTTGAGGCACTTCAACAGGAACTACTTCATTATCAAATTTTCCATTTTTCCACGCCTCCGTAGAACGCTTATAAGATTGAATAGCATAAGCATCTTGAGCTTCACGGCTAAAGTCGTGTTTAGTTGCACAAGCATCAGCACAAACTCCCATAGCATTTCCATCGTAAGCATCAACCAAACCATCTTTTTGTAAGCCATCAATTAGTGTTGATGGTCCAAATTTAGTTCCTGTACGGTTGTATAAATAATGCGGAATAAGACTCATGTTTTCCATACCACCAGCGACCACAATTTCAGCATCACCAAGCATTATAGCTTGTGCGCCTTGCATAACAGCTTTCATACCTGAAGCACAGACCTTATTGACTGTAGTACATGGTACGGTTTTAGGAATTCCAGCGTAAAGCGCTGCTTGTTTAGCAGGAGCTTGACCCGTTCCAGCCTGAATCACGTTACCCATTAAAACTTCATCAACCAATTCAGGGTTTAAATTAATTTTACTTAATGCTCCCGAAATAGCAGCAGCCCCTAATTTAGGCGCTGGTACGGTAGATAAGCCACCCATAAAACGACCTATTGGTGTTCTTGCTGCAGAAACTATAACGACTTCTTGTACCATGGATGAAATTATTAGTTTAGTACTTGCGAAAGTAGCAATTTTTTAGGAGAATTTTGAACGATTGGAGGATTATAAACAAGGCTAAAAGTCTATAATTTTATTACATTTGATACTTCCAAGCCATAATTAAATACGATATTTGAGGATAAATACTAGTTCTTGTTTAAAATGACCTTAATAAAACACACATTTTTCCTTTCTATTTCAGAATAAAAAGAAGCCGTAGCTCAGGCTATGCCATTTTTTCCTGCTTCAAATAAAGAAAAAAATCATCATTTTATTTTAAGATCATTTCAAACAAGAACTGGTATAACAAGATGATTTTTACGATTGTTAATGATAACCTATAAAACAGGAATGCAAAGACTAGATGAAAGACTTCATAAATAAATTATATAAAAACCATTCCCTTATTTATAAAGGTTTATTATTCATTTGTACCACTTTTTTAATTGTGTATTTGTTTCCGAAAAGCGGAAAATTCAAATACAATTTTGAAAAAGGAAAACCTTGGCAATCAGAGAATTTATATGCACCATTTGATTTTGCAATTCGGAAAACAGAAGCCGAAATTGCTGAAGAAAAAAAGAATGTTTCAGAGAAGACTTTATTGTATTTTAATCTTAATGATACCATTGAGAAAAGTGTAATAAATGAGTACGCCATTGCATTCCAAAATCAATTGGTAGACTCCTTAAGCCGCTCAGAAGCCAAAAAATTAGAAAGGGCTGGAGAAGCGATTATTTCAGAATTGTACGCTTACGGTGTACTTGATGAGAGCTTAAATTACCCACAGGACCAGTTTGTCGCGATTTTAGATGGTAGAGAGCAGGTGCAAAGCGGATTTTATTCCAATTTGGTGGAGCAAAACGCGATAACTCCAATTATTAATGATATTTTAAACAAAAATGGCTTATCTGAGTATAAAAACGAATTCGTTTCGTTGTTTTTTGATTTGGTTAAGCCCGACCTTAGTTTTAATAAGGTTATAACAGATAAGGCGCTTCAAGATGAACTTGATAAAATCGCTTACATACGAGGTAGTGTGGTTAAAGGCACGCTCATTGTTTCAAAAGGTGAAGTGGTTGAAGGCGGAAAGTATCAGATTTTAAAATCGCTACAGTCTGAATACGAATCGCAAGTTTGGAATGAAGCCGATTACAATTGGGTGTTATTTGCCTATACTTTATTAGTGGCCTTAGCCTTGCTGATGTTGCTCTTGTTTTTGATGAAATATCGTATTGAAGTTTTTGAGAACAATACCAAGGTCACCTTTATTTTCTTCAACATATCGTTAATCA
Organism: Pseudotamlana haliotis; assembly: GCF_008806375.1. GTDB lineage: Bacteria > Bacteroidota > Bacteroidia > Flavobacteriales > Flavobacteriaceae > Pseudotamlana > Pseudotamlana haliotis. Next base: position 23,970 of record NZ_WAAT01000045.1, on the reverse strand, counting down.
TTTTTATAACCACCTTGGTTGTTAATTATAATTCTAAATACATATATATTGTACCTATTTGTGTATTGCCGTTAGTTTTAAAAGCGTTTTTTGATTCGCGATTAGGGTTGTTTGCGCATGTACTTACTGTGCTTCTCATTGGTTTTATTGTACCCAATAGTTATGAGTACATGTTTCTTCAAATTATAGCTGGTATTGTTACGATTTTAACCGTTTCTGAATTGTATAAGCGGGCCAATTTGTTTATTTCAGTCGGACAAATTACCTTAATTTATATCATTGCCTATTTTGCCTTTTTTGTCATTCATGAAGGCAGTGTAGACGATTTAAAATGGGAAACTTTTATTTGGTTTATCTTATGTGGTTTGGCAACATTGTTTGTTCAACCATTAATCTATGCTTATGAGAAATTATTCGGTTTGGTTTCCGATGTTTCACTTTTAGAGTTATCAGATACTAATTCTAAACTTCTTAAAGAGTTAGCGAATAAGGCACCAGGAACGTTTCACCACTCGTTAAATGTGGCTAATTTAGCAGAATCTTCAGCTAATGAAATTGGAGCTAATGCTATGCTCGTAAGGGTAGGAGCGCTGTATCATGATATTGGTAAGATGAAACAGCCAACCTATTACACCGAGAATCAATCAACAGGTATTAATCCGCATGATGAGCTGTCTTCAAGAGAAAGTGCTAGGATTATTACAGATCACGTGATTAACGGTGTAGAGATAGCTAAGAAGCATAATCTTCCAGATCGTGTGATAGATTTTATTAGAACGCACCACGGTACTAGTGTGGTGTATTATTTTTATATGCAAGAGAAGAATGCTTTTCCAGATATTGAGGTTGATAAATCAGATTTTAGTTATCCAGGACCAAAACCTTTCAGTAAGGAAACGGCTATCCTTATGATGTGTGATAGTATTGAAGCGGCTTCTAAAAGTTTAAAGGAACCAACATCAACTAAAATAGAAGCTTTTGTTGAAAATATCATCAATAAGCAAATAGAGGAGGGGCAATTTCTTAATGCTAACATTACTTTTAAAGAAATTGAGTCTATTAAAAAAGTGCTAAAACACAAGCTTGCAAATATTTACCATTTACGAATAGAATATCCTGAATAAAATTTAAAAAAAGTAGCTTAAAAAGTTGTGAGATATCCTTCTTTGATATATTTTTGCAACCGCAAATTATTGCAATAGTTCTTATATAGAATAATGGAGAGGTGCCTGAGTGGCCGAAAGGAGCGGTTTGCTAAATCGTCGTACCTAGAAATAGGTACCCAGGGTTCGAATCCCTGTCTCTCCGCAAATTTCTTTTTTAGAAATTTAGATAACCATTATTCGGGGTGTAGCGTAGCCCGGTTATCGCGCCGCGTTTGGGACGCGGAGGTCGCAGGTTCGAATCCTGCCACCCCGACTAAAGTAAATACCAATAGAATCTAAAACCTTGTAAATCGTATGATTTACAAGGTTTTTTGATTTTTAGGCAATTATTCTAACAATGCTTTTATAAGCCCTCTATATGAGAGGTCTATTTTGTTTTTAATTATCTTCTAAGGCAGCCGTAATACTGCTAACAATTTCAAGTGTTTTTGTGAGTTCGTCATTATTTACAAAAATCTCTTGAAAACCAGGAAAAGTTCCTCCTCCAAATCCTGCTAACCTTGCAGATTCGGTTTGATCTTTTACAATCGGACTAATATTTTCATTTTCCAATTCGGAAACAATGCGCTTAACGATTATGAAATCGCCTGTATATACTTTTGTGAAATTTGAATCAGACATGATATTAGGTTTTTATGTTCTATACTAAAGATACGAAATATAATTATTAGTAGCAGTAGTTGGTAATAGCTAGTTATATATAAAAGCAAAAAAGCCATATCAACATTAGTGATACGGCCCTTTTTTTATAAATAGTTTTAATAGCAATCTATCTCAATTCAGCTCCTAACTTTGTTTCAAAAGTGTTTTGAAGCTTTTTCATGATTTTATCAATCTGCTTATCGTTAAGCGTTTTGTTTTCATCTAAAAGAGTAAAACTCACTGCGTAACTCTTTTTACCTGCTGGTAAGTTTTTACCTTGATAGACATCAAACAAATTCACGTCTTTTAAAATTTGCTTTTCACTTTGTTTTGCAAGTGTGTAAATGGACTCAAACGTAACGTTTTCATCTAATAATAAAGCAAAATCACGACGTACAGCTTGGAACTTAGGAATGGCCTTAAATTTAATTTTATTGTGCTTAACGACTTCTAAAATAGCATCCCAGTTAAAATCTGCGTAAATAACCTCTTGAGCGATGTCAAAATGCTTCAGAATAGATTTCTTCACAATTCCGAAATCAACCAACTTATTTTTTCCTAAGCTCATGGTTAAGCCTTCAGAAAACAAATCGCTAGAAATAGGCGTTTCTTTAACTCTAGAAATACCCAAACGCTCTAAAACGGCGATGGCAAGTCCTTTCATTAAAAAGAAATCACTCTTTTTATTTTGGTCGTGCCATTTTTCTGCACTGTGATTTCCTGTAATAAAAAGTGATAAATGCTTAAATTCTTCACGTTTGTCATCAAAACCATGGTAAGTATTACCAAATTCAAAGAATTTTAAATCGGCACGTTTTCTATTAATATTAAAGGCAATAGATTCTAATCCAGAAAACAATAAAGACTGTCTTAAAACTGATAAATCACCACTTAAAGGGTTTAGCATACTAATGTTGTGTTCGTCCTTTAACTGTTCGCTTAGCGTGACGTAATTAGGTGTTGTTAACGAGTTTGAAAGGATTTCGTAAAAGCCTTGAGACGCTAACTGGTTACCTATAATATTTTGGATTTTATAATCTTCAAATCGCGATGTTGTGGCGATTGATGCGTTTAATTTCTTGGTCGTTTTAACATTGTTGTACCCGTAAACACGAAGAATTTCTTCAATAATATCAGCTTCACGTTGTACATCGTTTCTGTAAGCTGGTACGGTTAAACCTAAACCAGTTTCGGTAACGTTGTTCACTTTAATTTCTAAAGAAGACAAAATACGCTTAATGATTTCCTTCGGAATTTCTTCACCAATTAATTTTTTGGCATTATCAAAACTTAAGCGGACTTCAAAATCGTTTATTTTCTTCGGATAAAAATCAACTATATCACTAGTGATTTCTCCACCAGCAATTTCTTGAATAAGTAAAGCAGTACGTTTTAAAGCGTATTCAGTGATGTTAGGGTCAATACCACGTTCGAATCTAAATGAAGCATCAGTATTTAAACCGTGACGTTTGGCAGTTTTTCGAACGCTCACTGGGTTGAAGTAAGCACTTTCTAAAAAGATACTCGTGGTACCATCGGTAACACCTGAATGGGCTCCACCAAAAACACCAGCAATACACATTGGTTTTTCAGCATCACAAATCATTAAATCATCGGCGTGTAATTCGCGTTCAATACCATCAAGAGTTGTAAATTTAGTTCCTGCTTCAAGGGTTTTGACTTCAATTTTATGACCTTCAATTTTATTAGCGTCAAAAGCGTGAAGTGGCTGACCTAAATCATGCAAAACATAATTTGTAGCATCAACGATATTGTTAATCGGACTTAAACCTATAGCTTTTAAACGGTTTTGCAACCAAGCCGGAGACTCCTTAACTTTTAATCCAGAAATGGTTAAACCACAGTAACGTGGTGCCAATTCTTTATCATTGACATCAACATCAATTTTTAGGATACGACTATCTACCCTAAAAGCACTTACCGATGGGGTAATCAATTCAATATTAATTTCTTTTTGAGCAAAACCGGCTTTTAAATCTCTGGCGGTACCATAATGACTCATGGCATCGGCACGGTTAGGTGTTAATCCGATTTCAAAAACCTTATCATTTTCAACTTCATAAAGTTCTGCTACAGGAGTTCCAACAGCGATAACTTCGTCTAAGACCAAAATACCATCATGTGATTTTCCTAAGCCCAATTCATCTTCAGCGCAAATCATTCCGAAACTAGCTTCACCTCGTATTTTTCCTTTTTTGATGGTCCAAGCTTCACCTTCTTCTGAATAAAGCGTGGTACCAATAGTGGCTACAGGAACTTTTTGACCCGCAGCAACATTAGGAGCGCCACAAACAATTTGTAGCGGCGAATCTTCACCTATATTGACTGTAGTGATTTTAAGCTTATCGGCATTTGGGTGTTTTTCGCAAGTGAGTACCTCGCCAACAACAACACCTTCTAAACCACCTTTAACCGATTGAAAAGTATCTAAACCTTCAACCTCAAGTCCTAAATCTGTAAGTAATTCGCTAGTTTGTTCTGGTGACCAATCTGTTTTTATAAATTGTTTTAACCAGTTATATGAAATTTTCATAAATATCTATCCTAATTTAAAGGCTGCAAAGATAAAATATTGAAGCAAGCATTCAAACAAAGCGCTGCGATTTGTGAATAATAATTTTCAGCTGAAATGACTATGTTCCGAAGGACTGAAAATAGCCTTAGAATGTACCTTTTAAAACTGAAACGTATTTTATTTAAACCTTGATGATAATCTTCTTTTTATACATCCAAAAACCTAAATAGCCATAAATAAAAACTACAACAAGACCATAAAATAATGAGGCTAATTTAGGTCCTATACTTTCAGGAAAAAATAGGGTTTCAAATAGCCAAGAATGGATGTTATGGTTTTCATTAACTGGAATGTTGTACATGCATTTTGAAAGTAAACTTGATAAGAAATATACGGTGATGGCGTTGACGCCTATGTATTTAAAAATAGTACCAAATGGATACTGTTTCACATCTCTTAAATAATAGATTAGAGCTAAAATGAGCGTTCCCCAGCCGCTGGTTACGAGTACAAAACTACTGCTCCAAATAGCTTTGTTTATTGGGAAGACTAAACTAAAAGCATAGCCAGAGATTAGTAAACTAAAAGCAGTAATGACTAAGGTTTTTAGTGGTGCAATACGATTTAGAATTTTACCAATTAATACGCCAATTAGACTGGAAGCGATGCTAGGTATGGTGCTTAAAAGCCCTTCAGGGTCGTAATCGGGCTGCCACATATGCTTGCCTAGAATTTTTAAATCTAAATAGTTAGCCCAATTGTTAGGTGCGCGATCAAAAGTGAGGGCACCAAGTTCGTTTGGTAAAGGCACAAAACCTAGAAAGGCATAATAGCCTATTAAAATAGTGAGTATGATTGCTGCAAGCTGTTTCCAATTAAAGTTTAAATACAAAACAGCGGTGATAAAAAACACGATACCAATGCGTTGTAGAACTCCTGGAATTCGCCAAGTTTCTAAATCTACTACAAACGGAAAAAGTGGTGTGAACAAGTTTAAAAACAATCCTAAACCGATAAGTTTTAAACTTCTAATGCCTACTTTTTTATAGGTGCTTGACGTATTGGGTTTGTTCTTATAAGCGTAATAAATTGAAATCCCTACAATGTATAAAAAGAATGGAAATATGAGATCTGTAGGGGTGAGTCCGTGCCATTCAGCATGCAGGAGTGGGGCATAAACATGTCCCCAATCTCCTGGTGTGTTTACCAAAATCATGGCAATAATAGTTATACCCCGTAGGATATCTACGGACTCAATTCGTTTTGATGTCACCATAATTATTTTAGTTTTAAGCCTTTTTTAATCCAAGTTTATGTCCGAAAAAAGCATAATAAAGAATGAAAGCATAGCACGGTAATAGTATCCAGTACCCGTATGAAGCAGCTTCAGCAGTAGCTTGCGTGGTTTCACTACCTAAAGCAATAAGGGATTCTTTTTTACTATCTACCATAGCTCCATAAAGAGGTGGAATGATAGCGCCTCCAGAAATAGCCATAATTAATAGGGCAGAAGCTGTTTTTGTAAATTTCCCTAATCCGGTAAGTGCTAATGGCCAAATAGCAGGCCAAACTAAAGCATTGGCAATACCTAGGGCAGCTACAAACAACACAGATGTAAACCCTGTGGTAAACACAATGCAAAAAGATAAAAGGATACCTAAAACAGCACTAGATTTTAAAGCAGTTGCTTGACTCATGTATTTTGGAATTAAAAATACGCCAATAGCATAAGTCGCAACCATGGCCATGAGTGTATAAAGCGTGAAGTATTTAGACTCTTCAACAGGTATGTTAAGTGAAATTCCGTAAGAAATAATAGTATCTCCAGCGATAACTTCTACACCAACATATAGAAATAAAGCTAATACGCCTAACCATAAATGTGGAAATTGAAAAATGCTAGATTTTGCCGCTTCTCCTGTTTTTGAAGCTTCTATTGGTTCGGCTTCAACATTTGGTAGAGGTGCTTTTAATATTAATAATCCTAAAACGACTAAAACGACAGCCATAATAATGTATGGTGTCACGACACTATCTGCCATAGTATTAAGTAATGTGGCTTTTTCCGAGGCATCGACAACCATAAGCTTTTCTTTGATTTCATCGATTCCCGAAAGTAAAATAGCTCCGAAAATTACAGAACCTAATCCCCCTGCTACTTTATTGGCAATCCCCATGATGGCGATACGTTTTGCAGCACTTTCTATAGGGCCTAAAATGGTAATGTATGGGTTTGAAGCCGTTTGTAATAGGGTCATACCAGCACCTTGAATGAAAATAGCGGTTAAAAACATCCAGTAGGTTCTGGCTTCGGCTGCTGGAATAAAAATTAAGGCGCCTACAGCCATGATGATTAAACCAAGTGACATGCCTTTTTTATAGCCGATTTTATTAATAATATACGATGCAGGCAAAGCCATAACTACAAAGGAAATATAGGATGCTGAAGCCACTAAATAAGACTGCGCATCGGTGAGTTCGTTTATGGTTTTCATGAATGGGATAAGTGCCCCATTAATCCAGGTTACAAACCCGAATATGAAAAATAGTCCCGCGATGATTAAAATTGGAACTAAGGTATTTTTTTCTGAAGTAGAATTGGGTGTTTGGTTATTAGACATGGTTGTTTTTTGAGTTATTTATGTTAGTTTTCTTTATCGTCGTTTATATTAAAAATACGTTCTTTGGCGAGTTTGAGATAATTGCGCCCAATAGGTATTTTTCGGTTTGAAATTTCAACAGTATTTCCTTCCAAAGCACTTATTTTATTAATTGAAATGGTATAAGAACGATGAATACGCATGAAATTGGATTGTGGTAATTCCTCTGTAATAGCAGAAAGTGACTTATGAACCACATGATCGCCCATTTGAGTAATCACCTTGATGTAATCTTTAAGGCTTTCTATATATAGAATATCATTTAAATTAATTTTTACAAGTTTCTTGTTAACCTTTAAAAAAATATGAGGTTCTTGTTGTAAACTCGCATCTACAGCCATATTACTCACAAATACTTGTTGGTAAATTTTATTAACCGTTTTTAGGAAGCGATTAAACGGAATAGGTTTTACCAAATAATCTAAAATATTCAGTTCAAAACTTTTTATGGCATATTCCCGATAGGCCGTAGTGATAACAATAAGTGGTTTATAACTGAGGTTATCAATAAAGGCAAAGCCCGTCATTTGAGGCATATTGATATCTAGAAATATAACATCAATCTTTTCTTGCTCTAAAATACGGTAAGCCTTAAGCGGATTATTGAAGGTCTCAACAATCTCAATGTGGTCAAAGTTTTTTAAATGACTCTCAATTACTGTAATAGCAAGAGGTTCGTCATCTATAATGATGCATTTAATTTTCATTGGGTAGGTATTTTTAAATACAATTTATATAGGTTGCCTTCTACTGTAGATTCTAAAACGTAATTATTGGCAAACAGCAGATTTAAACGTCGTTTAGCATTTTGATTTCCAATGCCATTGGTTTCAGTGTTTATAACATTTGGGTTAAAATTATTAATGATATTTATTTCAATAAAACCAGAGTTTAAAACTTTAAAACTCATGTTTATTTTAAGCTTGTCATTTTGTTTCATACCGTGCTTAAAGCAATTCTCTACAAAGGAAAGTAGGAGTAATGGTGGTACACAGATTTCTTCAATATCTCCAGTAATATCCATTTCGGCTTCAACAGCATCGTTAAAACGAATACGCTCAATGTCTATAAAGTTATTGATATGATTAATTTCTTGTAGCAAACTGGCTTTCGAGCTTTTTACTTCATATAAAATATATTGCATCATATCAGACAGCTTTAAAACTAAGTTGGGCGCATTGTCTGATTTACTAAGGGTTAAAGCATATAAGTTATTTAGCGTATTAAAAAAGAAGTGCGGCTGAATTTGAGTACGTAAATATTTAAGTTCGGTACTCATTTGTAGTTTTGCTAAATCTTCGTTGAGTCGTTTTTCTATAGACCAATCAATAACAATTTTAATGGCTGTGGTAAAACCAATCACATAAAGTTCACCTAAAACTACGGCTATGATATGGTTAAGTTCCATAAAATTACCTGGAGTTTCTGCTTCAGGCCATATTTCTTCAGTCACTAAAACATAGTTTAAGCCAGTTCTAACTAAATACACCATAAACAACATGGTACTTAAATAAAGTATATATGTCCAGTATTTTTTCCGAAGAATAAATCGTGGGATCAAATAATAGATGTTGATGTATACTATTATAATATGAATAGGAAACTCAACTAAGTTAGACTTAAACGAATACCAGTAATCATTAAAATAACTTCCCCATCTCACAAAATTAAAAAGGAAGTAGCTCAGCCAGAATACGATATGGTATTTGACTGGAATGTTAACTGACGGTTTGTTGTTCTGTGTTGAAATAATTTTAGCTTTATGTTGATTTTGTTATTAAAATCTTATTAAGATTCAACAATTTTAGTGATATATTTATTAATTAGCAATAAAAAGACGAATACTTTGAAAGTCAATATTCACTTATCGTTTACAAAATGTTGTCTGTGTGTTAAATCGTGTCGTTTATATAAATTTTTTTAAAACAAATTTAATATTAGATAGTTTGGCTCAACTTAAAAAAACAAAACAATCAAATTATGAAACAAAACTTACAACAACTTTTCTTGTTTTCCTTTCTACTATTTGCTGTCCAATTTACCTATGGGCAGGAGAAGGAAATTAGAGGAACAGTAACTTCTAAGGCAGACGGGATTCCGTTACCTGGAGTTAATGTAACGGTACAAGGTACTACTAACGGTGCACAAACAGATTTTGATGGACATTATTCACTTATGGTGAATTCTGGTGACGTTTTAGCTTTTTCTTATTTAGGTATGACTACTAAATTAATTACAGTAGGTCAACAAGACGTCATTAACGCTCAATTAGAAGAAAATGCTGAAGAACTTAACGCTGTGGTGGTTACGGCCTTAGGTATTAAAAAGGAACGTAAAGCCTTAACATACTCGGCTCAGGAAGTAGGCGGGGATGAATTAACACGTGTTAAGCAAACCAACCCAATTAACAGTTTATCAGGTAAATCTGCTGGATTGACTATCACAAGGAGTTCATCCGGTTTAGGAGGAGCTACAAAAGTGGTGTTAAGAGGTAATACTTCTACAACTAATAACGATCCGTTATATGTTATTGATGGTATTCCTATGTTAAACAGTGGTAACGGTTCTAACGGAAATGAGCCGGGAACCGATATTTTTGGTAGCCAAACTGGTAACCGTGATGGTGGTGATGCGATGTCATTAATTAACCCAGACGATATTGAAAGCATGACCGTTTTAAAAGGAGCTTCGGCTTCAGCGCTTTACGGTAGTCAAGGTGCTAACGGTGTGATTTTAATTACCACTAAAAAAGGTAAGGAAGGGGCATTGGCTGTAAACTTCAATTCTAGTTTTACAATGGACAATGTGATGTCTTTACCAAAATTACAATCGGAATACCAAAGTGTATCGGTAGGTCAACCTATTGCTGAAAACGGTCGTGTAGCTGATCCAAAATCATGGGGAGCTAAAGCCAGTGGCTTAAGTAACGACCCAAAAGAGTTTTTTAATATGGGGTATACAGCCATTAATGCTTTGTCCTTAACTGCTGGAAACCAAAAAGCTCAAACCTACTTTTCTTATGCAAATACTTTAGGTGAAGGGGTAATTCCAGGAAATGAGTTAAAACGTAACAATTTAACTTTACGTGAAACAGCTAAATTTTTAAAAGATAAAATAGATGTTTCTGCAAGTGTTAATTTATCAGACCAACGCATTAGTAACAGACCAACCAATGGTTTATACTCAAACCCATTAACTGGGGTGTATTTACAGCCTGTTGGAATTGATAGAGACATCTACAAAAATACATTTGAGTACTTTAATACGAATTTGAACCAAATGGATCAATATGCTTCTTCTTTTGATGAGAATATTCAGCAAAATCCATACTGGTTAATTAACCGCAACCCTAGTGAGGATATCGCACAGCGTGTGTTGGCAAATGTATCGGTTAAATATCAGATTACAGATGCTATTTCTTTACAATCTAGAGGAAGTTTTGATAAATCATTCTTTACTTTTGATAAAAGACAATATGCAGGAACAGATCCTGTAAATTCAGGAGATAACGGACGTTATGTTCTAGAAAAAACAGAAAACACACAACAGTATATTGACTTTATTGCTTCTTATAATAAAGACTTTTCAGAAGCATTTACCTTCTCAGGGCTTTTAGGAACAAGTTTAACCAAGTACCAAATTGGAGATCAAGTATATTTAGATTCTGGCCGTGATGGTGCTGGATTACAATTCCCTAACTACTTTACGATATCTAATTTTGAAACGGTCAATAACATTAGGCAATCTGTAACTAATAGAGAGGTGCAATCTGTTTTTGGATCTGCTAACTTCGGATTTAAAGACATGCTTTTCTTAGATGTAACAGGACGTACAGACTGGTCTTCTACCTTAGTTTATACTGATTCAAATTCATTTTTCTATCCATCGGTTGGTTTAACGGCTGTTTTATCTGAAATGTTTGATATGGGTGATGGTATTGACTTCGCTAAAGTTAGAGGTTCTTATGCTGAAGTAGGTAAAGATATTCCTGCATATGTAACAATTCCTTTGAATCATATTAATACAACTAATACCAATTTTGCTCCAGCAACTATTGCACCTAAAAGAGGAGAAACTCTTGAACCAGAACGCCAAAAAGGATTTGAAATTGGAACAGAGTGGCGATTCTTTGGTAACCGACTCGGATTAGACTTTACTTACTACGATACCAGTACTTTTAATCAAATATTTTATATACAAGCAGATCCAAACCCATTTGGGTATGTTCAGAATATTGTAAATGCTGGAGAAATATCTAATAAAGGTTTCGAAATCGTTTTAAATGGTAAACCTGTGGTAACCGATAAATTTAAATGGAATACAGCATTTAATTTTGCCCAAAATGATAACCAAGTGGTTGCTGTTCACCCGGATTTACAAGATAATGAAGCCATCATTACTCCAGGAGGAATAAATGGATATGAATACTCATTAATTGAGGGTGAGGAATTTGGTAGTATTAAAGGTAGATCATTAAGACGAGATGCTAATGGTACACCAATGGTAAATTCTTCAGGAACATTAATGTCTACCGATTTTGAAACTGTTGCTCACGCACAACCAGATTTCACTTTAGGTTGGAACAATAACTTCGAAATAGGTGATTTCAATGTGAACTTCTTAATTGATGGTAAGTTTGGCGGTGATGTGATGAGTGTTACTGAAGCCGTAAATGATAAATATGGTGTTTCTCAAACTACTGCAAATGCCAGAAACAACAATGGAGGAATGATAAATGTTGTTGATGAAAGCGGAACTGCTTCACAAATTGGTGCTCAAGAATATTATAATGCTGTTGCAGGTCGTGATGGTATGTTAGGAGAATATGTGTATGATGCAACTAACGTGAGTTTAAGAGAACTTTCAATAGGATATAAATTATTATTAGGTGAAAGTGATTTCATTGATAATATTAATTTTTCAATCATAGGAAATAACTTATTCTTTTTTTATAAGGATGCACCATTCGACCCGAACATTGCTGCAAGTACAGGAATGGGATTACAAGGGGTAGATATTTATAATCAACCTTCAACCAGAAGTGTAGGATTAAACATTAACGTAAATTTCTAAAGAAAGATGAAAAATATACTTAAATATACAATGGCATCATTGGTTGCCATGAGTTTAACAAATTGTACAGGAGACTTTGTAGATGTTAATACAGATCCTTATGGATTTTCTCAAGAAAGTTTAACCCAACAAAACAATCATATTGGTTCTCGATTTGCTCCTATGTTTTCAAATATCATTCGAGTAGAACCAGCTTGGAATTACCAATTACAGCAAAATTTAAATGCCGATGTGTTTTCAGGGTACATGACCGCACCAACACCATTTGCAGGTAATATCAATAACCAAACTTATGCACTAGTTAATGGTTGGAATGGCTTTATTTGGTCTGATGCTTATGATGCAAATGATGGGAATGGTGTGATGCCTTACGCCAAAGAAATCAAAGAACAAGTAGATGTGTCTGGTGATCTAAGTGGGGTTAAATTTGTGTACTTAGCTAATATTATTAAAGTTATGGGTATGCATAGGGTGTCTGATATTTTCGGTCCAATTCGTTATTCAAAATATAATGATTATGACACTACTGGTGAATACGATGCTCAAGAGGTGGCCTACAAAACATTTTTTGCAGAGTTAGAAGAGGCTATAGATGGGTTAGAACCATTTATTGGAGATTTACAGTTTGTTCCTTTTGATATGTCAAACTTAAAAGGAAAGCCTGTTGAAGGTAATATTGCTAGGTGGAGAAAGTTTGCGAATTCATTGCGTTTACGTTTAGCTATTCGTGTATCTAAAGTTGATCCTGCATTAGCTCAAGCTGAAGGTGAAAAATCGTTATCTAGTAATGCTGGTCTTATGGAGTTAGACAATATGTTAGTAGAAATGGCAGGGTTTGCTCACCCAGTTCAAACGATAAGTCGTGTTTGGGGAGATGTTGTTATGAGTGCCGAAATGGAAGCTGTTCTTAAAGGTTTTAATGACGGTAGAATTTCTAAATTCTTTACCGCGCCTGCTGATGCTCATTTAGGAGATTATAAAGGAGTAAGAATGGGTATTGAAATAGAAGCGAAATCAGAATACGGGGGGCATTCTCTTATAGGGTCGGCCGTAGATGGTACTAACAAAGTTTGGATGACAGCAGCAGAAGTACACTTCTTAAAAGCTGAAGCCGCCTTAAGAGGTTGGGCCGGAGCTGGTGATGCTAAAACCAATTATGAAGCAGGTGTTCGTGCCTCTTTTGCACAACTTGGGGTTAGTGATGTTGATAATTATTTAGCAGATACTACCAGTACACCAAATGATTTTGTTGATGCGTTAAATTCTGCAAATGATTACACTTACCCTAGTGATGTCAAAATTGCATACAACCTAGCTGGTACTAATGAAGAGCAGTTAGAACAAATTATTACGCAAAAATGGATTGCCATGTTTCCTGATGGTCAGGAAGCTTGGAGTGAATTTAGACGTACAGGATACCCAAGAGTATTTCCTGTGGTAATTAACAATAGTGGTGGAGATATCGATACTGATATCCAGATTCGTAGAATCAATTTTGTTGATGCTGAGAAGAATACCAATGGCGCTAATGTCGATGCGGCAATTAGCACCTTAAAAGGCCCAGACAATGGAGGGACAAGACTTTGGTGGGATACCGGAGCACCAAATTTTTAAGTTTAGGTTGATTAAACGTTTAGTTTAGTTTAGTTTGTTGATGGTAAGCAAGCGGAGAATTTCGGTTTTCCGTTTGCTTTAATAAAAAAGTATTTAAAAGAAAAACAGTATATCGTGAAAATCGCAAATCATAAAAATATCGCATACACCAAAGCAGGTATGTTTGAAGAAACTCGATTTGAAAAAATACACAATGTTATTTTTGAAGATTCTACAGAAGCTTCAGTGCTTGTAGCACATGAAATAGCAACATTAATTCGAGAAAAAGAAAAGGAAAACAAACCTTGTGTATTAGGTTTAGCAACGGGTTCTTCACCTATAAAAGTTTATGAAGAGCTGGTTAGATTACATATAGAAGAAGGCTTGAGTTTTGCAAACGTAGTCACCTTTAATTTAGATGAATATTTACCCATGGACAAAGGTAACCTACAAAGTTACTTTTACTTTATGCATGAGCATTTATTTAATCATATCGATATTTTAGATGAAAATATAAACATTCCTGACGGGATGGTTAGTAATGAGGACCTTTATCAGTATTGCATCGATTATGAGATGAAAATTAAATCCTATGGCGGACTTGATTTTCAACTTTTAGGTATTGGTAGAACTGGACACATCGGTTTTAATGAGCCAGGTTCTCACTACAATTCAGGTACACGTAGCATTACACTCGATCATATTACCCGTGTAGATGCTGCTCCAGCGTTTTTAGGTATTGAAAATGTGCCTAGAAAAGCCATAACCATGGGAATTGGTACAGTTTTAAGTGCTAAACGTATCGTTTTACTAGGTTGGGGAGGTAATAAAGCTGAAATTCTTAAAGAAACTATTGAAGGTGAAATTACGCCTGAAGTGCCTGCAACTTACCTACAGAACCATGAAAACACCACTTTTATTATTGATGAGGCAGCAGCTTCAGAATTAACTCGTGTTAAAACACCTTGGTTAGTCACCACTTGTGTTTGGAATGACGATTTAAAATTAAAAGCCATTGTTTGGCTTAGTGAGTTAACCGAAAAACCATTTTTAAAGCTCACCGATAAAGATTATAACAATAACGGTATGTCTGGTTTGCTTACTGAAGAAGGCACCGCTTATGATTTAAACATTAAGATGTTTAATAAGTTACAACATACCATTACAGGTTGGCCAGGCGGAAAACCTAATGCCGATGATACCAATAGGCCAGAGCGTGCTACCATACCCAAAAAACGTGTAATTATTTTTAGTCCGCATCCAGATGATGATGTGATTTCAATGGGTGGTACTTTTGATAGGCTAGTGGAGCAAGGTCACGAGGTTCATATTGCTTATCAAACCTCTGGTAATATTGCAGTTTCAGATGAAGAAGCTCTAAAATTTGCTGAAATTACCCAGTCGCTTTGCCCAGAGTGTAAGGAAACAGAAACGATTATCAATTTCCTCAAAAACAAAACTGATCATGATATTGATTCGGTTGAGGTGCGTCAGTTAAAAGGATTAATTAGACGCAGTGAGTCTTTAGGTGCTACGCGTTATTTTGGTTTGAGTGATGAACAGGTACACTTCCTTGATTTACCTTTTTATGAAACAGGAACCATTAAAAAGAACAATATTTCACAGGATGATATAGATGTCATGTGCAGCTTAATTTCTGAAATCAAGCCACATCAAATTTATGCAGCAGGTGATTTAGCTGATCCACACGGAACACATAAAGTGTGTTTAGATGCTTTATTTGAATCTTTAAAAGTTTTGAAAAGTGAATCATACATGGATGATTGCTGGGTTTGGTTATACCGTGGGGCTTGGCATGAGTGGGAGTCTTACCAAATTGAAATGGCTGTTCCTATGAGTCCAGACCAGGTTTTAAGAAAAAGACATGCCATTTTTTATCACCAATCGCAAAAAGATGGTGTGATGTTTCAAGGAGGTGATTCTAGAGAATTCTGGGTTCGTGCTGAAGATAGAAACCGTTTAACGGCTAAGAAATATAACGATTTAGGCCTATCTGAATACGCGGCTATTGAAGCTTTTAAACGTTATCATTTTTAAAATATTTTGAAAAAATTACTCTTAATAATTTTGGCGTGGACTTGTTTCAACTGTAAAACTGAAACAACTACTTATGGGATTACTGGAACATGGAAACTGGTCTATGCTGAGGTTGTTGAGAATGATTCAACTAAAATTAAAGATTTAAAAAACACCGAATTCATTAAAATTATTAATGATTCACATTTTGCTTTTTTCAATCAAGGCATCAAAAACGATGCACATTTTTATAGCGGAGCAGGAACTTATACCAAAGAAAGAAATAGGTATGAAGAGATTCTAAAGTATACTTCAGCTCAAGAATTAAAAGACCACAAATTCTCTTTTCAAATTGAATTTAAAGGAGATACACTAATCCAAAGCGGACAAGAACTCATTAAAGAAGCAGGAATTAATAGAACGATTACCGAGAAGTATATCAAGATGAATTGAGTCCTAAAACTAATCAAATGAAAAAAATTATACTATTAATAATCATAAACTTAACAGGCGTTTTGGGTTTTGCTCAAGAACCATTGACTGCTAAGTATGATTTAATGCCTTGGCCAAAAGAAATAAAAGAAAACAAAGGTAAATTTGTTATAGATAGTAGTCTCACTATATCTATAACCTCAATAAAATCAGAACGTGTTGACCACGCGGCCACACAGTTTTTAAGACGCTTAACCAATAGAACAGGCGTGTTTTTAAATGAAGGCTTTCCATTAGAAAACAAAAAAGGAGATATTCAAATTCAATTTGATGCCGTCTCTAAACTTGATATAAAAAATAACGAATCTTATACGTTAATTGTAGATCCTTCTGCAATAAAAATTACAGCAAAAACAGATGTTGGAGCTTCTAGAGCTTTAGCTACTTTGTTACAATTAATTGATAATAATACGACTGAATATTTTATTCCTGGTGTTAGCATTACTGATGAGCCCCGATTTGTTTGGAGAGGACTTATGATTGATGTGTCTAGACACTTTCAACCTATAGCTGTTTTAAAACGCAATTTAGACGCTATGGCTTCCATGAAAATGAATGTGTTTCACTGGCATTTAACCGATGATCAAGGGATACGCATTGAATCTAAAATGTATCCGAAGTTAACCGAGCAGGCTTCTGACGGACTTTTTTACACGCACGAACAAATCAAAGATATTGTGGCTTACGCCGATAAGTTAGGTATTCGTGTTATTCCAGAAATTGACGTTCCTGGACATGCCTCAGCTTTTTTAACCGCTTATCCAGAACTTGGAAGTAAAGACGGGTATGACTATCAAATTGAACGTTTTTCAGGGGTTTTTAATCCTACTTTTAACCCAACCATTGATGCAACATATACCTTTCTTGAAAATTTATTTGCTGAAATAACGCCATTATTTCCAGATGAATATTTCCATATTGGGGGTGATGAAAATGAAGGGAAACACTGGGATGAGAGTAAAGCAATTCAAAAGTTTAAAAAGAAACATAAGTTAAATACCAACCACGATTTACAGACCTATTTTAATGTGAAACTTGAAAAAATACTGAATGAACAAGGTAAAAAATTAATGGGCTGGGATGAAATCATGACACCAGACATGCCTACCACGGCTGTGATTCACTCATGGCGCGGTGAAAATGAAGGTTTAGCCAAAGGCGGAACTTTAATTGAAGCGGCTAAACAGGGTTATCAAACGGTTTTATCAAACGGATTTTACATTGACAGAATGCAGTCTGTAGTTGATCATTATACTATAGAACCCATTGGAGATGTCAAATTAACTGAAGCAGAACGTGAAAGAATTTTGGGCGGTGAAGCCACCATGTGGAGCGAATTGGTAACACCTCTAACGATAGATTCTAGAATATGGCCTAGAACTGCAGCTATTGCAGAACGTTTTTGGTCACCTAAGGAAATTAATAATGTTGAGAACATGAGAAAACGTTTAGAAGTTGTGTCTTTTCAATTGGAAGAATTAGGATTGACTCATATTAAAAATAGAGCGGTTATTTTAAGAAGTATGACTAACAACCAAAATATTACTTCGTTACTAAACCTGTCTAACCTGTGTGAACCTTTAAAAATTTACGCTAGAAATTTAGATGGTATAGAATATAAAACCTATTCACCTTTCAATTTGTTTGCTGATGCATGCGTGGCTGATGCTTCCGATGCTTTGAAATTCAATAAAGTCGCTTCCGAATTTGTACAAGGTGGAGACAATAAAGCAGTGATAGGTTTTTTCACAACTTGGTCAAATGATTATAAGTCTTTTATTCAGCTTGAAAAGAACCCGAAAATCACGCCTTTAGAGCCGTTATATAAGAATTTAGCCTTGGTTTCAGGGTTATTATCAGAAGCCCTTCAAACGAAAAAAATCTCAAGAGAAAATCTTAAAACCATTCAGAATACTATGATTTTATTAAGAGAACCTGTTGCTGATGTAGAATTGGTAATTGTAGGTGCTTTAAATGATCTAACAGCATATTGTGAATCAAATTATTTAAAAAAATAAGTCATGGTTTTAATAGCAGATAGCGGTTCTACAAAGTGTGATTGGATTCTTTGTTCACCAGAAAATAAAGCCCCGATTCGACTAAAAACGAAAGGCTTAAATCCGGCGATTTTATCAAAAAAACAATTTGAAAAAATCATTTTTGAAAGTGAATCGCTTGCAAAGATAAAAGAAGAGGTCACTGATATTAAGTTTTTTGGAGCGGGTTGTGGCACAAAACGAAATCAGAAAAAGGTAAATGCCATTTTGGGCGCTTACTTTCCAAATGCGATTGTGTATTCCAGTGAGGATACTATGGCAGCTGTTATGGCTACCACTAAAACACCAGCTGTAGTTTGTATTCTAGGTACGGGGTCTAATTGTTGTTATTTCGACGGTAGAAATATTCATCTAAAAGCACCATCTATGGGGTATTTACTTATGGATGAGGGTAGTGGTAATTACTTCGGAAAAGAACTTCTTAAAGCCTATTACTATGATACCATGCCAGCTGATTTGAAAGCTGTATTTTCTGAAACCTTCAATTTAAAAGAAAAATCAGTTATTAAAGGTTTGTATAAATCGGCTCGACCAAATAAATATCTAGCTTCATTTGCACCGTTTTTATTTCAAAATGAAGCGCATCCTTTTATGAAAAATATGCTAGAACGTGGAATGGAAGTTTTTATAGACAATCATGTGTTACGTTATAGAGAAACTCTAAAAAATGTGCCCATTCATTTTGTGGGATCTGTTGCTTTTTACGGACAAGACTACATCAAAAAGGCACTTAAGGCCAGAGGTGTTGAAGCAGGTGTTTTTGTTAAAAGTCCGATTGAGAACATCATAAAAGATCAAATTAATATTAAACAGGAAGCGTATCAAAATACATAGTTTATTAACACCTTCAAAGAAAATCATGCAAGACCGTAAACTAGACTTAGAAGCATCAAAAATTGCTGTACTGCCAAGTATGGCTATGTATAATAAGTTTTTAAACTGGGTGAGTGGTGAGTTTGAGTTGTTTCTTCAAGATGATAACTACGGGTTGAAAGTGTATTTTCCTCAAGGACATTTGAATATTAGACTTGTACAGTCTCATAGTACTAATATTTATTTCGAAATTTATGTCAAGAGTAAAAACCGACCTTTAGGAACTCGAATTCATAATCAGGCATTAGATGTTTTAAATCAAGTTTATAATGTAGAAAAATCCTAAAATAAAAGAGGTCTTTTTTGCATAAAAAATTTGTCTCGTCCTGAGATATGCTATAGGTTAAAATAAATATTTAGCTTTTTTTAATTCAGCTACCGATTTATAACCTAGTTGTTCTACGGCTATTTCAAGACAGGAGTCTAATGCCAAGACATCTAAATCCATTTTTTAGTAAAAGATCTTTGAGTTGTTTAATTTCCTTTTTGAAGGGCTTTAATTCTTGATATTTAGCTTCGCTGAACCACTTCGTTAGGTTTCCTCTTTAGTTTCTACTTTGATTCTGGTGTTCATGGGTTGTCTTTACGGTTATACTTTTTAAACCACTCATTAACGGTTGTAGGCGCGATAAAATAGAGTTTACAAAGTTCGCTTTTTGTGTGTTTATCGATTGTAAGTTCTGCTAGAATTTTCAGTTTAAAAGGTTCTGAATACCATCCGATTACTTTGTCATTTTTTGTACATAATTGTGCTAAATTATGTAGCCTTATTTCAGGACGGGTCATTTGGTTGTCTAACGGTTACCATATAATTGTGAAGATCTTGAAAATCAGTATACTTTGATGAATCTTCTATATTGAATTTTATGTATAACATGTTTTGTTTATTTTTAATAAATTTAGTTAGCCAGTCTTTTTTATTTACTTGTATTTTCTGGTATTCATATATTAAGTATAGAAGTTTTAGTTTAATATTTAATTACAGTTTTTGTCTTGTTTAATTTTTGTGATTTTTTCTCTTAATTGTTCAGTAAAATCAGTATAGTAAGCTCCAAGGTGATTAGATTTGTGGAAATTAGCATAACTTGGATCAAAAAGATCATCTGAATAATGCCCCCTAAATTCTCTAAATAATTCGTTATACATACGATTTAATGTGTTTTCTGATTGTATTGCTATTTTTCTATTTTTTTCTTCCCTAGAATCTGAAGATAAAATTACTTCTTCTTCCTTTAATGTTGGGATTATTTTAATTGACTGGTATTTTGCTGGTAATAAGTAATATAGTTTTACTATAGAATCTTTTGTTTTAATATAGTTATTTTTAGCAACCGTATCAAAATCATCACAAAACTTTAAATAACTCATCAGTCTCTCACAATTTAATCCAGAATAATTGTTCTCTTTTTCGTACTCTAACATGTTAGAATACTTGTGTATTTCTATGGAAAGGTCATTATGGTATTTATTTAATTTTTTAAAAGATAAATAGACATCCCAAATTTTAAACAAGTCAGTTTTACTTTCAATTATATTATTTTTATTAGTCATTTCTACTAAAGCAATAAATTTCTTTTGATTATTATCAATAGGACCTATTGCTTTATTTATCTCTTCAATATGTTTTATGCTTGTGTCATATATAAATTGTGAAACATTATATTCATCTAAACCAGTTGGTTTTGGCTCTTTTATAATAGCTTGAAATAGCTTTTCTGTTTCTTTTAACTGTGTTTGTAATAACTTTAATTGAATTTCATAATCTTCAATTTTATCTATTTTAAATTTAAGACTGTCTAGCTTATATACAGCTTTAATGTTTTTTTCATATTGTGGTTTAATTTTTTGATTGAAATTATTCAAATAAGATTTTAAAACTGGATTGTCATCAGTTTGAGTGTAAGATAGAAGTGGGAAAAGCAAGAATATTACTATAATAAATTTTGTTATTTTCATATATTATTTGTTTAAATATAATGTTTGTAATTTAATGAATTAAAAAAAAATAATTGGTTAGATTTAAACCGTTATTTAACTTCTATAATCTCACCTGGTTTCCATGTTTGGTCTATCCATGGTTCAAGCGGTCCATACATTCGTAAAATATTAAACCAGCTTTTGTTAGGTGTGGTTTGTAGCCAGTTTCCTTCTTTACCTGCAGGTGCTTCTGGCGCAAAATAAATGTCATAAGAGCCATCTTCATTTTTCTCAATGCCTTCGGTCAGGCTACCTACCGTTGGGAATAATTGGCTTGTTTGTAATTGACAGCGGGTTTGCGTATCGTACATCGTAATTGCCCAGAAGTTGTTTACAGGAACATTAGGAGGCAAGTGTAATTTGTAAGTTTTAGAACCATTAAAGGGTTTGTTGTTGTTATCCAACATACCCAATGCGTAATCAGAACCAGCACCTGCATGGGTTACTGCCATAGCAGGAGTTACGCCACCTGCATTAAAGTAGAAAAACACACGAGCCTCTAGATCCATAATCCCATCAGACTCAAAAGAAGTATTTTTATTAGCATAAGCCATCACCCAATTTAAATCGGTGTCAGGATAAATTTCAACACCAGGAATGCGAGGTGCATAAGTAATAGAACGCCCTGCTGCATTGCCTAAAGTTGCAGCCTCTGTAAGTAGCTTTTTCATTCTGGTGTCAGGGTTGAATGGTTTCCCATTTACGATACCAATAGCGGCTAATTCTCCACGAATTTCATCATCAATCGCATTTTCAGGTTCTCCTTGAACGATAGTGTTCAACATCTCATAATACTCCAATGTTGATGGGAAAATGGTTTGAAAAGAACGACCAGACATATTAACTAATTCGGTTGGTGCTGGATTGGCTTTATCTTTTAATGGATAAACTCTTAATCCTTGTTCAAAATTAGCAACTGCAGCATCTAGACCATCTTTAATAGACCCTCTTAAGAAAACGAAGTTTCTATTTGTTGGTGGTTTTAGAATAAAATAACCTTCAGGTATTTCTCCAGTATATCCTGGAGGAATTACCAGATACTTTCCTCCTTTACCCTTATCTGGTCCTGTTACACCCATATTACCAACAAAACGTTGCCAAGCATCGTCTAAAAAACCTAGCATTCCTGGTGGAATTTGTATCACTGTTGGGCCATCTTTTGTCAAATCTGTCCAAAAATAAGCGTACATAGTAGACGTGTTAGATGTAATCACTGGTGTACGTGAATCCATTAATTGCTCCCAAATAGCAATTTTATTTGACGCATCAGCACCTTGTTTCGCTACAGCTTCTTGTAGACTAAAAATAGAAACAGGTCCAATATTATCGAGGTAAACATCAACGGCACGAGCACGATCTAGGTAATCGTAAACTAATTCAGTGGTATTACCAGTAGGTACACCATCGAAAAATGTAAGCTCGCCAGCAACAGTTTGTACCTTGTCCGCAATCGATGTTGCTTTGGTTCTTATCTCGTCTTTCGATAAACTTTCATTAGAAGTAGTTGATTCCTTCTTTACTACAGATTCAACTTTTACTGATTTCTTCTCAGGTTGGTTGCAACTTACCATCAAAGCAAATACACCAACGAGTATTGTAATGGTTTTTAATGATTTATTTTTCATTTCACTTATATTAATTATTATTAATTTGTAGTTTCATCGATTTAATGGTTTACAACGATCTCGTATATGAAACGTAGCGTGCAAAAAGACACTATCGTTTTGGATTATACACGAGCCGAATTTTTATTTTTTTTTCTAAAAGCCAAATTTAAAAATTTGGTGGTCTTCGAAAACACACAAAAACCTTTCGGAAAGCCTATGTTAACTATGTTTTATATACATTGTTAGCCCTCGTTTTTTTCGTTCCGTCTTTCTATTCAATCGTTAAAGATGTCCCTCATTTCTATTTTCCTCTTTGGTTTTGGATTCCATTTATTTACATTTTTATATTATCGTTCTCGTCAAATTCAAAATGTTGATTGTAAGCAACTTCAAATATATGTCCATCAATATCTTTAAAGTATCCACTATATCCACCCCAATCAGCTTTTTTCGCTGGTTTTATTATTTCAGCTCCCAATTCCGCTACTTTCCTGAGTACGCTGTCAACTTCATTTTCCGATTTGGCGTTATAAGCGATGGTTATTCCCGAAAATCCGCTACCAATATTAGATACGTTAGCATCTTTCGCTAAAGCGTCTTTTGAAAAAAATGAAAGAACAATTCCGTTCATTTCAAAAAATGCGATTTTATCTTTGCTTGCTTTTGATTTTTTCCAATTAAGTCCTCTCTCGTAAAAATCAAGCGTTTTTTTCAAGTCCGAAACACCGAGTGTAATAATGTTCAAATTTTGTCGCATTATTGTTTTTTTAAATGAGGGCTAACGTGTTTGTATATGGTTTGTTGCATGGTTTAAGCAACTAATTTAGTAAATAAAAACCGACCAAGAAAGTCCGTGAGGACTTTCGTAAGTAGGCAAGAAGCAAGCAATAAATTATATACGGTGTGCCTGTTGCACAAGTTAAGAAAAAAGTAGTAATGCAATTGCTTAAAAAGTGAACGTTTCTTATTTTTATATATGGAGGAAAAAAAGACTTATCAAGAGAAGCTATTCAATCAATTTAGGCTTAGCGAACGCGTTCCAAAAGACAATTTCTACCGTCGTCTTTATACAGGTACAGATCTTAATTTTCTTTATAAAACCACTCAAAAATTCTATGGATCCAGTGGACAAAAAAGCATTGACCCTATCGTGTTTTTTAAGCTTTGTTTGGTTGGCTATCTAGAGAATATTTCTAGTGATCGTAAGCTTATTTCACATTGAAGTGTCTACCTTTGGTGTGACGGTTTTATATAGAG
>NZ_WAAT01000044.1:218623-260349 GCF_008806375.1 Pseudotamlana haliotis | reverse complement strand
ATATTAAAAACGGTCAACATTATTTAGGGAAGTTCAATTAATAATTAAAAACGATCATCGCTATTTGGGAGTTCAATCTGTGAAATCAGCGTAATCTGTGTCTGAAATATCCCTACATGCAACAGTTAGCTACCAAAAACCAATAACTAATAAAAACCTGTATCTGAAATATCCCTGCAACTAAGAGAGAGCAACAAATATTACAAGAATAAATCCCAAACAACACCAAAGCGCACCACAAAATCACGGTATGGGTTGTTAGGCGCCGAGTAGAAATTATAGCCTGTGAAAGACGAATTGAAGTGTTCAGCCTTTAAAAACAATCGGGCTTGACGAATTTTAACATTCACAAAGTAATCGAATCTCGGGAAATTTCCATATTCACGATCGTTTTGAACATAAAATTCAGCCAAAACAGGATTGTAGGCATCCATATAATACTTGGTGAAGTAATTAAAAGTGAGCCCTGTTTGTAAAAACAAGGCCTTTTTAAACATATGACTCGAAAAATACAAGGTATTACGCGTATTAAACTCAGGCACATTTAATACCTGGTTCTCGTCATCAACATTTTGATACTCTATGGTATTATTAAGTGCAAATTTCCCTAAGCGAAACTCCTTATCTAATCGTACTCGTAAATAGTTTATCGTTTTGTCATTTTGAAACGGAGACACTTGTCCGGTTACAGGATCGCCTTTAAAATAAATATAATTATCGATAGTAGAAAAATCTACCGAAACCGTTGCCCAGCGATCGGACACCACTTTAAAGGCTAATTGCTGACTTTCAACATTTGAAAAATCATTCTCCCAGTTATAGTCTAAATAATTACTTTGATATAATAAGGTGTTAAAATTAGGCATCTTTGAACTGTGATTTATAGAAGCCATAGCCTCGATATCCTTGTTCAATTTAAATGACGCATCAGCTTTAAAATAATTCCCGTCAAAATCTCCAGCAATATTAGCCCCAATATCTCCAGACAAATCAAAGCCCTTATATTGCTTATGGTACATCGCCCCTACTGCAACTACATCGCCTTTTAATCGATTTATAATAGTTTCACCTTCAACAATCACTAATTGATCATAACCATAATTATAATAGGAGTCGTTGATATTAAATTGTAAATCACCAATAATATGATTGCTATAATTTAACTGCAACTCATTATATAAAGTTTTAAGGGTGACTTTATCTGATAGGTTACTCGCGTTAAACGAGCTTCCAAAGTAATCGGTATTCGCTGTGTTTTGCTGGTATTCGTAATACTTACTTTCGGCCGATATGATATGATTTACCGTTAATAAGTTTTTAGATATAGAATCATTATTATTGATGATTTTATAGAAGTGATCTAAATGATAACGTTTACCTACCACCATATTTTCGGCATCTTCAAAACCAACCTCTAAAATAGAGCGGTCTAAAAACTCAGGATCACCACTCTCAAAATTAATCACACTGGCATCATCTAGTCCGCCATTTTCTTGGTTCATAAGGTCTTGAGTAACCCAATGCCCTCTAGCATGATAACGGTCGTTTTTTGAGGCATAAGAAAGTGTGAACCTAAAATTACCCGTACTGGTTAGCAAATGTTGATATTTTCCTAGGGAACGTAAGCCTTTGTAAGCAATGGAAAAATTAATACGAGGTGTCATATTAGTCGTAAAAAAGGCATCAACCAATTGTCCTTGCTCAAAAGCCGTTTTATAAAATAACTCGGTTAACGGGGTTGGCACACGATAGTAGTTAATATCTTCAACCTCCATGTAATTAAAATGCCTTGCTCTTGCCCCAAAAAGCGGCATTAACGCGGTGCTCTCAAAGTTATAAGTTAAGCTATTATAGGTTTGCCCTAAATTTGAAAAAGGGATCAATCCGAAATTATCTTTTCTTAAATAATTGAACTTATAATCCTTATGAACAGACAAGGTTGTATCAACGAAAGTCGTATCGTAGGCATGAGAAATGATTTGATACTGTTCAATATCGCCTTTTAGTTTTACCTTTTTATTATCTGTTCTACCTTCTGCAGGCCTAGGTTCTCTAATAGAATCTTGACTTGGTTCTCCTAAACCTTGTTCAAGATCTACTTGAGCACTAATTATATTTGCAAATAAAAGAAGTACGGAAACAAAACATAGCTTAAGAAGTTGAGGCTTCCTTTTTTCAGTATTCCCTTTTATGGTTAGAATCATATTATACTTATAAGTAAATAACAACATTTACGCTGTTATGGCTCGAATCATTTTTCTTGACGCAAAAGTAATTATTTGAACGTAAAGAGCGAGAAATTATTTCAAATAAAGCGGTTCGTTCCAACACGCTGACATTATCCTTAATAAAGAAAGCTGTTTCCTCTACTGAAACCAATTAAGAAAGCACCATACACCATATTTAAAGAGACTCCTTTTTAAATCACTAATAAAATACATGTTCATCTTTTAGATATAATCAATATTTTAGCGACATGTTATTAAAAAATCATTCCGGTTTTATTTTAGAATGTGGCACAGACGAAGCCGGTCGTGGCTGCCTCGCCGGCCCTGTTACTGCAGCGGCTGTTATTCTTCCTGAAAATTTTAAAAACAGTATACTAAACGATTCTAAGCAAATTAGCGAAAAGAAACGCATGCTTTTAAAGCCCATTATTGAAGAACATGCCCTTTGTTTTGAGGTATCACATGTGTATCAGGAAGAAATTGATGAGATTAACATTTTAAATGCTTCTATATTGGCCATGCACAAGGCGATTGAACAGCTACAGACCTTTCCAGAATTTATTATCGTTGATGGCAATAGGTTTAAAGATTACCCTAAAATTCCGCATGAAACCATCATTAAAGGCGATGGCAAATATTTAAGTATTGCCGCCGCTTCGGTTTTAGCAAAAACTTATCGTGATTTATACATGGACAAAATTCATGAAGAATTCCCGATGTACAATTGGAAAAAAAACAAAGGCTACCCCACTAAAGAGCATCGAGCAGCCATTCGTGAATTCGGAATTACAAAATATCACCGCAAATCGTTCCGATTATTACCAGAACAGTTAAAGTTCCCCCTATAAAGGTTTTAAATGAATTAAAAATTATAGTAGGTTTGTAGAAACAAATGCAACCCATGAGATTTTTTTGGATCCCACTCCTACTTATTGTATTGATTAGCTGTAACGAAGCAAACAGTAAACGTTCTGATCTTTTAGATTACACACCAAAAAACACCAGTGTTATCATTAAAACCGGGCAGTTTAACGGACTTAAAAGCAGTATAAAAAATAACGACCTATTAAATCAGCTTTCTGAAACTAGTTCTTATAAAGGTTTGGAAGTTTCATTAAAAAATCTAGACTACTTTAAACCTTCAAACGACTTTTTAATCTGTTTTTCTAAAGATCAAAACGATAGTTTGCAGTATGCCGTAATTGCAAAATTTGAAAAAAACCTGTTTGAAACTGATTCTATTCCGAATTACATGGAAGAATCATTGACTTACGATAAAAAAACCATCACTAAATCTACTATTAATGATGCGACCTTTTATAGCACGGTAATAGACAGCACTTTTTTTGCTTCTTCGTCTAAAACGCTTGTAGAAGCTGTTTTTGAACAAAGACCTGCAGATTCAGAGTTAAAAAAAATATACAACACCACAACTAACGACAAGGCCTTTTCAGTCATTTTGAAACCTGAAAATCCGTTTATAAAATCTATCTTCATTCAAGATTCCCTGCCTTTAAATCATTTTACCGAATACATCGCGCTTGATGTAGAAATGCATCAAAACAACATCCAGTTTAACGGTATCACTCAAGCTAATGATTCTACTGAAAGTATTATTAATAGTTTTAAAGGTACCGTACCGCAGGAAAATCAAATACAACATATTACCCCGTCTAACAGTGATGGGTTTTTAAGTATGACTTTTGATAGTTTTAAAACCTTTGATACCAATCTTCAGCATTTTAGACATACCGATACCTTGATTATGGACACGCCATTGTTTAATGACGTGATTGAAATTGGTGTGATTTATGAAGATGACAAGCGTGCTGTGGTTTTAAACTCTATTGATGTGATTGCAACCAACGACGCCCTTTTGAATGATCAGTCTTTAACCGACACCTACCGTGAGGTTAAAATCTATGATTTCAGTCAGCCAGAGCTTTTTCAGCAGAAATTTTCGCCACTCATTAGCTTTAATAAAGCGACAAACTACTGCGTTATCGATCAGTTTTTTGTGTTTACAAATGATAAAGCCCTCCTTCAAAACATCATCTCAAATTACCAAAACAAAACCACTTTAGCCGAAAAAGACCTCTATAAGAATACCAAGGAAGCCATTAGTGATGCCGCTTCCCTGCTTCAGTTTAACAATTCGGGAGCTTTAAAAAGCATTTTAAATAGAAATTTTGATGCTTCGGAAGATTATAACCTCCCTAATTATAACGCATCGGCCATTCAATTCATTTATGATACAAATTTTGCCCATGTTAACGGTATTCTTCAGAAGAACAAAACTAAGATTCATCAAAACACCATTTCTGAAGTCCTGAACATCAAACTCGATCATCAGCTTTTAAATGACCCGCAGTTTGTAAAAAATCATATTACCAAGCAGCTCGATATTGTCGTTCAAGATGTGAATAATCACCTGTACTTAATTTCTAACAAGGGAAAAATCCTTTGGAAAAAACAACTTCAAGGTCCTGTTTTAGGTCAAATCGAACAAATTGACATGTATAAAAACGGCAGACTTCAATTAGCCTTTGCTACACCAAACCATGTTTATGTACTAGACCGAAACGGTAATGAGGTAAAGCCATTCCCTTTAAAATTCAATGATAAAATCACCCAACCTCTAGCAGTTTATGATTACGATAAACGTAAAAATTACCGTTTACTCGTTACACAGGGAAAAAACCTACTCATGTATGATGCACGAGGAAAATCGATTAAAGGTTTCAAATTCAGTGGCGCCAAAGAGACTATTATTTCCAAACCCGAACATTTTAGACGTTCAGGAAAAGATTATATCGTATTTAAAACCAAAGACAAGCTACATATTTTAAGCCGTACTGGAAAAACGAGGGTGAAAACAAAAACCCATAACAGTTTCTCTGAAGCCCCGGTGTTCCTGTACAATAACAACTTTACAACAACCACTGACACCGGTGATTTAATTTCAACCGATACCCGTGGCGGTGTATCCATCAAAAATTTAAACCTATCCAAAGACCACAGCTTAGCCACGACTAGCAAAACTTTGGTTGCCCAAACGGAAAACAAACTCACGATTAAAGACAAGACTACGGAACTGGATTTCGGACAATATAGCAAACCTGGACTGTTCTACATCAATAATAAAATTTATGTATCAACCACAGACATACATGCCAATAAAGTGTATTTATTCGATAGCCAATCTGAACTGCTTCCTAACTTCCCAGTTTATGGAAACGGCCCTATGGCTTTAGAAAATATCGACAAAGACAATAAATTAGAGTTTGTAACGAAGGGCGAGAATAATTCAATTATACTTTATCAGATTAATTAGCGCGTGATTTCTACATTTATAAGTCAACATAATTTAATACTATTGCATACCAAATAACACACAGATGATTTCTAGAAAAAACGCGTCCATTTCACAGTTTATAATTCATAAAGTTGGTAATAAATTCAACGACACAAAAAATGCTTTTTCAGATAAAACCGTTGAGTTTGACGAAGCCAGTTATGAGCTCATGCTGCCGTTTTTACTCAGACCTTTTGGTAGCGTGGTACAGAGTTATCGTTTTAATCACCATTCCAACATCAGTTTAAACGAAATTAACAGCTACGCCGCACAACTCTTTAATGATGAAGAAGCTTTTGTAGACGTTTCAAAACATATTGTCACCCATTTATTTGAACAATCAAATTCCTCACAAATTAAAACCGGTGATGTTTTAATCGTGATGTTTGAAGGCATTGAGTTTCGTGACATCACGACCAACGCTATTGGCATTTTCAAAATTGAAAGCAAGGTAAATTTCTTTCAAACGTATTTAGAAGACAACAGCTATGATGTTTTAGTTCAGAAAGGAATCAGCTCTAAAAAAGTAGATAAAGGGTGTTTAATTTTAAATCAAAGTGACAACGAAGGTAATATCATCTTAAGTGTCGATAACAACAGTTACGATGCTCAATACTGGCTCAATCATTTTCTGAATATTAAATATGCCGATGATGCCAATAACCACACCCAACAGTACATCGAACTTTGTAAAGAGTTTTCAAACGAAATCATCCAAACCAGTTATGGCGCTCAAGAAAAAAACACTTTTTTAGCCAAAACCATAGATTTTTTCAAGGAAAATGAAACCGTAAACGTCGAGCGTTTTAAGGAAGAACTTTTTGAAGAAGACAAGCACAAAGAAGAATTTGAAGCCTATAAAAAAGAATTTGAAGGGGCTCAAAACCTTATCATCAGAAATCAATTTGATGTAGCTGAAGCGGTAGTAACTAAAGAGAAACGGAAGATAAAAACAGACATCAAACTCGACACCAATATTCAAATTAAATTGGATATTGACGCGCCTGATGCCTCTTCAGAATATTTAGAACGCGGTTATGACGACGAGAAGAAAATGCATTATTATAAGGTGTATTTTAACGCCGAAGATTAAATGTAAAGCTCAAAACACATTGATTATGTCCTTCCGAGGCTAGTAGAAATCTGAATAACATCCAAAAGGTTCTTCAAAAGATTCTTCAGTCGTCCCTCCTTCTGAATGACAAAATTCAGGTACAATCAAAAAGCCATCTAAAAATAAATTCAGATGGCTTTTTTGGTTTAGTTGATAAAGTGTGGTTCGAATTATACTAATTCTTGTTTAAAAAGAGGTTTAGTATTAAACGCCTCCTTTTAAAACGTCTTGCCAATTTTTCAATTCTTCCCACTCACCCAGATGCGCTAAATTAGCTTGTGCTGGCCAAGTTCTGGTCATCCCGCGGTGTGTAATGAATGCAGGTCCTGCATCTACAAGCATGGTTTCAAGAAAATCAATTGGTGTATTAGACAGTTGTTTATAGCTTATAATGCCTTTATCGTTAAGAAGTCCTTCTATTTTCGGACCAATACCTTCTATCTTTTTCAAATCCTGCTTCACGTAGGTTTCTTTTTCTTCGCTACCACCGCAGCCAAAAATAGACTTTAATAACCATCCTAAAAGGAAACCTAATATAAAGGCTGCCAAGAGCCATAAAAACCAAGGCCAAAAGACGTCAGATCCGTCGCAAGCTGTTGTACTTATTTGTAATAATCTCATAATTTATTTTTTTGGTTAATTGTTATTTTGAAATATGTATTTCTACTCGTCTGTTAAGCTTTTTATTTTCTGGTGAATCATTTGGTTTCAACGGCATGCTTTCCCCTTTAGATTCTACGGTGATTTTATCTTCAGCTACCCCTAGACCTATTAAATGTGCCTTATATGCGTTAGCGCGTTTAAGTCCGAGATCTTCATTATAATCCGATGCCCCGTCGCTATCCGTATGTCCCACAAGTTGAATATGGTCTCCAGAATCCTTTAAAAAAGCTGCTAATTCTTTAAAGTAAGCCAGTACACTTTCGTTAGAAACTTCTTCGGTAGAATCATACTTATAAAATACCATTGTGGTACCAAAGTGCTCAACAACATGATCATTTCGAGTCACCCATTTATATTTCAACTCATGTAAAATTTTAACTTGAGTTGTTTCACAATCGCTGGCAGCTCTGGCTCCAGTTTCAATGTCTTCTGAAGGTAATTCAGTAAATAAAGCTTTTACTTTTTCAGCACGATCAAGTCCGGCTTGTTCAGTTTCACCTGTAAAATAAGGCCCTACTAAAAGCAGTTTCTTCCCTTCTACTTGAGCATCAATAATCTCTTGTTTTTTTTCTGGCCATAAATCATTGGTAATGACTTCACCGGTGGCACAATCAAAAATTAACGGCCCGTAGGTCACAACAGGCTCGGGTTCCGCACAACATACTACCGTATCTTTATACCAGGCCCAGCTAAACCAAGCCAAGAGCAGAAAAAGAATAAACAGTACTAAAGCTAATGTTTTTTTCATTTTTATGATTTTTAGTTTCGCTCTTAAATGTACGAAAAAAACGATAACACATAGACTTTAACTTTCGTAAACTAATAAACAACATGGCTTTTAAAATTCATAACAATTAATTTGTAAAGCTTTAGGTCTCTTATGATTATCATTACAAACTGATAATACTCATGTTTTTTACTTTTTCGAATCCATAATTTCGCAGCTTAAAATATATCTCATGGAAATAAAAACAACACAAATAGCCGATAGCACAGCAAACCCTGCCCCATTAGGCTTATTAGCATTCGGGATGACTACCGTATTATTAAACTTTCACAATGCCGGCATGTTTGAATTAGACGCTATTATTTTAGGCATGGGTATTTTCTACGGGGGCCTTGCACAGGTTATTGCAGGCATCATGGAATGGAAAAAAGGAAACACTTTTGCTACAACGGCTTTTACATCATACGGCTTTTTCTGGCTAAGTTTTGTGGCCTTAGTACTTTTACCAAAAACAGGTTTAATAGCTGCTCCTGAAAATGCATCCTTAGTCGCTTATTTGGTAATGTGGGGCATTTTTACCGGAGCCCTATTTATTGGAACCCTAAAAATTAGCCGTGCTTTACAGTTTGTGTTTGCTTCATTAACCCTACTCTTCTTTTTATTAGCCCTTGGAGATTACACACACAGCGAAACTATAGGTCATTTAGCAGGCTACGTAGGTATTGTTTGTGGGTTTTCGGCCATATATACCGGCTTTGCTCAAGTGATTAATGAATTGTACAAAAAAGTGGTACTTACTATTGGACCTATGGATTAGTTTAAACAGACTATTAGATAAAAACAACCTTTCTCGACTCCGCTCGAAGCCCATCATAAATCATGAATGAAACCGGTGTTCGAGCGGAGTCGAGAACTTTTCTCACTACCAAAAAAAAATCACGTAAAGATGAATAAATCCCAAAATTGTTAAAAACAAAAAAAAATTATACGTCAACGAAGTTGTGTCATTCCGACGCTAGGAGGAATCTATTTCAACAATCAATCAGCTCCATTAATTCCTTAAATACCACCTTCTCGACTCCGCTCGAAGACCGTAAACAAACAATTTCAAAGGCGGAGTCGAGAACAAAATCATTACATTTAAAGTCAGAAAAACGAAATCAATGAAAATCGACAAATTCGTTCTATGCATTGTAGTCACGATCACTCTGGCTTACTTTTTTCCGCAATGGGGAAGTACGCAAAGTCCAATACCTTTAGACCGCATCAGCACTATTGGCGTATCCTTAATTTTCTTTTTCTACGGCTTAAAATTAAGTCCGAACAAAATTAAAGCGGGATTACACAACTGGAAACTTCACCTACTGGTCCAATCAACCACCTTTTTGCTTTTTCCGTTGATTGTTCTAGCTGCAAAACCATTTATTGTTACAGAAGAAGCCAACAGCCTGTGGTTATCCTTTCTCTTTTTAGCAGCCTTACCATCAACGGTATCTTCATCAGTAGTCATGGTATCGATGGCAAAGGGCAATGTGCCAGCAGCCATTTTTAATGCGAGTATTTCTGGACTTATTGGTATTGTGATTACGCCGCTGTGGTTAGAGCTCTTCATTCCTGAGCGTACTGCCAATTTCGACCTTAGTCAGATTTACATCAGCTTAATCGTCACGATACTGCTTCCCGTATTTTTAGGAATCCTTTTACAACGCTTCGGAAACCGTTTTGTTGAAAAATACAAACAGTACCTAACCACTTTTGACAAACTTGTTATCCTATTAATCATATATAAAAGCTTTGCCCACTCCTTTATAGCAGGTATTTTTAGTGGAATCAACATGACAGACTTACTACTCATTTCAGGACTACTCCTACTTCTGTTTTATACGGTGTATTTCACGGTTGCCTTCATAGCAAAAAAACTACATTTTAATCAAGAAGATCAAATCACAGCACAGTTTTGTGGCACAAAAAAATCCTTGGTTCACGGTACGGTATTCTCTGAAATATTGTTTCCAGCAACCTACCCCATCGGTCTAATCCTCTTACCGGTGATGATTTTTCACGCCATGCAAATTTTCATCATCAGCATCATAGCCTCACACTTAGGAAAAACCTCCACTTAACTACTTAACTACTTAACTACTTAACTCCTTACCCCCTCAAATCCTTAACTACTTAACTCCTCAACTCCTTACCTCCTCAACTACTCTAAAACCTCCTCAACTACTCAACTACTCAACTACTTCACCCCTCACCCCCTTACAAAAAACCAAACCCAAACCCACTTCTAAAACAAAATCCCTAAACTTCATATCAAAATTTTAAATTAACCGTAAAAACACCAAATATTTACAGCTGTTTAATGTTTAGTTAAAGTCATGTTAAGAAAATTCCATAACTTTGCAGTCGAAATATGACAATCATGACTTGACAGAAACAGAGTATATTATATTAATCCATTAATCCCTATCATTGTGAAAAAAATAAAACTTTTTAGTATGATTTCCCTCTCTCTCTTAATCATTGGCTCATCCCTATCCTTACTATATGTTATTATGTGTTGTTAAATATTTTAATAAACATTAATGCATAACAGCTCCCTAAAGGATTGGAAAGTCTTATACGTTAAACCAAGAAATGAAAAGAAGGTGGTTACCGCACTTTCAAAGCTTGGTTTGATGGCTTATTGTCCAATAGTGACAGAAATTCGACAATGGTCAGACCGTAAAAAAAAGGTAGAAGTTCCACTACTCACATCTTATGTCCTTGTTAAAATCAAGGATAATGAACACGATTTGGTTTTTCAAGTCCCAGGTGTAGTACGTTATCTTTTTTGGTTAGGCAAACCGGCTTTGGTAAAAGATAGCGATGTAGAAGTTATGAAAAATTGGCTTAACAAGGAACAAACTAAAGCCCAAGTTGATAACATTCAACCTGGCGACCGTATAAAAATAAAAGAGGGCGTTTTTAAAGGTAAAAAAGCCCTAGTTCATGAAATAAATACCAATAGAATCCAATTGATTTTATTAGATTTGGATATAAAAATTACTTTTAGCCGAAACTAAAGCGGTTTTAAGTATTTTTTTTGGTAAGATATCAACCTTTGCTGTGACTCAGGAGGCGTAGCGGTGGGATAAAGTCACGAAAACAGCCTATCAACACGCTAAATATCTAAAAAAAGAACCCCAAAAATAACGTTAAAACCAAACACAAAAACAGGATCTATGGTCGACCATATAAAATAATCGCCATACATCGTATTAATGAGTCCATTTTTGTGAAAAACGATACATTTACAATTGGATTATAATATCCAAAAACAACTTAACCAACCCCTAATTTATACATGAAAACTACGAAGTTTTACCTACTTCTTTCTTTATTGTGGATTAACCTTATAACGGCTCAAGAACAATCAGAATCTATTATTGTTGAAGCCCCATCCGACCGCTTTACGAACAACTGGAGTTTTTCTGCTGGCGTTAACATGGTTGACGACTCGGGCAATAGTCTAAATACACTCTTCGATTTTAAAGAAAACAGAAAACACAATTGGGCCTTCAAAAATCCTATTTATCTTGGTGCCACGTATTATTACAAGGCACAATTTAGCTTTTATGCCAGGACTTCCTTTAATAGTTTCAAACCAGGAAAAAGTATTGATGGCACCGTAGTGGACGAGCAATCTAATCCCGGTTTTTTTGCCTTCGACCTGGGTACCCTATACTCTTTTAAAAAATTGATGAATTCTGAAATCTTTGATTTGTATATCGGTTATGGTTTCGGCTATACCAATATAGGAGACTACATCAATCAAAAAGATCAACAAGAAATAGACCCCAAAGGGCGAATTACAGGTAATGCTTCAGGAGGCCTTAATATTTGGCTTACTAAAAATATCGCTCTAAACATGGAGGCCATAGCTAAGTTGGCATATACCACAGATACAAGTCATTATTTACAATATAATTTGGGTGTGGTTTATTTGCTGTCTAAAACACCCCTGTAG
This sequence comes from Pseudotamlana haliotis, assembly GCF_008806375.1. Classification (GTDB taxonomy): domain Bacteria; phylum Bacteroidota; class Bacteroidia; order Flavobacteriales; family Flavobacteriaceae; genus Pseudotamlana; species Pseudotamlana haliotis. The sequence goes on along the minus strand of NZ_WAAT01000044.1, from coordinate 248,253 downwards.
TCCCCTCATGGGGACAGGAATGACGTGAAAGCTTAAACTTTAGATAATACCCGGCCTAGCTAGCGTTATCGTAAAATTTGAAGTGAAGTATCCGTAAAATTTTAAGCTGTTTGAGCTACATCTCATAATCAACTTTGTAGAAAACCCTCAAGCGAGTTCCTAAAATTTAGGATACAAACAAAAAATTTAGAAACAAGCTTGTAAGACAAGACTTTTTTTTTACTTTTTTTGGCAATGAAAAAAAGTAAAGACATTTAAAAGACACACACATAATATCATGAGATGCTGAAACACCCGGCAGGCAGAAGTTCAGCATGACGAAATCAATAAACTTTAGATAATACACGGCCTAACAACCGATATTGTAAAAATAGCGACGTTAACTAAAAACATGAGTCAGAAAGTAGCATTTATCACCGGAGTAACAGGCCAAGACGGAGCCTATTTAAGTGAGTTCTTATTAAAAAAAGGGTACATTGTACACGGTTTAAAACGCCGTTCGTCCTTATTTAACACCGATAGGATTGATCATTTGTATCAAGATCCGCATATCGAAGATCGTAACTTTATTTTGCACTATGGTGATATGACCGATAGTACAAACCTCATTCGCTTAATTCAGGAAATTCAACCTGATGAAATCTACAACTTAGCCGCGATGAGTCATGTACATGTGTCTTTTGAAATGCCCGAATACACCGCCAATGCCGATGGTATCGGAACCTTAAGGTTGTTAGATGCCATTCGATTATTGGGTCTTGAAAAGAAAACCCGTATCTACCAAGCATCAACTTCCGAGTTATACGGAAAAGTACAAGAGGTGCCACAATCAGAAACCACACCCTTTTATCCACGTTCACCATATGCCGTAGCAAAAATGTACGCTTTTTGGATTACCGTAAACTACCGTGAAGCCTATGGTATTTATGCTTGTAACGGCATCCTCTTTAACCATGAGTCGCCTATTCGAGGGGAAACTTTCGTAACCCGTAAAATTACAAGAGCCACCTCAAGAATTGCCTTGGGTATGCAGGACAAATTTTACTTAGGGAATTTAGATGCCAAACGTGATTGGGGACATGCGAAAGACTATGTGCGCATGATGTGGATGATTCTTCAAGCTGATGAAGCCGAAGACTGGGTAATCGCTACAGGAAAAACCACAACCGTTAGAGATTTTGTGCGTTTAAGCTTTGCTGAAGTAGGTATTGAACTAGAATTTAAAGGTGAAGGTGTTAACGAAAAGGCCTTTGTAAAATCTTGTTCTAATGACGATTATCAGTTAGAAATAGGTAAAGAAATTTTAGCAGTTGACCCAAGGTATTTCCGTCCTACTGAGGTAGAACTTCTTATTGGCGATGCTACTAAAGCCAATGAAAAATTAGGTTGGAAATGTCAATATGAGTTAGCTGACTTAGTTAAAGATATGATGACAAGTGATTTAAACCTCATGAAGAAAGATCAGTATTTAGCTGATGCTGATTATAGGACGTTGAATTATTATGAGTAAAAATGACCATTGACGGTTGACAGTTGACAGTTGACAATGAAACGTTAACAAAAAAAAACATGAATATCAACGAGTTAGACATAGTTTCAAAAATAAAATACAAAAGTTAAAACCTTGTTGGAACCCCGTCAAAAGTCAAAGGTTAACAGTCAACGGTCAGAAAAACAGTCAACAGTCAAACGAAAAAAATGAACAAACAATCAAAAATATACATCGCAGGCCATCGTGGCATGGTAGGTTCGGCGATTTGGCGCGCTTTAGAAGCCGAAGGATATACCAACCTTATCGGAAAAACGAGTAAAGAACTCGATTTACGTAATCAAACTGCAGTAAATAATTTTATAAGCACTGAAAAACCCGATGTGATTATTGATGCAGCGGCGAAAGTAGGTGGTATTTTAGCAAACAGCCAATACCAATATGAGTTTCTGTTAGAAAACATGCAAATTCAGAATAATTTAATTGATGCCGCACACAAACACGAAGTTTCAAAATTTATTTTCTTAGGAAGCTCTTGCATATACCCCAAGTTAGCCACGCAACCCTTAAAAGAAGAGGATCTGCTAACAGGACCACTAGAACCTACAAACGATGGTTACGCTATCGCTAAAATTTCTGGCGTTCGCTTATGCAAAGCCATCAGAGATCAATACGGTAAGGACTTTGTGAGCCTGATGCCTACAAATTTATACGGCCCCTTTGATAACTTCGATTTAAAATCATCACACGTGCTACCGGCAATGATACGTAAGTTTCATGAAGCTAAAGCAAATAGTGAGCCTGTCGAACTATGGGGCAGCGGCACCCCCATGCGTGAATTTTTACATGTAGATGATTTGGCACAAGCTGTGATTTTTGCTATAGAAAACAAGTTACCAGAACACCTGTACAACGTAGGCACCGGTACCGACGTCACCATTAAACACCTCGCCGAAACCATTCAAAATATAGTAGGTCATACAGGCGAAATCATCTGGGACAGCACCAAACCAGACGGCACTCCAAGAAAACTCATGGACGTTTCTAAAATGAATAACATAGGCTGGAAAGCCTCAACCACTTTAGAAGAAGGCATCAAAGACACCTACAAATGGTTCTTGTCAAATGTTGAAAATTATAAAGAGGTAAAAATGTAGGATTTATGCCGTATGCTATCAGCTGTACGCTATATGCTAAAACATGTTTGTCACACTGAGCTTATCGTAATGAATATAAGTAACAAGTTTAATTGGGCTTCGACAAGCTCTGCCTGACAATATGTTTTCAGTATTAACACCACGTCTCAATGATCACGCAATGTCACACTGAGCCTGTCGAAGTGCAGATGAAAAGAAAAACACAAATAGTAAACGTAAACAAATATCCCCTGTAGAAGATTATAGGGGTGTACATAGAGGTTTAGAAATAACACCCCTAATGGCTACGCCAGGTACCTTCAATATAAACGATGTTTCCATTTCGGTAATCCTCAAGGGGACAAGAAAAACGAGAAAGTTTAAACTTCAGATAAAACCGGCCTAGCAAGCGGTATCGTGAAATTAGAAGTGAAGCCTCCGTAAAATTTTAGGCTGTTTGAGCTACATCTCATAATCAACTTTGTAGAAAACACTCAAGCGAGTTCCTAAAATTTAAGAGGCAAACGAAAAATTCAGATACAAGCTTGTCAGCCTAGACTTTTTTGTTACTTTTTTTGGCAATGAAAAAAAGTAAAAGCATTAAAAAGAAAACACATACACAATATATGATGAGACGCTAAAACCCCATGCCTACCGACAGGCAGGAGTTCAGCATGACACACGAGTTCAGCATAACGAAAACAATAAACTTCAGATAAAACCCGGCCTAGCAAGCGGTATCGTGAAATTAGAAGTGAAGGCTCCGTAAAATTTTAGGCTGTTTGAGCTACATCTCATAATCAACTTTGTAATAAACACTCAAGCCAGTTCCTAAAATTTAGGAGGCAAACGAAAAATTTAGATACAAGCTTGTAAGCCTAGACTTTTTGTTACTTTTTTTGGCAATGAAAAAAAGTAAAGAAATAAAAACATATTAAAACTAAAGATAACGTGCGTAGCACATAAGGGTATTGACATCACCTTGTACCTTTGAAACTTTAAAACTTTGAAACTAAAAACATTGAAAACAATAAAATCAATTTGCTGCATCGGTGCAGGTTACGTAGGAGGACCAACCATGTCAGTTATCGCACAGAAAAACCCAAACATTAAAGTCACTGTAGTCGATTTAAACCAGCAACGTATTGCCGATTGGAACGATCAAGACCTATCTAAACTCCCTATTTTCGAGCCTGGTTTAGACCAAGTGGTTGAAGAAGCTAGAGGAAGAAACTTATTTTTCTCAACACAAGTTGATGAGGCGATAGATGAAGCCGATATGATTTTTATATCGGTAAACACCCCTACTAAAACCTACGGCAAAGGTGTAGGGATGGCAGCTGATTTAAAATATGTAGAGCTTTGTGCACGACAAATTGCTAGAGTCGCCACATCCGATAAAATTGTAGTTGAAAAATCAACCTTACCCGTAAGAACGGCACAGGCCATAAAGAGTATTTTAGACCATACCGGTAACGGGGTGAAATTTCAAATCCTTTCCAATCCAGAGTTTTTAGCCGAAGGTACCGCGATGACGGACTTGGCAAACCCTGACCGTGTATTGATTGGAGGCGAACAAACCCCTGAAGGTAAAAAGGCTATTGAAGCTTTAGTTAATATCTATGGCGCTTGGGTGCCTAAAACCCAAATTTTAACAACCAATTTATGGTCTTCAGAGCTATCTAAATTAGTAGCGAACGCCTTTTTAGCTCAGCGTGTCTCTTCCATTAATGCCATTTCCGAACTTTGTGAAGCTACTGAAGCCAATGTGGAAGAAGTGGCAAAAGCCATTGGTATGGATTCCCGTATCGGACCTAAATTCCTAAAAGCATCCGTTGGTTTTGGAGGGTCTTGTTTTCAGAAGGATATTTTAAATTTGGTTTATATTTCTAAATCTTTAGGATTAAATGAAGTTGCCGATTATTGGGAACAGGTCATCATCATGAACAACCACCAACGTAATCGCTTCGCCAACAATATCGTATCAAACTTGTATAATACGGTGTCAGGTAAAAAGATTGCCTTTTTAGGTTGGGCCTTTAAGAAAGACACGAACGATACAAGAGAATCAGCTGCTATTTACGTGGCGGATAAACTAATCGATGAGCAAGCACAAATTTCTGTTTACGACCCCAAGGTTTCTGCAACACAAATGCAATCCGATTTAAATTATTTAAACACGAGAACAGAAACAGAAAATAAAACCTATTTAAAAACCAAAACCGACCCTTACAAGGCGTTGGAAAGCGCACATGCCATTGCTGTATTAACAGAATGGGATGAATTTAAAGATTATGACTGGCAACGCATTTATGAGGCTATGATTAAACCAGCCTTTGTTTTTGATGGTCGTAACGTATTAGATCAAGAACAATTAAAAGCTATAGGTTTTCAAGTACAATCTATAGGTAAATAATAATGTCAAAAAAAGTATACAAACGTCATATCATTAAAGCGATAACATGGCGCTTGGTAGGTACATTAGATACAATACTATTATCCTGGATCATTTCAGGGAGTCCTTTAGTTGGGCTGAAAATAGGCGTCTTTGAAGTAGTCACAAAAATGGCGCTATATTATGTTCACGAACAGGTTTGGTTTAAAATTAAAATACCAGAGAGCAAAAAAAGACATCTATTCAAAACCGTTACATGGCGTGTTATTGGTACCATAGACACCATGGTATTGGCTTGGATCATTTCAGGCAACCCCTTAACAGGTTTAAGTATAGGTGCTGCCGAAGTCATAACAAAAATGGGACTTTACTATTTACACGAACGGGCTTGGTATAAAATAGATTATGGATTAGAAAGAAGAAAACCCTCAGAAAAATGGAAAAAAACATCACAGCGCACGAATACAAAATATGTCGATTCGAACGTCAAAAATTAAATGGGCATAATTCCTTTTTAATTTTTTTCACAGGCTTGTCAGGCTCAGGTAAATCTACCATTGCCAACGCTTTAGAAGAACGTTTAAACCATAGTAAAATCCATACCTATGTACTCGATGGCGATAATGTAAGACGTGGTATCAATCAAAATTTAGGCTTTTCCCCTGAAGACCGTTCAGAAAATAACCGACGCATTGGAGAAATCTCAAAATTATTTATAGATGCTGGGTTAGTTGTTATGGCAGCCTTTGTCGCTCCGTATCAAAAGGACCGCAATTTTATAAAGGAAACGGTAAATCCTGATAATTTCGTTGAAGTTTTTGTAAACACCAGCTTAGAAGTCTGCGAAGAACGTGATATTAAAGGCTTGTATAAAAAAGCACGTGCTGGTGTAATTAAAAATATGACAGGTATTTCAGCGCCTTACGAAGCACCAGAAAATCCTGATGTTGAAGTGTCACACTTAAACAGTATTGAAGAATCGGTTGATATTATATTTCAAGCCATTAAAAATAAATTAGACCTTAAAAAAAGTATTAATGAGTAAATATTATTTAAATTATTTGGACGAATTAGAGTCGGAAGCCATTTATGTATTACGAGAAGTATGGGCGCAATTTGAAAACCCTGTCATTTTATTTTCTGGAGGTAAAGATTCAATCCTAATAACACACTTAGCTAAAAAAGCATTCTACCCTTCTAAGATACCGTTCCCATTAATGCACGTAGATACTGGGCATAATTTCCCTGAAACCATTCAGTTTAGAGATGATATTATTAATGATTTAGGGGCTAAACTTATCGTGGGCTCCGTACAAGAGTCTATTGATGATGGCCGTGTAGCTGAAGAAAAAGGTAAAAATGCTACCCGAAATGCGTTACAAATCACAACTCTTTTGGACGCTATAGAAGCTAATAAAATTGATTGTGCCATTGGCGGTGGTCGTCGTGATGAAGAAAAAGCTAGAGCTAAAGAACGCTTCTTCTCACACAGAGATGATTTTGGTCAATGGGATCCTAAAAACCAACGTCCAGAACTTTGGAACATTTTTAACGGAAAACATTTTGAAGGTGAACATTTTAGAGCCTTCCCTATTTCCAATTGGACTGAAATGGATGTTTGGAACTACATCAAAAGGGAAAACATTGCCATTCCTTCATTATATTTTGCGCATGAACGTGAAGTGGTTTGGAGACAAGATGCATGGATTCCAAATTCTGAGTTTTTAGTGTTAGAAGATCATGAAGAAATTGTCACTAAAAAAATCCGATTTAGAACTTTAGGAGATATTACCATCACTGGAGGTATTGAATCTGATGCTGACAGCTTAGAAAAAATCGCAGATGAAGTCTCTGGTATGCGTCAAACCGAACGTGGTAACAGAAGTGACGACAAGCGTTCAGAATCCGCCATGGAAGATCGTAAGCGTCAAGGGTATTTTTAAAACCCTATGTCACAATGAACCTTGTCACACTGAGCCTGTCGAAGTGAGGTCGAAGCACTGTCAAAGTATTATTGAAACAACACAAAACTCAATCAAAACACGAAATAAAAAATAAAACACACTGTCAGCCTGAGCCTGTCGAAGGCCAATTGAAGACCAATTGAAGGCCAATCGAAGCACTACCAAAATAAAACAAACACCAAAACAATATAGCACTTCGACAAGCTCAGTGTGACAACATAACATAACTCAATCAAAGCACGAAACACGAAATAAAACGCACTGTCAGCCTGAGCCTGTCGAAGGCCAATCGAAGCCCAATCAAATAAGATGAAAATATATTATGTTTACATACTTAAATGCAAAGATGATTCATATTACATTGGAATAACTTCAAACTTGACACAACGCATAACAGAACATAATACAGGAAAAGACAAAGGCTCTTACACCTATAATAAAAGGCCTGTAATATTAAAATGGTTTGCAGAATTTACAGATGTTAATCTAGCAATTCAAAAAGAAAAACAATTAAAAGGCTGGAGTCGAAGAAAAAAGCAAGCATTGATAGAAGAAGATTGGGATAAACTAGTAGAATTTTCAAAAAACTATACTGAATATGGTAGACAATGAACGTTTAACTACCCTTCGACAAGCTCAGGGTGACAATTTCGACAAGCTCAGGATGACAGTTTCGACAAGCTCAGGATGACAACACAAATAAAACACACACCATGATAGACAACAACCAACTTTTAAGATTTACAACAGCAGGAAGTGTAGATGACGGAAAAAGTACATTAATCGGCCGACTTCTATACGATTCGAAATCCATTTTTGAAGACCAATTAGAATCCATTGAAAATACAAGTCGTAAAAAAGGGCATGAAGGTGTTGATTTAGCCTTGTTTACTGACGGCTTACGTGACGAACGCGAGCAGGGTATTACGATTGATGTAGCCTATAGATATTTCACCACACCAAAGCGTAAATTCATTATTGCTGATACGCCAGGACATATTCAATACACCAGAAACATGGTCACCGGAGCTTCTTCTGCCAATGTAGCTACCATCTTAATAGATGCCCGTCATGGGGTTATAGAACAAACCAAACGTCATGCATTTATTGCCTCTCTATTACAAATACCACACGTTATTGTTTGTGTAAACAAAATGGATTTGGTAGATTTTTCCGAAGACACCTTTAACGATATCGTAAATCAATTTGAAGATGTGGCTTCTAAGTTATTGATTAAAGACGTTCGTTATATTCCAATGAGTGCGTTATTAGGAGATAATGTGGTTAACAAATCTGAAAACATGGCATGGTACCAAGGTGCCCCTATGTTACATACTTTAGAGACCATGCACATTAGTAGCGATATCAACAAAGTCGATGCGCGTTTTCCTGTTCAAACCGTTTTAAGACCACAAAGTGAGGCTTTTAGAGATTACAGAGGCTATGCCGGACGTGTAGCTAGTGGTATTTTCAGACCAGGAGACGAGGTAACCATTTTGCCTTCAGGGTTTTGTTCTAAAATCAAAACCATCGATACATTAGATCAAACTTTAGAAGAGGCCTTTGCTCCTATGTCTATTTCCATGACCTTAGAAGATGATATCGATATTAGCCGAGGAGATATGATTGTCCGTTCAAACAATGTACCTGAAACTTCTCAAGACTTAGAAGTCATGTTATGCTGGTTACATAATGAACCGGCAAAACCAAGAGCAAAGTACAGTATTCGCCATACCTCTAACGATCAAAAAGCTATGATTAAAGAGGTGATCCATAAGATAGATATCAAAACACTGGGCCGTATTACTGATGATAGTCCGCTTAAAATGAACGAAATTTCAAAGGTTAAAATTAGAACAACAAAACCTTTAATGGCCGATTCATATCGTGAAAACCGTGCCACGGGTAGCTTTATTTTAATAGACGACACGACAAACGATACTGTAGCCGCAGGCATGATTGTTTAGTTATTGGTTGTTAGTTGTTAGTTGTTAGTTGTTAGTTAAAGGTTTTTGATTCTTGATAAGAAAACAAAATGGCCTTACCTTTTTAAAATTTATATTGAACAACATTCCGTCAAAAGTCAATTGTCAATTGTCAACCGTCAAACAGAAAAACCATTAACATAATTCGTTTCTAAAGATTTTAATTGCAAACTAATTAAATCATGAATAGCACATTTGAAAAGCTAAAGTTAAAATTTTAATCAAACCCCGTCAAAAGTCAACAGTCAACAGTCAACCGTCAATTGTCAACATTCAACAAAATGAAAAAACTTACCGAATTAGCCATTAAGGCCGCCTTACTAGCAGGACAACGTATAATGGAAATTTATGATACCGAAGATTTTGAAGTCAACTTTAAAAGTGACGATTCCCCTTTAACCAAAGCTGATATCGCATCACATAACATTATAGTAAAGGCTTTAGAAACCCTACCCTACCCTATTCTATCTGAAGAAGGACAAAACGTATCTTTTGAAGACCGAAAAAACTGGAACCAACTCTGGATTGTCGATCCTATTGATGGCACCAAAGAGTTCATAAAAAGAAATGGAGAGTTTACCGTAAACATCGCTTATGTAGAAAATCAATTTCCTACTCTTGGTGTTATTTATGTTCCTGCTCAAAACATTTTATACTTTGCCAACAATGAAATAGGTGCCTTCAAATTAACTGATCCGGCCATGGATTTTTCTTTAGAACACATGCTAGACAAGGCTAAAAAAATGCCTCTAGACCATAAAAAAGAAAGATTTACCATCGTAGCCAGTCGCTCGCACTTATCACCAGAAACACAGGAGTTTATCGATAGCATGAAAGCCAAGCACGGTGAAGTAGAAACGATTTCGAAAGGGAGCAGCCTAAAACTTTGCATGGTGGCTGAAGGTATCGCAGACTGCTACCCGCGTTTTGCCCCCACCATGGAATGGGATACTGCTGCTGGCAACGCCATTTGTTTAGCCGCTGGCTTCGATGTGATTGATCAAGGCACTGGGGTAAATATGCTTTATAACCGTGAGGAATTATTAAATAATTGGTTTTTAGTAAAAAAAGAAATTTAGTTTTTAAAGATAAAATTACGATGAGTGAAAACAATAAAATAGCAGTCATTGGCTTAGGCTATGTCGGGCTACCTTTAGCACGTTTATTTGCCACAAAATATCCAACGGTAGGGTTCGATGTGAATACCAAAAGAGTGGCCGAGCTAAATTCAGGAACAGACAGTACGCTTGAAGTAGCAAGCGATATTCTTCAAGCCGTTTTAGTGAAACAACCCACATTACAAAAGGGTCTATATTGCACAACAAATCTTGAACAGCTGTCGCACTGTAACTATTTTATCATTACCGTACCTACACCTGTAGACAAAAACAACACCCCAGATTTCACCCCACTAATTAAAGCCAGTGAAATGGTAGCGAAAGTTCTAAAAAAAGGAGACATTGTTATTTACGAATCTACGGTTTACCCCGGAGCAACCGAAGAAGTGTGCATACCCATACTGGAAAAAAACTCTGGATTACAGTTTAATAGTGATTTTTATGCGGGTTATTCCCCAGAACGTATCAATCCAGGAGATAAAAAACACACCGTTGAAAAAATTCTTAAAGTCACTTCCGGTTCTACTCCAGAAATAGGTATTCAAGTTAATGAATTATACAAATCGGTTATTACAGCAGGTACACACCTCGCACCAACTATAAAAGTGGCCGAGGCCTCTAAAGTGATAGAAAATGCACAACGCGATATCAACATCGCCTTTGTTAACGAACTCGCTAAAATATTTAACCTACTAGATATCGATACTCATGCCGTGCTAGAAGCCGCTGGAACCAAATGGAATTTCCTGCCCTTTAAACCCGGACTGGTAGGCGGTCATTGTATAGGCGTAGACCCTTATTATTTGGCTCAAAAAGCACAACAAGTAGGTTACCACCCAGAGATCATATTGGCAGGCCGCCGTATTAATGACAGCATGGGGAAATATGTGGCTACCGAGGTGATAAAACTCATGATTAATAAGGAAATTAAAGTGAAAAAAGCCAACATCTTGGTTTTAGGCATCACCTTTAAAGAAAATTGTCCAGACGTGCGTAACACACGTGCCGTAGATGTGGTGAACGAACTAAAACAATTTGGAACACAAGTCACTATTTACGACCCACTAGCCAACCCTGAAGAGGTCATGCATGAATATGGACTAGTAACCAGTAACCAAAAACCAAATACAACTTTTGACGCCATCGTTTTAACTGTAGCGCACAAAGCATTTGCCAACATGAACCTGAAAACCCTATTAAACCCCAATGGTATTATTTACGATGTAAAAGGGGTGTTAACTGAAGTTGAAGGTAAGTTATAATACAACTTCTAATAAAAAATATTAAACATAAATAAACCCTAACAAACTGGTGAATAATATAAATATCCATCAGAAAAACAATAAAAACCTAATTATAAACAAGATCTACCAAAAAATATAATAATTAAGCAGCACTAAAAACACACAAATAAATCATAATATTTATGAAAACGAAGGTTTTGAAGTCAACTTTAAAAGCAACCATCCCCATTAACTAAAGCTGATATCGCATCACATAATATTATAGTAAAAAGTCTAAAATCCTTACACTATTTTTTGTAAAGTAGATTAAGACACACATTATGAAGCTTGAAAAAATTGGAGCTAACTATGGATTGTAACCCTAATGATAGTACCAAAAAATTGATAAAAAGAAATAGAGAGTTTTCTTTAAATAATTGCCTCTGTAGAAAAACAAGTCCGTACTCTTGGTGTTATTTAGGTTCCTCTCAAGACATTTTTTATTTTTTAATACTTAAATTGGCGCCTATAAACTGACCTATACTGTCATGGATTTTTCTTTAGAACATATGGCAGGTCAAGCAAAAAAAACATCTCTAGACTTTAAAAAAGAAAAAATATCATCTTAGCGAAACGTTCATATTTCTCCCCAGAAAAATAAGAATTTATTCATATACCACTTTGGAATTCGACATAAATAGTAAGAGAATAGACTGCAATTTTGCAATAAAAAAGTGAACGTTTGAAGAAGTTTTATAAAATCAATGTTAATTGATGTATAATTATCTTAATGAAAAACATTAAACAAAAAACTATAACCGGCACAAAATGGACCACATTAAGTACCATTATAATAGCCCTTACTTCATTAGTTAAGCTATCTATACTTACAAGATATTTAGAAAAAGAAGATTTTGGTTTAATGGCTATAGTTACTGTAGTTTTAGGATTTATAAATCTATTTATGGATATGGGCATTACCACTGCCATTCTACATGTGCAAAATATCACAAAAAAAGAATATGCAAGCCTATATTGGTTAAATTTTTGTTTTAGTATTATTCTCTTATTGTTTATTATCACAATATCCTCTCCTGTTTCTGTATTTTACGAAGAAACTGAACTAAAAACACTACTTAATTTAATGAGTTTAGGTCTCATTTTTTCTGCTTTGGGGAGACAATTCAAAACTATAGAACTAAAGCACCTTAATTTTAAACTAATTTCAATAATAGATATCGTAAGTGCTATTATCGCCCTAGTTCTAGCAATTATTTTAGCGCTTAAAGGTTTTGGTGTTTATACTTTAGTCTATTCCGCATTAACACAATTTCTCTGCTCAAACCTAATTTACTTATTTGTTGGTATAAAAAAAAACGAACTAATTTTACATTTTAAATTTACAGAAACTAAACGCTTTCTCAAAATTGGGGCCTTCCAAGTAAGTGGGCAAATCATTAATTATTTCAACAAAGACTTAGACACCTTACTTATTGGAAAATTGTTAGGTACAGAAATTTTAGGAGGGTATAGCTTAGCTAAACAGCTAGTTCTCAGGCCTACTTCCTTAATTAACCCTGTTTTAACAAAGGTAGCAACCCCTTCATTAGCCATTTACCAAAATGATAACCAAATCTTACGGAGAAATTATTTAAAATTATTAAACTTTGTTTCAACTCTAAACTTTTCCGCGTATTTAATACTAGCACTATTAGCCCATGTAATTGTTACCGTTTTATATGGTGAAGCATTTAAATATATATCACCTCTAGTACAAATATTATGTATATATATGTATCTTAAATCAATTAATAACCCAATAGGTTGTTTAATTATAGCTACTGGTCGAACAAAATTAGAGTTCTATTGGCACTTATTATCTTTAGTAGTCTTTCCTATATTCATATATATAGGCAGTTATTATGGGATTTATGGAGTTGCTTCGTCTCAATCAATTTTTATGATTATAACCTTATATCCATTCTGGAAAATTTTAATAAATAAAATGATTAATGTGAAGTTTTCAGAATATTTATACTCTCTCATCCCTAACTATAGACTTAAAGCTATTAAAAACTATTTAAAAGGCAAAAAATAATGACTATTAATACTTTCAAACCAATTAAAAGCAAGAAAGACCTGATATACTATATAGACAAGGACAAAAAACAATTAAATATTCATAGCCGCAGTTTTTTCTCTGAATTATTTTTCCCAAATAATATACTCAAGTTTCAAATAACATTAAGAAAATTAGAATATTATCATAATAATGAACGTAACTTTATAAGGTTAATTAAAAAAACATTGGTACTTTTTAAATATAGAAGGTTATCAGAAAAACTATCTTTCAGTATTCCCGTAAATACGGTTGGCCCAGGCTTATCAATTGCTCATTATGGTCCCATAATAATCAACACGAAAACAAAAATTGGTGCTAATTGCAGAATTCATGTTGGGGTAAATATTGGTGAAGTCAACGGCTTAGCTCCTGTTATAGGTGATAATTGTTATATAGGTCCAGGAGCAAAAATATTTGGAAATATTAAAATTGGAAATAACGTAAAGATTGGAGCAAATGCTGTTGTTAACAAATCATTTAATCAAAATAACATTTCAATTGCAGGAATACCATCAAAAATAATAAAAAATAACAACTAATGAAAATACTAATAGTAATAGGTACACGTCCCAATTTTATTAAAGTAACTCAATTTAAAAAATTGACAAAAGAATTGTACCCCAATATGGAACCTAAAATTGTTCACACGGGGCAACATTATGATGAGAAGATGGCTAATGTATTTTTTGATCAATTTGAATTACGTCCTGATTACTTTTTGAACATTTCACCAGCAAGTCCTGTGAAACAAATGGCCGACATTATGGTCTCTTTAGAAGATTTAATAGATAATACCTTTACACCAGATTTAATGATTGTTCCTGGTGATGTTAATTCCACGTTAGCGGCCTCACTAGTTGCTAATAAAAAAGGAATAAAACTAGCTCATTTAGAAAGTGGCTTACGTTCATTTGATAGAGAAATGCCAGAAGAATGGAATAGGATTTTAGTAGATGAAATGGCTGATTATTATTTTGTAACCGAAAAAAGTGGTATTAAATATTTAGAGGAAGAAAAAAGAAAAGGTCAGATATTTTTCGTTGGCAACACCATGATTGATACCATGGTTGGTTTTGAAAACCAAATACAAGAAAGTAAAATATTAGAACAACTAAATATTGATACCAATTTTGTATTATTAACATTACACCGTCCATCTAATGTAGATAGTGAAAATGGGGTAAAAACAATGATTGAACTCTTAAAATATCTAAATAAAAGAATAAAGGTCGTTTTCCCTATACATCCAAGAACTAGAGCAAGAATTTCATCTTTTGGCTTTGACGATGATTTCAACAAACTAAGCAATATTATTCTTTCAGAACCTTTAGGTTATTTCGATTTCCAAAAGCTTATTGCTACATCCAAAATGGTATTAACAGATAGTGGAGGTATTCAAGAAGAAACAACCTTTAGAGGAATCCCATGCTTAACATTGCGTGAAAACACAGAACGTCCAAGCACCATAGAAGTAGGAACCAACACTTTAGTGCCTTTTAACTTTGAAGTGTTACAAAAATATATTGATCAAATCTTAGACGGTACTTATAAAAAAGGCCAAGTTCCTGAATTATGGGACGGGAAAGCTACTGAACGCATTTTAAAAAATATTAACAATGAATTCTAAACTATACTATCTAACTCTAAATGAAAATGTTGGAGGTATTTTTCAAAGCCAAGTTATAGATGTTATTAAACTTTATAAAACGAATAGTATTAATATAACTCTTATTTGCTTTATTAGTCTTCATTCGTACAGAGCAAATAGAAATAAAATAAAGAAATTATTACCTGAAGCTATTGTACTTCCTGCTGTTCCAAAACTAAAATTTTTTAAATTAAACAAATACTTACTTCAAGTATTTACTAATAAAAATGCTACTATTATATGTAGAGGTATATTTGCTACTATTTTAGCCCAATCTACAAAAAAATTAAAAGTAATTTATGATGGTAGAGGTGCTATTACTGCAGAGCAAAACGAATATAACGTTTATGCAAACACAGGTTTAGAACACTTAATAAACGAGTTTGAACGAAGATCTGTTTTATCTAGTGATTTTCGCATAGCAGTAACCAATAAGCTTGTTGAATATTGGAGACAAGAATTTGAATACACACAAAATGAACATGTGGTTATTCCATGTACCGTAGCAAATCATTTTTTACTTCCTCCCAATTTAAAAAACATAAAAAAAATAAAAGAGACGTTTAATATTGTAGAGACTGACATAATTCTTTCTTTTGTTGGAGGAAACTCTGACTGGCAATCTTTTGATAAAATAAAATTTTATATCATTAAAATTTTGAATCAAAATCAAAATTGTAAAGTGTTTTTTATATCTAAGTCTAATACACATATTGAAGATTTACAACATACATATCCAAATAGGGTCTTTCATAAATTTGTACCTCCAAAGGAGGTGCCAAGTTACTTAGACATTTCAAGTTATGGTATATTGTTTCGAGAAAATAAAATCACTAATAAAGTAGCTTCTCCTGTTAAATGTGCTGAATATTTAAGTAGAGGACTAAAAGTACTCATAAGTGATAATATTGGAGATTATTCATCCTTATTATTATCGAATAACATGGGGCTTGATATTACTAAAACATTAGAGTTAACCAAACCAAGTTTAAATGAAAAAATAAGAATAAAAAATTATGCTATTGCTCATTTTAGTAAAACCTCACCAACCATACAAAATTCATATAAACTGTTAAATCAAATAAAACTAGACTTAATTTAAAATTATTCCTCTCATATTAGACAAATTACTACTATTAATGGAGTAAATACAATTCTTTGATCCAATTGGAATTTCTGTTTATCAAAAAAAAATGTAAAAGAATTTTAATGTCCAAAATAAAAACATGAACTATGTCATCAGAAAAAAAAATAATTAAACCTAGCTTTTTCGTAGTTGGCGCTCAAAAAGCTGGAACAACAACCTTTTACGAAATTTTCAAAAATCATCCAGAAGTATATTTACCCCAAAAAAAAGAAACTCGTTTTTTTTCACATCATTATAATAAAGGGCTTTCTTGGTATCTAAATAATTTTTTTACTGTAAATATCAGCAATACATTTTCTATTAGCGGAGAAACAGACCCAGGATATATGGATAATTCTGAAATACCAGAAAAAATACATTCACTTTTAGGTCAAGATATTAAAATAATTATGTTAGTTAGACAGCCAGTAAAGAGAGCTTACTCAGCGTATAATATGTATAAAAAGTTTAATCAAAATACTTTTAAAGAGTGGACTAAGTATAATTTTAGCGACCACTTAGAAAAGGAGTTTAAAGGAGAAATTGAATCAAATTATATCAAGTGGAGTAAGTATCATCAATCTTACTCTAATTATAAAGAAATTTTTGGTTCAGAAAATGTGAAACTAATTATTTTTGAAGATTTTATATCAGATAAAAAAAATAAAATTATTAATGATATATGTAGTTTTTTAAATATCTCAACCGATTTTAATTTTGATACAGATCAACACGCTAACAAAGGTAACCTTCCTAGACATTCTGTACTCAATTTTATTTATGGGTCGAACTTCTTTGTTAAAACAATAAGGTCTTATATTAACTCTCATCAAAATATTAAGGTTTTTGTAAAAAAAATATTTACAAAACCAGTTAATAGACTTTCAAAAGATGATATTGATAATTATACTAATAAGTATTTTGAAGAAGATATTTTAAACTTAGAAAAAGAATTAGGACATAAGATAACAAAATGGAAATAGCACTAATTACAAATAGCATCTACCCTTTTGTTATTGGAGGAATTCAAAAACACTCCTATTTTTTAGCAAAGTATTTTGCCATGAATAAAATTAATGTAGATGTTTATCATCCTACAGATACTAATGACATCACACTAACCGACTATTATAGTGAAGACGAATTAAATTATATTAATTTTATAATAGTTCCTTATCCTAAAAGCCGAAAGTTCCCTGGTCACTATATATATAATTCTTATTTATTTTCAAAAAGGTTATACAGATCAGTCAGTAAAACAAAAGAGCCTCATATTATTTACGCGCAAGGGTTTACTTCTTGGTATTTTCTAAAAAAGGACCCATTTTGTAAAAACCTAATTTCTAATCTACATGGTTTAGAAATGTTTCAAACCTCAATTAATTTAAAAAATAAATTAGAACAGTTTTTATTAAGGCTTCCTGCCCATACCATTATTAAAAAATCTAATAAACAAGTGTCTTTAGGAGGAAAACTAACAACGCTTTTATTAGACAATGGTGCAAAAAAAAATAGTATTAAAGTGCTTCCTAATGCCATTGAAGCGAACTGGATTCAACCTACCAGCCAAATAGAAACGCAAACACCAAAGAAAAAACTAAAATTAATTTTTATAGGACGATACGAAAGACGCAAAGGCATTGAAGAATTTCATGACGTTATAAAAAGCACCATAGACAATCTAAATTATGAGGTTGAATTTATTGGCCCTATACCGATAGATAAGCAACTCATTCATGATCAAGTGGTTTACTTTGGAACTATACGAGATAGTGATTTTATAAAACAAAAATTAACAAATGCCGATGTTTTAATCTGTCCAAGCTACTCCGAAGGCATGCCTACAGTTATTCTTGAGGCTATGGCTTGTGGTTGCGCCATTATAGCCACTGATGTAGGTGCAGTAAGTTTAATGGTTAGCAGTTCGAATGGTATATTACTTAAAGGTTTAAATATAAAAGACGAACTCCAAGAAGGGATTAAGCAAATTACTATGCTCAAAGAAAAAAGCATAAAAGAACTAAAAAGAAATTCTATAGTTAAAGTTAAAGAACATTTTACTTGGGATTTGGCTATAAAAAAAACAATTAAAGAAATAATTAGTGAAAGACATTTTTAAATATTATAAGTCTTTTAAGGGTGTTTTTATTCCTGCTATTCTATTTTTAATAATAGGGGTCGCAACCGGTTTTATAGGAGCCACAGCATTTGCTCTAATTATTTTTTCTTTAAAAAAATACAAGTACAAACTAGAGTTTTTCTTAATCGCTTTTTTACTCACCTATATTTTAGCCAATAATTTTTCGGGGCCTTTTGCCTACAATGGCAATTTACGTTTTATTATTCTAGCATTAGCATTGGTAGTGCTTATCCAGATTAACATAAGTAAAGTTAGTCTAGCTTGGTATAGCCTCCCTTTTGTGATTGTCAGTTTTGTAATAACGTTGTTGTTTTCGCCACTTGGTTTTGAAGCCCTATCAAAAAGTCTTGGATATATTTTTGTAGCTTTTACCATTTTTAAGCTTACCGACATCCTCTATGTCAAGCAAGATAAAATTGCAATTATCCTATTTCATTTTTTTTTAAGCTTCCTCATAATCAATTTGGTATTGGTCATTAACCCAAACTTTTACTTAGTAGGGCGTTTTATGGGATTAACAGGAAACCCGAACGGCTTAGGCATGTTGCTAGTGTTTATGTATGGGGTCATCGACTTACTCAAGCAACGTAAGGAGTTGACCTCAATAAAAAAACCCATCCTGTTGGGGTACATGTTTTTGACTTTCGCACTCATACTATTGACAGGCTCCCGAACAGCCCTCGGCAGTCTTATTTTTTATGTGCTTGCCAATAAAGTGCTTACTAACACCAAAATGATTATTCCTTATAGCTTATTTATGGTTTTGGCTCTATTGACCATTTACTTTGTAAGCCTTCAGGACTTACTCACCTTTGTGGGTTCTAATATTGATTTAAGGCTAAACTCCATTGAAACCGCGAGTGGTCGCACCGTTGTTTGGGGCGTAGCTTGGGAAGAAATCACCAGGCACTTTTGGTACGGTCAAGGCTTTATGTACGACACTTATTTCATAAAAGATTATGCGGACAAGTATATTGGTCTTGTACGAGAACGTTATTGGGGAGGAATTTGGAGTTCCTATTTATCCTTACTTTTAAATGTGGGCATTGTTGGTTTGCTTGCTTTTGCTTGGATGGTTATTAAACTCTATAAAAAAGCAAAATTAAAAGCTACCGCTCTAATTTATATTATAACGGTATTGCTGATAGGTGTAACCGAATCTTGGATGGCAGCCTCCATGAATCCTTTTACTCCATTATTCTTTTTATATTTTGCCATACAAAACCAACCCCTAAAACAAACGATGCCAAACCCATGAAAATATTAGTACTTTTCACCAAACTAACCGGCTACTGGATGGCCTGTATGCAACACGATGCAGGACGAGCAGGCAACACCTATTTGGTATTTAGGAAAGCGCCAAGCCCTGAAGCGCCGTTTCAAATTGATTCTACAAAAAAGATTAATATTCAGAATGCCGACAACCTAACTACAGATGCCCTACTGCAAAGCGTGAACAAGTTTCAACCCGACTTAATCTATGTTGCAGGTTGGACCGATAAACGCTACCTCAAAATAGCAAAAGCATTTAAAAAACAAGGAACCCCTGTGATTACTGGCATGGATAACCAATGGTTAGGATCACCTAAACAGAAAATAGCCAGTTTTTTAAGCCCCTTAGCCATAAAGCCCTACTTTTCTAATATTTGGGTCGCTGGTCTACCTCAGTACTATTATGCAAAAAAATTAGGTTTTTCAGCATCTCGTATTTTAACGGGCTTATATTGCGCCGACGAAAATTTGTTTAAAAACATTTCACAAACCAAACACCTGAATCAGTTTATATTTATTGGTCGCCTAGTGGAGCATAAAGGACTAAAACTCTTTTTTAAAGTACTAGAAGATTTAATAGATGAAGAAAAGTTCAATTTTAAGGTTCATATTATCGGCAATGGGCCACTGTCTAGCTCGATTCCTGATCATCAAAACATTAAACACACGGCTTTTGTTAGTCCTGAAGCATTACCTAAGTTACTAGAAAATTCGGGAACCTTTATTTTACCTAGCTTATATGAAGCTTGGGGCGTTGTAGTCCATGAAGCTGCTCTAGCAGGTTTACCAATTATTACGACACAAGAAACTGGTGCCGCCTCGCAATTTGTAATAAACAATTTCAACGGCAGTATTTATAAAGCACAAGATCACCAGGCGTTAAAGCTTTTATTACTCAAATATAGTGACTTAACGGAACAAGAATATTTTACTCTTTCTAAAAACAGCAAATCCTTAGCTCATAAAATAAATTTAGAGGAATGGTCTGCTAAAATTAATGGCGTCGTAAATGTCTAATTCAAAAAAAAACATCTTATTTTTTACAGATTGGTTTTTACCGGCCTATAAAGCTGGAGGCCCCATTCAATCGGTGGCAAACCTGACCAATCATCTAAAAGAAACCTTTAATATTTGGGTCGTAACTTCCAATAGCGACTTAGATGCTGAATTAGTTTTACCACCAACCGAATTAAATACATGGATTGCCAAAGACGGATATCATGTAATATACCTAAACAAAGACCATCAAAATAAAAACACTTATAGAAGTATCCTAAACGAAATTCCCGTACATGCTATTTATTTCAATTCCTTATTTTCATTAAATTTCACGCTTATTCCACTTTGGCTCACAAGAAACAGCTCAATTAAAAAAGTAATGGCTCCAAGAGGCATGCTAGGCAAAGGAGCTCTAGCCATAAAACCCACTAAAAAGAAGTTTTTTTTAAAATTATTTAAAGCTTTTAAATTACCTAATAAGCTACAATGGCATGCCACTGATATTAGTGAAAAAAATGAAATCATTCAACACTTCGGTAAAAGAGTTAAAATAGACGTTGTACCCAACCTTTCAGCAAAAATGACTGATCTAGTGCCGGTAAAAACTAAAGTAGAAAACAGCATAAACCTCTTTTTTCTATCCAGAATCTCTGTAAAAAAAAATTTATTAAGTGCTATTAAATCTTTGGAACAAGCAACCTGTTCAATTAATTTTAAAATCATAGGTCCGATCGAAGAAATAAACTACTGGGAAGACTGTCTTAAAACTTTAAATAAGTTACCTAAAAACATCCATTTTGAATATCTGGGAGCTATTCCTAATATGCAAATTAAAGATACCTTAAGAGATTTACATGTGCTGCTTTTACCTACACAGCATGAAAATTTTGGACATGTCATTATGGAGTCTTGGCAAAATGGTTGTCCGGTCATTATTTCTAAAAACACGCCTTGGAAAAATCTTAAAACAGAAAAATTAGGGTTTGATTTAAACTTAGAGCAAATTGATGATTTCACTAAAGCGATACTTTTTTTTGCAAAAATGAATGAAAAAGAATTTCAATCTTGGTCTCAAGCGAGTTTTAGCTTTGCTAAGAAATTCACAGAAAACCCGGAGCTTATAAATCAATCCAAAGCGCTTTTTGAATAGCTTGTTTATTTTATCTTTATAAACCAAATGAAAACAGATTTATCAAACTACAATAACCATTGGTATCAACCCGGTAATAAATTAAAAAGGCTGCTTTGGTACTTCACCAATGTGCTGTTTTTCATAAATCCTTTAAACCCTTCTTCTAAACTAAAAGTTTTCTTACTAAAATGCTTTGGAGCTAGCATAGCAGAGGGGGTGGTTATAAAGCCTGCAGTAAATATTAAGTATCCTTGGTTTTTATCGATTGGTAAAAACACATGGATTGGAGAACATGTTTGGATAGACAATTTAGCACAGGTAACCATTGAAGATAATGTTTGTATCTCACAAGGGGCGATGCTTCTGTGCGGTAATCACAATTACAATAAATCTACCTTCGACTTAATGGTAGAAAAAATAGCCATAAACCAAGGCGCATGGATTGGAGCACAATCAATGGTTTGTCCTGGTGTTACCATTTATAGCCATGCGGTATTAGCAGTAAGTTCTATTGCCACAAAAAATCTAGAAGCTTACCATATATATCAAGGCAATCCCGCCTTAAAAATTAGAAAAAGAAATATTAATTAATTATAAATTATGAAAAGAATTTTAGTCACTGGAGGTGCCGGGTTTGTCGGTTCCCATTTATGCGAACGCTTACTCAACGAAGGCAATGATGTTATTTGCCTAGACAATTATTTTACCGGTAGCAAGGAAAACGTGGTGCATTTATTGGACAATCCCTACTTTGAATTAGTACGTCACGACATTACCGAGCCTTTTTTTGCAGAAGTAGATGAAATTTATAACATGGCCTGCCCTGCTTCACCAGTACATTACCAATATAACCCCATAAAAACCATTAAAACATCGGTTATGGGGGCCATCAATACACTGGGGTTAGCCAAACGTGTTAAGGCTAAAATATTACAAGCCTCTACCTCTGAAGTTTATGGCGATCCAACCGTACACCCACAACCTGAAAGTTATTGGGGGAACGTCAACCCGATAGGCGTACGTTCTTGCTATGACGAAGGGAAACGTTGTGCGGAAACTTTATTTATGGATTATCATAGCCAAAATGATGTTGCCATTAAAATCATTAGGATTTTCAATACCTATGGTCCACGTATGAACCCTAACGATGGTCGCGTGGTGTCTAATTTTATCATGCAAGCCCTTCGTGGTGAAGATATTACCATTTTTGGGGATGGCACACAAACCCGTAGTTTTCAATATGTAGATGATTTGGTGGAAGGCACGATAAGAATGATGCAGTCAACTCCAGACTTTCTAGGCCCCGTAAACCTTGGGAATCCCAATGAATTTACCATGTTGGAATTGGCAGAAGCCGTAATTCGCCTAACCAACTCGAAGTCTAAATTAATCTTTATGCCACTGCCGCAAGACGACCCGAAACAACGTCAACCAGACATCAGTTTGGCTAAAGAAAAACTCGACGGTTGGAAGCCACAAATTGAACTTGAAGAAGGCTTAACCAAAACCATAAGCTATTTTGAAACCAAATTATAAATGGACTAACACCCATGAAAATAACCATCATTACCGCAACTTACAACAGTGAGGCTGCCATAACATCCTGTATACAGTCGGTTTTAGAGCAAAACTACCCTCATATTGAGCACCTTATTATTGATGGGGTCTCAACCGATGGCACGCTTAAAACCGTTAAAACCTTACAGGAACAGCATGCTCATATTAAGCTTATATCGGAGCCTGACCGCGGGATTTACGATGCCCTTAATAAAGGCATTACGCACGCCACAGGCGAGGTGATTGGTTTTGTGCATTCCGATGATTTTTTAGCGTCACCCACCGTGTTAAGCCAAATAGCAGCCCAGTTTAAAAGTTCTAATGCCGATGGTGTTTATGGCGATTTACAATATGTAGATAAGCAAAACACCAACAAAGTGATTCGTTATTGGAAAAGTTGTGCCTTTACCCCTAAACTCTTAAAAAAAGGTTGGATGCCGGCTCACCCTACACTATTTTTAAAACGGGACATTTATAAAAAACATGGTATATTTGACCTAAACTTTAAAATAGCGGCAGACTATGATTTTATTTTGCGCATCTTTAAAGAACACCACTTAAAATTCAGCTATTTGCCTACGGTTATTACCAATATGCGCATAGGTGGGGCTAGTAACCGTAGCTTAAAAAATGTGATAATAAAATCTAAAGAAGATTATAAAGCACTGAACACGAATCAAATTGGAGGATGGTACAGCCTGCTCTATAAAAATGTTTCTAAATTAAGTCAGTTTTATAAGAAATAATTAAAATGCCAGTAATCAATCATAAACTGCGAAGCAAACCTGAAACACTGTGCCTGTCGTCAGGCACAGTGTTTCAGGTGCTCTTAATAAAGAATTTATATTTACAAATATTATAAGATGCTGAAACAAGTTCAGCATAACGAAAAATAACATGCTAGCAAATATTTTATCAAATCCACTAACCTTAGCCATCATTTGTTGTTTTGGTTCCTTTGGCTTAGTGAATTATATGATTCCAAAAATCATTTTTATGGTCAATCACCATAATTTAAATGAGGAACCTGGGCATCGCAGTGCACACACCAAAGCCACCCCAACCATGGGTGGGCTTGCTTTTTTTGTGGCATTGATATTAAACCTATTTTTATTTAAATATATTGACCAAGATGCCGTTGGTCTAAACCTGGCGGCAGCCCTTACCTTAGTATTTATCATCGGGTTTAAAGACGACTTGTCGGTATCTACCCCAAGGGCCCGCTTACTAATGGAAAGTATTGCGGTAGTAATCATATTATGTCACCCTGGATTTCACAAAGCTACCTTTGATGGCTTTTTAGGGCTTTATGACACGCCTCAACTGCTTATTGATGGCTTGCACATTATTATCGTCTTAACTATTATTAATGCCTATAATTTAATTGATGGTGTAGATGGTTTGGCCTCAGCGATTGGTATTAGCGCCTTCTCCATTCTAGCTCTCATTTATTTTAAAATAGATTTCCATTTCTATATCATACTGGCCTTGGTGCTTGTTAGTATGCTCATGGCGTTTTTAAAATACAATTTTTCACATCAGCGCAAAATATTTATGGGAGACACAGGTTCCCTAATCATAGGATTTTGTTTGGCTTTTTTATGTCTGCGTTTTTTAACCATCGACACCAATTTATACGAGCTATTTTCCTTTAAAACTGAAAATAAACTGTTTGTGGTTACTGGTATTCTAGCGGTGCCTTTTTTTGATATGTTACGTGTTATAGGGGTGCGTTTATCGCAAGGTGCCAATCCTTTTACAGCCGACCGAAACCACCTCCATCATATTTTACTGGATTTAGGTTTACCACATTACCAAATCGCCCTTATTTTAGGCGGCCTTAATTATGGTTTAGCCATTATTTTAATATACCTTTCCGCCCAATTACCTAGTGTTGCTATGCTTGGAATTTTAGTACTCTTATTCTTAATAGTTGTCGCTGTTTTTTACAAACTCAACCCTAAAAAAACACCTTTAAAACAAGACAAATAAAAATTGATGAATCCCTTAATATGAAAAAAACATTACATAGACTATTTTCTCTCTACAGCCTACTAATAATGGGCTCCTTACTTTTAGGCTCCTGTGTGTCCACTAAAAAAATTGAATATTTTCAAGGCTTGGAAAGCTCTGATTTAGAAACACAAATTAATTTCAGTGAGCCAAAAATTCAAGCAGGTGATTTAATTTATATCAATATCACCGCGGCTAACGCAGAAGCAGCATTACCTTTTAACCTATATCAAACTCCCATTGTAGGCGCTGTAGCCTCAGCACAGCCTCAGGCTTATTTGGTAGACCCAGATGGCAATATTAACATCCCTGTTTTAGGTAAAATTCATATTGCAGGACTCAGTACTAAAGCATTAACCTCAAAATTAGAAACTGAACTAGAACAGTACCTCACAAATCCTGTAATTAATATTCGATTTGAGAATTTTAGAGTATCGGTTCTAGGTGAAGTCAACAACCCTGGGGCGATATCTGTTTTAAATGAACGCATGTCAGTTATTGAAGCCATCACCATTGCTGGAGATTTAACCATTTATGGAAAACGTGATGCCGTGCTTTTAATACGCACAGAAAATGGCGTAAAACAACACATCACGCTCGATCTCACTCAAAAAGATCTTTTAGAGTCACCTTACTTTTATGTGAAACAGAATGATATTATTTATGTGACGCCTAATAAGACCCGAATAAACTCATCTGCTGTAGGTCCAAACACCTCGGTGATATTCTCTTCCATTTCAGTCCTACTCGCTGTAATAGCCTTACTTATTTAATTAAAGAATCATGCAAAATCAAAATACCCCTCAAAATTTTATTGTAGTCGAGGACGATACGACTAACCTACGTCAAGAAATTGAAAAATATACTTTGCACTGGAAATGGTTTATTTTGAGTGTGCTACTGGCTGGTTTAGCTGCTTTTTTATACTTACGTTACACGCCTAATGTTTATGAGGTAGCAACCACCATACTCATTGAAGATGATGCCCAAGAGGCGGCTCCCGAATTAGCAGTTTTTGAAGAGCTGGGTATTGGAGGTAATCAAAAAAATATCGCGAATGAGATTACCATATTAGAATCAAGAAGCCTCATGGAACAAGTTTCTAAAAACCTTAATCTCAATATATCTTACTTTAAGGAAGGTAACATTAAGCGCGCTGAACTTCTAAAAAGAGAGCTCCCTTTTAATATTCATTATTTAACACCTGACTCTATTTTATTTGACCAAAGCACAGCGTTTAAAATTAAAATGATTTCTGAGTCTCAATTTCAGGTTTCTAATTTAAAAGGTGAGCACACAAAAGCATATAGTTACGGAGCACCATTCCAATATAACAACATAAAAGCCATCGTAACCCCAAAAGACTTAAAACAAAATACAGAAGATGATTTTACGGTGACGATAAGGCCTTTAAAGCATGTTGTGCAAAGCTTTAGAAATCAAATTCAAGTAACATTATTAGGCCCGAACGCCAGTGTTATCGAATTAAAGATGCAGAGCCGTAAAAAAGAAAAAGCCAAAATCATACTAGATGAAATGGTGCGTCAATACAATAAGGATGCTATTGAATACAAAAACCTCATCGGAAATAACACAGATGTCTTCATAAAGGAACGTTTAGCTCTTATCCAAAAAGATTTACTGGATGTCGATAAAGACGCAGAAACCTTTAAAACCGAAAACAAACTCACTGATATTGAAACGGAAACGGGTATTGTGTTAACTACAAACTCCGAAATTGAGAAAAAAATTATCGAGCTCAATACCCAATTAAAAATGGTTGACTATGTTAAAAGTCATTTAAAGGAATTTGACGACACCCTGATTCCTGAAAACCTAGGGCTCAACGATGCCAATATTAACTCCAACAGTAGTGAATACAATACATTACTCCTAGAACGCACGCGCATTTCAAAAAGTACGGGTGATAAAAATCCAGTTATCATAAACTTAGATAATCAACTTGAACAAATTCGAGAAAGTATTCTAAGAGGCCTTGAAAATTTTAAATCCAGTTTAAAAATAGCACTTAACGACGCTAAAGCCCAAGAACGTTTATTAGATAACCGCATAGCCTCAGCACCAAAACAAGAACGTGAGTTTAGAGATATTTTACGTCAGCAACAAATTATTGAAACCTTATATCTTTTCCTATTAGAAAAACGGGAGGAAAATGCCATTTCAATGGCGGTAACGGCACCAAATGCCAAATTAATTGATAAGGCGGAAAGTAACTTGTACCCTGTAAGTCCTAACAGAAAAATGATTTTTTTAACTGCTATTTTGTTAGGTTTTATGATTCCTATCGCCGTAATCTTTCTAAGCAACCTTTTAGACAACAAAGTACACACCCAGAAAGAGCTAGAAGCTTTAGTAAAAGCGCCTTTTATGGGAGCTATCCCTACAACCTCTAAAAATGATCGCATGTTGGTTAAGGAAGATCGTGGCAGTATGGCAGAAGCTTTTAGAATGTTAAGAACCAATCTTAATTTTATGCTGGGCCATGTTGATCATACAGGCAAAACCATTTTTGTCACCTCTACTCT
The DNA here is from genome assembly GCF_008806375.1 of Pseudotamlana haliotis. Taxonomy (GTDB): domain Bacteria; phylum Bacteroidota; class Bacteroidia; order Flavobacteriales; family Flavobacteriaceae; genus Pseudotamlana; species Pseudotamlana haliotis. The sequence goes on along the minus strand of NZ_WAAT01000044.1, from coordinate 220,388 downwards.
ACCCGGAGAAGGTAAAACGTTTATCACGATCAACTTAGCGACCGTATATGCCATGACCGATAAAAAGGTCTTACTTATTGGTGCTGATATACGCAAACCTAAAGTAGCGGAGTATCTAAATATTAGTTCAAAAAACAAAGGCCTTACCGAATACTTGGCTGATGAATCAGTAACACCCGAAGACATTATAGAACATCAAGAGTGGGGCTTCGATATCATTCAATCGGGGGTGATTGCTCCAAACCCTGCCGAACTCCTTATGAATGGCCGTTTAGATGAAATTTTAGCCTATAGCAAGCAACACTACGATTTCATTATTGTAGATACCGCACCAGTAACCCTGGTCACCGACACCCTGCAAATTGCACCAAAAGCCGATTTATTTCTATACATCACTCGCGCCAATTATTTAGACAAGCGTTTATTAGATGTTCCACAACAACTATACACTGAAAAACGCCTACCTAACATGGCAATGGTCATGAACGGCGCTGATCCTAAAAAAGGCTACGGTTATGGCTACGGTGGTTATGGCTATGGAAAGGTTGAAGACACGAAAAAACCGTGGTGGAAGTTTAAGAAATAAAGCGCCATTTCATAAATGATATCATTTTTAAAATCTCAGGTTAAATTTAATCTGAGATTTTTTTTGATAAACCTCATAAGCATCAAAAACATTCATTACTTTCCTTTTCACTCAGTCCTTACACCCCTATAATCCCCTCAAGGGGATAGTACCGCACGTGGTTTCAAAACGATAATCATGTACACATCAAGAGTAGTCGAATCACTCCCCTAAACCAAAAGCCGCAAAAAAGTACCGCACACCTGTCCCCTTGAGGGGACCACAGGGGTGTCCATCATAACTAGAAACCACAGAGGTCTAAATGCTGTTACCTTAGCGACATTCCTGCTCACTCAGGCGCAAACTCCCCTATAATCCCCTCAAGAGGATAGTACGCACGTGCTTTCAAAACGGGTATCATGTAAACATCAAGAGTAGTCCAATCACTCCCCTAAACCAAATACCAAAAAAAAGTACCACCCACCTGTCCCCTTGAGGATTACCGAAATGGAAACATCGTTTTCATTGAAGGTACCTGGCGCAGCCAACAGGGGTGTCCGCAACGCCTGGAAAATACAGGCCTGTCCGTCATGACTATGATCAAAGGCTTCTCTAGGAATACTCACCCCGCAACAACTCAACCCGTTCCTCAATAACCAATAGCACACTAAACATCTCTTGCATAACCTCCGCATTAGAAAACCTCAAAAAAGTAACACAATAAGCTTCCAATTCTTGCTGTCGTTTAGCATCATATAAAACCTTATGATTATGGCTACTCCCATCAACTTCAATAGCCAAACGAAATTCGTGACAGTAAAAATCAACGATATAATTCAACATAGGAACTTGCCTATGAAACTGAACACCAAAAGCACGCCTCTTTATTTTCTGCCAAAGTACAATTTCAGGTTTTGTACTATTTTTTCTAAGCTCCCGAGCATAGTTTTTAAGTTTCGGGTGGTATGGTATGATTTTGTTTCTCAAGGTTACAAGTTTTAGCTTCGCTAAAATATAATATTTTTCTTACTCTCGCCTCCTTGAGGGGACTTACAGGGGTGTCCGCAACGCTTGGAAACCAAAGTGGTGTCCGTCATAACTAGGAACCACAGCGGTCTAAAGTCTGTTACCTTAGCCACATTCCTGCTCACTCGACCTCAAACTCCCCTATAATCCCCTCAAGAGGATAGTACGCACGTA
>NZ_WAAT01000044.1:207281-218475 GCF_008806375.1 Pseudotamlana haliotis | reverse complement strand
CCAAATACCAAAAAAAAGTACCACCCACCTGTCCCCTTGATGGGACCACAGGGGTGTTCGCAACGCTTGGAAACCAAAATGGTACATTAAAACTAGGAACCACAGCTATCTAAAGTCTGTTACCTTAGCCACGTTCCTGATCACTCAGGCGCAAACTCCCCTATGATCCCCTCAAAGGGGTAGTATACACGTGCTTTCAAAACGAGAATCATGTAAACATCAAGAGTAGTCCTATAATTCCCCTTAAACCAAAAGCCGCAAAAAAGTACCGCCCACCTGTCCCCTTGAGGATTACCGAAATGGAAACATCGTTTTCATTGAAGGTACCTGGCGCAGCCAACAGGGGTGTTACGTCCTTTGAGGTTAACTACACTTCTAAAACCTTGTCACTTTGCGACTTTGAAACTCCATAAAAACTTACACTTCTAAACCAAAATCCACAAAAACACCTCAACTTTAACACCAAAAACAAAGATTTAACATTTCATTAATAAGGGTAAACACGATTTTTGTTCACTTATAGTTAAAACCAACACCGTATGATCTGTAAATCGCGTTTAGAATTTCCAACAGCACTTCTAGTTTTTTTCTGTTTAGCCTTGGTGCTACCTATCCATGCGCAGAAAAACAACAAAAACTTCACAAAAATTCAAGCACTCAACGGTATTGAAGAATACCAATACGGCCCAAATGACATGAACATCCTGTTGGTTCAGGATAACTCAGCTCCCGTAGTCACAGTTCAGATTGTATATCGGGTGGGTTCTAAGCATGAGGTGACTGGAAATACAGGCTCTACTCACCTACTCGAACACCTCAATTTCAAGGGCACACCAACTTTCAACAAGAAAAACGGCAACGCCATTTTCACCATGCTACAGGGTATTGGTGCGCGAATGAACGCCACCACCTGGAACGACCGTACCAATTACTACGAAACCATTCCTAGTGATCAACTGGAACTTGCTTTGCACATTGAAGCCGACCGCATGCGAAATTCACTTTTACTCGAAGAAGATAAAGCCTCTGAGATGACTGTAGTAAGAAATGAATTTGAACGCGGTGAGAGCAATCCATCCCGTCTCCTTAATAAAGAAATTTGGGCCACGGCTTATATGGCACACCCTTACCACCACAGCACGATTGGTTGGCGATCAGATATCGAAAATATGCCTATTGAAACTCTAAGAAATTTCTACAACACCTACTACTGGCCTAATAACGCCACTTTAACCATAATTGGTGATTTTGAAAAGTCCAACCTGTTTACCCTCATTGATAAATATTTCAGTGCCATACCTAAGGCGCCGCACGATATTCCGCAGCCCTATACCACCGAACCTGAACAACACGGCCCACGACGTATTGTCATCAAAAAACAGGGGCAGCAAGGCTTAGTCTCTATAGGCTATAAAATTCCTGGGCGCATGCACGACGATTTACCGGCTTTAACGGTACTCGGTCAAATTTTAGGCTCTGGCACCTCATCACTGATTAACAAAACCTTCATTGATACAGGCATCGCCCTTTACGGTTTTGCCAGTCCGTCACAATTTCAAGAAGTGGGCTTATTCAGTATTAGCCTAGGCTTCACGCCAAATAAAAAACATGAGGCATTGAACACCCAATTACTCGACATGATTGAAAAGGTAAAAACAGAAGGCGTTTCTCAAAAGGATGTCGACCGTATTGTTTCCAAATTAACCGCCCAAACCCTATTATCGCGCGACGGTTCTGGAAGTATTGCAGGGCAATTAACCGAGGCCATTGCTGGGGGCGACTGGACGGACTATATCAACGGTATTGAAAGACTCAAAAAAGTCACAGCTTCCCATGTGCAACAAGTCGCAAAAACCTACCTCGTAGAAAATCAGAGTACCACGGGTTATTTTATTCCTACAGCTCCTGGTGGGCACGATAACGCTTCCGCGGAAGCGCAAAACGTTTCACAAAGTTTAGACAGCAAAAACTACTTTAGAACTCCAGACCACAGCCACGATGCTTCTTGTAATCACGAATACTCGGAAGGATTTTCGTATGAAAATTATGCTGAAACAACTTCAGCTTACGAAACCATTCAGCCAACAAAGAACAAAGAAAAATACGCTAGAAAAGAAGTTTCTGGAATCGATATTGTTTCCGTAAAAACGGGAGCCAACGACTTTTTAACCGTGAATGCAAGTTTTCCTATTGGTAATTATTTCAACACGCAAGGCCATGAAGTGGTTCCTAATTTAACGACGACCTTGTTAACCAAAGGCACACAAAACCTTGATAAGTTTGCCTTTTCTGAAAAACTGGAAAAATTAGGCGTTCGCTTAAATATTGATGCCGATTTACATACGGTGTCTATGAAATTTAAATGCCTAACAAAAGACCTTCCTGAAGTCATCAACCTTTTAGCCGACGCCCTAAGAAATCCGTTATTCGATCAAAAGGAATTCGACCTCATTAAAGAACGTGCTATTGGTAACACAAAAAAGAACTTAACCGATCTGGGAACGCAAGGGAGCATTGCCTTATCACAAGCCATTTACCCTAAAGCACATCCTAATCACACTTTAAGTACAGAAAAAACGATTTCTGATTTAGAAAAAGTGACTTTAGAAGATATCAAGACTTTCCATAAAACTTATTTTGGTCCTGCAGGCATGCACCTGGTTGCCGTAGGTGATGTAGACAACAAAACCCTATACGAGGCTATTGACAAGGCTTTTAATGCTTGGAAAGGTGGTATAGACACAAAAGTGGCCTTCAAAGCTCCAACTAAGGTCGATGCGCTGACCAAAGTGATTAGCATTCCTGAAAAACCGAGTGCTTACATGTATATCGGACAATACACAGGGCTAGAGCGTATGGATAAAGATTATTTACCCTTTTTCTTAGGCACCCATATTTTGGGTGGTGGGTTTTCAGCACGATTGATGCAAACCGTGCGTGATAACGACGGACTAACTTATGGCATTTATGCCAACCATAAAGGACAAACCAACACGGGTGGTTATTGGGTGGTCAATGCGACCTTTAATCCTAGCTTGTTTCAAAAAGGCTTAGATGCTACGATGGTTCAAATCAAAAAATGGGTGAATGATGGGGTTACTGCTGATGAACTCGCGTCCTTCAAGTCAAACGTGACTGGAAGTTTTAAAGTCGGACTCGCAACCACATCTGGACTCTCTGGCACCTTATTGCATATGATTGAACGCGGACAAGACCCTAGTTACATTGAGCAGTATCCAAAAGATATTAATGCCGTAACATTAGAAGAAGTGAATGCAAGTATCAAAAAATATATCGACTTAGATAAACTCATTGTTATAAAATCAGGTTCGTTAGACCAGAACAGTCAACCTTTAAAAAACTAATAAAGCCGTTTTGCTAACTTTACTTGATGTTAAAAATTTAACTACACTGTTGCCTATCAATAGACAGACGCAGTCGAGATGGCTTTATGAACAAAGAAATACAAACATGACAATTTAAATAACACTTCTCGCCTCCGCTCGAAGACCATGACTAAGCATCTATTAAAACGGTGTTCGAGCGGAGTCGAGAACTTTCATCAATACAAATGGATTTTAATCACTTAATATCAAAATTTTATTTTTAGAACATATTACATCGAGTCTTCCTATCGGTAGACAGGCGAAGCCGAGATGGCTCTATGAACAAAGAAATACAAACATGACAATTTAAACAACACTTCTCGACTCCGCTCGAAGACCATGACTAAGCATCTATTATAACGTTGTTCGAGCGGCGTCGAGAACTTTTCATGAATACAAATGGATTTTAATCACTTAATATCAAAATTTTATTTTTAGAACATATTACATCGAGTCTTCCTATCGGTAGACAGGCGCAGTCGAGATCGCTTTATGAACAAAGAAATACAAACATGACAATTTAAACAACACTTCTCGACTCCGCTCGAAGACCATAGCTAAACATCTATTAAAACGGTGTTCGAGCGGAGTCGAGAACAAATAACCAACGAGATTCCTCATACCCTCGAAATGACATTTTAAAAACTTTTTAACCAGCTCAGCTTAAAATAAACACTAAAACTATGAAAAAACTATTCCTACTGTGTACCCTACTCTTTGTTTCATTAGGACAAGCCCAAATTTTCAATCCTGTAGAATGGTCTACAACAGTTGAAAAACTTTCAGATACCGAATACAAACTCATAACGAAAGCCACAATTGAAAGTGGTTGGCATTTGTACTCGCAAGAGGTTCCTGAAAATGGCCCGATTCCAACTACTTTTACTTATGATACTGCTGATGACATCATAACACTAATTGGAAATACCCGTGAAGAAGCGGGTCACACCGTAGACGATCCTGTTTTTCAAATGGAAATCACCTATTTTGATGGTGTAGCTAATTTTGGACAAACCATTAAAGTTTCTGAAGAAATCGCCCAAATTAATGGCGTGGTGGAATTCATGGTTTGCGACGATACACGATGCTTACCCCCTACTGAAGTAGATTTGGTGTTTACCCTCTCAGAAAATGCTTCAGCGACTCCTGAAACTACCGCGACATCCAACACAACATTTTCTGAAAATAACAACACAACAGACGCTTCAAAAACCGAAAAAAAATCGACATCTACCGAATCTTCAGAAAAAAGTTTATGGGGGATCTTTTTTATCGCGTTCTTTTCAGGCTTTGCGGCTTTATTGACACCTTGTGTGTTTCCTATGATTCCTATGACCGTAAGCTTCTTTACCAAGCAAAGTAAAAACAAAGCTGCTGGTATTAAAAATGCGGTAATTTATGGTTTATCCATTATTGTCATTTATGTGATTCTTGGTATTTTAGTAAGCCTTATTTTTGGCGCCGATGCCTTGAATGCACTATCGACAAACGTATGGTTTAACATCATTTTCTTTTTACTCCTATTAGTTTTTGCTGCCTCCTTTTTAGGTGCTTTTGAAATCATGCTGCCTAATTCTTGGGCTAATAAAGTAGATAGTCAAGCCGATAGAGGTGGATTAATTGGTATCTTTTTTATGGCACTAGCTTTAGCTATTGTGTCTTTTTCTTGTACTGGCCCAATTGTTGGGACTTTACTGGTTCAAGCAGCTGCAGGGGGCAGCCAGATTGGTCCTATTGTTGGTATGCTTGGTTTTTCTTCTGCTATTGCTTTACCTTTTGCGCTTTTTGCCGCTTTCCCAGGGTGGTTAAACTCTTTACCTAAATCTGGTGGCTGGTTAAATACCGTAAAAGTAGTGTTAGGGTTTTTAGAATTAGCTTTAGCCTTTAAATTCTTATCAAACGCCGATTTAGTGCTTCAACTGCATTGGCTAGAACGCGAAGTCTTTATTGCCATTTGGATAGCCATTTTTGGAGCGCTAGCGTTCTATTTATTCGGAAAAATACAGCTGCCACATGATTCGCCGGTGACTTATATTTCAGTAGGACGATTAAGTTTAGGACTTGTTGTTTTATCCTTTACCATATACATGATTCCAGGACTTTGGGGTGCGCCTTTAAATTTAATTAGTGCTTTCCCGCCTCCTCAACATTATAGCGAATCGCCTTACGGCGTGGGTTATACCCAATTGGAGTCAGGCAACGTTCCTGGAGGACAACATGATGAAATCCCCGAAGGTGCCCACCTCATGCCACCTCATAATATTTTAGCCTTTAACGATTATGACTTAGGTCTAGCTTATGCGAAAAAAGTAGGCAAACCTGTCATGATAGATTTTACAGGCCATGCTTGTGTGAATTGCAGAAAAATGGAACAAAACGTTTGGGTAAAACCAAAGGTGCTCAATATTTTAAAAAATGATGTGGTTTTAATTTCACTGTATGTGGATGATAAACGCCCATTAGAAGCCGACGAGGTTGTAGATTCAAAACTTAAACCCGGTAAAAAATTAAAATATATCGGACAAAAATGGAGTGAATTACAAACCATAAAATACAAAACAAACTCACAACCGTTTTACGTATTGATGGATCATAACGAAGAAAATCTTTTAGCCCCTGTAGCCTACGTCCCTGATGTGGATGAATACTACAATTGGTTAAAAGAAGGTGTTTCAAAGTTTGAAAAGTAAAACACGGTGTTCGGAGCGGAGTGGAGAACGTATTGAAATAAAAAGTCTTTATTACAACATACAAAAACGTAATAATCAACTTTAGAACGGTGTTCGAGCGGAGTAGAGAACTATGATGAATAAATAATTTTTTCGCTTTTAGGAATACGTCTTACATTACAGTAAAGTATATGAATTTAGATTTTTTACATCAGTTTATGAATACTTCTCGACTCCGCTCGAAGACCGTAAAGAAAACCCGATTAAACCGGTGTTCGAGCCTGCCTGTCGGCAGACAGGCGGAGTCGAGAACATTTTTCACACATTATAAAATTTAAAATTTTCACTACTAACCACACATACCACTTATCAAATGAGTTTCATATCAAATATTTTAAATAAAGACCAAAAACCAAGTGCGTTAGAAACCTATTTCGCACCCTTTAGAGAACAAATAGTAGGTAACGACACTCATTTTATTTCGCCTTACGGCAAGCAAAAAATCATCTATGCTGATTGGACAGCAAGCGGTCGCTTATACAGACCCATTGAAGAAAAGCTGCTAAACGACATCGGTCCTTTTGTGGCCAATACCCATACCGAAACTTCAATAACAGGCTCAGCCATGACTTTGGCTTACCACGAAGCACGACATCTTATTAAAAAACATGTGAACGCTTCAAAAGACGAAGTTTTAATCACGGTGGGTACCGGTATGACGGGGGCGATTAATAAATTTCAACGTATACTGGGACTCAAACTCAGTGAAAACTTAAAAGACCACACCGATGTGCCTGAGGAAAAACGTCCCATTATATTCGTATCTCACATGGAACACCATTCCAACCAGACTTCTTGGTTAGAAACCATTGCTCGTGTGGAAGTGATTCCGTCTAACAAAGACGGCTTACCTTGTTTAAAAGGGTTAAAAAGCTTATTAAAAACATACAAAGACACCCCTTTAAAAATAGCAGCGATTACGGCTTGTTCTAACGTTACTGGTATTCGTACCAATTACTACGACATGGCTAAAATCATGCACCAAAATAACGGCTTATGCTTTGTTGATTTTGCCTGTTCGGCACCTTATGTCGATATTGACATGCACCCAAAAGATGACGAGCAATACTTAGACGCTGTCACTTTTTCACCTCACAAATTCTTAGGCGGCCCAGCAACATCAGGAGTTCTGGTTTTCAATAAAAAACTTTACAAAAACCTAGTACCCGATAATCCCGGTGGTGGAACCGTAAACTACACCAACCCATGGGGGAATCACGATTATATCGAAGATATTGAAACTCGTGAAGACGGTGGTACTCCGGGCTTTTTACAGGTTATAAAAATTGCCCTTGCCATTCAGTTGAAAGAAAAAATGGGGGTTAAAAACATTTTAGCCCGCGAACACGAATTGAACGCACTAATTTTCAAAAAGCTTTCTAAAATCGAGCACTTGAATCTTTTAGCACCAAAACATAAAGAGCGTCTTGGTGTGTTCTCTTTTTTCATAGAAAACGTACACTATAACTTGATTGTAAAACTCCTAAACGACCGTTTTGGTGTACAAACTAGAGGCGGTTGCTCATGTGCAGGCACCTATGGTCATTATTTATTAAACGTTGATGAACCTACATCAAAATCTATAGAAAAGAAAATATTAGAAGGCTGTTTAATTGAACGTCCGGGCTGGGTTAGAATGTCCATCCACCCCACAATGACCAACGCCGAAGTCACATTCATCTGTGAATCCATAGAAGCCGTAGCCAAAAATCATAAAACTTGGGGAGAAGATTACGAGTACGACGCGTCAAAAAACGAATTCATAAACAAAAATAATCTGGAAATCGCCAAAACCATCACGGAAAAGTGGTTTGAGTAGTTAGGTGAATAATTTGAGAATGTATTGTAGGGGTGAGTAACTCTAACACCCCTATTGGCTGCGCCATGTACCTTAAACGAAAACGATGTTTCCGTTTCGGTAATCCTCGAGGGGATAGCTTTACGTGAACGTTACATTGAGTTCGTTGAGGTGTGAACTTTTCTACTTCGCAATTTACCAACTTTGAGCACGCGAAACTAATTCTACTTAGCTACTCCTAATAACCTAATCATGAGAAGCTACCTAAAGCCCTGAGCTAGCGAAGAGGCTTTACTACACGTGAGCCATCGAAGCCAAACTACTTCAACTACTTAACCCCTAAAAGCACTGAGCTAGCGAAGTGCAAACTCCTTAACTCCTAAAAGCACTGAGCCAGCGAAGTGCAAACTCCTTAACTACTTAACTACTTTTACTCTACTCCTCCCTCTGAGCCTTCGAATACCCACGCCACTTCTCAATACATGCCTCAATATCCTCAGGAACCGGACTATCAAAACGCATGAACTCTTGAGTGGTAGGATGCACGAAACCTAAAGTTTTAGCATGAAGCGCCTGTCTTGGTAGCACTTTAAAACAATTATCAACAAACTGTTTGTACTTAGTAAATGTGGTGCCTTTAAGTATTTTATCACCACCGTAACGTTCGTCATTAAATAAGGTATGTCCGATATGTTTCATGTGTACACGGATTTGATGTGTACGCCCGGTTTCCAATTTACAAGACAGGAGAGTCACGTAGCCTAAACGTTCAATAACTTTATAATGTGTAACAGCTGGTTTTCCTTTTTCAGCTTCGTCATCTAGAAACACGGTATTTTGCAATCTATTTTTTGGGTGTCGGCCAATATTACCTTCAACGGTACCTTCATCTTCAGCGACATTACCCCAAACTAAGGCAACATATTCGCGCTCGCTCGTTTTTTTAGCAAACTGTAGCGATAAGTGTGCCATCGCCTCTTCAGTTTTGGCTATTACAAGTAAGCCACTAGTATCCTTATCAATACGGTGTACTAGGCCCGGGCGTTCGCTTGAATTATTCGGTAAGTTTTCAAAACGGTGTATGAGTCCGTTTATAAGTGTTCCCGAGTAATTTCCATGGCCAGGGTGCACGACCATACCAGCAGGTTTATTAACCACAAGCAAAGCATCATCTTCATAAACCACATCAAGGGGAATATCTTCACCAACCAACAAATTTTCATGTGGTGGATGCGCAAAGAGCACACGGATATTATCGTTAGGTTTCACCTTGTAATTCGATTTTACAGGTGTTCCATTAACATAAATACTACCATCTTTAGCGGCATCCTGAATTTTATTACGCGTCGCGTTTTCAATAAAATTCATCAAATATTTATCAATACGAAGCGGTGTTTGACCTTTATCTACTGTAAAAGCGTGATGCTCAAACAAATCGTCTTCGTCGGGTAATTGCGGGGTATAATCATCCATAATTTAAGGGCGGTTGCCGTTTCCTAGTTGTAAGTCTATCACAGATGTTTTTGCTAATTTATCGCCAGCATTAAGTGTAGTACCCTTATGTGATAATTTAAGTACCATATCTTTTCCTATATTATTCACATAAGTAATTTTTCCTATTTGAAAACCAAAAGCTTCCAAAGTTGGTTTTACTTGTCGGAATGTTTTATCAATTAAACCTTCTGGAATCGTCATTTTTCGGTATCCTGAAGGGTTTAAGGTAATGTATATTTTTCTATCCTCTTTAACTTTAGTACCCGCTAAAGGTTCCTGTTCGATTACAGAAAATTTTGGGTAAGCAGGGTTATAATTAGCCGAATCCTGAATTTTCATCACCAAATTATTATCCTCAAGGACTACTTTAGCTACATTAATTGATTTTCCTTTAAGGTCTGGAACCGTTTCAAATTCACCGTGATTGGTGGTCACGTTCAACCATTTTAAAATAACATAACAAAGGACTACTAGCGCAACTAATGCTAAAGCAATTTGTTTTAAAAATGTTTTACTGGCAATAAATTTAATAAGGCTCATTTAAAGAAATTTCGATAGGACAAATATATAAAAACAGAACTGTTTTTTCTTTTGCCATTTATAGGTTATTTTAGCTTAACTAATAATCTGTGCGCTTTATTGCCGGTTTTTTGTAAAAACAAGAGCTCAATTCAATTTCCGAAAACGGAAATCAACAAATTTTAAAAGTGATGAAAAAAAATATAGCCATCATTATGGGCGGTTATTCTAGCGAATATAAAATCTCTCTAACCAGTGGAAACGTGGTTTATGAAACTTTAGACCCAAGTACATATAATGCCTTCCGCATTCATATTTTTAAAGAGAAATGGGTTTATGTTGATGATAAAAACAACGAGCACCCTGTAGATAAAAATGATTTTTCAATCACCGAACATGGTGAGAAAATCACTTTTGATTGTGTGTTTAACGCCATTCATGGGGCTCCTGGTGAAGACGGACAAATGCAAGGTTATTTTCAGTTGTTGGGACTACCACACACGAGCTGCAGCATGTATCAAGCAGGAATTACTTATAACAAGCGAGATTTATTGAGTATTTTAAAACCTTACGGCATAAAAACGGCGGAATCATTCTATTTAAATTTAGGCGATACTGTAAATGCCAACGCTATTATTGCCAAGGTTGGATTACCATGTTTTGTGAAAGCTAATAAAGCCGGAAGTAGTTTTGGAGTGAGTAAAGTACATGAAAAAGAAGCTTTACAAGAAGCTATTGATGTAGCTTTTAAAGAAGATGATGAAATTATCATAGAATCCTTTTTAGAAGGCACTGAAGTTTCGGTAGGTGTAATTAGCTATAAAGGTGAAACCACTGTGCTTCCAATAACAGAAATTGTTTCTGAAAATGATTTTTTTGATTACGAAGCCAAATACGAAGGAAAATCACAGGAAATCACCCCTGCAAGATTGACCAAGGAACAGGAAGATAAAGTGACCAAAGAAGCTAAAAAGATCTATAACGTTTTAAAAATGAAAGGTTTTAGCCGAAGTGAATTTATTTTTAAAGATAATGAACCTCATTTATTAGAAATGAACACCATTCCGGGTTTAACCAGAGAAAGCATTTTACCACAACAAGCCGCAGCAGCCAATATTCCTTTAGCAGATTTATTTGCCACTGCGATTGAAGAAGCCTTAGTCTAAAAATGTATTGTTGAATATTGATTATTAAATTAAAAATGAAGAGTTAAAAATTAAAAATGATTACAGTCCCGCCTCCCGTCATCTGTCTTCGGTTAATTACCC
>NZ_WAAT01000044.1:90414-207233 GCF_008806375.1 Pseudotamlana haliotis | reverse complement strand
TCAATAGTCAATAGTCAATAGTCAATAGTCAATAGTCAAAAACTAAACAAAACACATGAAACGCGCATTATTTCCAGGGTCATTTGACCCGATAACCTTAGGCCACGTAGACATTATAACGCGTGCCGCGACCTTATTTGATGAAGTCATTGTCGCCATTGGTGTGAATGCTGATAAAAAGTACATGTTTTCCTTAGATCAGCGTAAAAAGTTTATTGAAGACACCTTTAAGAACGAACCAAAAGTTAAGGTTGCGACCTATAAAGGTTTGACAGTGGATTATTGTAAAGAAATTGACGTGCCATTTATTTTACGCGGACTAAGAAATCCGGCGGATTTTGAATTTGAAAAGGCTATTGCACACACCAATAGAGATTTAGCCCCAATTGAAACCGTGTTCTTATTAACCTCGGCACAAACCTCTTATATTGCTTCGAGTATTGTGCGTGATGTGATTAGAAATAATGGAGATTATACCAAGTTGGTTCCTGATGCTGTGCGGGTGGACTAAGTTTGAGAGGTTCAAAGCTTCAGAGTAGCAAAGTTACAGGGTTACAGAGATATAGAGTTGCTGAGTTTTAGAGTAACCAAGATTTAGAGCTGTAAGACTCAAAGGGTTTTGTACTTATTCACTTGCATTAACTAAATTATCCTCCAACAAACCAACAACCAAAAACAAAAGGTCTAAAAAGTAAATACTTCTTAGACCTTTTTTTAAGTTTTTATGAGGCTAAACAACTTTATTAAAAGTTGTGGAACAAGCCTTTTTTTTAGTGCTTAACGATAAGCTTCTTTGCAGCTGATAAGCTTCCTGAAGCATCAGATAATTTCACTAAATAAATACCATTAGCAAAGCTTGAAGTACTTATTGATAAAGAATTAGTGAAGCTCTCGATAGATTTCGATAAAACTAATTGTCCTTGTAAGTTTACAATTTCAACTTTGTTTACTTTGTTGCTAAGGTTATCTAAAGTGAAAGCATTGTTAGATGGATTTGGATATAAAGCAAAACCACTTAATTCATTTTCTTCTACTGAAGCTGTTGATGCTTCATAAAACTTAAGTTCACTAATAGTATTCCAAGCACTATCTGCACGACCATAGCATTTTAGCATCACATATTTCACATTTGCAATTGGTGTTGTCATCAGGAATTGCTTGTAAGAGACGTCTAGGTTACTTAAAAGATTACCTGAACTAGGAAAGGCATTCACAAAATCTGCTACATCAGACGTTCCTGTAGACACCCAAATTTGAAACTGATAAGTTGGGTCTTTTGCAACCGTTAAATACTGAAGTTCTGCCAATTCGTAGGTTCCGCCTAAATCAAAAATAAGAGCTTCTCCACGATTAGGCATATCTGCTGCACTTTCTCCAGCCCAGTCCGTAGCGATATCGCCATCAACAGCGTTATCAGCATAGTTTAATTTCCCAGCCGCAACATCAACTTGCTGATTAAAGAAAAATTCAACACTTACTCCTGAAATTTCAGTGTTAGTGGTCGCCACTGGATCTTGAGCAAAACCGTAAGCTCCAACTAAAAGTAAAGCACAAGTGGTTTTAATAGTTTTCCAATTAATTGGGTTCGTTTGTAATTTTGTTTTCATTTTGTTAATATATTTAGATTAGTTTGCACTAATATATGAAAAATATTAAACACTCTAAAAACAAGTGTATTACCAAATTAACTACAGAAAAACCAACAAGAACATATAATACTACAAACCAATATTTTAACAAGAAACTAAGACTTGTAAAAAAAATAAAAAAATATTTACAAGACTGCGTTAGGGATTGCAGCGGCATCCTTTTTTTGGTTAACCACCTCTACACCTACAAATTAACTTTTGCTTTCATTACACAACTCATGTTGCAAAATAAGCTCTGGTCCAAAAAAAGATATAGCGGAAAGCCCGACCATAGTCTGGAACCCAAGTGGAAGGCTATGGTAACGCCCAAAAACTAAAGATTATACTCCCCCAAACCTTTGGTAAAAGCCTCTGGATCTTCAGCAAGATGGTAACGTGGATCATCTATGGCCTCAACAACCACTTCACGGAATTTCGGGTTCGATTTATAAAGAAGAAGTTTACAATCTTCACTTAGGTGTTTTAATCTAATTTGTTTACCGGCTGCTTCGTATTTATTAACCAAGTTGAAAATGGCTTCCATCGCCGAGTGGTCGCTAATACGTGATTCTACAAAATCGATTTCAACGGTATCAGGGTCATTTTTAATATCGAACTTTTCATTAAAAGCTGTAATCGAACCAAAAAATAAAGGTCCCCAAATTTCGTAAACTTTAGTACCATCTTCGCGCATACGCTTACGAGCACGAATACGAATGGCATTCTGCCAAGCAAAACTCAAGGCTGAAATAATCACCCCTACAAAAACCGCAATAGCCAAATCGAAAATCACGGTAACCGCCGAAACCACGATAAGCACCACGGCATCAGACTTTGGTATTTTCTTTAAGATTCTAAAACTAGACCAAGCGAAGGTTTCGATAACCATCATGAACATCACCCCAATAAGCGCAGCGATTGGCACTTGTTCGATAAGTTTATCGGTAAAAAGAATAAAAGTCAGTAGCGTAACTGCCATCATAATTCCAGACAATCGACCACGACCACCAGCTTTGATGTTAATTACGGTTTGCCCGATCATACCACAACCACCGGTGCCTCCAAAGAGTCCAGACATGATATTTCCAGCACCTTGAGCAATACACTCGCGGTTTCCGTCGCCACGACTATCAATAAGCTCATCAACAAGGTTCATGGTCATTAAAGACTCTATCAAACCAACACAGGCCGCTAAAAAAGCGTAAGGTAATATAAAGCTAAGTGTATCTAAATTAATGGGTAAATTTTGCCACAGCTCTAAATTAGGGGTTGGTACTTCACCTTTAAGACCAGTTCCGCCACCTTCAATAATATAAGACCCTACGGTTGATACGTCCATATTGAAACCAACCACCACCAAAGTAGTTACTAAAATAGCCGTCAAAGCTGCAGGAATTTTTGTAGTGATTTTTGGTAGTAACCAAATAACCCCCATGGTTAAGACCACCAACCCTATCATAATGTAAAGTTCAGTACCGTGCATAAAGGTATTGACGTATTCTTTAACACCT
Organism: Pseudotamlana haliotis; assembly: GCF_008806375.1. Taxonomy (GTDB): domain Bacteria; phylum Bacteroidota; class Bacteroidia; order Flavobacteriales; family Flavobacteriaceae; genus Pseudotamlana; species Pseudotamlana haliotis. Next base: position 204,094 of record NZ_WAAT01000044.1, on the reverse strand, counting down.
GCTTCAGACACTTGTAAGGTTTTATGAGAAAACATTTTGACCTGAGCCCAGAAAATGACAATAGCCAGACCGTTTACGAAGCCCATCATTACTGGGTGCGGTATTAAACGCACAAAACGCCCCAGTTTAAAAACACCTGCAAATATTTGAATGATCCCCATGAGAATCACACAGGCCATCAAATAGAAGAACCCCATGTTTTCAATAGGTTGATCGAAAAGCATGCCTCGGGTATGACCTTCGGCAATCATGCCTACAAAAATAACAGCTACCGCACCAGCAGCACCAGAAATTAACCCTGGGCGCCCACCAAAAATGGCGGCTATTAACCCTACAATAAAGGCACCTGAAAGCGCCATTAGAGGGTCTATTTGCGCCACAAAAGCAAAGGCTACCACTTCGGGCACCATCGCTAAAGAGACGGTTATCCCTGCTAGAACATCATTTTTTGCATTTGCTGCGCGCTTAATAATAAAATCGGTCATGGCTCGTTTTTTGGAGCTGCAAATTTAAGTTTAAAATGTTGTCTTGCAAGCAGAAGCTATTTATTTTACCATTACCAAAAACTATAACGTTTGAGATAGCTATTTCAGACAAGAAAGAAAAACAACAACAATGTTTTATGAGACCTAAAAATATTGTTAAAAACTCAAGTGATTGAGCCTAATTATTAGTTAGAAACAAACTTGAGTCCCACAATAGAAGCTATTAGCCGCAAAAGCCACCTCAAACAACCCCGCAATAATCAATAAAATCCAATTCATAAGATTAAACTTAACTACTTCAACTCCTAACCTACTTAACTACACCGCACTGAGCCCCGCGAAGTGAGAACCCCTTAACTACTTAACTACTTCAGCCCCCAATTAAACCAACCTCCGAATATTAGCATAAGAATTCCCCAGCGCCTCCTGAGCCTCCTCATTGTTCAACCACTCCACTTTAGTAATTCCCTCTTCTTCTTGTCCGTTTAAATCACCTGTAAAATCCGTTTTCATCTCAAACCAGTGTGTTATTTTAATCTTATAGCGCCCGTGACGTTTAAAAATGTGATAGGTAGTATCTAAGGGTTTAGTAATAACGAGTCCGCTAACCCCGGTTTCTTCAGTGACTTCTCGAATGGCAGTTTCTTCAATACTCTCATAACGCTCGGCTTTTCCTTTAGGCAGGTCCCATTTATCATTTCGGTATATGAAAAGAATATCTCCTTTGGCATTATAAACCTTTCCCCCACCAGCGATAACATTGGGCAGTTTCTTTAAAAACTTCTTAAGTAATTTCTCAGGATTTTTATGAATCAGTCGTGCTTCTTTCAGCGATGAAGTATTCAGTTTTCTAATAACTTTCACCAAGTTCACCGTATCAAGCAAATAATTCTTAAAATTGATTTCCTGCTCTACTTGGTTGGTTAAAATCATAGGTTTATCTCCAACAAAAACTTTAATCATAGTCACTCTTAGTTAACAATTTCTTTAGGTAAAAGTATTAATTTTGTTCACACAGTAAACGAAGATCAAAAAATAATTTCATTAAAAATAAAACTCGATTCATTTTAAAATTAAATTTATCCGTAATTTTGCCAACATGATTTTCAACAAAGACACAGCAAAAAAAACAGCCGAAGTTTTATTGCAAATAAACGCTATAAAACTAAGTCCTCAAGAACCATTTACTTGGGCATCGGGCTGGAAATCGCCAATTTATTGCGATAACCGTATTATTTTATCATTCCCTCCTGTGCGTAATTATATTCGTGAAACTATGGGGAAATATATCGAAAAACACTATGGTAAACCCGACGTTATCGCGGGCGTTGCTACAGGTGCCATTGGTATAGGTATGCTTGTTGCCGAATATTTAGGACTTCCTTTTATTTATGTGCGACCAGATGCTAAAGGCCACGGAAGAAAGAATCAAATTGAAGGATTTATTCAAAGTGGTCAAAACGTGGTGGTTGTAGAAGATTTAATAAGCACTGGCAAAAGTAGTTTAAATGCTGTAAAAGCTTTAAAAGAAGCTCATGTTAACGTTAAAGGCATGATTGCCATATTTACTTATGGTTTTGACGTTGCCACGGAAAACTTTAAAGAAGCTGGTGTACACTTAAACACTTTAAGCAACTACGAAAACTTATTAGAACAGGCATTAGATACCAACTACATTTCTGAAAAAGAAATAAAAACTTTATCAGAATGGAACAGTAATCCTAGTGAATGGAACGCTAATTGATAGTAGCTCCTTGTCATTTGAAGGCATTCGTTTAAAAAAATGCCTCAGCAATACATAACACTATTTTAAATATTATGAATTTAGAATCCCCAAAAGTTACGGTAACAAAATCAGAAGAAGAGGTGTTTAAATTTCTATCTGATGTGAAAAATTTTGAAGCGATTATGCCTGAAAACATCAGTAAATTTGAAGTTTTAGGTGACGATAAATTTCTTTTTGCTTTAAAGGGCATGCCAGATATCGTACTTAAAAAGAAAGAAGAGGTGCCTCATAATAAAATTGTTCTTGGTGCAGCAGGTGGAAAAATAGACTTTTCACTAACTACTCAAATAAATAAAATTGACAATGGCGCCAGCGAAGTACAATTGCTTTTCGATGGAAACATCAACCCTATGATGGCCATGATGATTAAAGGTCCTATCACAAAATTGATAGAAACCTTATCAACAAATATCCCTAAAGCCGTTTAGTACATTAGGGTAATTTCTTTTAAATCGAATTCTTTTATAATGTTGTCTTCTAATAAAACCTGAAGGTTTCCAAAATTAGAAACACCTTTTATAAAACCAGAAAATAGTAAACCTTCAGCATCTTTAAATGTTGAGGGTTTATTTTTTCTAAACAAACAGGATTCATATTCGGTTTTTAGGTTTTCAAATCCACCCTCTTTTAAAAGGTCAAAATAATACTGAACTTGATTTAAAACCGCCAAAGCCACTTCATCTAAGTCATAAATAGCGCCTGTAATTTTTGTCAATGAGGAGGCTCTAGGTAAATTATCAAATTCAACTTGATTGACATTCAAGCCAATTCCTATTATTGAAGCGACAATATCTTGCTGTTTCATGACATTTTCAATTAAAACACCACATATCTTTTTGTCTGCTGACAAAATGTCGTTAGGCCATTTTACATATAATTGCGGAATTAAAAAGGACTGTAAAGCCTTTCTTAAAGCTAAAGCAACCACCATACTAATACCAAAAGGGTGTGTTAGCGAAAAGTCTTCTAGGCTCTTAAATACGCTAAAAGTAAGGTTTTTAGCCTCTTGAGATTCCCATTCTGCCCCCCTCTGCCCACGACCTTGAGTTTGCTTTTTAGCAATAACTGTTGTAAAATCTTCAATAGCAGAACTTGAATAAAGCCTTCTCAAATAGCTGTTTGTAGAATCGGTGGCATTAAGTTTGATAATAATCATGAACAAGTTATTGGGATAAGACTAAATCTTATGGTATTTTTAAACTATAAAGAACCAAAAAAATAATAACTTTGCACAAATTAAATAAATTTAATGGCGAAAGAAAATATAAGCGCAGACCAATTAATATCCGTTATTATTAGTGGCATTGAGGATGTTAAAGGACAAGAGATAAATATTCTAGATTTAAGAGAGATTGAAAATACGGTTTGTGATTACTTTATTATTTGCGAAGGAACGTCAAATACACAAGTAAACGCTATTGTTAACTCCATTCAGAAAAAAGTAAGCAAAGAACTTAAGGACAACCCATGGCATACTGAAGGTATGGATAACGCCGAGTGGGTATTAATTGATTACGTCAATGTTGTTGTTCATGTCTTCCAAAAACACATTAGAGAATTTTATGACATCGAAAGTCTTTGGGGTGATGCAAAAACAACCGTAATAGAAACCAATTACTAAAAGAATCAAATGGCAAAGGACAATAAAAAACCAAAAGACAAAAAACCAAAATTTAGTCCGTATTGGGTTTACGGCGCATTAATAGCTTTATTTTTAGGATTTCAATTATTTAGTGGAGAAAGCTATGAAGGCGGTAATACAACAACCCCTCAAGAATTCTTTCAGTATTTAAAGGATGGTGATGTAGCACGCGTAAACATTGTAAAAAATACACGTGTAGCAAAGGTTTACCTAACTTCTGAAGCATTAACTAAGGAAGAACACAAAGGAGCAAAACCTCAATCGATTATTCCTTCGGCAACCGAACTACCGAATTATAAATTTGAATTTGGTGACCTTCAGAATTTTGAAAATGAACTGAACGAAAACATTAAAGATCTTCCAACAGAACCAGATGTTAGCTATTCTACAGAAACCAATGACTTAGGAAACCTTTTAATGGGTATCCTACCTTTTATTTTACTTATTGGAGTTTGGATTTTTATCATGAGACGTATGTCTGGTGGTGCTGGTGGCGGTGCTGGTGGTCAAATTTTTAACATCGGAAAATCGAAAGCAAAACTTTTTGACGAAAAAACAGAAGTTAAGACAACTTTTAAAGATGTTGCCGGATTAGAAGGTGCTAAAGAAGAAGTACAAGAGATTGTAGATTTCTTAAAATTCCCTGAAAAATATACCACTTTAGGTGGTAAAATTCCGAAAGGCGCCTTACTTGTAGGCCCTCCAGGAACTGGTAAAACATTATTAGCTAAAGCCGTTGCCGGTGAAGCTAAAGTGCCTTTCTTCTCGTTATCTGGTTCAGATTTTGTTGAAATGTTTGTTGGTGTGGGAGCTTCTCGTGTTAGAGATTTATTCAAACAAGCTAAAGAAAAATCACCATCTATCATTTTTATTGATGAAATTGATGCCATAGGTCGCGCCAGAGGCAAAAACGCCATGTCTGGAAGTAACGATGAACGTGAAAACACATTAAATCAGTTATTAACTGAAATGGATGGTTTTGGCACAAACACCAATGTGATTGTAATTGCCGCAACCAATAGAGCCGACATTTTAGATAAAGCCTTGATGCGTGCTGGTCGTTTTGACAGACAAATATTTGTTGATTTACCAGACGTAAGAGAGCGTGAAGAAATATTTGAAGTCCACCTAAGACCACTGAAAAAAGCTGAAAACTTAGATTTAGACTTCCTTTCTAAACAAACACCTGGATTTTCTGGTGCCGATATTGCTAATGTTTGTAACGAAGCCGCTTTAATTGCAGCGAGAAACAACAAGAAAGCTGTAGATAAACAAGATTTCTTAGACGCCGTAGATAGAATTATTGGTGGATTAGAAAAGAAAAATAAAATCATTACGCCAAGTGAGAAAAAAGCAGTAGCTTTTCACGAAGCTGGTCACGCCACAGTAAGTTGGATGTTAGAACACGCAGCGCCTCTAGTAAAAGTGACAATTGTACCTCGTGGACGTTCATTAGGTGCAGCTTGGTATTTACCTGAAGAACGCCTAATTGTGCGTCCGGAACAGATGTTAGACGAAATGTGTGCCGCTCTTGGTGGTCGTGCCGCTGAAAAAGTGATTTTCGACAAGATCTCAACTGGAGCATTAAGTGATTTAGAAAAAGTTACTAAACAAGCACGTGCCATGGTAACCATTTATGGTTTAAGTGATAAAGTTGGAAACTTAACCTATTATGATTCTGGTCAAAGTGATCACGGTTTCACAAAACCTTATAGTGAGGAAACCGCTGTTTTAATTGACAAGGAAATTTCTGAAATAATAGAAGAGCAATACCAACGTGCCATTAAGTTACTTGAAGAAAATAAAGACAAGTTAACTGAGCTCGCTGAAGTCCTTTTAGAAAAAGAAGTGATTTTCAAAGATAACTTGGAAAAAATATTTGGCAAACGTGCTTTCTTAAAAGAAGAAGCTATTACTTCTAAATCAGAGGTTAAAAGCACCGAAGAAGAAGCTTAAAAGCTTTTAAGCCTTAATACCTATACAAAAATCTTAAATTAATCATATGATTAGTTTAAGATTTTTTATATTTGATGACCCTCTCAACATAAATTCTTATAATAGCATTACTTAATGAATCTTTTTAGAAAAATTTTTGGTTCAAAATCTAAGCAACCTGACGAGGAGATTAAATCAGATCACAGAGGGCGCTATATGCCTGAACTAAAATTACCAATTGACGAAAGGTTTACCATAAACTTTAAAGCTAATGGCGGTAAGTTTCTATACTGTGATGATATCAATGAGGTTCAACAAAATTTAGGGCACATCATTCAAGAAAACAAATGGCAAAATGAGCCCTTACTTTTACTGGATTCAGAACTTGGAAAAAAGTTTAAAAGAATCAATCTGAACCCGACCAAAAAACTGAATGAAGCTCCATTTTTCTTAACTACATGCGAAAACTTAATTGCTAACGATGGATCTATCTTAATTTCATCAAATCAGATTTTTGAAAAAAAGCTTCTTGAATTACCTTTCAATTTTATAGTATTTGCAACTACAAGTCAATTAGTTGAAACCATTGGAGAAGGGTTAAAAGGTATCAAATCAAAAAACACCAAACAAATCCCTACCAATATTACAACCATAAAGCATTTTAAATCGGGAGATGACAACGACTTCTTAAGTTATGGCAGTAGTGCAAAAAACCTATACCTCCTACTTTTAGAAGACTTATAGAATGAAAGAAATAGTTATTCGATCCCTTTCAGGATTTCTTTATATATCCATATTACTTGTTTCACTATATTTTGAACATTTATTAATTGCATTATTCTGTATATTCGGACTAGTATGTTTAGCTGAGTTTCAAAAACTTATCCAGCTAAAAAGCAACATACCTTATATTATTTTCATCATTCTCTATATCTTCTTCGGCTATTGGCAAACCGTATTAAATACTAATGCTGGACTTATAGAAGCAACACAAATACTTTTAGTACTTTCTATTTTTGTCAACTTATTCTTAATAAAAGATCTGTTTTCTGAAAAAACAATACCCTTATTCAGTACAAAACGTTTTTTACTAACTACTTTCTACCTTTCCAGTGCTTTTGTCTTTTTAATACTAATTACGGCAAACAATCAACAGTATAATCCTAAAATTTTATTAGGTGCCTTTATATTGATTTGGGTTAATGATACATTTGCTTATCTAGTTGGAAAAAACTTAGGAAAACAAAAACTATTTGAATCCATATCTCCTAAAAAAACCGTTGAAGGTTTTCTTGGAGGGCTATTCTTTTCCTGTGTAGCAAGTTATTTTATTGCTACCTTTACCGAAACTTTAAACTCTGCAAACTGGCTTATTTTAAGCATTATTGTTAGTGTTTTTGGAACGCTGGGAGATTTGATAGAATCCAAGTTCAAAAGGCAAGCCAAAGTCAAAGATAGTGGGGTTATCATGCCAGGACACGGTGGATTATTAGATCGATTAGACAGCATTATATTTGCTGCACCATTTATATATTTATTTTTAAGAATTTTACATTATGTTTCATAAAGAAGGGTATAAAATTATATTTATAACGTTTGTAATCGTTGTAGGAGCTGCTTTAATTGCAGATAGTTTTATAGGCATAAATTGGCTAAGAACCATTGTATTGCTAGCATTAATCGTCTTTTTAGTATTGATACTACAATTCTTTAGAAACCCGAAAAGAAACACCGTATTAAATGATAATCAGGTTTTATCTCCTGTAGATGGCAAAGTGGTCGTTATTGAAGAAGTTTATGAAAAAGAATATTTCAAAGAAAAACGTCTTCAAGTGAGTGTATTTATGTCTCCAATAAATGTTCACGTCACACGTTACCCTATTGGCGGGCATGTTATCTTCAGCAAATACCATCCCGGAAAATATTTAGTAGCTTGGCACCCAAAAGCAAGTGAAGAAAACGAACGTACTACTGTTGTTGTCGAGAACCAAACTTACGGCAAAGTACTTTATCGACAAATTGCTGGAGCATTAGCCAAACGTATTGTTAACTATGCGCAATTAAACGATAAGGCCGTTCAAGGTACAGACTCAGGCTTTATTAAATTTGGGTCTCGTGTTGATTTGTTTCTACCTTTAGACACTAAAATCAATGTAGAAATCAATCAAAAAGTTCGCGGTGGTGAAACTGTCATTGCTGAATTAAAAAAATAAATGAGTAAAAGCAACTTAGATATTGAGTTTGATCAAGCAGTAGACCGTGTAAACGCTTACACGGAGCCTTTTCCTGCAGACACATTACTCAAGCTGTATGCTTATTATAAAAAAGCTACAAACGATTACGGACGTCCGAAAAGCAAAAAGCCCATCATTAATGCTTTTAAAACAAATGCCTTATTTCAAGCCAAAGGACTGACCGAAGACGAGGCTAAAAGATTGTACATCGACTTGGTTAATAACTACTTTTTATATCGTAAATAGAAAGCTCCTCTTTAGTTTATTAATAACCTTCACGAATACTTTATACTGACCACAGCAACTTTCTTTCTTTCTTTCTTTCTTTCTTTCTTTCTTTCTAAAAACATCGTAAAAAGACATTTCTAAAGTTTCGTTTACGCCAGCGTTACGTCGATTTTATTCCTAAATAAAGCAAATAACTTTTATAGCTATAATTATTCAAAAAGCATCACAGACTTCAACACTATTCCCCCTACCTTCTGCATGTACACTTAATGCTTTAAATAGCTGGAGGCTAATGCGTACAGTAAACGAATTATACAACACTTAGATGAAGTGGGGAGAACAGAATCATTTAAGCTATTCTAAATGTTCTTAATAACACCTATTTTATTTCTCATAGCAGTATAACCACAATTATGCAGAAACTTCAATATGGAAGATGCTTTAGCTCAAGCAACCAATTATTAGCTCCATTTACCGCCTATATACTCTCGGAAAGAAAAAACAATAAAAAGCTACTTCACAAAACTATAAAGCATAAAAAAAGGGCCTTCAGAAGAAGGCCCTTTTTTAAAACATTTATTGGTTTAAAATACTATTCCCAAACTAATTCGTAATCAGTTCTACGGTTTTCTCTGTGTTCTTCTTTAGTACACTTAACACCATCAGAACATCCATTATTTAACTGAGTTTCACCGAATCCTTCAGCAACAAATCTAGATCTATCGATACCGTGAGTTACTGCATAATCTACGATACTCTTAGATCTCTTCTGAGAAAGCTGTAGGTTATAATCTTTCGCTCCTCTACTATCTGCATGAGATTTAATATCTAAAATAGCTGTTGGGTATTTATTCATGAATACTACAAGTTCATCAACGATATCTTGGTCTTCAGATGTTAAAGTTGAAGAATCAAAATCGTAGTACACACGACGTACTTCACTTAAATCAGAAGTCATTTGTTCACGTAATACAGCTTCTTGATCAACTTGTGGTTCTGGAGTTGGCTCTGGAGTTGGAGTTGGCTCAACAACAGGCTCTGGCTCGGGCTCTGGTGCTTGCTCTACAACTGGTGCAGGAGCAGGTTTCTTCTTCTTACCAAATGGTTTAAACACAACACCAATAGCGTGTTGAATATGGTTATCACCTTTATTATCTTCGTTGATTCCCCATTTACCCATAGTGTTTAAGTTGATCGCCCAGTTTTTTTGTTTCCCTAACCAAAAGTTAGCACCAGCACCAGCATTAAAAGTAAGAACCTTATCATTATTAATAGAAGAACCTCCCATACCTGCTTGTAAATAAGGATCAAACCAACCTTTTCTTGAGGTAAATTTGTCTAAACTGAAAGACACCATACCATCAACAGCCCAGTAGTCTAAATCTTCAGTTAAAACACCATATCCATCCAACACTTTACCTTCTTGTAAGGTATTAATGGTACCAATAGCTTCAACAGAAAAACCACTACGACCTAAGATATAACCAACATTTAATCGGTTAGGATAAGCTGTGTAATGCCAGTTATCACTAAAATTAAAAGGCTCACTACCTGCTGTACCTGAATCGTCAACAAAGTTATAACCTAGACCAAAATAAAATCCGCCTTCCCTTTCTCCACTAGATTGAGCAGTAACATTTGAAAGGGATCCCACGACAAGCATGAGCAAACTAAATAAGTAAAATTTTTTCATAATTAATTAATTAATATAAGTAACTGAGTATCAACAGTGAGTCTATCGAGTCAGTATTACCTGATTTGAGTATCAAATATAGAAAAACGGTAAGATTATTCACAATCAAATCGCATAAAATCTATAAAAAATTAAAAAAAAATTAAAAACAAGCCCTTAATTGCATTATTCTCTTTTTAATTCAAGATTACCAACCATTACTGAGATTAATGGGCTGAAAAATAAAAAATTGACAATCACTAAGCCTAGAGGTGCGTTCATAATTAAACTGATTTTCATCAATTTAACCTATTGATTTGTTAAGTAACACCGAATAATAAAAAGATTAACAACATCACACAAAGACACCTCATAAAAAAAGCTTTCCAAAATATGCAAAACACATATTTGAAAAGCTTTTTTTAAAAGAATTTATGCTTTTTAAATTAACCTAAACTAGCTAAACTAGACTTTAAGGTTTCTATTTTGGCCAAAGCATCCGCTTCTTTTTTCTTTTCACTGGCAACTACTTGCTCTGGTGCTCCTGCAACAAAACGCTCATTGGATAATTTTTTTTGAACAGATTTCAAAAAACCTTCGGTGTATTTTAGTTCTTCTGTAAGCTTTTTAATTTCTGCTTCCACATCAATAGCCCCAACCATTGGAATAAAATATTCATTCGATTTTACTCTAAAAGTCAAAGCGCCTTCAATAGCTTCGGTAGTCGTTTCAATAGCTTCAAGGTTTCCTAATTTTTGGATAACGCCATCAAAAGTTTTTGTGGTATTTTCATTATTTATTATAGAAAATGCAACGGCATCTTTAAAAGCGATGTTTTTCTGTTTCCTAATGTTTCTAATACCCGAAATCACTTCTGAAGCAAATTCAAATTCTGAAATCAAATGCTCATTTACAACTATATGTTTTGGCCATTTTGCTACAATTAAGGCCTCCTCAGGGGTTCTCTCTGTAATATATTGCCAAATTTCTTCGGTTAAAAACGGCATAAACGGATGTAAAACTTTTAAATTATTTTCAAAAGCTTTAATGACTGCCTGGTATGTTTTAGCATCAATAGGTTTTTGATAGGCTGGCTTAATAATTTCTAATAACCATGATGAAAAATCATCCATGATTAACTTGTACACCCCCATTAAAGCATCACTCAATCTATATTTGCTAAAGTGATCTTCAATTTCTGCTAAAGCTTTTTGAAACTTCGCTTCATACCAATCTAAGCCAACTTTTGAAGTTTCTGGTTGTGGAATAGTTTCATCAATTTCCCAACCTTGAATCAAACGGAAGGCGTTCCATATTTTATTACCAAAGGCTTTTCCTTGCTGACAAAGGGCTTCGTCAAACATCAAATCATTACCAGCCGCTGAACTCAATAACAGTCCTACACGAACCCCATCAGCACCATATTCTTCAATAAGTTTTAAGGCATCAGGAGAATTACCTAATGATTTACTCATCTTACGACGTTGCTTATCGCGAACTAAACCTGTTAGATAAACATTATTGAACGGTTTTTCATCTTTGTATTCATAACCCGAAATAATCATACGAGCTACCCAGAAGAATAAAATATCGGGCCCTGTAACTAAATCGTTAGTTGGATAATAGTATTTTATGTCTTCATTTTCTGGATATCTAATCCCGTCAAAAACAGACATGGGCCATATCCAAGATGAAAACCAAGTATCTAATGCATCTGTATCCTGACGTAAGTCTTCTGCTTTTAATTCTGAATTATCAGTAGCTGTTTTTGCTAATTCTAGTGCTTCATCAGCTGTTTCTGCTACAACAAAATCATTTTTACCATTGCCATAGAAATATGCAGGAATTTGTTGTCCCCACATGAGCTGACGAGAAATGTTCCAATCACGGATATTTTCCATCCAGTGACGGTAAGTGTTCTCAAACTTTTTAGGAAATAAGTTAATTTCTGAATCTTCACCTAAGACAGCTTCAATTGCTGGCTTTACTAATTCTTCCATTTTCAAGAACCATTGATCACTCAATCGCGGTTCGATAACAGCTTTGGTTCTTTCAGAAGTCCCAACTTTATTAATGTGAGTTTCTGTTTTTATTAAAATTCCTTTTTCTTCTAGCTCTTGAGTAATTTCTTTTCTTACCACAAAACGATCTTTACCCTCGTAATGCAATCCGAAACTATTTAAAGAAGCATCGTCATAGAAAATGTCAATAACTTCTAAATTGTGTTTGTCGCCAAGGTTTTTATCGTTTTCATCGTGAGCCGGTGTTACTTTCAAACAGCCTGTACCGAATTCTACATCGACATATTCATCTTCAATAATTGGAATAACACGGTTACAAATTGGAACAATGGCCTTTTTTCCACGTAAGTGAGAAAAACGTTCATCATTTGGGTTAATACAAATGGCTGTATCTCCAAAAATAGTTTCAGGTCTTGTAGTTGCAATAGTTAGAGTGTCATCACTACCTTCAATTTTATACTCTAAATAATATAAATTCCCCTGACGTTCCTCATGGATCACCTCCTCGTCAGAAAGTGTTGTTTTAGCTTCTGGATCCCAGTTAACCATACGGTAACCACGATAAATCAATCCTTTTTGATATAAATCAACAAAAACTTTAATCACTGATTCACTCATCTCTGGATCCATGGTGAATTTAGTGCGCTCCCAATCACAAGAACAACCTAGTTTTTTCAGCTGCTCTAAAATCACACCACCATACTCATGGGTCCAATCCCAAGCGTGCTCTAAAAACTCTTCTCTAGTTAGACTGTTTTTATCAATGCCTTGTTCTTTAAGCCTGGCTACCACTTTAGCCTCAGTAGCAATAGAGGCATGATCGGTTCCAGGTACCCAACAGGCGTTTTTACCTAATAAACGTGCACGACGGATTAATACATCTTGAATGGTATTATTAAGCATGTGTCCCATATGCAAGACCCCTGTAACATTTGGTGGCGGAATCACAATAGTATAAGGCTCTCTTTCATCAGGTTCTGAGTGAAAATAATTATGTTTCATCCAGTAGTTGTACCACTTATCTTCTACTTGACGGGCATCATATTTTGATGGAATTTGCATGCTTTGGAATAATTTTTGAATAATAAAGTGCAAAAGTACTTATATTTCTTTTTCTGTGAAACTATATTATGAATTCATAACATAGCGTAGTCTTGATATTTTAACATTATAATAGGACCTTTTTTCGATCTGATCCGTACATTTGAATATCAATACTAGGTTAACAAACAAGTATTACATCTTTTATTTTTGCAGATTATCGGAAAAGTAAGTATGTTTGAGGGCTAATTCCAGATTCTAACAAGCTTTATTTCTTGACAGAATCATTAAAAAAGAAACATCAAAACTATAAAATAATGAAGTCATTAATTACAATTTTATTTATCGGATTAATTAGCTTATCGGTGAATGCACAAGCTAAAATCAAGTTTGAATCAGATACTATAGATTATGGAACCATAGAAAAAGGGGCAGACGGTGTTCGTGTGTTTAAATTCACAAACACTGGAGATGAACCACTTATCATTTCTAAAGTGTCATCAAGTTGTGGATGTACTATTCCTAAAAAACCTGAAGGACCTATTTTACCAGGAAAACAAGGAAAAATAGAAGTTAAATATGACACCAACAGAGTGAACCCAATTAGAAAAACGATTACGGTTATTTCTAATGCCGAGACACCAACAGTCGCACTAAAAATTAAAGGTCTTGTTGTTGAAAAAGCCGGTGTTATGGATAAAAAAGATAAAAGCGTAATGGAATAAAAAAACCATTTCTTTTCATAAAACACAAAAAGGCTTAAACAAACGTTTAAGCCTTTTTCATTTACAGGCCTACTCTAAAACAAATTAACAAAAGATTGGGCTATTTCTTAGAAAACTATTCAATTGCTTAAGTATACCTTCATATTTAAAGCTGTTTATTGAAAAACTTCATATAATTTTCTCAACTTTACACCCTAAAATTTAATAAATGCCAACCATTTCTAAAAAAGGCCACAAAATGCCTGCCTCTCCTATTCGTAAACTGGTCCCTTATGCGGAACAAGCTATAGAAGACGGAAAGCACATTTACTATTTAAACATCGGGCAACCAGATATCAAAACTCCTGAAGTTGCCATAAATGCCGTTAAAAATAGTAACATTGATATTTTATCCTATTCTAGATCTCAAGGTTCTGAAACGTATAGAAAAAAGTTAGCTGCCTACTATAACAAGCATGACATTACCGTCATTCATGAAGATATCATTGTAACCACAGGAGCAAGCGAAGCTTTACAATTTTTATTTAGTAGCATTATGGATCCCGAAGATGAAGTGATCATCTCTGAACCATTTTATGCCAATTACATTGCATTTTCTACAGCAACAGGAGTCAACGTGGTTCCTGCGATTTGTAGTATCGATGATAATTTTGCACTACCATCCATTGAAACTTTTGAGAGTTTAATTACACCAAAAACTAAGGCTATATTAATTTGTAATCCTGGAAACCCTACAGGAACTTTATATTCTAAAGAAGAAATAGAACAACTTGCAGCCTTAGCCATAAAACATGATTTGTTTTTGGTTGCCGATGAAGTATACCGTGAGTTTATTTACGACGGAGAAACCCACTACTCCATTATGCAAGTAGATGGTATTGAACAACACGCCGTTATTATTGATTCGGTTTCTAAACGCTACAGCATGTGTGGTGCACGCGTAGGCTTTTTAGTATCTAAAAACAAAATGGTTATGGAAACCGTTTTGAAATTTGCTCAAGCAAGATTAAGTCCGCCAACATTCGCACAAATTGCAAGCGAAGCTGCGTTAGATACACCGCAAAGTTATTTTGATGAAGTCATTCATGAATATGTAGAGCGCCGTAATATTCTTATTGCAGAATTACAAAAAATAGAAGGCATTAAAGTTGCCAAACCGAAAGGCGCATTTTACTGCATAGTAGAATTACCAGTAAAAAACACCGATAAGTTCGCGCAATGGCTTTTAGAGAAATTTGATATAGACGGAGAAACTATTATGGTAGCCCCGGCAAACGGATTTTACTCTACACCAGATGTTGGATTAAACCAAATAAGAATTGCTTACGTACTTAACAAAGAAAGCTTAATAAAAGCAGTTCATATATTAAAGGAGGCCTTAAAAATTTATAAAGACTAATTACTGTGCAGATCGAACAAAATACATCCTTAAAACCATTTAACACCTTTGGTATTGATGCTAAAGCCAAACATTTTGTTTCGGTAGATGATATTGAAGAACTTAAAAAAGTACTTTCTTTAGAAGACTATCCTAACAAGCTTATTTTAGGTGGTGGCAGCAACATGTTACTCACTAAAGATTTTGAAGGACTCGTTATCAAGTTAGGATTTAAAGGTATTGAAGTCATTGCTGAAGATGATGAGTTTGTTACTGTAAAAGTACAAGCGGGTGAAGTCTGGCATGACTTTGTACTTTGGACAATAAACAATGATTTCGGTGGTATTGAGAATTTATCGCTAATACCTGGAAATGTAGGCACAGCACCCATTCAAAACATTGGTGCCTATGGGGTAGAATTAAAAGATAGTTTTGAATCTTGTGAAGCCATTTCTATAGCGTCAAAAGACATGCACAGCTTCCGTAAAGAAGACTGTCATTTTGGCTACAGAAACTCCATTTTCAAACAAGAAGCGAAAGGAAAATATATTATCACTAGCGTAAACTTTAAGCTCACTAAGAAAAATCATAAGCAGCATGTACATTATGGTGCTATCGCTTCAGAACTAGAAAAAGAAGGCATTAGTACGCCAACCATTCAAGATATTTCTAAGGCCGTTATTTCTATTCGCCAAAGCAAACTTCCTGACCCTAAAGTTATAGGAAACTGTGGTAGTTTTTTTAAAAACCCCGTGATTTCCAAAAAAGCTTACGAGCAACTGACTGAAAACTTTCCAGACATGCCGTCTTATCCGGTTTCAGACGATGATGTTAAAGTTCCTGCGGGATGGTTAATTGAAAAAGCAGGATTTAAAGGAAAAACATTCGGTCATTACGGTGTGCATAAAAATCAAGCCTTAGTTCTAGTGAATTATGGAGGTGCCACTGGTGAAGAGATTTTAAACCTTTCACAACTGATTCAGAAAACAGTAAACCAACTTTTTGGTATTGCTATTGAAGCGGAAGTAAATATCTTATAATAAAAAAGAAATTTCTAACTTTGCGGGCTTGCTACTGTCGCAAGTTTTATATAAACTGCTTATAATTTGGTTTCAGCAATAGAAAAAGAAATAGTCAGTCTCCTTCAAAAAGAAGATAAAAAGGCCATTAGTTTACTTTATGAAAACTATGCCGATGCGCTCTATGGGGTAATCAGAAAGGTCATTACCGATGAAGATCTCGCCCAAGATGTCCTGCAAGAAACCTTTGTAAAAATTTGGAGATACGCCAAAAAATATGATGCTTCTAAAGCAAAACTATTTACTTGGCTTTACCGCATCGCCTATAATACGGCCATAGACAAAATTAGATCTCAAAAAAATAAAATAAACAATGAAGTCCAGATGGAGACTTCAACCGTATATAAAGTGACATCCAACGAACTCAATCAGGATGTTTTAGATATCAAAAAACATCTAAGCAGCTTAGATGAAAAATATCAAATAGTGATTAATGCCCTCTTTTTTGAAGGCATGACGCAGCAAGAAGCTAGCGATGAATTAGACATTCCATTAGGAACAATAAAGTCAAGATTAAAAATTGGGTTACGTGAATTGAAAAAAATTTACCACCCTTAAATACATTTAAGTCATGAATGAGAAAGTACATACTTTTTTAAATTCTGGCCTTCTAGATAAATATTTACTAGGAGCAACTACTTCTGAAGAAACCCAACATGTGGAATCTTACATCTCTCGATTTCCAGAAGTACAGAACGCATACAACACGCTTCAATCTAACCTTGAAATCGTAGCTAAAAGCCAAGCGGTTGAAGCTCCAAAAATGGTTTTAGATCATATTTTAGATGAGTTAGATGAGAAACCAGTGATTGCACTAAAGCCGCAAAAAGCTTACAAAAAATGGTATAAATTGAGCATTGCAGCTAGTTTAGTCGCTATGCTTTTTGCTGGAACATCATATATCTTTTACTCTCAAAATCAACAACTAGCCGAAGAAAACCAAGTTGTTGTTGAAGAGATTTTTGATTTAAGAAGTGATATTGACAAGCACAACGAAATGCTTGACAGCATGATGAGGCAGCTTTTAAAACTTAACAATCCTGAAACTCAAAAATATATCATTACAGGTAACGATCGTGCAAAAGATTTAAAAACAGTAGCCTATATCAACTCTAAAGAAAAAACATCGATGATTGACGTGGTTTCCTTACCGCAACTACCTGAAGAACAGTGCTACCAAATTTGGGCAGACTTACAAGGTAAAATGGTGAACTTAGGTATTTTAGATAAGGCTGATAGAAAATTACGAAATATCCCTTACATGGAAGATGTTCAAGGTTTAAGCATTACCATCGAACATAAAGGCGGTGCTAACGTCGCTTCAAAAGAAAATTCAGTAGCAGAAATTAGTTTACATTAATCCAGTATTCAACTAATAACAAAAAAAGCCTCGTTTCAATTGAAACGAGGCTTTTTTATGACATATATCTTGAATTCAAATTATTCTTTATCAAACAAAGCTTTGTGAATCAAACCAGCCACAATAGCACCAGCAATTGGAGCTACCCAGAACAACCAAAGCTGACTTACATAACCTCCACCAGCAAACAAGGCCTGACTTGTAGAACGCGCAGGATTAACCGATGTATTGCTAATAGGAATACTTATCAAGTGAATCAAAGTCAAACCTAAACCAATAGCAATAGGTGCAAAA
Organism: Pseudotamlana haliotis; assembly: GCF_008806375.1. Taxonomy (GTDB): domain Bacteria; phylum Bacteroidota; class Bacteroidia; order Flavobacteriales; family Flavobacteriaceae; genus Pseudotamlana; species Pseudotamlana haliotis. The sequence goes on along the minus strand of NZ_WAAT01000044.1, from coordinate 186,214 downwards.
CCTTTAGGCGCTCTTTCATTCGTGCTTCCTAAAATAATTAGCAAGAAAAACATGGTGAGTAAAAACTCAGCCAATAAAGCTGAAGTCATGGAATAACCTCCTGGAGACAATTCACCAAAGCCATTGGCAGCAAAGGCTCCCGCCTGAGAACTATCAATAACAAAGCCTCCTTTACCAGAAGCTATAAGATACAATGCCCCTGCAGCTACAAGACCACCAACCAACTGTGCTATAATATATCCTATTAAATCTTTCCCATCGAATTTTCCTCCTGCCCACAGTCCGAAAGACACGGCCGGATTAAAATGTCCGCCAGAAATATGGCCTACAGCAAATGCCATGGTTAACACCGTTAAACCAAAGGCTAAAGACACCCCAGCAAAACCAATACCCAATTCGGGAATACCTGCCGCATAAAGCGCACTACCGCAACCTCCAAAAACGAGCCAAAAGGTCCCAAAAAACTCTGCAAATATTTTTTTCATAATTATAATATTAAATCGATTAGTAAATTAAATGTACGAATAAATACCAAATAAGACGTTAAAGTTTTTGTGGCCACAGGCCTTTTTAAAGGGCTTTGTATTTCAGAAATATCAAAAAACATTATCTTTGCAGAAACAATTACAGCATACAAATGAAACTTTTCTTTATAACTATTGGCCTTTTAGCACTTGGCATTGCAGGTATTGCCATAAAAATTTGGGCAAAAAAGGACGGCAAATTCGCTGGCACCTGTGCAAGCCAGAATCCTATGCTTAATAAAGAAGGAGAATCTTGTGGTTTCTGCGGAAAAACGCCAGATCAATATAGTGATTGTAATGAACCAGCACACTCCTAAGTAACCTATGCCTTTATTGGATTTTGTTATGTATACCTTTTTGGTTGTAGTTGGTATACAGGTTATATTCTATGTCCTATTCTATTCTAGGTTTGCTTTCTCAAAACAGCAACGAACCACTCAAAATGTAGTTCCGGTTTCGGTCATTATATGCGCCAAAAATGAAGCCGAAAACTTAAAAACGTTTTTACCTTCAGTTTGCGCTCAAAATCACCCGAATTTTGAAATTGTCCTGATAAACGATAGTTCGACCGATGACACGCTAGATATCATGGAAGAATTCAAGGCAACATATCCAAACATTAAACTTGTTAATGTTAAAAGCATAGAAGCCTTCTGGGGGAATAAAAAATACGCCTTAACCTTAGGCATAAAAGCTGCTACTCACGAGTATTTACTGTTTACTGATGCCGACTGTAAGCCCCTTTCTGAAAATTGGGTTTCAGAGATGACGGCACATTTTTCACAATCAAAATCGGTGATTTTAGGTTATGGAGCCTACGCTAAAATTAAAAACTCGTTTTTAGATAAATTAATTCGGTTTGAAACATTAGTAACAGCTACAAATTATTTCTCATTTGCCTTAGCGGGCATGCCATACATGGGTGTAGGTCGAAATTTAGCCTACACAAGAAAGGAATTTTTTGATGCCAATGGTTTTATTAATCATATTAAAGTACGATCTGGAGATGATGATTTATTTGTGAATCAAGTCGCAACCAAATCCAACACAGTTTGCCAATATTCTGCAGCAAGCTTTACAGAATCTGTCCCTGAGCAAACCTTTCATGATTGGTACAGACAAAAGCGCCGTCATGTTTCAACTGCAAAACTTTACAAAACGCCTCATAAGGTTTTACTAGCCGCATTATACATCAGTAATTTTATGTTTTGGCTATTAGCCATCCTATTATTAGCCACACAATATCAATGGAAAATTGTACTAGGCGCATTTTTATTACGTATAATCATGCAATACATCATTTTGGGCGTCTCTGCTAAAAAATTAAAGGAAACCGATTTAATCTTCTTTTTTCCTTTCATAGAATGCTTCTTAATCCTAATGCAATTATTTATCTTTATCAATAATATCATCTCAAAACCCAAACATTGGAATTAGATAAAGCTATTAAAAATGCCAAAACGAATGACCAAAAGGCCTTCAACTACCTCTTGGATTTATATTGGGATGACGTTTATGGTTTTCAGCTCAAACGCACGAAAAACGAGAATGATGCCGAGGATATTACCATTCAAACCTTTTCAAAAGCCTTTGATCGCATAGAAACTTTTAAAGAAGAATACACCTTTAAAACCTGGTTAATTACCATTTCAAAAAACATTCATATTGATTTGCTTCGGAAGGAAAAAAACTCCATTTCACAAGTCATTCTTAAAAACAACCGTGAAGTCTACGATATTTTAGACGAGTCGCCTTCACCGGAAGACGAACTCATCACAGAGCAACACCTAGCCAAATTACTACGTGATATAAAAAAGCTTAAACCACATTATCAGGAAATTATCAATTTACGTTTTTTTCAGGAATTGAGTTACAAAGAAATTTCTCAAGAACTCAACGAACCTATAAATAATGTCAAAGTCAAACTGCTTAGAGCTAAAAAACTCTTAACAGAAATTATTCAAAAAAAGTAGTTCTCTGCGTCAGTTTAAACGTAACACTTTACTCGTAACTCATCGCTATATCGGCTTAATTTAAAAGAATACTTTGTATCTTTGCAATCTATTTTTTCAGATTATGAACAGCGAAACAACTTCAAATATATTACCAGAACGCAGTCCGAAACCAAAATGGCTTCGTGTTAAACTCCCTACTGGGAAAAAGTACACCGAGTTAAGAGGTTTAGTTGATAAATACAAATTAAACACGATTTGTACTTCGGGAAGCTGCCCAAATATGGGTGAGTGCTGGGGAGAAGGTACAGCCACTTTTATGATTTTAGGAAATGTTTGCACCCGTTCTTGTGGTTTTTGTGGTGTTAAAACAGGGCGCCCAGAAACTGTAGATTGGGATGAACCAGAAAAAGTAGCACGTTCTATTAAAATCATGAGTATCAAGCATGCGGTTTTAACCAGTGTAGATCGTGATGATTTAAAAGATATGGGAAGCATCATGTGGGCCGAAACGGTAAAAGCCGTACGCCGTATGAACCCAGAAACAACCCTAGAAACACTTATCCCGGATTTTCAAGGTATGGAAAAGCATATTGATAGAATTATTGATGTGGCTCCAGAAGTCGTTTCTCATAATATTGAAACCGTACGCCGCTTAACTCGTGATGTTAGAATTCAAGCCCAATACGACCGTAGTATGGGGGTTTTAAAATACTTAAAACAACAAGGCCAGCGCAGAACAAAATCTGGAATCATGCTAGGTTTAGGTGAAACCCGAGAAGAAGTTATTCAAACCCTTCATGACCTTAAAGAACATGATGTAGATGTGGTAACTATTGGTCAATACCTTCAACCGTCTAAAAAACATCTTCCTGTGAAGAAATTTATCAACCCTGATGAATTTAAGGAATTTGAAGACATCGGATTAGAATTAGGTTTCCGTCATGTAGAAAGCAGCGCCTTAGTAAGATCTTCTTATAAAGCACAAAAACATATTAATTAGGCATGATACGTGTCGCCATTAATGGTTTTGGTAGAATTGGCAGACGTGTTTTTCGATTGCTTCAAGCTTACAACCATATTGAAGTTGTTGCTATAAACGATTTAGCTGATGCTAAAACTTTAACGCATTTATTAAAATACGATAGCGTTCATGGTGTTTTAAGTGGTGATTTTTCTTCTGATGAACATCATATCATTTATAATGGCAGAGCTATTCCGCTATTAAGCGAAAAACACCCAAAAACCATTGACTGGAGTCCTTATGATATCGATTTTGTTATCGAATCCACAGGAAAATTCAAAAGTAAATCAGAAATTAATCATCATATTACTAATGGGGCTAAACGCGTTATTTTAAGTGTTCCTCCGGTTGAAGACGATATAAAAACCATCGTTTTAGGTGTTAATAACCACACAATAGATGGCTCTGAAACCATCATTTCAAATGCTTCGTGTACCACAAACAATGCCGCGCCCATGATAGACATTATCAATACCCTTTGTGGTATCGATCAGGCCTATATTACTACGGTACACTCCTACACTACCGATCAAAGTTTACACGATGTACCGCATCGCGATTTACGACGCTCTAGAGCCGCTGCACAATCTATAGTTCCAACCACTACGGGAGCAGCAAAAGCACTGACTAAAATATTCCCAGAGCTTTCTGATGTTATAGGAGGTTGTGGCATTCGTGTTCCAGTCATTAACGGCTCACTTACAGACATCACCTTAAACGTAAAAAAAACGGTAACTCTGGAACAGGTTAACGCAGCGTTTAAAGAAGCTTCCCAAAACCAATACAAGGATATTTTAGAGTATACCGAAGACCCCATAGTTTCTATTGACATTATTGGAAATACGCATTCCTGTATTTTTGATGCACAAATGACTTCGGTAATCGGAAATATGGTTAAAATCATTGGATGGTATGACAATGAATCTGGCTATTCCAAACGAATAATTGATTTAATTTGTTATTTGTCGGAAAAAGAAACCCTAAATCACTAAAAAGTTTATATTTGTTGGCAACACCAACAGCATGACAAAACTTAAGACATACTTATTTTTTATAGTATGGCTCATAATGGCCACGACTTCGGCTCAAGTTAAAATTGAGCAAGATCCGGAAATCGTTCAAAATAACATTAATTACCGTATTGTTCAGTCTCAAACCGAACTAGAAAGTTACCATTATTACAATGCCCAGAAAAACCTAGACGAGGCACTAGAACTTGCCGAAAAAGTAGGCAATAAAAAAAGTGTTGGCGTTATCTACGCTCTAAAAGGCCGCCTTCAACTTATCATCCAACAAGAAGACAAAGCCCTAAAATCATTAAACAAAGCCATTGAAATACAACGTATTATCAATGACAATAAAAACTTAGGTGCTTCGTATAAACTATATGGCGATGTTTATTTTGCAAAACAAGATTACTATGCTGCCTTAGATTCGTATACGGCTGCTAAATCAAAATTTGAAGAAGAAAATCTTAACGAAGAGCTTGCAGAAACACTATTACACGAAGGAAAGGTCTATTTTCAACTAAAGAATTATCAAAAATCTAGAGATGTTACCGAACAAGCTTTAGCCATAGCTATTAACTACGACTATTTTAAAATACAAAGTGAAGCGTTAAACAATCACGCTATTATTTATAGTAAACTTGGTAATACTGAAAAAGCCATTGTTTCAGGGTTAGAAGGTTTAAGTATTGCTAACAAACACAAATTCACAAACGTCACGAACGATAGCTACTTAATTATTAGCGACTTATACAACAACATTGGAAACTATAAACTCTCAAGAAAATACCTAAAAGACCACTTAAAAATTTCAGATTCTATTCGCGGGTTAAATCGTATTTATTCGCCTAACAATCAAGAAACTCAGTATCTATTAAACGAAGAAATCGAGAAGAACAATGCCATTGTTGAGAAGTTAGAAAAGGCTGAAGAAGACAAAAATCTAGGAACGCTTATTTCTATTTTAAGTGTAGCCTTAATTACCATTTTATCACTGTTAACCTTATCATTATATAAGAACAATAACATTAGGTTAAAAACAAACACTATGCTTCATAAGAAGAATGGTGAATTAATTATAGCTAAAGAAAAAGCCGAACTAGCCTCAAAAACCAAGGCCAATTTCCTATCTACGGTTACGCACGAATTACGAACACCTCTGTACGCGGTTACGGGACTGAGTAATATGCTTCTAGAAGAAGATCCTAAACCTGAACAAATACCGCATTTAAAATCTCTAAAATTCTCTGGTGATTATTTATTAACCTTTATAAACGATATTCTTCAAATTAATAAAATTGAAGCCAATAAGGTTGATATAGAACCTGAACCTTTCAATTTAAAGAAGAAAATCACTAATATTATCTTGGCATTGAATAATTCGGCTGAAGATAATGACATCAAAATGCACATCGAATACGAGCCTGGTCTCACTGAAAACTTCATTGCCGATCAGCTTAAAATCTCACAAATACTCATCAATTTAATAGGAAACTCTATCAAGTTTACCAAAAAAGGAGATATTTGGATTCGCGTTTATCAAATAGACCAAAAAGATAAAATCTATACCTTACGTTTTGAAATTGAAGATAACGGAATTGGAATTAGCCAAGAGAAACAAGACCACATGTTTGAAAGTTTTTCTCAAGGCTCCATTCAGATTAACCGAAAATATGGTGGCACTGGCTTAGGATTATCTATTGTAAAAGGACTTGTTGATATTTTAAAAGGAAAAATTTACGTAAAAAGTGAATTAAATAAAGGCACGACGTTTTTCTTTGAAATCCCACTAGAATACACCACTGTTGAAGAAGCACTAGAGGGTAAAATGAATTATTTCGATGGTGATAAATCAGATTTAGACCTATCAAAAGTGAAAATTCTCGTTGTTGAAGACAATAAGATTAATCAAATGATCACCAAAAAGATTCTTTCTAAAATGGAACTCAATTGCGACATTATTGACAATGGAGAGGACGCCGTTCAAATGATAAAAAACAACGATTACAACATCATTTTGATGGATATTCACATGCCAGGAATTAGTGGGATTGAAGCGACCAAACAAATACGTGCTTTCAACAAAGAACTCACCATTTTTGCGCTTACCGCGGTTACTATTGAAGATAAAATGCAAGAATTTGAAGATGCTGGTTTTACCGATATTATTCCGAAACCATTCAAACAAGATGAGTTTGAGAAAAAGCTTTATAATGCATTAGCTCCTAAGCAAAAATCTTCTACTAACGCTTAACCTTATCTTTAATCAAATCATTAAAAGCTTCTGCTTTATCAATTTGAACCGAAATTGGCAAGTAAAACAGTTTGTCTTTTAAAACCCTGTATTGCTTCAAACGCATATAATCTTTTTCGGTTGTTACAATACATGATTTCCCTGACAGCAGTGCGATATCTTTTTCAGAAAAATCATGATGATCTTTAAAGTTTAAATGCTCAAATTTCAATTGTTTTTCATTCAAATAATCTACCAAAGGCGTCGCGTTTGCAATGCCTGTCACTAATGTAAACACTTTCAAATCATCAATATTATGTGAAGTACTTTCAGTATATAGTGTTTCAGAATACACTATGGAGCTAAAAAACACCGCTTGATCTTCAGTAGGCTTAATGCGTTTAATTATAGCTTGCTTACTTTCTTCATTCAAGTCTAATGGACACTTAGTCACAACAATACAATTAGCACGTTTAGCACCGCTTCGAGGCTCTCTTAAATCGCCTGTAGGCAATACGATATCGTTATAATACGGATTCGAATAAGTAGTTAACATCACATTAAACCCCGCTTGTACTTTACGGTGTTGGAAAGCATCATCTAATAAAATAACCTCCGGTTTATCTACTAAATTTCTTAATTCAGAAATACCATTTCTTCTATCAGAATCTACCGCCACTTTAACCGTCTCTTGAAATTTATTATAAAATTGAAAAGGTTCATCACCAATACTCTCAGCCATTGCATGGGCATCAGCCAAAACAAAGCCTTCTGTTTTACGTTTATAACCTCTACTTAGTGTCGCTAGTTTATGATCATCTTTTAGGAGGCGTACCAAATATTCAATCATTGGTGTTTTTCCGGTACCTCCTGCACTCAAATTCCCAACACAAATCACAGGAAAATCATAAGATTCCGATGGCTTTAAACCCATGTCATATAATTTATTGCGCAGCCAAGTCACCATAAAGTAAATGGGAACTACAGGAACTAAAAGGTATCTTAAAATTTTCATCGCAACGAAAATATAATATTTATATTTGTTATAACATTTCTAGTTTAAAATTACTACAAAAGATAATAGCCTATCCCGTCTTTTAGGGAATGTTTTTTTGTTTTATTGAAAGCCAAAAAGTGCATTTTTAAAGTAATATTAAATGAGAGGTGGTATTAAAAACCAATAGTTACAAATTACATGATTATACAAGATGTCATAAATCATTTAGAAACCCTTGCTCCTTTAGCTTACGCCGAAGACTTTGATAACGTCGGACTATTAGTAGGTGATAAAAAAGCAAAACTCACTGGGGTTTTGGTGACTCTAGATACTTTAGAAGCTGTTGTTGACGAAGCCATTGCTGAAAAATGTAATATGATCGTCAGTTTCCACCCTATTATTTTCAAAGGCCTTAAAAAAATCACTGGCAAAAACTATGTAGAACGTGTAGTTTTAAAAGCCATAAAGCATGACATTGCCATTTACAGCATGCATACCGCCTTAGACAACGCACTTTCTGGTGTGAATGACATGATCTGTAACCAATTAAACCTTACCAATAAAAATATTTTAATTCCGCAAAGCGGCACCGTAAAAAAACTAGTGACTTATGTTCCAAAGTATGAAGCACATTTAGTACGTAGTGCCTTATTTGAAATTGGAGCAGGAAGTATTGGAAACTATGATAACTGTAGTTTTAATGTAGAAGGCTACGGTACCTACAACGGCAATGAAGATTCTAACCCAACTCTAGGCGAAAAAGGGCAAACACATACCGAAGAAGAAACCAAAATATCAGTAACTTTTGCTAAACACTTAGAATCAAAAGTATTACACACTCTTTTTGACACTCATTCATACGAAGAAGTGGCCTATGAAATCACTACACTTGAAAACAGAAACCAACACGTGGGCATTGGTATGGTTGGAGAACTAGAAACAGCCATGGATGAAAATGACTTTCTAAGTTACGTAAAAGAAAAGATGCAAACCCAAGCCATTCGTCATTCAGCTTTTTTAAATAAAAAAATAAAGAAAGTAGCAGTTTTAGGTGGCTCAGGAAGCTTTGCTATTTCTGCTGCTAAAGCTGCTGGTGCTGATGCCTTTATAACAGCAGACCTCAAATATCATGATTTTTTTACTGCGGAAAACAACATTCTTTTAACCGATATTGGTCATTATGAAAGTGAGCAGTTCACAAAAAATCTTTTAGTAGCACATCTTAAGAAAAAAATTACTAATTTTGCAATCATTTTATCAAAGACAAATACCAATCCTGTTAAGTATTTTTAAAGTATGGCCAAAAAGAAAGAAGTAACTGTTGAAGAGCGCTTAAGAGCTTTATACGATTTACAACTCATAGATTCTCGTGTAGACGAAATAAGAAATGTTCGTGGTGAACTTCCTTTAGAAGTTCGTGATTTAGAAGATGAAGTTGCTGGATTAAACATTAGATTAGATAAACTTATTTCTAATTTAGAAGTAATTGACAACGATATCGCTGGAAAGAAAAACTTAATTGAAGAATCTAAATCTTTAATTAAAAAATATAGCGAACAACAAAAAAACGTTAGAAATAACAGAGAATTTAACTCTTTAACTAAAGAAGTTGAATTTCAAGAATTAGAAATTGAATTGGCTGAAAAGCACATCAAAGAATTCAAAGCTCAAATTGAGCAGAAGAAAGAAGTGATTGCTGAAACTAAAGACCGTTTAAAAGAACGTGAAAACCACCTGAAACATAAAAAAGGGGAATTAGATGCTATTTTAGCTGAAACTGAAAAAGAAGAGCAAGCTTTAATTCAAAAATCAGAAGAGTATAAAGATACTATCGACTCAAGATTAGTAGCTGCATATACCAGAATCAGAACGAATGTTAAGAACGGTTTAGCTGTTGTACCAATTGAAAGAGGTGCTTCAGGAGGGTCTTTCTTTACAATTCCACCACAAGTACAAGTTGAAATTGCTTCTCGTAAAAAAGTAATTACTGATGAGCACAGTGGTCGTATTTTAGTTGATGCTGCTTTAGCTGAAGAACAAAAAGAAAAAATGGAAAAATTGTTTTCTAAACTATAATCCATTTTTCAAACATATTTTAAAAGCCTTCACATTGTGAGGGCTTTTTTTATGGTCTTTGGTTAAGTTTTTACTGATTCTTTCGACTATTATAAAAATATTTCGCAGAGCTGTAAAGCCGCAAAGAAGCGATGTGTAAAAAAAACCTGTAAAAATCAGTTTATTCTGTGTCTAAAAAAACTAAAATGAAACAACTCGTAGCCATCGTATTCTTCACCTTAATATGTAGTTGCCAAAACACGGCACAATCACAAAAAACGCAAGAAGACGTCATAAACGCTAAACCTGTTGAAGTACCTCTAAAAAACGGTATGGCCAAAGCTTATTTTGCTAGTGGCTGCTTTTGGTGCGTTGAAACTATTTACGAAAGCGTAAAAGGTGTTAAAGAATCTATTTCTGGTTATGCTGGCGGTCATACAAAAAATCCAACTTATGCAGCAAGCAACACCGGAACCACAGGTCATGCTGAAGCTGTGGAAGTGATTTACAACCCTAAAATAGTGACTTTTGAATCCCTTGTTGATGTGTATTTTGCTTCGCAGGATGTAACACAGGTTAACGGACAAGGACCAGACAAGGGCTCACAATACCGCTCAATTATTTTTTATCAGAATGATGCACAAAAACAGATTATTCTAAATAAAAAAGAAGCCTTAGCGAAAAAATTTGATGCTAAAATTGCTGCGGAAGTTTATCCGTTTCAAAAGTTTTGGCTTGCAGAAGATTACCATCAAGATTACAAGAAACACCATCCTAATAATTCTTATATCCAGAATGTTTCTGTACCACGGTTTAATCGTTTTAAAGCGAATTTCCCGAGTGAATTATTAAAGTAAAGCTATTAAAATTCTGATTTAACTCTTAGAAAGGCCACAAATACTATCTTTGCGCAAAACTAAAAAATGAAGAACTTCTACCTAATTTTCTGCTTAACACTACTTTTTATAGCCTGTAAAAATGACCAAACACCTGAAGCTATAGCTGAAAAAATAGCGCAAGCGCACGGCTTTGAAAACTGGAAAAAAGTTTCTGAAATTCAATTTACCTTCAACGTCGATAAAGACAGCATGCATTTCGACAGAAAATGGGCTTGGAAACCAAAAACCGATCAGGTTACGCATTACAAAGGACGTGATACTATTAAGTATTTCAGATCACAAAAAGATTCGACTTTAGCACAAACTGATCGTGGTTTTATTAATGATAAGTTTTGGTTACTTATTCCGTTTCAGCTGGTTTGGGAACCTAATTTAACATTTTCAGAAATAACAAAGGTAGAAGCTCCGGTAAGTAAAACTCAACTGAATAAATTAACCATCACCTACCCCGATCAGGGCGGTTACACGCCTGGTGATGCCTACGATATTTTTTATAATGATGATTATATCATTCAGGAATGGGTTTACCGTAAAGGCAATCAAGAAAATCCTACTATGGTAAACACTTTTGAAAGTTATCAAAATTTCAACGGCCTCCATTTAGCATTAGAACACAAAAAAGAAACAGGGAATTGGAACCTCAATTTCACTGACATTAAAGTGATTACTGAATAAAATTTCAAATTAATAATCCGAAACTAGCATTTTTTCCGTATATTAAGTAAACAATTTAATATTCCGCACTTTGCGTCTATATATATTAAAGCGCTTAAACCAATGGTTTAAGCGCTTTTCCATTTTTATAAACGTTTATTCTTTCCATAACCATCAGGTAACACAAGGCTTCTTTTCTAAATTTATAATGCTTATTTTTGTTAGAAACCCTAAACATTCCCACGGTGTTCACTCATAAAACAGGCCATGAATACGCTTTAAAGCAAGATGAAACGGATGCGTTGAAATCCTTCAGAAATCAATTTCATATTCCGAAAGACACGCATGGAAACCCACTCATCTACATGACGGGAAACTCCTTAGGCCTACAACCCAAGCAAACCAAAGGTTATGTCAATCAAGAACTAGATGATTGGGCTAACTTAGGCGTAGAAGGTCACACCACTGGAAAAACACCTTGGTTGCCTTATCATGAATTTTTAACCGAAGCTATGGCCAAAATAGTCGGTGCCAAACCCATTGAAATTGTGGTCATGAACACCTTAACGGCTAACCTTCATTTTATGATGGTTTCTTTTTACCAACCGACTAAAACACGTTATAAAATACTTATTGAAAGTGACGCCTTCCCTTCAGATAAATATGCCGTAGAATCACAACTCCGCCATCATGGTTTTGATGATAAGGACGGTCTAATTTTGTGGCAACCAAGAGAAAACGAAGAGTTATTAAGATACGAAGACCTGGAGCGTATTCTTGAGAAAGAAGGTGATAGCATTGCTCTAATTTTAATTGGCGGGGTGAATTATTACACCGGGCAATTTTTCGACTTAAAACGCATCACTAGCCTAGGGCATCAACATGGCTGTAAAGTCGGCTTTGATTGCGCACACGCGGCAGGAAACACTAAATTAGAACTACACGATTCTGGTGCCGATTTCGCCGCCTGGTGTAGCTATAAATACTTAAACTCTGGCCCTGGAAGTTTAGCAGGCTGCTTTGTTCACGAGCGTCATGCTCACAATAAAGACCTCAACCGCTTTACGGGCTGGTGGAGTCATAATAAAAAAACGCGCTTTAATATGCGTGATGAATTTGACCAACTTCCAGGTGCTGAAGGTTGGCAACTGAGTAATCCACCTATATTATCAATGGCTGCCATAAAAGCCTCTTTAGATCTGTTTGAAACCGTTGGCATGGAAAAACTTATCGCTAAATCAAAAAAACTCACCAGTTATTTCGAGTTTTTATTAAATCAATTGGGCGAAGATACCATACGCATTATTACCCCCACCAACCCAGATGAACGCGGTTGCCAATTATCCATTCAAGTTAGAAATGCCGATAAATCTTTGCATGATAAATTAACCGAAGCTGGTATTATCAGTGATTGGCGTGAACCCGATGTTATTCGATGTGCGCCAACGCCATTTTATAATTCGTTTGAAGATGTTTATCTTTTAGTAGAAAAACTAAAATCTATTTTAAATCACAACCAACTTAAAGCCTAGCCATATGAAAAATAAGCAACAAAATATATTGATTATTGGAGCAGGCCTCTGCGGAACACTGCTTGCACTACGCCTAGGTCAGCGTGGCTATAAAGTTTCAGTTTATGAAAAACGTCCAGATTTACGAACCACCGAAATGGCTTCAGGACGCTCGATAAACTTGGCCTTTTCAGACCGTGGTAACAAAGCCATGAAATTGGTTGGCTTAGAAGAACAAGTTAAGGGGCTTTGTGTGCCCATGCACGGCCGATTAATTCATGATAAAAACGGTGACACTGTACAATCGAATTATAGCGGCAGGAAAGAAGAACATATCAATTCTATTTCCCGAAACGATTTAAACGCACTTCTTTTAAATGAAGCTGAAAAACATGCCCATGTCAACTTCTATTTCAATAGAACTTGTAAATCTGTTAATTTCGAACAAACAACAGCGCTTTTTCATGATGAAGGTTCTCAAAAAGATTTTATTGAAGATGCTGACGTGATTATTGCTGCAGACGGCGTAGGCTCTTCACTTCGCAGAAGTTATTTTTTAGATCGTGATTTTTTATTCAGTTTTTCACAAGACTATTTAACCCATGGTTATAAAGAACTCAGCATTTTACCCAATGAAAACGGTGATTACCTTGCCAAGAAAAATGCTTTACACATTTGGCCGCGAAAAGACTTTATGCTTATCGCGCTTCCTAATCTAGACGGAAGTTTTACCGTAACTCTTTTTCTGAGTTATGATGGTGGCCTGTATAATTTCAACAACCTCACAACCGAAGAAAAGGTTGTTGAATTTTTCAAAACAGAATTCCCAGATGCTTTGCTCATCATGCCAAATTTAGCTGCTGAATTTTTCAAGAACCCAACGTCACCGCTAGGCACTATAAAATGTTCGCCATGGCATTATAAAGGCAATACGCTACTTATTGGTGATGCGGCACATGCCATTGTACCATTTTACGGTCAAGGCATGAATGCGGCTTTTGAAGATGTCGTAGTACTCGATACGATTTTAGATATGAATTTAGGAAGCTGGGAAGCCACTTTCAAAGCTTATCAAAAAAAGCGAAAAATTGACACCGATGCCATTGCCGATTTAGCCATGGATAACTTCCAGGAAATGAAAGAGCACGTTATCGACCCTATTTTTCAGCAAAAACGCAAGTTAGAATTACTTTTAGAGAAGACTTTCCCAGCACATTATCATTCAAAATACGCCATGGTTACTTTTACCGAAGACCTTGATTATCATGTAGCCATGCTTCGGGGACGGGCTCAAGACCGCGCCGTTTTAACATTACTTTCAAACGGTACGATAAAATTAAACCCTAAACCCACTAAGGAAGATTTACAAAAATTCTTAGAGCAAATAAAACATGACACCAATCAAATTCTTGAAAACCAAAGACACGCCAGCTTAAAATATTAACGCATGAAAAAAACAGTCACTCCACGAGGCGCTTACCCATTAACCAAACGTGTTGGCGATTTTATTTTCGTTTCAGGAACAAGCTCCAGACGCGCCGACAACTCTATTGCAGGTGTTGATATCATAGATGATATGGGGACCAAAAAACTAGACATTGCCTTACAAACGCGAGAAGTTTTAAAAAATATAGAAAACCTCCTATCAAATGAAGGCGCCACATTAAGTGATGTTGTTGACGTGACCACATTTTTAGTCAGCATGAATGACTTTGCAGGTTATAATAACGCTTACGCGGAATTTTTCAATACGCAAACCGGTCCAACACGAACCACTGTTGCCGTACATCAATTGCCTCACCCCGATTTGCTCGTAGAAATTAAGGTGACGGCTTACAAAAAACAAGTATGAAAATTAAAAACTTCATAAACGGTGCTTTTCAAGAGCCGCTTTCAAAAGATTGGCTAGACAACATCAATCCCGCTTATGGTAAGGTTTATGGGCAAACGCCCAATTCTTCAAAAGAAGACATCGAACTTGCTTATCAGGCTGCAGAAAAAGCTTTCCCTTCATGGTCACAAACGTCTATTGAAAAACGGAGTCGGATTTTAATTAGAATTTCAGAATTATTAGAAGCTCAGCTTGATAAGTTTGGGGAAGCAGAAAGCAAAGACAACGGGAAACCACTAAGTTTGGCAAAAACCATAGATATTCCTAGGGCGGCTAGTAACTTCCGTTTCTACGGCAATGCCATCACTCAATTTTCAAGTGAAAGTCATGATAGTATCGGTGAAAACGCAATAAACTACACCCTGCGTCAGCCACTAGGTGTTGTTGGGTGTATTTCACCTTGGAATCTACCGCTTTATTTATTCACTTGGAAAATCGCTCCTGCATTAGCTGCAGGGAACTGTGTGATTGCTAAACCCAGTGAAATCACCCCGATGACCGCCTACATGTTAGGCGAATTATGCAACGAAGCTGGATTACCCAAAGGCGTTTTAAATATTGTTCATGGCTTAGGTGAAACCACAGGTCAAGTCCTTATAGAACACCCTGAAATCAAAGCTATTTCGTTTACAGGAGGTACTTCAACCGGCGCTCAAATAGCTAGAACTGCAGCACCTTTGTTCAAAAAATTATCCTTAGAGTTAGGAGGTAAAAATCCGAATATCATTTTCAGCGATTGTGATTATGAGTCCATGTTAGAAACTACCCTAAGATCCTCCTTTGCCAATCAGGGACAAATTTGCTTGTGCGGCAGCCGCATATTTGTTGAGGCAAGTCTTTACCAAAAGTTTAAAACCGATTTTATTAAAAAAGTAAAACAGCTAAAGGTTGGGCATCCTTCACAAGAATCAACAGATGTTGGCGCTATAGTTTCTAAGAGCCATCTAGAAAAAGTCTTAAATTATATTGAAATCGCTAAAACAGAAGGTAAGATTCTTGTTGGCGGAAATCAAGTCGTGATCCCAAGTTTTAAAAATGGTTATTATCTAGAACCGACCGTTATTGAGGTGAATTCAAATAATTGCACCATCAATCAAGAAGAAATATTTGGTCCCGTGGTAACTATCATGCCGTTTGAAACAGAAGAAGACGTTTTAAAAATGGCTAATGACTCCAATTACGGACTCTCAGCAACCTTATGGACGAACAACCTAAAACGCAGCATGCGATTAAGCCATCAATTAGAAGCTGGCATAGTTTGGGTAAACACCTGGATGTTACGCGACTTAAGAACACCATTTGGAGGCACAAAAGCTTCTGGCGTTGGTCGCGAGGGCGGTTTAGAATCCTTACGATTCTTCACCAAAGCCAAAAATGTGTGCATTAAATATTAACAAACACTCTGGTTCCCGTCAGACGTTCCTCTCCTACTATAGGGCACACATCAAATTGGGAGGTTAATAGGGTTATTGTATATGGATTTAAAAATAAAAAATAAAAATGCCTTAGTTTGTGGAAGCACCCAAGGTATTGGTAAAGCCACCGCTATAGTACTCGCTCAAGAAGGTGCAAACGTGACTTTGGTAGCCAGAAATAGAGAGAAACTAAAGGCGGCTTTAGAGGAACTGCCTCAGCCAGGTAATCACAGCTATATTGTTGCCGATTTCACAAATCCTAGAGATTTACAAGAGCAAGTGATCAAATTTATTGAAAATAACCACGGCTTTCACATTGTAATAAACAATACCGGAGGCCCTAGAAGTGGCGCAATTTTAACGGCTAGTTTAGAGGAGTTTGAAAATGCCTTTACCATGCACATAAAATGTAATCATGTTTTGGCTCAGGCCGCAATTCCGTTTATGAAATCAGAAGGCTTTGGGCGTATTATCAACGTCGTTTCAACTTCAGTAAAAGAGCCTATTCCTGGCTTGGGCGTAAGCAATACCATTAGAGGAGCTGTTGGAAATTGGAGCAAAACCCTTTCTGATGAAGTCGCTGAATATGGCATCACAGTAAATAACGTGCTTCCTGGATTTACAGACACAGAACGCTTAGCCGAAATTGTGAAAATTAAAGCTAAAGCCGAAGATGTCACTGAAGAAAACATGGCCGAAACCATGAAAACTTATACACCAGCAAAACGTTTTGCTCAACCTGAAGAAACAGCAAGTGTGATTACTTTTCTCGCTAGTGAAGCCGCTGCTTATGTAAATGGTGTGAATATTCCTGTTGATGGCGGGCGTACAAAATCCTTATAAGATTAGTGTACCCTTACACAGTTTCATTTTGTTCTAACGGAACAGGTAAAGCATAAAATCAAAACTGTTTTGAAACGCATCAAATAGTTGTTTCTTTTTTATCTTTATATCAAAGATTAATAAAAAAACTCAAATACCCGATTTGAGTTGCTCCTTTAAGGAGCTTAATAGGGTTTCTTAGCATGAGTCAGTTAACATCACCTATAAATTTTAAAGCTTGGATTGAAGAAAACAGGCACCTTTTAAAACCACCCGTTGGCAATAAAGTGGTTTGGAAAGATGGCGACTTTATTGTGATGGTTGTTGGTGGCCCCAATAGCCGTAAGGATTATCATTACAATGAAACACCTGAATTTTTCTATCAAGTGGAAGGCGATATTGTTTTAAAAATAATTGACAATGGTACGCCTAAAGATGTTCATATTAAGGAAGGAGATATCTACTTGCTTCCACCAAAAGTACCACATTCCCCACAACGTGGCGCCAATACTGTTGGTTTGGTAATTGAATACAAACGCCCTAAAGGTACGCGAGATGCTTTGCTTTGGTTTTGTGAAAATTGTGTCACCAAACTTTACGAAGAAGATTTTACCTTAGGAAACATTGAAACCGATATGCCTAAAATATTTGATAAGTTCTATGGTGATGAAAACAAACGCTGCTGCCCCAATTGTGGCGAAGTGATGCAGCCTCCTAAAAAAGTAAAAATAGATTAAAGCGCAATCATCTAGACGATTTCTCGAAAGAAGCATCGAAACACCTTAAAAAATGAAAGAAGCACACATGAGTTCCCACTCTTCAGGAATACTAGATAAGGCTAAAAAACTACGCATAAACGGGCATTCACACCTGTTACCCTATCCTGAAGACATCCCAGATTTCATGCGAGAAAAAGAAATCTTTTGGGTGGATAAAGAGCGTAAATTTATGCTACAAAAAGACTGGAGTCGCCCCGTAACGCATTCTAGTTTTTTTCTAGAAGAAAAGTTAGAGTGGATGGACCGCAACCACCTTGACCATGCGGTAGTTCTAAACCTATCACAATTATACGGCAACGGTTTACGTGTTGAAGAAATGAAGAAGGCCTTAAAATTTCAAAATGACTTTAATGCTAAAATACAACAAGATCACCCCAGTAAATTTACCTGCGGGTTTGTGGTACATCCTGGCTTCGTAAATAGTGCCTGTTGGGAAATTGAGCGCTGCGTAGAAACCTTAGGTCTACAATTATTATGTTTACCAACCCATTATATGGACACCATAGGCACCTGGCGTTGTATTTTTGATGAAGCTAATGAACCTATTTTTGAGTTGGCCAATAAATACAATTTAGCTGTGGAGATTCATCCTTATGACGGTGAAAAATTCATTAAACTAGAAAACACGTCGTGGCGTTTTCATCTTATTTGGATGCTCGCACAATGCGCTGATGCTTATCATTTTTTAACCTTAAACGGTTATCAAGATAAATATCCCAATATGCGAACTTGTTTTGCTCATGGCGGACAATTAGCACAGATTAATTTAGGACGCCGTATTCAAGGTTTTGATGGTAGACCCGATTTATTTGAGGGCAAACACCACCCTAGAAAAGCCGTAGGCCATAAAAACATCTTTTTTGATACTTTAGTTCATGATACTGGAAGCTTAGAATTACTTATAAAAAACCACGGTTCAAAACAAGTGATTATGGGCCTTGACGACCCCTACCCTTTGGGTGAAATGGAAAACGAAAAACAATCATCTTACCCTGGTAAAATCTTAGATTTGGCTAAAGAAAGAGAAATCATCAATCAAGAGGAGTACGATGCCATTTGGGAAAACAACGTGATTCAATGGTTACATGGTGACGATAAAGTAGCAAAAGAAAAGTTGATTAAAAGAATTTTAAGTTAATTTTGAAGCTTCTTAAGTATCAAGAATTAAACACAAAAACACATGCATTTTATTTCGGAAAACTTAGATGATTATGTTGTAAAACATTCTGAAAACGAACCAGAATTACTACAGCAACTCACACGTGAAACTTATCAAAAGATACTGCAACCACGTATGCTTAGTGGGCATTATCAAGGCCGTATTTTAAGTTTGATTTCAAAACTGGTCAATCCTAAAAATATTTTAGAAATAGGAACATACACAGGTTATTCGGCACTTTGTTTAGCGGAAGGCATGCAAAAAGAGGGTGAGCTCCACACTTTAGATGTTAATGAGGAATTATTTGATTTCCAGCGTAAATATTTTGACAAATCTGAGTACGGCCCACAAATTTTTCAACATTTAGGCGATGCTTTAGAGATCATTCCTAAACTAGATAAAACCTTCGATTTAATTTTTATTGATGCCGATAAAGAAAATTACCCCAACTACTTCAACCTGATTATTGACAAACTCAATGTAGGCGGTATCATATTATCAGACAACGTGCTTTGGAGTGGTAAAGTATTAGACCCCTTAAAACCTGATGATAAATCTACTAAAGCGGTTTTAGACTATAATACCCTCATCAAAGAAGACCCGAGAATTGAAACCGTACTTTTACCCATTCGTGATGGTTTGACGATTAGCAGGAAGTTGTGATTGGTGTTTGGTTTATTACCAATTATAACCTCCAAAAACAACTTAAACAAAGCTGGAGGTGAAGCCCAATATATTGGATAAGCAAACACCGAGTGATGACTTCATAGTATTAATTCATAAACTTCTCATACTAAGGCTTGAAAAATAAATTAATCAACCCATAACCCCAACAAATATTCATCCTTATAATTATCTATAGCATCGGAATAAAACAAAACATAGATACTATGTTCTTGATTATTGTCATGAAAATACGCGTATTGATATACACCTTGAGCTGATGATGTAGGCGCTCTAAGTTCTCTTTTAAGACTTACTAGAGGGGATGGTAAAGTGCCAGTAAATGTAAAAGATGGCAAGCCGAACTTATCAACTATTTCATCCATTTTTCCTCTTTCTGAACCGCTAAAATCAAGAGAATTATTGATTAAATATGGGTACGTTTGAATTATAACGTCTCCCTTATATGATTGTAAAATCCTACTGTATGTATTGATTTCTGCTGAAGTAATGATATTAGTTAGCGTATTTACGGTGAATAAAACGCCAGAATAATAGCCCCAGGTCTCCTCATTTCTAGAAGTGTGAAATAGTTTCCCATGTGGCTCTCCTAAGACTTCTAGCAGCCTCTCGGTAGTATCAACGTCAATCTTAATGCCTTCAACGATATTAGAGTTAACAACACCGTGTTCAACAAATTCTAAGTCTACAGATTGGGTTTCGGAAGATCCTCCATTAGAAAGTTCTACACTCACACTGCCTTCCAATCCTTTACTAGCGCTTATTTCATAAGTCGTTTTATCAATTTTACGAGATGTCATGTTGGGATCAGAAAACACAAAATCAACAGTACTAAAACTACTAGCATTCAGGGTTAATGTAATTGGTTCATCTGTAAACGATAAGTTTTCAGAAACAGATAAGCTCTCAAATACAACAGGAGTCATTGAATCTACATCACTAGAAGCATCATCACTGGAACAGGCAAGCGCTAAAAATGCAAAAATTAGGCAAGAAAAAATTAAGGTCGCTTTTTTCATTTGGTTATAGGTTAGTTTGTTAAATAAAACAAACACGCCACGCACCTATTTTATTTGAAAGGCGAAATATAATACACCCGTCAATAACTCTGAAATTTTATAGTGAGAAAATTCAATAATTATGAAGTTGTAATTAAAACAGAAATAATCAAATAAATAATATTGTAATTCACCTAAGACAGTAAGTTTTAAATATTATGAAGATGTAACTAATTAGCAAACACGCCCGCGTTAAGGATGGAGGCATTGTTGGAGCTCCTCGCAGAGAGCGACTGCCGAGAGCCTGACCCGCTAGGGTAACGCCCAAATAAGTGGTAGGATTTTAGAATTTACGTCGAACAGAACCGGTAAAGTCTTCAAGATCGTCTTTAACCTTGTCGAGTTCTTTCTTAACATCTGAAGTGATGCTGGTGTCAATACCGCTATTTTCGGCCGTTTTGGTGATTTCGTGCTTGATGCCGTTTGAAGCATCTTTAAGCGTGCGCATGCCTTTACCTAAACCTCTTGCGATTTCTGGTAACTTATCGGCACCAAATACCATTATGGCAATAAACAGTATGAAGGCTATTTCTGCACCGCTAATAAATAAGAATGTTGCTTGCTGTATCACGCTACAAATATACTAAGTTGTTTTGTTAGAATAAAAAAAAGCCGATTTTAAAAATCGACTTTCTTTTATAATTATTTTTACTGTTTTTAGTTGCTTGATTGACTTTTAAATTCATCAAACTCACTTGGCTGCTCTACTGCTGGCCATGTATTATTGTTAGTATCAACATCGGCAGTTTCTTCATTTGGATCTATTTTAATAGACACGATTTCTTTTTCTGAAGCAACGGCTTTAGAAACTTCGTTGTCGTTAAGTCTCCAAATTTGTGCCGGATAGGTTTCGTTTTTCTTAGTACCATCAGCATAAGTGTACTCTACAATAATTGGCATCACCAAACCTCCTGGTTTATTAAAAGTAATGTTGTAGAAATACTTTGGATTTTTAAGTTTTGCACGCTCTTCTGGCGTGAAGTTATCCATTAAGTATTCTTTTAACGGTGTGCTATGATCTAAAAGATTACCTTGAGACAATTCCACTTTATAATCTTCACTTCCTTCTTCAACCATAAACACTAACGGACGTAAGTTTTTCACATCAAAACCTTGGGCTTTGGCCATGTCTTTTACGTAAGCATTTGGCTCTGAAGACACAAAATATTTTTTAACCTCTTTGACACCGATATCAACCCAGTCAGTTGTATAGAACCAACCTCTCCAGTACCAATCTAAATCGAATGCTGAAGCGTCTTCCATCGTTCTAAAGAAATCTTCTGGAGTTGGATGTTTGAATTTCCAACGGTGAGCATATTCTTTAAAAGCATAATCGAACAACTCATGTCCCATTACAGTTTCTCTTAAGATGTTTAATGCTGTTGCTGGTTTTCCATAGGCGTTATTACCGAATTGGTAGGTATTTATACCTTTGGTCATGATTGGTGCAATGAAATCTTGATCACCGCCCATGTACGGTACAATCATTTTTGCTGGTCCGCGATCTGATGGGAAATGCTTATCTTTTTCAGATAAGGCTGCTGGATATTTTTCTCCGAAGTCTTGCTCGGCTACGTACTGCACAAAGGTGTTTAATCCTTCGTCCATCCATGTCCATTGACGTTCATCACTGTTTACAATCATTGGAAAGAAGTTATGACCAACCTCATGAATGATCACACCCATCATACCGTATTTTACACGATCGCTATACGAACCATCCTTTTCTGGACGCCCGTAATTCCAACAAATCATAGGATATTCCATACCTTGACGCTGCGCATGCACTGATATGGCTTTATGATAAGGGTAATCGAAGGTCATACGTGAATAGGTTTCTAAAGTACTAGCTACAGCTTTTGTAGACCAAGCTTCCCATAAAGGATTTCCTTCTTTAGAATAAAGCGATACCGCCATCACATCTTTCGATCCTACTTTAACGGCCATCATATCTAAGATATATTTTCTTGAAGTTGCAAAACCAAAATCACGAACGTTTTCTGCTTTAAGCTTCCACGTTTTAGTCTTTTCAGAAAATGATTTCTCGCGTGCTTCTGCTTCAGCTTGATTTGCTATAATTACAGGCTCTACAAATGATTTTTTAGCGTCTTCGTAGCGCTTCATCATGTCTTTAGTGTACACCTCTTTTCTATTGGTAAGCACCCCGGTTCCGTCAAGAATATGATCG
The DNA here is from genome assembly GCF_008806375.1 of Pseudotamlana haliotis. Lineage (GTDB taxonomy): Bacteria > Bacteroidota > Bacteroidia > Flavobacteriales > Flavobacteriaceae > Pseudotamlana > Pseudotamlana haliotis. The sequence continues at coordinate 163,362 of NZ_WAAT01000044.1, read as the reverse complement.
GCAGGTACTGTAATATTTACTTCAAAATCTCCAAAAGGTAATGCGAATTCATCACGTCCCCAGAATTGTGAATTTTGCCAACCTTCTACATCGCTGTAAACGGCCATTCTTGGGTAGAACTGAGCAATTACATAAGAACGATTACCATTTTCTGGAAAGAACTCATAACCTGAGCGTCCGCCTTCGTCTACGTGATTATTAACGTTATACCACCATTTAATTGAAAATGAAAATTTATCACCACTCTTTAATACTTCTGGCAATTCAATACGCATCATGGTTCTATTAATCATGTGTGGTAAAGCATCACCATTAGTTAAAGTAACAGCTTCTATATGAAAGCCACGATCTAAACCATTTTGCAAATAATCATGTGTAAATTGTCCTGGTAGCGCAAAAGGATCAAACCCTGATGATTCTATTAATGGTGACTTTGAGTCTTGTGCTCGTTGATTTTGATCTAGTTGCACCCACAAGTACTTTAAATTATCTGGAGAGTTATTGGTGTAAGTTATAGTTTCATCACCTGTTATTTTAGCTAATTTGTCATCTAAAACGATATCCATTTTATAATCAGCTTGCTGCTGATAATAGGCTACACCTGGGGCTCCAGAAGCCGCTCTGTACATATTAGGAGTAGAAAACTCATCGTATAATTGCTTAAACTTATTGGTATTGGTGTGGCCTGTTTTTACTTGTTCCTTTTCTTCCTCTTGAGCATACATTCCAGAAGTTACAAACACTAATGAAAGGCAGAAATAAACGATTTTTCTCATATTTATTCTATTTTTCGGGTGGTTAATTTATTATTGGTTTGGATTCGTTTTATTAATAATTCAACTAAAAGTGAACGAAAGTACTCAAAATCAAAAGCAAATCCACGTAAAATTTAAAATTTTAACATGTTACTGTCTTTTTGAGCGTATAAAATGAAGCTTTTTTGCTTCGAATTGATTTTTGTTTTTACAATATTCTGTTGATCTGAAAAGAGATCAAAAAGCACTTTATTGCTCATTTCGAAAGTTTTTACAGCCCTTACTCCTTCAATTTCAAGGTAACATTTCATGATATCGGCTTCATAGGTTTTCCCTATAAACTTCAGGGTCATGTCTACCCCATTTATCTTTATATTTATTTTATCTTTTAAGTATTTAGTAATGTAAGTATCTGCCGTTGGTGTCTCATTCTCACCGGCTAGAGTAATCCCTTCATCATAGCGCTCACGTAGTAATAATTCAAAATCATCAATAAAAATTCTCGAAATGATTTGAACAGATTGTTTCTCTTCTACAAATTCTACTTGAGTCACACTTATATAGTATTTGTGTAAACTAGAAAATGCGCAAAGCGGAAGGATAAGCAACAACAGTAATAACTTATTCAATTTCATTCGGAGAATTTTTTGCTAAATTAAATATTTTAAGGGCATAAAGGGAATCTTAAGGACTTGAAAACGAATTTCATTCTAATTTTCGAGGTTTTCCATATATTGCTTATACTTTTTTTCTAAAAACTGAAATATTTCAAAATCTGTTTTCCCCTGACAAGCTTCTTCAAAATTTTCATCTTCCTCACAGAAATAGAAAAAATCATTTCTTTTATCTTCTGGTAAACTATGCAATTCAAAAAACGTTTCGGAAACTCTTAATTTTACTTTTCTTAATAGCTCCGACTTCCTTTCCATTTCAACATGCTCCTTTAAATATTTAGTACGACCTGAAATAGCATTAATTATAGGGTTTACTGAGACGTTTAAAGTTAAAACCTGAAGCAATAAGGTTTCAAAAGCGACACCATCACCATTAGCTTCGTATAAATTGCGCTCACTTTCTGTGGCTATTTTACCTGTATACCCAGGAATCCCAACATCATAAAAATTAATAGGGACTTCGCCTGTAGTATTCTCAATGTCAGACATTAAATCACCGGTTAACAGCCTTCCAACATTAACCTCATCGAGTTCATTTACTTGCTCTTCTAAGTGAACAACGATGATTTTATTTTTAAAAATGAATTCTGAAACAACCTGTTCGTGCGGTTTATGTTGTATGGACGAAAACATTAGGGTGTCATTCACTTTTACAGGAATAGTAAATTCACCTTGAGTATTGGTTGTTGTGAAACGCTGTTGGGTTTTATTGATGACATGTATATTCTCAACATTGGCACCACTTTTAATCTTTCCGAATAAATCAATGGATTGAGCTGTGACTAGAAATGCCCAAGAAAAAAATAAGGCAAACAGAAGGAGACGTTTCATTGTTGGTTTAGTTATAACAACAAAAAACGCATATAAATTCTTAAAGAACTATTAAACAGCTGATAAGGTTAAGTTAAAAACGATGAAGCCCTATTTTTTCATGTTTAAAAACTCAATACTTTTTTGGTTAAGGAACTCCAAAAACTCCATTTCTTTACCATAGTTAAGTAAATCATAATCATATGCATCTCGCTCTACATACTGAATAAATTCGTCCACACGGTGCTCTGGAATATTAAAATTATCTACTAAGAATTGAGCGCCAAAATAATGTTTAATAGATTCGATTGGCACTTCTGGAACGCCAGCTTTCTTTTTATCTGGAACGTTGGAACGGAAAATAGGGAGTAATAATTGATCAACAACATTGACAATATTCAATCCATTAATCATGTGTTGCTGTTGGTAGTTTTGTCCTAAATTTTCAACCTTGGTTTTGTTATCAGGTTTAAACTCATGGTCCATATTATTTTTAACTCCGAAATACAAGGCATCTAGCTGCGGTTTAAATGGAGCGGCTTCTTTTAGGTCTGTTTCTAAATTTCCCGTTAAGCCTTTTTCAGAAACGACAACCTCTTCTAACTTATTGATTTCTTCAATTAAAAAAAGTTTCATCCGCTTAGACTTTAAAATAGCCTCATTAACTTGAAAACTAATATTCTCATATTGAAGCGCACTGACATTGACCTCATCATTTAAAGCCACTTGTAATTTAAATTCACCTTGATCATTGGTAATGGTTCCTGCTTTAGCAGTTTTATTAAAAACCGTAATTCCTGAAAGGTCACCACCTTCTACAATAATTTTCCCTGAAACCTCAACCCGATTAATGTTTTGAGCAACCACTTGTAACGATAATAGTACGGCAATAAAAAGTAGTATTTTTTTCATAGATAAAATTTATTTCAATTTACCATTTTAATTGAAATTCATAAAGTAAAATTCTTTAAAGTTTTATTAAACCTTAATTTTGGTTAGTTTTATGGGCAAATAAAAATCTCATGAAGAACATCATCATTGCGAGTACCTCAACGGTACACGGCCTGGGTTATTTGGAATACATTTTAGAAGACTTGAAAGTCTTTTTTAAGGATGTCAAGCAGCTTATTTTTGTGCCGTATGCACGACCTGGTGGTCTATCTCATGATGATTATACCAGTCATGCGAGAACGGCTTTCGATAAAATCAATATTGAAGTGAAAGGTGTTCATGAATTTGAAAATCCTGCTGAAGCCATACAGCAAGCTGAAGGTGTTTTTGTAGGTGGCGGAAACACTTTTGTTTTAACCTATCAGCTCTATAAAAACAAGCTGATTGAACCTTTACAAAACGTGGTTAAAAACGGCACGCCGTACCTAGGAACAAGCGCCGGAAGTAATATTTGTGGTCTGACCATAAAAACCACTAACGATATGCCTATTGTATACCCGCCTAGCTTTAACGCTTTAGCCTTTGTTCCTTTTAATATTAATCCGCATTACTTAGACCCAGACCCTACTAGCAAACACATGGGAGAAACTCGTGAAACTCGAATTAAAGAGTTTCATCATTACAACACGCCTCCTGTAGTAGGTTTAAGAGAAGGCAGCTGGTTACATGTTCAAGGCGACTCTATTATTTTGAAAGGCGTTTTAGAGGCTCGTATTTTTGAATACAATAAAGCACCATACGAAATACCTTCAGGTAGTGAGTTGAATGTTTTGAAGTAAACTTTGGTTGTTGGTTTTAGAAGCGGTGATGCTTCTGGAGTTTGGTAAACCTTCTAATTCATACAAACTGCAGCATTATTACTATACCTGAATTCATTCCACATAAAACATAAAAAAACCAAGATTTGAAGCTTTCAAATCTTGGTTTTTTTTATTACAATCGTTCTTAGTTTTACTAATGAACTACATGGCTAAGAATGACTGAAGATTACAGATTCTACTCTTCATAAATAAGTTGTAATTGCTTCAGATTATTTTCCATTTCTTTAAAGTAATTACTGTTTTCAGGCACAGAATAAATAGGGTTTACAACAATGCTTTCAATATTCATTTTTTCTAATTTAGCTCTAGTCTCCTCTAATGGTTCCCCTTCCCAAATGAGGTAATTGAATTTTTTATCTGCTACTAAATGTTTGATTTCATGTGCATTTTTATGATTTAATTGATAATCGGGCTCCCAATGTAAACTACGTCCATTTATCTCATAAGCATCTTCAAAATACTGATAAACAGGATGTGAAAACACTACTGAAAGGTTTGGTTTTTTATTTGCAACTGCCTTAAACTTAGAATCTAATTCTAATAAGTCTTCAGATAACTTATCAAAATTCGCCTTAAAAACTGCTTTCTTTTCTGGGAATTTACTCAATAAATATGTAGCCATAGCTTCTGCTTGTTTATTTGCTAAGGCTAAATCTAACCATGTTGTTGATGCCATTTCCTTATGCTCATGAGCACCACCTTCACCATGACTGTGCGTAAAAACATGACCACTATCTAAAAGATCTTCTTCAACATTTTTTGTAGTATTTACTAAAATGGATTCCGGTAAAGAAATCGATGTTAACCATTTTTCATAAGAAGCTCCATTTATAAACACAACATCGGCAGCTTGCATGTTTACTACTGTATCCGATTGTGGTTGCCAGTTTGCAATTGATTTGCTATCCTGCATAGGAAAACGTAAATCCACGTCATTCCCCCCAATACGTTCAGCAAAATAATACAAAGGATAATTAGACACATAAACTACAGGTTTCTTTGATGTGATCATAGCCTGTTCTGTTTCCGAAGTTTTTTTATCGTTTTTACAAGCCATTAAGCTAAAAAGACATAGAACTAGTAATGAGATTTTTTTCATAGTCATATAATTATAAAATAAAAATTTTAATTAAATAAGGTCCAAATACATTTAGAAGCAGTACCAAAACAACAGCCAAAACCAAACTTAGAGCCAGAGTCAACACAACTTCTAAACCTAAAATATTTGTAATAGCACTTTTGGAGCTCCCTATACGCTTCATGGTGTGAATTTCACCGCTTCTAAGTTTAATAGATAAACTAAAAACTAGAGTTACAATAACCAAAGTTGCTAACCCAATACTTATGGCCGCTAAGAGCAATAAATTTTTAACTGAAACCACTGTATCTAACAGTTCTTGCATTACCGTTGTGGGTACGACAATTTGTAGATTATCTGTTCGATTTTCAAAACGCCCTCTTAAAATAAGCCCGTCTTTTTTAGAGTTTGGGTTGACAACAATAGCTTGTACTGGAAAAGCATCTGGGTTTCCATGGAAATGAAAAGAACTTATATTCTCGGGTGTAATTTCATTATAGGTTAGTACCGCTGGGCTAGCAATGGCGTTCTCCTTGGTTTTAGAAAGCAGCAAGCTGTCTGCGGTGGTTTCGGTAACGTTATCATGACCGTGTGCAAAACCAGAAATAACCCAAGTGGTTTTAACATCTGTAAAAACAGCTTCATCATCTGCTGTATTTGTAGCATTTAAAATACCTACAACGGTCATTTTTAACGGATAACTTCCAGAGACATCAAAAGCACTTTTAGGCGATGAAATAACCGACTCGCCAACTTTAATACCTAAAACTTCAGCTGCTTTACTTCCTAAAACACACTCGCCTAAAATAGCCATAGCTCGTCCAGACTTGAAATTGGCGTCTCTAAATTTAAAATAGCTACTTGCCGTTCCAACAATAGGAAATTCTTTTACATAATATTCTAAATTTAGAGGAATAACTTCTCCTAAATTAGTGTTAGAAATTTCTGTTACTGTTTTAAACGGAATAGCTTCTAAACTATTTGATTTAAAATATAACCCACTTAAAGCCAATTCGGTTTCACTGCCTTTTGCTCCAATAAGTAAGGGTGTGCTTTTGGCACGAGCCATTAAATCTTTAGAGCCTTTATCAGATAAGGTATTTAATCCCAATGGGATGAACAGTATAAAAGCAATAGATAGAATTAAAATCGTTGTTTTTACCCAATGGTATTGCAAGTATTTCCAAGCTAAAAATAATTGATGTTTCATGAGCTGTGCGGATTTAAATTAATTACCGATTTAAATCGCGGTAAAATCTCATGATCGTGTGTCACTACAACTAACGTTGTTTGTTTATCTTGACAATATGATGTTAATATATCGATAATATTATCGCGATTTACAGGGTCTAAATTCGCAGTTGGTTCATCACACAACAATACTTTAGGTTCAGCAATTAAAGCTCTACAAATGGCAACACGTTGACGTTCACCTTGGGATAACTGTTTGGGATAACGCGTTATTTTATCACCTAAACCAACACGTTCGGCTAAAATTTTAGCGCGTTCTTTAACTTTTTTATCTAAACTTAATAAACTATTAATCCTGTAAGGCAGTAGAATATTTTCAAAAACAGACAAGTAATCTAACAATTCGAACTCTTGAAAGATGAGCCCCATGCTTACGATTCTAAAATCTTGACGTTCTGTTTTATTAAAATCTGACAAAGTGATATCATCAACTGAAATAACTCCTGAATCAGGCTTCAATATACCTGAAATTAAGTTTATAAATGTAGTTTTACCACAGCCACTCGGACCAATAATAGCGGTTTGCTGTCCTTTTTTTATATCCATGTTTTTTAACTGAAAAACAAAGTCACTTTGTGGATATTTAAATGTTATATTGTTACAACTTATCATTTATTATTAGCTGAAATTATAGTTCGGTCCTCACTCGTCAATGTCATGTTTGATATTTTCCACACCTTATCAATAACTTTTAGTGTAATTTCACCTAGATATTTATTTTGTCGGTAATGAATATGTTGCAAATGCCTTACTCTTGCTTTTACTGTCCATTCTACGGGATACTTAAAAACGGTCAACATATCATCCGTTTCGATGCGCTCCCCTATGTCTGACACGGTCACTTCTTCAACCGTAACTTCAGCACCTTCTTGAAGTCCTGTGGTTAATCGTCGCCTACTATCTAAATACACATGATCTACTAATGAACCTTCTAAGTTATTTGAAAGCGTGGTAAATAATTGTGTTTCATCTTTAAGGTTAAATGCAGTATAGGTATTATTTAAAATGCGTTGGGTAATTTGATAAATTTCAGAGCTGTTTGGTGCTTTAAAAACATGCCATGGATTTGAAGCTGTAACGGTTAAAGGCATGAGGAATACGGTTAACCCTAAAAACAAATAACTTAAAACAGGCTTTTTACGTTCTAAATTCATGGCTTTATGAATCTTTTTATAACGTGGCCAAGTCATAACCACCAAAAAAACACATCCCAAGGAAAGAAGAGGTATATGTATCAAGCCTATGGTATAATCCGTTTTAAAGGTATCAATTTCAATATCAAAGAAGTCTTGACTCCAGATAATAAGTAAACCTAGAACCGCGATCCATGTAAATAGAATACTGAAAGGCCTCAGCTTTTCAAGAGTTAATTCCGTTTTAAAATTTAGAATACTAGTTACAACCAGCATTAAAATAATGAGGTACCCCATGGTTTGACCTAATGCGAAAGATAAATTAGCAGTGACTGATTCGGCCAACAAAAACCCAGAAGATACAGCACCTAAAACCACTACCGTAATGATGAGAGGTTTTATTTGTAATCCTTTATAAAAACCACACAAAAGCAAAACCCAAGTACAAGCAAGGGCTATGGTTAAAGCAAACGGAAATTGAATCCCTAAAAAAACAAAACTCGTTCCAAAACCTAAAGGCAATAAGAAAATCAATAATTTATTTAAGAGATTAACCTCATCTACTTTTTTTAGCGCATAAGCACTAACAAGAACAAAAATACAGAGAGCATACGGTAATTTAGGGAGCATGGAAGGTGCCATCCAATACAAGCTAGCTTCATAGATTATGAGCGCGAAAGCTAGAACTCCTACAATCTTACCGAGCAGGACATCGGTTTGTTTTTTTAAAATAAGTTTTAGCAGTATTAAAAGCTTATGGCTCATCAAAATAATTAAAACGCACCCGATGAGAACGCCCAAAGTCACGGCAAATAAATAAACAGAAACATTGCTGGAGGTAAATCCGTCTAAATTAACATACGGCCTTGTTATTGCTCCAAAGGCAAGCCCTAATAAGGCGCTAAAAATAAAAGCAGTAGTTAATTTCAAGTCGGTTCGATCTCTTTTTAATAACCCATAGGACATAAACAAACTCATCAATAAAATAATAAAATCAAAATGATATTTTGAAAACACCAAGTGATCCATGGTGGCTAACCAAAGTCCTAGGAGACTAAATAGACAAAAATTTAGGCTTAATTTTGAAAACTCTTTCAGTGTAAAAAAAGCGCATAGCACCAAAACTAACAGATAGAAAGGGTATACGGAAAGCAAACGTTGCGCACCATTGACAAAGGCCTCTTTTGTAATTCCTAAAACCGTTGGCGGACTAGGAATCACGTAATAAGCATGAGTTGGACTTAGTTTTTTAGCATATAAGCGTCCGTTGAGTAAACTTAATTCAAAAAAAACATCAGTTTGACTTCCTAAAACACCATCAATACCTATTTTTAGACCTGCTAATTTCTCAGGATCACAACTTACACGCCAACGAATGCGTTTGGTATTACGGTCGACGTCAACAATAGGTTTACCTAAAAAATTGAAAGCTTCGGGAAAAACGGGTTTGGCTTTTAAAACTTTACCTTCCATAACGGGAAGCACAAAAAGCACGTCGTAAATCCCTGGTTCCACTTCTGTGATTTCTAATCGTGCAGGAAAAGAAATATCGGCATGAACGCTGAGTGGCATCGATAAACAAAAGGCAAAAATAATAATCGTAAAAAAACGCTTAATGCTATTTTTCATAGACAAGCTTTTTTAACTCTCCAGTATATATGATCTCATATTGTTGCATTAACTCTGTAAAGAACTGGTCTTTGGAAGCTTCCTTTACTTCATATTTTAATTCACGAATCAATTCGGTTTTCACCGCTTCCAGTTGCTTGGGGGCTTCTGGGGTTATTTGATTCACATAAACCAGATGTTTTCCGTAAGCAGAAATAATAGGACCTTGCCAAGATTTTAGAGGTAATTCTAATAGCTTACTGCTAAAATTTTCACCTAACGTATTATCAATATGTTCCGCTGGCGTATTGTCATAGCTTGAGTCTAACATGGTGAGATCACCGACATCTGACACATGATTTGGCAAAGTTTGTTTCACATTTAATAGATTTTTAATCTTTTCAATACTTTTATTGGAATGGCTATTGGCCTTAAAATATATTTGAGAAAATGCAATTTCGGCAGGTTTCAGGTATTTATCTTTTCGCAATTCATAATAGGCTTTTAAATCAGCTTCTGTAATGCCTTCTGATGTCCCTTGAGTTTCAGCAAGCATATTCATTTGCGTGATCAAAGCACGTTTAACCGTGCCGTTATTTTCATCTAATTTTTGACTTTTAGCTTCATGATAAATAACCTGATCTCTAACATAACTTTTTAGAACCTTCCGAAACTCCGCTTTGGTAGGTTGGCGCTGCCATGTTTTTTCCCAAGATGCTAAAATATGGGCAAAATCGTCATCACCAATAATGATGCGTTTATCATCTTGAGATGGTAGTTTTGCTCCAAAAACTAAAATTAAAATAGTAGCGAGGAGTAAACCAAAGACGATAATATGTACTATAGGATGTTTATAAAATTTTGTCATTGAAAAATTTTCAAAATATGAACCTAATGTAAAAAAATAGTGATAGGCTCACAACTATTACATATGCTGAATTTTTGGTTACAATTAAAATTGGCAATAATCAGATTTCCCTAAAAAAATAGCTGCAAGAAAATTTTGCAGCTATTTAATCATTTTAGAACTTATAAAAACCTATTTCGCGTTATACCATATTGGAGAGGTATAAGCCCGTTCTCTATTAGAAGTTTCAACACCCTTAGGGATTTCTTTCCCAAATTTCTTGGCATCATAAACCACCCATCTTGGGGTTGGAATTTCAATAACTCGTGAATAGTAAAAGGCAGGTTGCTTAGGGTCAAAATCTGGATCTGTCCAAACAGCATTTAAATCTGGAGCGCCAATGGAGTTTTCATAACTTGCTTCTGCAATATTAATAGTATTACCAACATCTTCTTTAACACGTCCATCAGAATTGATTTTACGATCGCCTGACCATGCTACATCATATATTTTTTCATGAGTTTTTCCGTTTTCGTCTAACCAACCTTTAATGATTTGTACACGATCTAAGTTAGCACCAATAGCATCCTTTAAAGCTGACACCATAAATGTAGGAGCCTTAGCGCCTTGGGCTGGTTTTAAATCGCCTCCCATAGGAACCCCTTTTTCGTAGCCGTGTTTTACGGCATCATGACTATTTAAATCATCTTTGGTATACTCCCATCCTCCGAAAAAGCGTACGGTCATTCTCGGACCAGTAGAAGCATACACCTCTTTACGCGCCATGGCATCGTAAATCGCTTCACGTGTATTAGACTCTGCCCAAACACCGGTATATCCCGCCGAGTTCAATCTCGTATCTTCAATAGTACCAATATCAGTTTTTAAATAAATACCTTCTGTAATTCTTTCTGGAGATGGCTCGCTACTAATATGCTTTCCATAAAAATTATCTTCTTCTACGGCTGTAAGCGTTGTGTGTGAATCTGTAGACCCAATAGCTCCAAACTTGTATGGGTTAGCCCCAAATTTTTCTTCTAGAAGTAAACCGTTTTTAAGAGCTTCACGAGCATATTCTTTAGCCAGCATATCATTAGATTTCCCTTGCGTTAAATCTAAGTTACCGTCATCCCAAGTTTCGTAATCTGCAAATTCATCTTCTGGAGATAAAAAAGGATGTGCTTCACCATCTCCTTTTATTTGGGTCCACTCATAAAGCGGTTCGTACTTTCCTCTTTCTTCAACATATTTGGCATCTAATTTTCTTCCTGTATATTGTGCATCTACAGGGAACATAATACCATTGGATAAATTACCATTGTGGGCTATCGCTAAAACAGAACCTCCTGTTTTTTCTTCATAATTCTTCATCCATGCGTATAAATCTAATGGATCTGTAGAACCTACAGGTGCAATAGTCACCATCGGCTCAACTTGAGATGCTTTATCCCCATTATCACGAAATAGTACATTACGGTGCATGTTGGCGCCTTTCACTAAAGAAGTCCATTCGTAACCAATGATTGTGGTAAATTCACCTGGATTATAATGTGCTTCGGCAGCATCTATACAGTTTTGCCAAACCCTACCATAAATTTCAGATCCTGGCGAATAATCTTTAGAAAGTGCTGCTGGCATCTTTCCTTGACTGAACGTTGTGATTAGGTTGAAAGCGGCATCTGTGGCTGCTTGGCCTCCGGCCTTCATACCATCATACCATTCTTTTCCTTTAGCATCTGCCAAAACATTTGGAGCACCTTTATCAATATCTTCAGCAAACCCCATAAAATCAGAGTGATCGGTAATGACCAAATAATCTAAAGGTCTGTTAATTTTTGCTTTTATTCCTGTTGAGGAAGTTACCTCTTCACCTTTTGCAAAGCGGTAAGCAGCATCTAAACCTAACTTATTTCCAAACAAACCCGCATCTGCAGAAAGCTGTGTATGTAAATGCGTCTCACCCCAATATACATCGTTTGTGGGGTTCACCTTGACTTCAACTTCAGAACTCGATTGGGTGTCAAGAGCGGATTCCGAAATAACCGCCTCCTCTTTTTCACTTTTACAAGCTGTAAGACTTAATGCCAAACAAGCATAAGTAAAGAATAGTTGTTTTCTCATACTGTATATTTATTGGTTTTTGGTAAATCTAGTTAAATATACAGTATTTTAAGCTTTAAACAATGGTAACAGAGACGCTATCCAACAAGATACTAACTCATTAGATAATTGAATTGAATTTAATATTTAATAAAACCCTGCAAGGCATACACGTGCTCTCACAGGGATATTTTGCTAGTACGAAACAGCTATTTTTGTAGTTAATGCCATTTCTGAAATAAGAAAAAAAGTAAATAAATGTGATGAAACTAAATCACTTACCTATTAAATCGACCTGAAACATTACCTTCTAAAATCCCTGTAACCTCAGCGATTGTGGCATAATTCACATCACCTTCGTAAGTGTGTTTTAAGGCACATGCAGCACTTGCATAATCCATAGATTTGTAGTCATCGAAATGCTGTAAGCCGTAAATTAAACCAGCTGCAAAAGCATCACCTGTACCTATGCGGTCAACAATGTGGGTGATATCAAAATCTTGAGTTTCTCTAAATTCCTCACCATTCCACATTCTTGCTCTAATTTTATGCCATGATGCATTGATAGAGGTTCTTATTTTATCGAAAACTTTCTCTATAGAAGGGAAGGTTTCCATGAGTAATTTACTGGCTTCAATAAATTCTTCGTTAGAATAGCCGTACTCTGTACCTAAAAGTTCATTCATTTCATTAATTCCACCAATAAAAATGGTAGAACAATGAATTAATTCAATTAAAGCATCTTTGGCATTTACACCGTATTTCCATAATCCGCTTCTGTAGGTAGGATCGGCAGAAACCTGCATCCCTTTAGCTTTGGCTAATTTCAATCCTTCTTTCAAGGTATCAAAACTTCCTTGAGTTAATCCAGGGGTAATACCGGTCCAGTGAAACCAAGAACCATTTTCTAAAGCAGCCTCCCAATCGACCATTTCTGGTTGAATACATGAAAAGGCAGAATGTGAACGGTTGTATGAAATAGAACTTGGACGCATTACGGCGCCTACTTCTAAGAAATAAACCCCTAAAGGTCTTCCTGAACGCACAATAGCTGTGGTATCTAAATCGAATTTGTTTAAGTATGAAATGGCTGTATCTCCAATAAAATCATCAGAAATACAAGTAATATGCTTTACATTTCCTCCAAAATTAGCAATTGAAAGCCCTACGTTTAATTCAGTGCCTCCAAAGTAGAATTCTAAAGTGTTGGCTTGAATAAATTTTTTATTTCCGAACGGAGATAAACGCATTAAAACTTCACCGAATGTAATAATCTGACTCATAAAAATATTTTTGTAGCCACAATTTAACCATAACGAATGATATAAAATTCCTTATTGGAAAAAATTATGATATTCGGAATAATTGGTCAACCAATTCTATAATTCAAACCAAAATCGAAATTTCTATAAAAATAATGAAAATGAAAACCTATTACTTTTTACGCATATATACGCTAATTGGTACGCCATTAAAACCAAAACGCTCTCGTAATTTATTCTCTAGAAAACGCTTATAAGGATCTTTAACATACTGCGGCAAATTACAGAAAAATGCAAATTGAGGTTGCGGTGTTGGCAGCTGCATGATATATTTGATTTTAACGAATTTAGCTTTATATGCTGGCGGTGGATAGTTTTCAATAATAGGTAACATCACCTCGTTAAGCTCGCTTGTTTTAATCTTTTTTGTACGGTTTTTATAGACTTCAACCGCTGTTTCAATAGCCTTATAAATACGTTGTTTCGTTAGTGCTGAAATGAATACAATAGGCACATCGGTAAAAGGTTGCATTTGTAATCTAATGGCTTTTTCGTATTCCTTAACAGATTTATGATCCTTTTCAACCAAATCCCATTTATTGACTAAAACCACAATACCTTTGCGGTTACGTTCTGCGAGCCAGAAAATATTTTGTACTTGCCCGTCAAATCCGCGATTGGCATCTAAAACCAAAATACAAACATCGGCATGCTCAATAGCACGTACACTACGCATTACCGAATAGAATTCTAAGTCTTCTTTAACCTTAGATTTTCTTCTAATTCCGGCCGTATCGACTAAGTTAAATTCGAATCCGAAACGGTTATATTTTGTATCTATAGAATCTCTTGTTGTTCCTGCGATATCTGTAACGATATAGCGATCTTCACCAATTAAAGCATTGATAAAAGAAGATTTCCCTGCATTTGGACGTCCAACCACAGCAAAGCGCGGCAATTCATCTTCAACAACATCTTCCTTTTCAGGCAAGGCTTTGATAAGATCGTCTAAAAGCTCCCCTGTTCCGCTACCGTTGATACTGGCAATGGTGTAATATTCACCTAAACCTAATGAGTAAAACTCTACGGCATCTTCGGCACGTTTACCGTTATCTACTTTGTTTACTACAAGAAAAACAGGCTTATTCACACGTCTAAGTAGTTTAGCAACGTCTTCATCCATACCTGTAACACCAGATTCAACATCTACCATAAAAATAATAGCATCAGCTTCGTCAATGGCTAGTTCTACTTGTTTGTCTATTTCAGCTTCAAAAACGTCATCACTTCCTAAAACATACCCTCCAGTATCGATTAAAGAAAACTCTTTACCATTCCAATCACTCTTTCCGTAATGACGGTCTCTTGTAACCCCACTTACTGCATCTACAATGGCTTCACGTCTTTGAATCAATCTATTAAAAAACGTTGACTTTCCAACATTTGGTCTTCCTACAATGGCTACTATATTACTCATAATCTCAATTTAAGGTTAACAGGTTAAAACCGTTTTACTTATGGTACCCTGAAAACTTTTGCAAAAATAGGAAATATACTGTATGCCACATCTTTTTTATGAAAAGAATAAAATTTATACCATATCAAAAAAAACAGTATTTTACCAGCTCTTAACCACTACAAGTATGGCTTTATCCAATGACATTGTTTTACGCCCCAGATTTAAACTCGAAATGCCTCAATATAACGAAGCTATTTTAAGTGATTTTAAAAATGCTAAAACCATACAAACTGACTTTATAGTTTCGGTGATAGACGAGCATGTTTTTATAAAGCTTCCGAAAGAAAAACAAACCTATTGGTCGCCTCAACTGCATTTAGAAATTAATGCTATAGACGAAAACAACAGTTTGATTTATGGTTTATTTGGACCAAGCCCCACGGTTTGGACGCTCTTTATGTTTTTACACTTTTTAGTGGCAGGTACTTTTTTAGGTTTTGGTATTTGGGCTTACACCAACTGGTCGCTTGAACAAGATTTTGCGGTTCAGTTTAGCGTCGTGTTATTAATGATTATTATTTGGATTGCACTTTACTTTGCTGGAAGTATTGGCAAAGCCTCAAGTATTAAAGAGATGCACGCCCTCAATGATTTTATGTATGGCGTCTTAAAAAAAGCAAAGCCTTAATTGCAGAAACAACCAAAGCTTTTAAACCAACTAACTCAAACCTATTTTTCCAAATAGAATTCTGTTGCAAATATGACACCAAAAAGTTACCTAAGTGTTACCTAAACAACAAGTTATATTTATCAAATTTAGTTATTATATCCAAAGCGTTTAAGCTGATTGGCATTACTACGCCAGTTTTTATTCACTTTCACATATAGTTCGATATGTATTTGTTTTCCGAAGAAAGCCTCTAAATCTTTTCTAGCTTCCATACCAACACGTTTTAAAGCGCTTCCTTTATGACCAATAATAATACCTTTTTGAGTCTCACGCTCTACCATAATGACTGATCGTACTCTAATAATATTTTCTTCTTCAAAAAACTCTTCAGTATCCACTTCTACTGCATAAGGAATCTCCTTTTTGTAATGCATGAGGATTTTTTCACGAATAGTTTCATTGATGAAGAAACGCTCAGGTTTATCTGTTAATTGATCTTTTGGATAGAACGGTGGTGAATCTGGAAGCAAATCAATAATACGATTAAATACTTCTTTGACATTAAAGCCTTCTAGAGCAGAAATTGGATAAATTTCGGCATTAGGTACTTTGCTTGTCCACTCCTGAACTTGAGACTCCAATTGTGCTTGGTCAGATTTATCAATCTTGTTTAATAACAATAATACAGGAATTTTAGAGGCTTTTATTTTATTGAAAAAAGCTTCATCTTTCAAGGCCTGCTCACCTATTTCCACCATATAAATCAGTACATCGGCATCTTCAAAGGCCGATTTCACGAACCCCATCATGGATTCTTGCAATTCATAAGCGGGTTTTATAATACCTGGAGTATCACTTAAAACCATTTGAAAATCATCGCCATTAACAATACCTAAAATACGATGTCTGGTGGTTTGTGCTTTTGAAGTGATAATGGATAATTTTTCTCCTACAAAGGCATTCATTAATGTGGATTTTCCAACATTAGGATTCCCAATAATATTTACAAAACCTGCTTTATGGTTCATAGTGCACTATTTTTTTATGCTGCAAAGTTACAACTTGAAGCGCTTATTCCTTGTAAAATATAGAAACAAAAAAAAAACAGGAAGTCAAACCTCCTGTTTTATATTTATAATTAAGTAAACACTAAAACTACTTAACCTCTAATAATTCGACCTCAAAAATTAAAGTTTCATAAGGTTTAATAGGACCGCCTGGTCTTGGTTTAGCGCCATAAGCTAGATCTTGAGGGATATAAAAAATGTATTTAGAACCTTCAGTCATGAGTTGTAAACCTTCGGTCCAACCATCAATCACATCAGACACTACAAAATCTATAGGCGCTCCCCTTTCCACAGAGCTATCAAACACAGTGCCGTCGATTAAAGTCCCGTGGTAATGCACGGTCACTTTAGAATTTGCCACTGGTTTCACACCAGAACCTTCTTTTAAAACTTTATACTGCAAACCGCTAGCTGTTGTTTCAACACCTTTCTTTGTCTTGTTTTCTTCTAAAAAAGCAATACCAATTTCATTATTTTTTTGAGCCGCTTCATCTAGCTTAGCGTCCTCAAGTTCTTTCTTCTTTTTAAAATAATTTCTAATCGCATTAACGGCATCATCTTGAGATAACAGCACATTTTTAGATTCCATAGCATTTAAAAATCCTTGCATAAACACCTGATTATTGAAGTCGTCAAAACTGGTTTTTACATTTTTTGCGATATCCATACCTATGGCATAGCTCACAGAATCGATTTCGGTTTTTATTTCATTTTGTGCAAAAACACAAGGATTAAAAACCAATATGAGAGCAAGAATTTTAAAATATTTCATGTTTTTAATTTAGGTGAATGACGCAAATGTAAGGAAACTATTTGCAGTAATAAACTCAGGGCACTTCCTTATTTGATACCTATAAAAAATAAAAAAACAGGAAGCAAAGCTTCCTGTTTTAAATATCGTGTTCAGTTAAAAAAACTTACTTTACTTCTAATAACTCAACGTCAAAAATTAATGTTGCGTATGGTTGAATAGGTCCGCCTGGTCTTGGATTTGCACCATAAGCCAAATCTTGCGGTATAAAGAATTTGTATTTGGCACCTTCAGACATTAGTTGTAGGCCTTCAGTCCATCCTTTAATCACCTGTGTTACACCAAACTCTGCAGGCTCTCCTCTATCTACTGAACTATCAAAAACAGTCCCGTCGATTAAAGTACCGTGATAATGTACTTTTACTTTAGAGTCTGTTGTTGGTTTTTCTCCTGTACCTTCTTTTAAAACGATGTATTGTAAACCACTTGCAGTAGTTTGAACACCTTCTTTTGTTTTATTTTCTTCTAAGAAAGCAACACCTTCTTCTTTGTTTTTCTCACTAGCTTCAGCACGTTTAGCCGCTTCTTCTTGTTGTTTCTTTTGAAAGTATGTTCTAACAACAGCTGCTGCCGTTGGCTCATCCAATAAGATATTAGTAGAATCTAAAACATTCATAAACCCTTGAACAAAAAGTTCTTCATCAAAATCATCAAAACTAGCTTTCACATTTTTTCCAACATCCATCCCAATGGCATAACTAACAGAATCTATCTCTGTTTGTATAGGCTTATTAGAAGTTGTCTTTTGATCACAAGATAACACTAGTAAAACTAAAGTTACTAGACTTAAAAATTTCATTACTTTCATTTTAACATTTTTTGTTATTCGAAGCCAAATGTAACAAAATTATAGGGACAAAAAAAAGAATTTACCTGATGTGCTATATGTGTAATAAATTAGTTTAAAATAAAAATTACAAAGCGCGCTTCCTTGAAGACGAACACCTCTAAATTTTATGAATCTACCTATGTAAAACTAGCAAATCAACACCTTAGCATATCCTTAAAAAGGACGCAAATAAGTAGTAGTAAAGCAATTATTAAAATTTAACTTTTCGTAACATAAAGTCACGTTCTTACTGCCGCTATAAGTAATCCCTAATCAACTGATAGCAATACCATTCACTATTTAAGAAACAAATAAGTAAAAACTCAGAATTACGGCATGTCCTACTTAAAAATCACAACTGTTAAAAATTAACATAATATTAGGAGATTTGTTGAAATAACGTATATTTCGGGCATAAACAAAACACCACAGCCTTTCTCAAAGATATTGTTTTAAATATCTTACAAGGCAATAACCCAACTCAACCAACTGGAGTTCTTATACATTTTGAAGCTTATATCCACAAGCTTTGAGTGTCTAATTGGTCCGACTAAACTTATTGTAATGAAAAGAATAATTAAAACTAGTAGCCTACTATTTTTTTTATCATGCTTCACGCTAAGCTGGTCTCAAAGTCAAATTGCTGAAAACCCATATAATATTGTAGACATTTATAATGCCACTAGGCAGAATTATGATGTTGCAGAAATGATCACACCGCTTAGCTCAGACGATATTAAAAACGATGAGAACATTGTTTACAAAAAAACAAACCAACGAAAATTAGAACTAGACGTTTATTCTCCAGCACAAAAGTCTCGAAAACTACGGCCTGCTGTGATCTTAATTCATGGGGGTGGTTGGCTAACTGGGCAAAAAGAAAACCAACGTGTTATGGCACAACACTTAGCGTTAAATGGCTATGTAGGCGTTTCCATATCATACCGACTTAGTTTAGAAGCGAGATATCCTGCAGCCGTATTTGATGTAAAAGATGCTATCAAATGGGTGAGAAAAAATGCCAAAAAATATAAAATTGACCCGGATAAAATTGCGGTATTAGGAGCTGATTCTGGAGGACTTCTAGCTACTTTAGCTGGTACCACAGGTAAACTTGAAGTTTTTAGTACCAAAGGAGATGAATCTGATGAAGTTCAAGCTGTTATCAATTTAGACGGTATCGTCTCGTTAGTGCATCGTAACGCCCCTTTAGAAAACAGCATGGCAAGCATTTGGTTAAATGGGTCGCGCGACAAAAAAGAAAAAGATTGGAGAACAGCTTCTCCATTAACCTATGTGGGAGAAAACACGCCACCTACACTATTTATTAATAGTACTAACCCTGAATTTCAGGCTGGAAAATCAGACATGACTAAATTATTAAAGATATTCCAAACCCATACGGAAACATACACCATACGAAACGCTCCTCCTGCTTTTTGGCTTATGAACCCATGGTTTGACATCACCTTAAACTACTGTGTTGAGTTTCTAAACAAAGTATTTGAGCAGTCATAATATTGGTTGATAGTTATAAGGTGATGGTTTTTGGTTGCCATCATTAATCTTCAAATAAAAAAACTATATCTAATTTGAAACTCAGCGCAGTCCTCGATGAAGCCCTGCGTAATACCTCTATGAAATATAAGTGCAAAAAAAAACTGTTCAGCCTTATGAAAAAGCTAAACAGTTTAAACTAACCAAACATTTTTATGAAAAACGAACCACCATTTTACATTAACACTGCAAAGTTGCACAAAAACTGAAGTGGATTTTATGACAAATGTCATAACCCCTTGAAAACACTGTTAAAAATGCGTTAATTAATAGTTGTGATTACAACAAACATTCATATCTAAAAATCTAAGTTTTCACCTACCAACTTGATGTAAAGTCAATGCAGGTGGTGCTTTAGATCTATAAAAAACACCTTATTTACCTTTGGTTTTTACTCTATTTTCATTTGACAAAAAAGAATAATTATGTTTAAAATAAAGAAAACACCTTTAAACAAGAACCATAGTACTAAATAATCATCAATTAATGACTTAACTGAATAAATTATTAAAAAATTAGATAAGCATACTTATTATAATAATATATCTTTAATTTTGATTGAATAAAACTTTACTAACCATGAAATACACTTTCACACTGCTTGTATTTGCCCTGCTATCAATAAGTGCCTTTTCTCAAACGCCCGTGCTTAACAAGAAAAATGAAGTAGCCTTTGTTGTAACCGATTTAATAGACGGCTCCTTTCAGTTAAAATACGAACGCGTAATAAGCGATCACTTTTCGGTAGATTTAGGTTTAGGATATAAAGGTGAAAAAGGTCTAATAAATCTATCTGGATTAGATACCGAAAAAATTAAAACAAGTGATCTCACCTATACCGGTATTAAAGTGGTTCCTGAGGTACGCTATTATTTAAACAATATTCGTCAAACAGGAATGACTGGGTTTTACCTTGGTGCTTATGTTAAATATTCTCATTTCAAATCAGACCTTGACGGTGAATATGTAGATGACGCAGGCACACCCTTTGATTTAGAATTTGACGCCAATATTGACATCACTTCCGTAGGACTTATGGTTGGTTACAAACTTCCTATTTCTAAACGATTTTCCATAGACTTTTTAATTGCAGGACCAGGATCAGGCTTCTACAATATCTCTATAGAGAACCAAAGAGATCTTCCAGATGAATTTTATGACGACTTAAATGAAGCCTTAGAAAAATATAGCTTATTTGATTATTTAAACGGCGATTTTAGATTTAGTCAAGTTAAAAGAAGATCAGATTTGAGGTTACTTTCTTTTAGATATGGAGTTTCATTAACATACGCATTTTAAAAACAAGCATTAAACATAACCAAAACCATGAAAAAAGTATTCTTAATAGGTTTCACCCTTTTCACCATATCCAGCTCTAGTCATGCTCAGGCTGCACTATTCGCTTTACTGTTTGGTGACAAAGTAGCTACCGAAAATTTTAATGTCAGCCTAGAAGCTGGCGGCACCTTTATGGGCTATTCTAATTTAGAAGATTCCGAACGCTCAAAAATGGGCATTAATTTTGGTATTGGCGGTAATATAAAACTAAACGAAAACTGGTTTATTTGTCCGAATATATACTTCCTAGCAAAACGTAATTTATTTCTGAATCACTTTTCATTAGACTCCGGAAACCCTGCACTCGATGCTAATTTTACCGATATACCCACAAAAATCACCTTAGATTACATTGATGTTCCTATTTTCTTTTCTTATCAAACCAATAACAAAAAATACCGCTTTAGTTTAGCACCTCAATTTTCATTCCTTCAAAAATCCAGAGGTATCTTTGAAAGATCAGAAGGAGATTTTACTCAAAACTTTGATGGGTACACGCGAGATGTAGACTATGGCATGATGGTCGATTTCGCCTACGTTTTAGGAAAAGCTCACAAAGGAAAAGGTCTGATTATCCACCTGAGATATTACCATGGATTTACAGATGTTTTGAATGACCAAATTAGCACCGCTGATAACCGTTCTAATTACCTATCTTTACACCTTAGTTTGCCTTTTATCACCGATGAATTGGCAGCAAAAAATTTAGAACAAGAATCAGAATAATTTAAACAATTAATTCCCTTTTTACAAATGACACAATTCAAAACGCTACTCCTTATCTTGGTGGCAGCATTCTCATTACAAGCATGTAAATCAACAAAAGTACTCAACTCATGGAAAGCAGAAGACTCTATAGTCGAGCTTTTTAAAACAAAAAATATATTAGTTATAAGCCGCACGGCAAACACTCAAAGTCGTATTGCTTTTGAAGTTGAAATAGCCAATGCGCTTAGAGAAAAAGGCCTTAAAAACGTTACCGAAAGCTACACAAGAGCTCCTGAAATTCACCCTGAAGTTGAAATGAGTGAAGAGCGTGTTGCTTTTATTAAGAGCATCTTAGACAGTGAAGGCTATAATGCCATTGTCATCACATCCATAAAAGATAAAAAACAAACCATCACAGAATCTTCAAACGGTGTTTATATGGGGATGGGCTTTGGCTACCCTGGTTACTACGGTGGCTTTTATGACTACTACAGAGCGCCATATGCTTACGGTGGGTATTACGGTTCGTTTGGCGGCTATATCCCAACTTCAACCTCAACTTACGTGAGTACTGATTATGTTTTAGAAACTGTAGCTTATAATTTAGACGAGCCAGCAGACAAACAACTTGTTGCCGTAGTGACTACAGAATTAAATGATCCCAACGATGCTCAAAAGGCAGCTGAAAACTTAGTACCTAAAATCATGTATAGCTTGAGTGAATAAAGCTTAACTTATCATTTTTATAAAAAAAGTCCTTTGAAGTTTAAACCTCAAAGGACTTTTTTTATGTTCCAATTTTCATACAAAAAATGAAAAATTACGTACATTTAAGCTAATTATACCAATTATGATTTAATTATGAAAACAAGAAAGACCCTTCAACTAATAATTCTAGCCTTTGTATTAACGATAGTATCTAGCTGTAGTTCAAAAGTAGAAAAAGAAAACACCGTTTCAACCGAAGCAGAAACACCTAAAGAAGTTAAAGATCCGCTTCCGTCATGGCAAGAAGGCCCAACTAAAGAAGCTATAAAATCTTATGTGACAAATGTAACGGCAAAGGGTAGCTCAAATTTCATTCCCGTCGCGGACCGTATTGGAACTTTTGATAATGATGGTACCTTATGGAGCGAACAACCGGCTTACTTTCAACTTTTCTTCGCCATTTCTAGGATTAAAGCCCTAGCTCCTGAACACCCAGAGTGGAAAAACAAACAACCCTATAAAGCAGTACTTGAAAATGACATGAAAGCCTTGATGGCTTCAGGTGAAAAAGGGCTGCTTGAACTTGTAATGGCCTCACATGCCGGAATGACTGCTAAAGAATTTGAAGGTATTGTAAAAGACTGGATTTCAAAAGACATACATCCTCGTTTTAAAAAACCTTTTAACACCTTGATCTATCAACCCATGCTAGAGCTTTTAGATTATTTACGTGCCAATAATTTTAAAACTTACATTGTTTCTGGAGGTGGTGTAGAGTTTATGCGCCCTTGGGTTCAAGAAGCTTATGGGATCCCAAAAGACCAAGTGGTTGGTAGTAGTATAAAAACTGAATTTGTCATGGAAGACGGTAAAGCAAAAATAATAAGATTACCCGAACTTGATTTTATAGATGACAAAGCAGGAAAGCCTGTTGGAATAAACAAATTCATAGGAAAAAAACCTGTGTTTTCTGCAGGAAATTCAGATGGTGATTTGCAAATGATGCAATATGGTGACTCTAACAAATATCCTTCCTTTCAACTTTATGTGCACCATACTGACGGAGAAAGAGAGTGGGCGTATGACAGAGATTCCCACATTGGACAATTTGATAAAGGACTAGATTATGCTACTGAAAACGGTTGGACCATTATTGATATGAAAAAAGATTGGAAGGTCATTTACCCGTTTCAGTTAAACGAAACTAAAAACTAAAAATAATGACACCATTTGAATCTGTTTCAGCTTTAAAAGAGCAAATGTCAAAATCCATAATCGGACAAGAAAAACTGATTGATACTATAGTACTTGTTCTGCTTGCAGATGGCAATATGCTACTTGAAGGCTTACCTGGTTTGGCTAAAACAAGGGCTATAAATGCCTTAGCTAAAAACTTAGATTGTGGTTTAAGTCGAATACAGTTTACACCTGATTTATTACCATCGGACATTACTGGAACCGAAATCTACCTACCTAATGAAGCCGAGAAATTTATGTTTCAACAAGGGCCTATTTTCAGTAACCTCATTTTAGCCGATGAAATAAACAGGGCTCCTGCAAAAGTACAGTCAGCTCTACTGGAAGCCATGGAAGAGCGCCAAGTTACCGTTTCAGGGAAAACCTATAAAATGGAAGAGTTATTCATGGTTATGGCAACTCAAAACCCTATTGAACAGGAAGGAACTTATCCGTTACCCGAAGCGCAAATGGATCGTTTTTTAGTCCATACCATTATTGGATATCCTGATGATGATGCCGAGCTAGAAATCATGCGCCTTAACAAAAGAGAAGCTGCTCCACACACGGCTAAAACAACTATAAAAACAATTCCGCAGCAAGCCATATTTGATTCTAGAAAAGAAATTTCACAAATTAAAGTTTCCGAAGACATGGAAAAATATATGGTGAGCCTAATTTCTGCAAGTCGATATCCTGAAAAATATGATGCCGAACTCGCTAAACTTATCGATTTCGGGGCAAGTCCGAGAGGAACAATTGCTTTAGATCGTTGTAGCAGAGTACATGCTTGGATGCAAGGTCGTGACTTTGTTACTCCAGAAGATATTCATGGTGTAATAAAAGATGTACTACGACACCGAATCGCTGTGAGCTATAAAGGTAGAGCCGAAAATATTACAGCCGATCAAATTATAGATAAACTTATTGAAGTTGTTGCTGTAGTGGCCTAAAGCCTATATTTATGAAATCACCCAAGCCTATTGATAACGAGAATATTTTTCTTACTCTTGAACATCTTTTGAAGTTCGAGCTAATAAGTTCTATCGTTAATTTCAGCTCTGGCAAACAAAAATCAAATAGTGTATTATCTGGTCGTTATGCTTCCAAGTTGCGAGGCAGAGGATTAGATTTTGAGGAATCTAGGCCTTATGTTTTAGGTGATGATATTAGAAAAATCGACTGGAACGTCACAGCTAAAACTGGTGGCACGCACACTAAAATATTTACAGAAGAAAAAGAAAAACCTGCCTTTATTTATGTTGATCAAACAGCGAGTATGGGTTTTGGTTCCAAGAAAAAAACGAAATCGGTTGTTGCCGGCGAACTGGCTTCAATTTTAGCTCATAAAATAAAAAAGGGTTGCGATCGCGTTGGCGGCATGGTAAATTCTGGAGAAACTTATGAGGTGGTTACACCTAAAAGAGATTCCAGAAATATTATTTATTTTTTACAGAAGATAATTGAAGCCAATCAAAAGATATATGAAGCTGGTCATTTTGAGTTTGAAGACAATTTAACAGAAATTATTTCAAAAATAAACAACATTGTAACACATGATTACGTGGTTTTTATAATTAGTGATTTCCGTAGATATAGTGCTTCAGTAGTATCCTATTTAAGCCAATTGGCGCTCCATAATGATTTGGTACTTATTAAAGTATATGATGACATGGAAGAACAATTTCCAGAGGAAAATTTCACCATAACCAATACAACGCATCAAATAAACCTTAACGGAAAAAACAAAAAACTAAATAAGGCGCTTAAAGATACATTTGAAACTGATTATAAAAATTTTAAAGCGGAATTGGAAAAATACCAAATAAACATTTTTAAAGTCAACACCACAGACCCTATTGAAAATCAACTTATAGACGTATTTAGTAATTATAACAGATAAATGCTACAAGAAAAAAACATAGAATTAAGTCCAATATTGGAGCCCGCTCCTATTCCATTCACCATGGATACTTTAGGCTGGAAAATTGTGTTTTTCCTACTAGTTATCTTCATGCTATATATAGCCTATAAAGTGTACATAAAATACAAATCAAATGCCTATCGTCGAGAAGCTGTTTCTCAAATTATAGCTTTAAAAACGAAAGAAAAAGAAGCAACAAGTACCTTAATCTCTCAAGTGATGTTTTTAATGAAGCAAACCGCTCTACAAACATACAACAGGAAGGAGGTTGCTGCTTTACAAGGTGAAAGCTGGCTTGCTTTTTTAGATAAAAAGTTGAACAAACCATACTTCTTAAACCATCAAGAAGTTATTGCTTCTGCCATTTATAAAAATGAATTTAATAATACAGGTACATTCAATTTTAATGAATTTACCGAAACGTGTATAACTTGGATTAAAAAACATGCCTGATAATTTTCACTTTGCATATCCTTACATGGCCTTCTTGGTTGTACTACCATTTTTGGTATACTGGCTCTTGCCTACTATTAAAAATAGAAGTACAGCCTTAATATACCCTTATTTTAAAGCCAGTGCAAAAGCATCAAAGCAAAAACCTAAAAAAGCATCTCATATTAAAAAACGCTCATGGTTTGCTTCATTTTTTATGTTTGTGATTTGGTTGTTATTAATAATTGCTATGGCTTCACCAGAATTGGTGGGTAAACCTGAAAAAAAGATAAAAACCTCACGTAGCTTTTTAATTCTTGCCGATTTATCTTTCAGTATGGCGAATAAAGACTGGTATATCGACAACAAGCCCGTAACCCGTTGGGAAGCCGTAAAAAACATCATGCAGGATTTTATTGTAAAACGTGAAAGTGATAAAATGGGCCTCATTTTTTTTGCAAGTAACGCCTATATTCAAGCCCCGTTCACTACAGATTTACCAACAGTACAAACCATGTTAGATGAAGCAGACGTTGGTATGGCCGGACAAATGACCAACATAGGGAAAGCCATTGTAAAAGGCATGGATATGTTTGAACGCGATACCATACCCAATAAAGTGATGCTGCTTTTAACCGATGGTGTTGATAGTGGCATGGACATATTACCGCTGGATGCTGCGAATATGGCTAAAAAGGATTCAACCATAATATACACAATTGGTATTGGTGATCCTGGCGATAATTCTTCCGATTTAGATGAACGCACGCTAACAGAAATTTCAGAATTAACCAACGGAAAATATTTTAGAGCAAAAGACACTAAAGAGCTTGAAAAAATATACGCAGAATTAGAAAAACTAGAACCCGTAGAATACGAAGAAGAAAGTTTCACGCCTAAAACACTATTATATTATTATCCTTTAGGTGCCGCTTTAGTTTTAGGATGTGTTCTCGTTTTCCTAAACAATTTAATCGTCATTTTTAAACGCCTTAGAACCTCGTAATGTTAGATAAACTCAAACATATCAATTGGGAAAAATTCCATTTTTTACGAACAGATTACCTATGGTTAGGTATAGGTGCGATCTTAATTTTATGCTTAGGTTTTCTATTTTACAAGGAAAGCTATGCTTGGAAAAAACAAATTGCGAAACATTTAAGACCTTATGTCATTCAAAAAGGTAACTCGTGGAAAATTATTATAATCAGGTTTTCGGTTATTTTAATGTTTGCCATAGGCCTCATTGCTTTTTTAGGTCCGACGTGGAGTCAATTTAAATCTCCGGCAAAAAAGGTGAAATCGCAATTTGCAATCGCTTTAGATTTATCTCAAAGCATGTTAACCACCGATGTTTCTCCTAACCGTTTAGAGCGTGCGAAGTTTAAAATTCACGATTTACTAGAAGCCAACCCTAGAGCCGCAACCAACTTGGTTTTGTTTTCTGGTTCTACACACGTGGCCATTCCTTTTACAACCGATTATAAAATTATAGAAGATCAATTGGATGGCTTAAAGCCTAGAATGATGCCACAAAGCGGCACAGAATTTAGTTTACTATTTAAAAAATTAGACACGCTTTTTACTGATAATAAAGCTGAAGGAAAAATTCTTATTATCACAGATGACTTAGACAACTTACCTATTGAAACCGTGAGTTCGTTTTTGCAACAAAATAATGTAAAATTATACCTCTACCCTTTTGCAACTCAAAGTGGTGGAACCATTCCTTCTCACAAGGAAAAATCAGCACTAAACATAACGAAACTTAATAGTCTCGCTGAGATCGATAAAGTAGAAGTTTTAGAAATCACTTTAGATAACAGTGATGTTAAAGATTTGGCTAAAGCCATTAGTGCTCACATTGTGTTTGAAGACAAATCTGATCAACAAGATGAAAATTGGAAAGATCAAGGCTATTGGCTTCTTTTTCCACTGGCTTTCATTTTTGTGCTAAGCTTCCGTAAAGGTTGGGCTTTAAATCTCATCATTATCATGCTTTGTTTTAGCTCTTGCTCAGATGAAGACAAACAAAATAAGAAAGATTTTAAATTCAAAGATTTATGGTACACTAAACAATACCAAGCGCAACAAGAATACGATGCTGAAAATTACACAAAAGCTGCTATGGAATTTAAAGACCCTATGCATAAAGGTGTTGCTTACTACAAAGCTGGTGATTATTTAAGTGCTGAAACGGCCTTTAAACAAGACACTACAGTTAGTGGTTTGTACAACCTAGGGTTAACATATGCGAAATTAGGACGTTTAGATAAGTCTGCAACTATTTTTGAAAAAGTCATTCAAAAAGACCCTTCCAATAAAAACGCACATTCCAACCTTGCTCATGTGAAAAAAGCTATAACCGCAATGGAAGCTTTAAAACCTGAAGATGTTGACTTAAAAGACAAACCTAGTGCTAAAAATAAGCAAAATAATTCGCCTGAAGATTTGAGCGGTGGCGGACAAAAAGCCACGAAAAAAGATATGCAGAAAAAAAGACTTGAAGAAACTGCAGAAACCGGTAAACGTAAAAGTAAAGAGTTGGATGAACTGCCTGATAATTTCAAATCAGGACAAGGGGAATTGCCTAAAAATATATTGATGCGAAAAGTTGATGATGATCCCGCTCTATTTTTAAGTAAGAAGTTTCGATATCAAATTAAAAAAGGTTTAGTAGAAACTAAAAAAACCAATAATTCATGGTAAAAAAAATTGGTTTACATATCGTTTTTTGTTTATGCTCTTTGGTTAGTTTTAGCCAAAACATTATTAGTTATATTAACACTAATACCAATGAAGCCTATATTGGTCAACCCATTCACTTAACCGTTTCAGTTTATAGTGAAACATGGTTTACTTCAGGAATCGATCTAGGAAACATTCAAATTGATGGCGCCCTAACCGTTTATTTTAGATCGATGAGTGACACTCGAACATTTAACGGGAAACAATACGCAGGGGTTCAATTTTATTACAATGTCTTCCCGACCAAACAAGGCGAAATTACTATACCTAGCTTATCCATACATATAGAATCTCCAAAACCAGGCGGATACCAAGGTATTAAGCGGGTCGTAAAAACCAAAGCCAAAACCTTTCAAGTCAAAGATGTGCCTTTGGGCTATAGTTTAAATAATTGGCTGGTATCAAATTCACTAAATATCAGCGAAAAATGGTCAAAACCCTTAAAAGACATAAAAGTTGGTGATGTCGTGCAACGTACTATAAGTCGATCTGCAGCTGGCACCTTATCAGAATTTATTCCCGCTACTACCTGGGACAGCATTTCTGGAGTTAGTATTTACCCTAAACGACCATCAGTAAACACCCATAAATCGAAAATTTCTGTATCTGCAACGCGTTCGGAAACTGTAAATTATCTTTTTGAAAAGGAAGGCGATGTTATGATTCCCTCTATAGAATATGTGTATTGGAACCCAAATAGTAAACGTTTTTATAGAAAAAAGATAGACTCCGTCATGGTTTCAGTGAAACCGAATGCTGATTTAACCATGTTGGCCAGCATAAAAAAATCATTACAAGAAGAAGTTACTGAAGAAGCTGAAGCAGAAAAAAAGCCGTTTTTAATTCTTGGCTTAACACCGAAAACCTTTATTGAATACGTTGTTTTAGGACTTTTAATACTCTTTGTTCTTATCAAATTAGTAAAGTATGGCTTTATTATATACCAAAGGAAGCATAAGGTATATTTAAAATCTGAGGCTTATGCATTCTCTCAAGTTAAAAAAACCTTGAGACATAAGAATTATTATGCCTTTATTTCAGCAAGTCACATTTGGATAAAAAAATTGGACCCAGATTTTGAATCAATCCAAGACCTTGAAGAACATCCTGTTTTTAATAAAACAAGAGATACCATTCAGGATATAAATGATAAAGCTTTTAGTAATCATGCTTCTAATTTAAACTACAGCCAATTACTTACTCATTTAATTTCAGACAGAAAAGCGTTTTTAAAGTATAAAAAAGCTAAGTTAAACGCTTCGGTTAAAAACAAAAAATGGTTAAATCCTACTGCTACTGATTAGCTTGTAACTTCAACATGATACCTTGTGCTTTCCCAACTTCTCCCGTTTTCTGATAAATTAACGCTAGTAAATACTCATAGTCAGGGTTTCCTGGCTCAACTTTTAACGCCGCATTAATGTATTGCTTTGCGGAAGCTAAATCCTTATCTTCTTGATAATAGTAAGTCGCTAAATTGTACATAGATCGTGCATCTTTTGGATTTAATTTTATAGCTGTTTTTAATTCTGAAACCGCTTCATCATTTTTAGCCATTTCAAAAAACAACAGGCCTTTTAAATAATGTACTCTCCCTTCTTTTGAGTCTATCTTACCCCAAGCATCCAAAGTACTTATGGCATTTTCATAATCTTTATTTAAGGAGTAGGCGGTCGCTAGGTTTGAATATACAGGAGTTAACAAACTATCCTTTTTCAAAGCCATATTATAATGCTTAATCGCTTTACTGTAATCATTCTTCTGAATATAATAATCACCTAACTGCATACGCCCATTAGAAAAATCGGCACTACTTAACAACATGGTTTTATATTCTTCCTTTGCTTTATTTAATCCCGCTTGATCGATTTGAGTTAAGCTTTGATCGTTAATATCATTTAACAACTGGGCAACACCAATACGCACTAATTTAGAAGGATCATAAAGCATTTTATTAGCTACTTCAATTCTAATTTCAGGTGACAATGGTCTAAATTTTACTAATGCACTATAACGTACCAAGGGGAACTTATCGTCTAAAGCGGTGTAAAAAGCGTTGTATTGCGATTGACTTAGAAAAGGCAAGTTATCAATTACAGTAGCTCTGGCTATTTCTGGATATGATAAATCATTTATAAATGCTTCAAGTTTTGCAGTTTCCGAAGCCGTTATTTCACTTTCTGCACTTAATAATAGTGCGTCAGAAAAATGATCTGAACGTTCTTCTCCATACCATTCTACAATTTTATTAGCTGCCCACTCATCCATTTGCTTGGTGTGACAACCTGTACAAGCGTTAGGTGTGCCGTGTTCGACAGATTGATCTGGACGAGGCACTCGAAAACTATGATCTCTTCTAAAATCATTACCCATATACAGCTTACCCGTCATATGGCAATTAATACACTGCGCAGACTGTGTACCCTGTTTGTGGTAATGGTGCTTTTCTGTATCATATTTAGCTGGAACATGACACTGTAAACAAAGCTGATTCCCGTCAAATTTCAATTCCATGGAATGTGGATCATGACAATCTGTACATTTCACACCTTCCATATACATTTTACTTTGAAGAAAAGAGGCGTACACATAATCCTCATCATCTATTTGACCATCACCGTGATAAAAGTTAGTTGATAGTTTTTGAAGTAAATATTGATCCTCAAACGGTATTCCTGGTTCTAAGTTAGGTGTAAGTTTAGATCTTCTTGAATGGCAAGGTGCACAGAGCATTAATTGCTCTTCTTGAGTTTGTCCCTTTATAATTTGATCTGGATAAGACCCGTCTTTACTTGAAGCCCACTTAACATGATTACTCCCTGGTCCGTGACAACTTTCGCAAGTCACATTAATTTCATCATAAGTCGTATGAAATTCATCTGTACCTGGGTTGTAATTCTTTTGCAAATTTGTAGAGTGGCATTCTGCGCACATGGTATTCCAATTTTGCGCCCCTTGAGACCAATGTAACCAATCGTTAGGTACAATAGTATCGCCAGCATATTGATGAAACCATTTATTTTCTACGGAATCCCATGTAACCCTTAAAACTTGTTTTCTCCCCTTATCAAAATCGACTAAATATTGCTGTAACGGTGTAAAGCCAAAGGCATAAGTTATTTCATATTCTTTTTCAGATTTATCGACTTCGACTACAGAAACGAAAAACTTATTTTCACGCTTAAAAAAATGATAAGATACCCCATCAATTTTTACTTTACTATCATTAAAATCACCTAAAATAGTAGAATCATTTGCCACTTGCATGGCTAAATCATGATGAGAACCCTGCCATTTTTTAAACGCATCATTATGGCATTCCACACATGTTTTGGATCCAATATAAGCGGCCTCTTGGTTATGAACCAGCTGACTGTCGTCAACCTTATCTTTATATTCATCTTCCTTACAAGAGAAACATACCAACAACAAAACAAGGAGACACCATAAATATTTAAAACAACTCATAAGCTAGATTAGATACAAACAAACTTAACTAAAACCAACTAAACCCCCTTCTATTTTATAATAATTTCACTCAAAATTCTTATCGTGTTTTTAATTATTATTAAATTGCGGAAATTAGAAAAATTTTAATACCCTATTTGCTTTTTAAGAAGCATGACTATCTTATTAATTAACCATATTATCCCTTCATCAGTATGATTAAATCTCTACTCAAAACTAAAATATCTTGGATTTTTCTTTTAGCCATAAGCTTTTCCGGATTTTCACAAGTAGACACCTTAAAACTTAAAAATGACGTTGTTTTAACCGGAGAAGTCAAACGGTTAAAACAAAACGTTATAACCATAGAAACAGATTACAGCGACAGTGATTTTCACGTAGAATTTGATAAAGTAGCCCATATCCACCTTGTTAAAAACACCCTTATCATTCTTACTAAAGGACGAAGAAGCTTTGGTCATTTATCTACGACCAAAGATGGTAAACTACATATCAAAACTGTGGAAGGTGAAGTTGAAACTTTTGGCATGAATGAAATGGTTGCCTTAAATGAAATTGATGATGGCTTTTGGGAACGCTTTACGGGGTCTATTGACTTAGGATTTAACTTATCTAAAGCCAACAACTTAAGACAATTTTCTGTTGGAGGTGCCTTAAGCTATATAGACAAATCATGGTTAATGGATGGCTCTGTTAATGTTTTGAATTCTTACCAAGATGATGTTGATGATACTAAGCGAACAGATGCCAAGATAGACATTATCAGAATTATTGTTGATGGCAAATGGTACTTAATGGCCAACACCTCTTTTCTTTCTAATACAGAGCAAGCTCTTAAAGGACGTTTAAGTCCGAGTTTAGGAGCTGGTAAATTCATAAAAAACAATAACAAACTTTATTGGGGTATCGGTCTAGGCTTTCTTTATAACATTGAGAACTATGTAGACAGTTCCCTAAATAAAACATCGGCGGAAGCCTTTGTCTCAAGCAATATCAATCTCTTTAATTATGATGATTTAAGCTTAACTGCCGAGGCTAAATTAATACCTAGTTTATCGGAAAAAGGCAGGATAAGATCGGATGTTGATTTCACTATAAAATATGATTTACCTTCAGACTTTTATGTTAAAGGTGGGTTTACATTAAACTACGATAACCAACCGGCTATTGAAGGAAATGACACCGATTATGTCATCACAACAGGTATTGGATGGAGCTTTGACTAAAGCCTAATTTTTAGGCTCCTAATTACGAAAGCGCATGTTTTGTTAAAAAAACATGCACTTTGTCGATTAAAATAGTTTTTAATCCATAATACTCCTATTTTGGTGAGCCAACTAAAAAAACCAAATTAAATTTATGAATTCCCTAAAACTACTTTTATTCTGCCTTTTTATAACTACCCAAGCCTTTGCTAAAATCACCCCAGAAGAAAAAGAAGCCTTAAAAGCCATTTACCTTGCTACAAATGGTGATAACTGGAATGCCTCATGGGATACCGATGGTGATGTTAAAAATTGGTATGGTGTAAAATTAGAAAATGACCATGTTGTTGAAATTAACTTAGAATTCAACAACCTTAAAGGGGAACTTCCTGAAGCCATTGGAAACTTAGTACATCTTAAAAAAATAAACTTAGGGTTTAACAAACTCAAGGGCGTTATTCCTGTAACGATTGAAAATTTAACACAGCTCGAATCATTAGAGCTATTCATGAATGAAATTGAAGGGCCAATTCCAACACAAATTGGGGTTTTAACAAAACTTGAAACTTTAAAATTATACAGCAATAAACTTTCAGGGGAGCTTCCTGTTGAACTCATGCAACTCACTAATTTAAAAGAACTTTTATTAGGAAGCAACATGTTATCAGGAACTATTCCGGTAGAAATTGCAAACCTTACGAAGCTGCAAAAACTAAGTTTAATGAACAACCAATTGGCAGGAGAAATTCCAGTAGAAATGGCAAACTTAATCAATTTAGAAGAGTTGTTATTGTCTTCAAATCAATTTACTGGTGATCTACCTCTTGAATTTATAAACTTAAAAAAGTTAAACACCATTATGGTAAGCCACAACAAACTCAGTCAAGAGTATATTGCTATCTCTGGAAAAAACACTGAGGTTCTAATGGATTTACAATCACAAAATTCTACTGCAAGTATGAATGAGGGCAACGAGCAGTAGTTTATATCTTAATTTAATTAGTAGAAAGCCATTATTTTTAATGGTTTTTTTTTATTTTTAGGTATGATTGAGCACTCATTTACATGTCCGTATTGTTGGGAAAATATTTCCGTTCTAGTAGATACCTCCATCCCAAACCAAAACTACATCGAAGATTGTGAGGTTTGTTGTAATCCTTTTCAGATTTATTTAAAAACAAATAACACAGAATTAATACATTTTCAAGCAGTTAGTATAGAGCAGTAATATTTTTTTAAAATTATGCTTGCAGAACCTAAAAATGATTGTATATTTGCAGTCCGAAACAACAAGGTCGGCATTATGAACCGAAAGTTAAAAGCTAAGTTTTGTTGTTTTTAATTAATACATCGCGGGATAGAGCAGTAGGTAGCTCGTCGGGCTCATAACCCGAAGGTCACTGGTTCGAGTCCAGTTCCCGCTACTAAGAAAAACCCATCACTAGAAATAGCTGATGGGTTTTTTGTTTATTACCTTGAAACCTAATTTCTCCAATACTTTTTAGAGTGATTACGGTCACCAATACACATGTCATGTAGTTCTTCCATAGTCATATGAAAACTATTACCATCTACAGCGGTATCAATACCAGCAATTTCAACTTCCTCAGAGAATTGATGGAAGGTCCACTCAACATCATTCACTCTACCTTTACCTGAGTAAGCTGCAATCCATAATGGATAATCTTCAATATATCCTTTTAAACGAGTGTCATAAAAATGTTTTCCGGTATACACCACAGGCTTAACACCATACTTAGCCTCAGCTAATTTCAACCAGTTTAAAACACCTTCTCTTAATTTTTTATCACCAAATCTACTAGGCTCCTCAATATCTAATATTGGTGGAAAATCACCATCTACTAGGTTTACCGTTTCAGCAAAATTTTCAAATTGTTTAGTAGAATTTTCATTCGGACGGTAATAATGGTAAGCCCCTCTAATATACTCATGTTTTTTGGCATCAACCCAATTGGCATGATAATGAGTATCTTTTCCATCTATACCCATAGTTGATCTAATAAACACAAAATCAATAGGATGCTCTGACTCTTTCATTATATGCCATTTTATTTCACCTTGATAGTGAGAAATATCAATACCGAACAAATAATGAGAATCATGGTGTGAGATATGCTCTAAACTTTCTAAAGCATCAATTTCTTCAGCTGATAAGGTATCACCAACAACTTCAGATTGACTATTCAATTCTAAAGCAAAAACACTAGAAATCAAAGCCACCCCAATAATAAGGGTTGAATAAATAACTGAACGTGTTTTTTTAACAGCTACATGCCTTTCACCCAATTTCTTCCCTGATCTTAATGTTACTAAGAACATTAAAAATACCACCATTAAAACTATAAAAAACCACATTAAAAATTTAACGGGGTCTTCAAATACGGGTAAATCACTTATTAAAGTTTTCATCATTATATCATTTTTCCTTCTCTACAAAATTAGAGCAAACAAGGCTTCAATGATACGACACCACATGTCTTGACTTCACAAAACGAGCTTATAAAAACAGAAAAAAGACCTCAGCTCTAAAGAATGAGCAAAGGCCTTTTTATACTAACCAACCAGTTCAAAGATAACATGGGTTTATGTATTTTATGTTCGCAATGCGTTAAATAATTAGCTTAATGACAAAAAACCTATGAAACGTTTTCAGACATATAAGCCTGGTAATCTTTTGCTAGCTCTGTTTTTTGTTTTTCTGTAAACACCTTTCCTGCCAATTGAAAAAAGGCAAGTTCTTCATCTTCCAAATGGTGTTCTACTTTATGCTTTAAATCTTTAGCTGTTTTTAACCAGGCTGAAGAACTATAGTCTGTATTTTCAAGAGCTTCAAGTAACTCATCAATTTCATGATGTTCTGCAATGCCATGTCGCGCCTTTTCCTGCATCATATCATTAGATATTAGCGGTTTATAAAAATGACGCTCTTCTGCTTCGGCATGCAAATCTAACTCCTGTTTTAATTGCTTGAAGGTAATATCTCTAGATTCAGTATCGCCAGAGGTTGCCACTAAACGTTCTAATAAATTACGTTGCGTATCATGGTCTTTTCTTAAAGCTTCAAATATTGTTGTCATGTGAAATTGGTTTTAGGTTAATAATAAAAAATGAAAAAGCTGCTTGAGTAGTACAAAGTGTCATCCATCTTAATTTGGTTAAGCATCAAACAGAGTTTACTTCTCAAGCAGCATATTAAAATTGGTCACTACTTTATTTTATAATCTTTTTAAATAGCATAAAAACGCCATATTTACTAGCTAGACTTAACCCTGTTTGTACCCAATGGGCTGGTGTAAAAATCGTTTTATACTCTTCTCCTAATGCTTTCAGTTCTTCATAGGCAATGTCACGTTCTAGACTTGAAATTTTCAAATCACGTTCCAATTGCTTCATATTTCTATACGTCTTCATATTAATTAAAAAAAGGTTTTGATAATTTCTTTACAACCATGTCATTAAAATGGCGTCTAAAAAGGTAAGCTATAATAGATACCACCATAAACAAACCACCTACTATTAGAAAACCCAGCGGATAATTTGCTATCATTTTACCAATAAGTAAAGCTAGCCCCATTGCAGCAAGCAAGGTAGCAATCAGCCCAAAACCACCTATCACAACAAGCTTAAAAACCAAGCTTATTGAAACAGTGATTTCCTTAAAAATCTTTAAACGATGAAAGGTATAGGACTCTTTAACGTACCGTTCACTCATATGAACAGCCTTAGTGTTTGTTTCATTTATAGCATCTATCAACCCCATATATTATGATGTTTTTTGCAACTTCTTATTCTTAAGCTTCAATTCGGTAAGCTTTTTTTCTAAAGTATTAATAACATCGTCAGCTTTATGACTAGCATCATGCGCTAAAGCATTAACTTGTTCTTCAAGCGTTTGCTGTTTTGTTTCAGTACTTGACACTACTCTATCTTTTAAATCTATAGTAGTTTTTGCTATAATATCTTTAGCCGAAGCCAATTCAGTTTCCAGTTTCTCTTTGGCTAAAACCGCTTCATCGGCAATGATCTGTCTTGTTTTACTCCCTTTATAAGGAGCAAACAAAATTCCAACAGCAGCCCCAACAAGTGATCCTGCAATTATTCCTAGTGCTGTACTCTCATTATTATTCATACTCATAATGTTTATTTTAATTTTATAGTTAAACAAATTTCTCTTATCACGAAGTTAGCTTTATACAACAGTATTTATTAACGCTATACATGAGAATATTAGCTGATTTAAAAAAACTTAAAAACATTCATGTTTTTAGTAATCGCGTTAAAACAATGGTGTCAAATAGCTATCTTTAAAGTTCAAATTTTGAATAAAATTTCATCATGGCTAAAGAGATAAAAACGAAAAACCCTTACACTAATAAAACCATAGAGACTTACCGCTACTTTACCTCTGAAGAAGTTTCAGAAATTTTATTACAAGCCGATAAAACCTTTCAAATATGGAAAATCAAACCCATTTCAACGCGGACGGATTTAATAGAAAAGGTAGCTGATAACTTATGTGATAATCGTGAACATTTCGCCGCACTCATTTCAAAAGAGATGGGTAAACCTATTACCGAAAGTTTAGCTGAAATTGATAAATGTATCTTTTTATGTGATTTCTATGCTAAAAACTCAGAAGCCTTATTGGCCGATGCCCTCATTGAAACCGATGCTCAGGAAAGTTTTATCTCTTACGACCCGCTTGGTGTTATTTTAGCTATCATGCCTTGGAACTTCCCGTTTTGGCAAGTATTACGATTTGCCATTCCAACATTAACCGCAGGAAACACAGTCATATTAAAACACGCTTCTAATGTAACGGGGTGCGCCTTAGCTATACAAGAGATTTTTGAAAACGTAGGCTACCCTATGGGTTGCTTCACCACCGTTCTAGCTGATCACAATACTGTAGAAGAGTTGATTAAAAACGACCTGGTGAAAGCAGTATCCCTCACAGGCAGCGAAAAAGCGGGTAAAAAAGTCGGCGAAATTGCAGGATCTCAACTAAAAAAACTCGTTTTAGAACTGGGCGGCAACAATGCTTGTATTGTTTTAAATGATGCCGATTTAGACACCCACATAGACACCATGGTTAAAGCCCGCATGCTAAACACTGGGCAAAGTTGTATTGCTGCCAAACGTTTTATTGTTGAAGCCGGTATTTACGAGCAGTTTTTAGAGCAATTCACTGAAAAAGTAGCCAACTTACGCTCAGGTGATCCGCTAGAGGAAGACAGCCAAATTGGAACTTTAGCTCGACCTGATCTAGCCGATATTCTTGAAGAACAAGTAAAAATTTCGATTGAAAAAGGCGCAAATATTCACTACGGAAACGAACGCAATCAGGCCTATTATCAACCAACTATCATCACTGAAGTCACTACCGATATGCCAGTTTTCACAGAAGAAACCTTCGGCCCTGTAGCAGCTATCATAAAAGTAGATGATAAGGAAGAAGCTTATAAATTGGCTAGTCAAACCAGTTTTGGTCTAGGGACTATGATTTTCACAGCTGATGTAGAAGATGCTAAAAAACATATCATTCACATTGAAGATGGCGCCTTTTTTATCAATGAAATGGTTAAATCAGACCCTCGACTGCCTTTTGGAGGCACCAAAAACTCTGGTTATGGTCGTGAGCTATCTAAAGAGGGCCTTTTAGCATTCACCAACAAAAAAACGGTTTATATCAAATAGAAATATAACCGTATTCTGAACATTCATCAAAAAAAAAAAAAAATAAATCATGGCTATAATTGGAAATATTATCAAAGGTGTTATTAATTTAAGAGATGTCATAACTCCTGAAGCAAACCCTGTTGAAGCACAAGAAAAGGTTTTAAAAAAACTCCTTAAAACGGCTAAAAACACTGCTTTTGGCAAATATTATTCGTTTGAAAGCATTTTAGAAAATGACCATCCCAGCAAAGCTTTCGCTGAAAACATTCCTTATCATGATTATGATAAAATGTATCAAAACTGGTGGAAAAAACTCTTAGACGGTGAAAAAGATATCACTTGGCCAGGCAAACCTAATTATTTTGCTTTAAGTTCAGGTACCACAGGGAAAACCAGCAAACGTATTCCTGTAACTGATGCTATGGTT
Source organism: Pseudotamlana haliotis (assembly GCF_008806375.1). Lineage (GTDB taxonomy): Bacteria > Bacteroidota > Bacteroidia > Flavobacteriales > Flavobacteriaceae > Pseudotamlana > Pseudotamlana haliotis. The sequence continues at coordinate 123,785 of NZ_WAAT01000044.1, read as the reverse complement.
GAAGCCATTCAGCAAGCGGGAATAAAACAGGTCTTCGCGCTTAGTAATTTCGATTTACCTGCCGATTTTTTTGAAAAAGAAATTATGATGCTAGGCAGTTCAACCGACCTAGAGAAAAACAAAGACCACTTAGAAGGTGAAATTAGTGGCATTAGTGCCAGTAAAATCCCAGACTGGTTTCGCGGCTACTATAAACCAGGCGAAAAAATTGCAAAAATTGACGACTGGGATGAGCGCGTTAAGCACATTGCCGAAAATGCCAAAAATTGGGATATTGGCGCTTTAAGTGGCATCCCTTCGTGGCTAGAACTCATGCTTGCTGAAGTAATAAAATATCATAATGTTAAAACGATTCATGATATCTGGCCTAATTTGCAAGTATACACTTCTGGAGGCGTTGCCTTTGGCCCTTATGAAAAAAGTTTCAATGCCTTACTTGAAAAACCAATAACCATTATTGACACTTATTTAGCGTCTGAAGGTTTTATTGCCTATCAAGAACGCCCGGAAACCCATGCCATGAAATTGATTGTTGACAATGGTATTTACTTTGAATTCGTACCTTTTAACCCAGACTACATTAATCAAGATGGCTCAATTAAAGATAGCGCACCTTGTTTAACTTTAGCCGAAGTTGAACTCGATCAAGATTACGTGCTTATCATTTCTACCGTAAGTGGTGCTTGGCGTTATTTAATTGGAGACACCATTGCTTTTACCGATCTTGAACGTGCTGAAATTGTTATCACGGGGCGCACCAAGTTTTTCTTAAACACGGTTGGCTCTCAGCTTTCAGTAAACAAAATGGATGATGCCGTTCAATACTTAGAGGAGCAATTGGATGTAAAAATTCCTGAATACACCCTAGCTGCCAAGCGCTTTGACGATGATTTTTATCACAGTTGGTATTTAGGTTCTGATTTAGAACATGTAGATTCAGAAAAAATTGCTGATTTACTAGACAATTTCTTAGCTGATGCAAATAAAAACTATAAAGTAGCACGCTCTAAAGCTCTAAAAGGCGTTAAAGTAAACGTGGTAAAATCATCTATATTTCATGAGTGGAGTGGCGCCAACAAAAAGAAAGGTGGCCAAGTTAAAATGGAACGTGTGATGAATGAAGAAAAATTTAAAGAATGGGAAGATTTCGTCAAAGAAACTCAGCCCGCTTGATGATCATCAGTTTCTTCTTCTTTAGCTTCTTCCACCATTTCCATGATTTCCTCTGGAGATAGGTAATACTTTTTAATTCTTAGTTTATAATCGTTTTCAATATCGGCATTATTTAAGATGAAGTTTTTTGTGGCTACAATATATTCAGCCATACCGTGAGTTACCGCAAAGGTATCAGCAGCTCTTTCGGCCTCTACAATATGCTTATCTGAAAATATGTAATTCACCCCAAACCTTAATAACTCTGAGTTCCTCATGTTTTGATAGTCCATAACATGGCCTAACTCATGCCCTATCCAACCAATCATTACATCGGATGGAATGTCTTCAGTTTTAAACACCGTGTCTGCAATTTTTATGCGTTCACTAATACGAATCACATACGAGCGGTTTTTTCGACTTTTAAAAAAACTCCCAAAAAGCGGCTGGGCCTGCATGGTCGATTTTTTAATGTGACGCTTAAATTTAAACACAATAGAAACATCACTCAATTCAGGGTAAAAAGACAAAGCTTTACTCACTTCTTTAGCGATACTATGAGGTATAATGTGATTGGTATTTTGAGACATAACTTGATTTGCTTGCAAACATAAAAAAACTATAGCAATTTTAAAAAAAACGCCCGCTAACTGGTTTACAACTTTGTTTTGCCCATACCAATGCATAAAGCCATTCAACATGATTTTGATATTTAAAGATTCCATAGTTGCCTTAAATCTAATCATAATTTAAGGATTTTAAACCATGTGTACACGACATTCTTGAGCACATTTTGTACAAGCCGCTGCACAGGCTTGACAATGTTCGTGATCGTGTTGTTGGCATTGTTGGGCACACCACTCACAAACCTCAGCACATAGCCTACAATACTTTTTAGCAAAAGGGCTATCAGCAATCATAAACTTTATAAATAACATACAAGCTTCTACACAAAGCATACAACAGGTTGACAATCATTTTTACTTTCTTTACCCATCATTTCAGAAAGGCATTTTTGACATTCGGTTAAGCATTTTTGTCAAGCTGCAATACAACTTTCATAACACCGTCCCATATTTTAAGTTTTAATTCATATTCAATTCAACCGTTATTATTTCTAATTAATAGTACTTAAAGATAACTACAGGTATTAAACCGCATTAACGCAAAACTCAAGATTTTTAACGCGTATCGCATTCATTTTCAACACATAAGACTCAGTACGAATGAGTTAATATTCTTATGATAAGCGTTAAGACTATGAGTATTTGTTATGTAAATTAGTTGTACATCAAAGTGATGTCTTAAATATTAATAACATTATAAAACATAGAACAATGGGAGAAATAAAAGATAAAAGAAAGTTCAAACCTAAGAAGGAACAAAAACACCCAACAAACCCTAATGGTCATACTGACATTGAAAATAACACTTTTGATATAGACAAAAACACCATTAAGGAACAACAAAATAAAAAATAACATTAGTATAAAATACTAATTATCAAACTCCCTTAACGGGGAGTTTTCATATATAGAACCTAAAAAATAAAGATATAAAAGACATGACAATTCCAAAAACAGAAGTACCCGCATTAAGCTTACCCTTAACCGATGGCTCAAACTGGGATCTCAAATCTCAAAAATGTAAAAGCTTCATCATTTTAGTATTTTACAGAGGACTACACTGCCCCGTTTGTAAAAAACAATTGCAAGAAATAGAAGAAAAACTTCCAGAATTTGAAGAACGTGGTGTTAATTTAATCGCCATGAGTTGCGACACTCAAGAACGTGCACAACAATCAGCTGAAGACTGGGGAATCTCTAAATTGCCTATAGCATACGGACTATCTATAAAAGAAGCCAGAAATTGGGGCTTATTTATTTCTGAAGCCATTTCAGATAAAGAGCCTGACGAATTCTCTGAGCCTGGATTATTTATCATTCGTCCAGATTTTTCACTCTATGCGAGTTCAATTCAAACCATGCCGTTTGCTAGACCACCTATGGATGACATATTAAATGCTATTGATTTTGTTACTAAAAATGATTACCCAGCACGCGGCGGAAAATAAGAAGTTCCACAACAGTATTTCCGTTCACCTGAAACACACACCTTAATAATTAAAGTTTTAAACCATGAAAAACATGTCAATTTTAGCACGAGATAAAAAACAACTGACTTACATATACAGCTCAAAGTCACACCTAGGAAAACAAGTTCTTGGATACATTCAAGGCATAGACAAGAAAGTTGAAGTTATAGATATTAGCAATGAAAAATTAGGTGACACCATTTGGGTAGAGCTTACCGATGCGCTAAAAAAACCTATAAACAAACTTTTTACCATTGGGGATCAAGACCTTGGTAATACCGAAGATTTTAACTGTGATGATTGGCTTAAAATTTTAAACAACAACACGGAGTTACTTCAGAAACCTATAGCCATTGTCGGCGCAAATGCGAAGCAAATTGAAGGCCGATCGGAAATCCTTCAGTTTTTCGGGGTTGATTCTGCAGGACTTGAAAAAAAACCTAACGGCGAATCACCTACAACATCATCTACAACTGAAGATGAAAAGTTTGTTTAGTTAATGGTTAATGGTTAAAAAAATCCTTCTGAAAACATGATGTTTTCAGAAGGATTTTTTTTTATAACAAGAACTTTCCGCAAGTAAATTCTAAAATTAACTTTTCATTAAACGTTTAATAGGATTTTTATTCGATGAAATGCAAACTCACTACAGATTACGCCTACAGTTTTTAACTTGTTGTTGTATATATTATGAGGCAAAAACCGAATCAGATTAAGATACTACTATAATTTTGTACTGATTTTTTTAAACATCATAATATTTCTTTCCCAAAATTAAATGTTTCGCATAAATAACTTTTAAACAACTATGCATGCATAGAATATATATTTTTGCTGCTGCTTTTTTATTTAAGCCATATCAATGGCTAAAGAACCTACATGTCTTTTAAAAAATTAACACTAAAAAAACCAAATTATTAACTATGAACTTAAAACGAAAATTAACCAGCCTACTAATCATACTCTTATGCTGCTTGGGACATTCTCAGTCCATTGACAATTCTGAGCTAAAGGATTTTCTTAAGAAGCATGTTTCAAATGAAGGGTTTATTAAATATGAAAAATTAGTAAAAAATAAAGAATCTCTAAATGAGATTGTTGTCGGATTGTCTAAGATAACCCCAAATAACAGCTGGACCAAACCAGAAACAAAAGCTTATTGGATTAACGTGTATAATTTTAACATGCTCAAACTGGTATCTGACTACTACCCGTTAAAATCTATAAAATACATTCAAGCACCCTTCAACATTGAATTCATTAATATTAATGGGCAAAAAGTTTCTTTAGACGATATTGAAAATATCATGATAGAAGAAATGGGCGATCCTAGAATGTATTTTGCACTAAACAACACTTCTATGTCCTCACCAAAATTAAGTAGAGAGCCTTACTCTGCAGAAACATTAGAACTACAATTGGAATCTGCCGCTAAGAACTTTATAAATGACTCTAGTAAAAACTATTTTTCAAAAACTACCAATGAAGCTATACTATCACCAATATTTAAGTGGCATGCTTCAGATTTTGAAGACCTAAACTCATTTATAAATAAATACCTAGAAGACAAACAGATTACAAACGACACCAATATAAGCTATTCTAGCTTCGACTGGACTCTAAGCAAAGAATTATATTAACAATAACCAAACTCTATGAAATTTAAAATTACAACTCTGCTTTTATTAGTAGGTCTCTCATCATTTTCCCAAAGCATAATTAAGGGAAAAATTATCGGCGCAGATGGCATGCCATTAACAGGAGTAAACGTTTATTTAAACGATACTTTTATAACAACATCTGATTTTACAGGTGAATTTAGAACAGAATACAATGGCAGTTACCCTATTGATGTTAGCTTTAGTTACATTGAATACAAAGAATTAACAAAAACACTATTTGATTATAAAGACGGAAGAAATTTACTGGTTCAAATGATTAAGGAAAAGACTACCGATTTAACACAGGTCGTAGTAGCCGCTTCTAGAACAACAGAAAAAAAGATTGAAACTCCAGTTACCATTGAAACACTCTCTAAAGAATCTATATTAAACGGGACAAGTCCTAACTTTTATGATGAATTAGTGAATGTCAAGGAAGTACAGCTTAATAGCAACAATTTAGTTAGTAAAACCATTAACACTCGTGGTTTTGCCCAAGGAACCAACACACGTTTCTTACAACTTGCTGATGGTGCTGAATTCACCATTCCAGTTTTCAACTCCTCTATTGGTAACTCATTAGGTGTGAATCAATTAGATGTAGAGAATATAGAAATTCTACCTGGAGCTTCATCGGCATTATATGGTGCTAATGCCTTTAATGGTATTATGTTCATTAACAGTATAAGTCCTTTTGAAAAAACAGGTGTATCAGCATATTATACACGTGGATATACCAATCAAGAAGCAGCTGGCCTTAATGCTTTTAATGATCTTGGATTAAGATGGGCTGCCAAATTAGGAGGCCAAACAGCTATTAAACTTAACTTAAGCTATATCAATGGAACAGATTGGACTGCAAATGACACAAGCAGTAAAAATATTGTTGATATCGGGTTACCTTCAATTCAATATTTTGACGCTGTAAACATTTATGGTGATGAAATTACAGGAAATACTGTTATCGGTCCAGTAAGTAGAACTGGATATAATGATGCTGATTTAAATGATGGTAAAATTGAAAACTTTAATGGTGACATTTCTTTTCACATCAAACCTACTGATGATTCTGAAATTAAATTACAACAAAAAGTATCATATGGTAGTACCAACTTTAGTGGTACAAACACACGTGCCACACTAAAGAACTTCTTGGTTTTACAATCGAGCCTAGCTTATACAACAAAGAATTTCACTTTAAGAACGTATTACACTACAGATAATGCTGGAGATTCTTATGATATGGTAAGAACAGCGATCAACTTAAACAAAAAAGCCAAAACAAATAACCAGTGGTTTCAAGATTTCGATAATGCCCTAGAAGAAATAAGAAACGACAACCCTACTTTTGACAACAACACGTTAATAACTATGGCTCGTGAATTTGCCGATTACAATGACGTAGATGGCTATTCAGGGAACCTACCAACCTCTGTTGGAGGTGTAGCTCGTTTTGAACCTGGAACCGATGAGTTTGATGCAGCGTTCAATGAGGTAAGCACAAGTAATGACCTAACAAATGGATCTAGATTTCAAGATAAATCTTACACTTTACAAAGTGATGTTAATTACAACTTTAGAGACCTTATAAATTTTGCCGAAATTCAATTAGGTGGAACTTTTAAAGAGTACGGCCTAAACTCTAAAGGAACCGTTTTTAATGATGCTAACGACAAGATAACTTACAATGTTTATGGCGTCTATGGTCAGGTTCAAAAGAAATTATTAAACGAACGTTTAAAACTAACTGGTTCTGTGAGATATGATAAACTATCAGAATTAGAAGGCAGTTTCTCTCCTAGAGTATCTGTAAATTATGCATTAGGTAAGAAAAAAACACGTAACCTTAGAGCTTCATTCCAAACTGGATTTAGAAATCCTACGTCAAGTGATTTATACAATGGTGCCAACTATGGTTTCATTAGTTTGGTAGGTTCAGCTAAAGACAATTTAGAAAACTACTCACAGATCATTAATTTTAGTAATCCTTTACTAGGTCCAAACCCACAAACTGTAGATTTAACAGGAAATTATATTTATGATAGCTCTTTTTCTGTTGGTTCGGTACAGCGATTTGCTAACAGCTTTAATCCAGCAAGCAACCCTCAAGATGCCATAGACTTACTTGAAATTAAAAAAGTTGAAGCGGTAAAAGCTGAAAAGGTGGAATCATTCGAACTTGGATATAGAGCAGGTATTGGAAAATTCACTTTTGATTTAAATGCTTATTACAACAAGTATACTGACTTTATATACACCAAAAAGGTCGTTACACCATACTTTATTGATTCTTCTATAGCTCCAGAATATGGAGGAATTGGAGCAGCAATACTTTCACAACAATTTCTAACGCACCAGGTTTACACTAATGCAGAAGTACCAATTGAAACTATTGGCTTAGGATTTGGTATAGAAAGAAAATTTAGAAAATTCTTTATTAACGGATCTTACAACTACACCAAATTGTTAGATTACAACGAAACTATAGATCCAGATTTTGTTCCTGAATTTAACACGCCTGAGCATGCCGCGAAATTCACTTTTGGTTCAGAAAGACTATTTAACAACTTTGGTTTTAACACAAATATCAGATGGAACTCTGAATACGAATGGATTTCTCCTTTTGCTACTGGAACTATATCTGAAGCCGTTGTTTTAGATGCTCAAATTAGTTATACGATTCCTGCAATAAAATCAACCATCAAAGCTTCTGCTAATAATTTATTTGGTGAAGAATACATTCAAGTTATTGGATCAGGAAGCATAGGTCAAACTTATTTCCTTTCTTTAATTTATAATCCATAAGAATAAGAAGCCTTCTCTTTTTAAAGTTATTAAGAGAATAACCATACAAAAAGGTCGTTTGAAACTAGTTTCAAACGACCTTTTTTAGTCTATACGACTATATATATAATCTTAAATAATCTTAAATAATCTTAATCTTAGGCAGAAATTGGCAACTCACGCTGTGCCATTTTATATTCGCTAGGGCTACAGTTATAACTTTCTTTGAAGATTTTAGAAAAATAACTTCTACTAGAAAAACCAATACTATAAACGACTTCAGAAATATTCATATCGGTGTTTTTCAAGTAATCTTCCGCTTTTGTCACACGCACTGTTCTAAGGTGATCAGTTACGGTACGTCCGTGCATTAATTTAAAGCCTTCCTGTAATTTTGATGGTGAAATCGAAAATTCTGAACATAACTGTGCTATAGAAATCTGATCATCAAAATGTGCTTCAATATGTGCTGAAGCCGCTCTAATCGCTTTCATTTCTCTTGTTGTCAATCCGCCTAACTGATTTTCAGTGTTTTTAACATCTTCAGTGTGCTGCTCAATTTCTAGAGCTAAAATAACATGCACCAAACCTTGTAATAAAAGGGTTTTAACCAGACCTTCCTGCTTAATGGCTTTAATTTGCTCTACTTTCTCAGCAATTTTTAGATTTTGAGAACCGATGTAAACATAGTTTTTTAATGATCCATCTTTAAAGAAAGTTTTATACAGCTTGCCTTTTAAGCCTTCTTTTTTAGTATTGCTAGCTTGCTTAGTACTTTGCACCGAAATCAAAGTCACTTTTAAGCGTTCATCCTTTTTAAAATACAATACATTATCATCACCCGACGGACTCGCAATAATTCCTGTTTGAAAACTATTTAACTCATTTTTTTCACCTGCATTCCCAAAGCTATGCGCCATACTTCCGGCAGAACAATAAGCAAAATATATCGGGTTTTTATTGGGTGTATTTATTAGCAGTGTGGTGTTTTCAGAAAAGGTCATATCAAAATCAACATAAGCAATGCCACCAGCTAGTGCAATACCTTGAATGCTTCCTACTGCCATGTCATTGTCTAACTCTAAACGGTATTCTTTGGATTCTTTTTCTACATTACCACCAAAATTATTTTTTAACTGATTGAACATGGCTTCAATGGTGCTGGTATTTAGGTTTGTCGTTTTCATAAGATTATATTTTAAGTTTGATTTTACGTTTATTACCAATTATGATTTAAAAAGCGCCCTAAATAATTTGGAATATATTGGATTCATATGAAAAAAAAATAAAAGCATAGCAGCGCTACGGTTTTATTTTTTATTGAAATATGTGTTTAATAGAAACAAATTATAGGGTTCATTTTAGGTTATAATTGGTATAATAGAGGTTTTAGTTTTCAAGTACTTTAAGTGAAGCTACAACTACAGCGGCAATCAATAAGAGGTGAATAATCAATCCTGCGCTAAAAACAAAAAAGCCAATAGCCCAAAAGATTAAACAAAAAATAATGATGATACCTGTGGTTTTTAACATGGTAACTGAACTTCCTTTTAAATGGTTAAATACTTATTTAAAACTTCCATTACAAAGATCGATAGGAACACCATCAATTGTGTTATGCAACTTTCGGATTGTGTTATACAACTATTGGTTTTGAGATGATTTACTGTTAAAAAACGTTAAGATTGCATTTTAATCACAGCGAAAACAAGTGGCTCTTGATGGTTTAGATTGAATAAAACAAGATACCAAACCCTAGTTTGGGCTTTATATGCGGTGAAGGAGGATTAACAAAAAGAATTAAGCTGGTAAGTAAACAATAAAAGTAGCTCCTTCTCCAGTCAGCCCTTTGGCACAAATAAAACCGTTATGATTTTCAACGATTTTTTTACAAATGGCTAAACCAATACCATTCCCTGAGTATTCTGTTTTTTGATGAAGGCGTTGGAAGACCTCAAAGATTTTTTCGGCATGCTCGGTATCAAAACCAATACCGTTATCTTTAAAGGTAATTTTATGATAGCGTTTTCTTAGGGCTACGAAACCGTCAGGTAATTTTGAAGCACTTACTTTTTTATATTTAATTTCTAGTTTCGGTCTTTGATCAAGACTTTTATATTTTAAAGCATTAGATATTAGGTTAGTAAACAACTGTTCCATTTGAAACACCACCCCTTTTATTTTTGGAAGCTTATTGGTTATCAACTCAGCATCAGTGTCTTTTATACGTGTGGCCAGGTCGTCTTCCGCTTTGCAAAGAATGTCGTTTAAATCAATTTTTTCAAAATCTGTTTTACTGCTATCAATTCTGGAATAGGCTAATAAATTTATAATTAGAGACTGCATACGCGAAACCGCATTAGTCACCTTTCCAAAATAAAATCGTCCCTTTTCAGAAAACTGGTCGCCTTCTCGGTCTTCAATTCTTGAGATGAACAATTGTATTTTACGCAGGGGTTCCTGTAAATCATGACTGGCTACACGATTAAAAGACTCCAGTTCGGCATTGCTTTGTTTTAAACGCAGGTTACTTTTTACCAAACGCACTTCGGCTTCTATACTTTCGGTAACATCTTGCACCACACCAATCATCACTGTTTTCATGTTTTTGGTTACAAATTGTCCGTTGGTTTTAAAATGTTTAATTTCACCTTGTTTGGTCACAATACGGTAGGTATGTTCGGTAGTTTCTATGTTGTTTAGAATATCAGCCAATCTCTTTTCATAAAGTTCCATATCATCAGGGTGAATGAATTCACGATACTTTAGTTCGGTAGACGGAAAAGCTCTAGGTTCATAACCCAACATACTATAAAAGTTATCTGAAAGCTCAGTCACATGTGTATCCATATCCCAAACAAAACTTCCAATTTTAGCCAGACTTTCAGCATCTGATAATATGGAATTTTGAATGGTGAGTGTTTCATTAAGTTTTATTAGGTCATCAGATTTTTCCTTTTCCTCGGTAATATCTCTAGCAGTTACGGTAACACCGTCTCCCAATTTAATGGCCGTAGCACTAAACCAACGCATCTCATCATTAGTATGATAAGGTACTTCATACTGCACAGACCTTTCGTTTTCAACAGCTTCAACCCATTTATCAAAAATACCTGCTTCTACCATCTCTGGAAAAACTTTAGAAATTTTCTTGTTTTTTATTTCCTGTGGAATATCACCAGTAACCGGGCTGATGCGTTCATTAACAAATAGAATTTCAAAGTCAATAATTTTCCCAGCTTCATCCCTAATACTTTTAAAGTGCAACACAATATGCATAATGCTTTTAAAAATATTACTTAAAAACGCACGACTATCTAACAATTCTAAATTCTGCTTTTCTAAGCGTTTTTTAAAGACTAATTGAGCAGTATGGGACTCTTTCTCGAGGGTTGTATTTCTTGCCGTAAGCAAAACACCTTCTGTGAGAGGTGTTGCCAAACAATTAAACCAAACTTTTTTGCCGTCTACAACAACTTCTTTTTCATAATTTACTTTGGTCTGCTCGTGATAAGCTTCTAACAACTCTTTAAACACACCATCTGTCATGAAAAACGGAAAGGTTTCAGATGCCAATTTTCCAGTAATTTCCTCTGGGTCTAAGTCCAAGTAATCGCGGTTACAGTCATTTGCATAAATCACCGTAAAATCAATAACATTATCATTTTCGTCAAAAACAGGTTCAAAATAATTTATAATATTATCTGTTGTAGCAAGAATATTTCTCAAAAAAGCTTCCGATTGTTTCAGTCGGAGTTTGTTTTTATACACCCTTAAAAAAGATAAGACACATATAAAAAGGGCTAAAAAAGCTAAAACCAAAGAAGTGACAGGCGCCATAAATTTATAAGACGCATAGTTGGCTTCACGCTCTTGCATGAGGTACTTTTCATTGGCAAGTAATTGATTTTTAAGCAAGCGAATATCTGCAATGGTTTTATCTATTTTATTTTTTTGAGCTTCTTTAGTTTCAAAAAACACCTGATCATTCGCTATATTGAGCGTATCCAGCACGTGAAGCTGGTTATTCATTTTATTAAACAGAGATTCAAGTGGCTGTAAGCGCGCCTGCTGAGAATCATTTTCTAAAGTGAGTGTTTTTAGAGTATCTAATACTGCCACCCCTTCTGTTTTAAACTTTTTAAGGGCGTGACTTAAATATTCATCCTCTAAGAGCTCATCTCTAAACTCCTCAGAATCGGCACGGGTATAATGCTCTGTAAGGCTACCTATAGCATTATAAACATGTAAAGTTTGAGCAACCACATCAGCCGATTCTTGCATGCGTATAATTTGCTTGTAGGCGGTACTTGCAGTAAATAAAAGCAGAGCAAGGGCTGCTATCAATAAGATAATATAGGTTTTTGTAGAAGTATATACTTTTTTAAAATCCATATAATTTTAAATACGAAATAGGAAGGTGTCTTTATTTAGGTTAGATGTATGGTATTGCCAATTAAGCTGCAATACTTTCTCTACAGCTTCTCGCAATTTACTATAGTTATTGGGCTTATTCACATAAATATTTGCCCCATTTAAAAATGTTTCTTCAATATCGACTTCAGAAGAAGATGTAGAATAAATAGCAACACATAAATCCTTCAAAGCTGTATTGCTACGTATTTCTTTCAAACATTGCAGGCCATTTTTTATAGGCATATTGAGGTCTAAAAAAATTAAATTAGGAAGGTTGCTACCGGCCGTATTTAGATAATCCATAAGCTCTTGACCATGGTTGAATAGCTTTAGGTTGGTCTGAATCGCAATTTCATCTATAGCTTCGCTAAATAACATTCTATCATCGTCGTCATCATCAGCTAGAACAATGTTTAAGGGATTTTCACTCATATACTATAGAAGTGTGTTTAATTGGGTTGTGAATGGTTTATTTTCTTTTTCATAATACGCTGAAACGTACTTGGCGTCAATCCGGTTGTTTTCTTAAACTGCCCCGATAAATGAGCCACACTGCTATAATTTAGCTTGAAGGCTATTTCCGTCAAGGTTAAATTGGTATTACACAGGTATTCTTTTACTAGGTCTACACGTCTTAGAATCGCATAATTTTCTATCGACGAATAGGTGTTTTCAGAAAAAACAGCCGATAAATGTGCGTACGAATAATGTAAATTTTCAGCTAAATAATCGGAAAGCTTTACAGAACTGTGTGCATGATCACGTAACATGCTATCCACAGCACTTTTAATTCGCTCTACCAAAGTCGTTTTCTGATTGTTTTCTATAGAAATCCCATAGCGTTGTAAGGCTTCTGCTAAGGCTTTTTCTTTCTCTGGAGATAGGTCTTCGGTAATGGTAAGCTCGTTAATACTATTTAAAGCATACGATATTCCTAAAGCATTGAGATGCTCTTTTAGAAAAGTCTTACACATGATATTAAAATCGTATTTTACAAAAAACCTCATCTGAGCCCTATCTTTTTCAGGTTGTACTTTGGTGTACGAAAGATATACGAAATTATTCTAATAATTGATTTTTTTATTCAGAATCGGACTTTGGCATAGCATATTCATTAAAGCTTAGGAACGCTTTTGACTTGACAAGACTATTTTTTAATTGCATTTAGACCATAAAAAAACTCACCTCTTTTCTTTTAAAAAGAAAGGAGATGAGCACCCTTATAGATATGCTACTAACCTAGACCTAATGGATTGTTTTAAATAGCTACTATTTAATTATTAATATTTTTACAGTTTGATATATTTGATTGCGGAATTTTATTAAAAAACTCGGTCGTCTCTTGTTCTGCACTTGGACCATAAGCCGTAAGAAGCGTACCTTTTTCGTCTTTATTGGTTTCAATAACATACAGAATTGACATATCTGAAGGGTTACTCATCCCTTCATACCGGTGTTCTGCCACAACTTTTACATCTTCAGGCTGATACGCATTTTTGCTATTGTTATTTATAAGTTTTTCATTTTGAATTCTGAAACTAGCAGTATACCCTTTGTCTTCATAAATTCTAATGTAATCCTTCTCGTTTTTTGCTAATGCCATGACTTTATATTTTTTCAGATTTATTTTATTATATATCTATAAACATAGCTCATTGTGTTAAATGTCATTCCGAGGAATCGAGGGTTCTCATGAATCATTGAAAGATTCTTCAGTCGTAACTCCTTCTGAATGACAAATTCATAATATTTTTAGTTTCATGATCGTTTACAGATAGTCAGATTTATCTTTTATTCTTTAAACACAAGATCACACAAAAATCTAGGATAGATTGACGCAACCCATTTTTTGTTTAACACTATCCAAAACACCAGGTTAATCCTCTTCTTGATCTTTACCAATTTGAAGGCTGTTTTTACCGAAGTCTAAGGTTCTTATTGGGAACGGAATATTAATATCATTGGCATTAAATTGAGATTTTATGAGTTTAATGGCTTTATGTCTGGCTTCATACTCTTGCTTATTTTTCACCAAATCAATCCAAAAACGTGTCATAAAATTTATAGAACTGTCTCCAAATTCCGTAAAGAAAAACTCAACAGATTCCCCTGATTTTTGTTTGAAATTTTCAGAAATCGTTTTAACGACTAAATCTTCCACGTCCTGTAAATCGCTCTCGTAACCAACACCGCAGGTTACCGTAATACGACTGCGTTCACTCAATGAATAGTTTGTAAAGGAATTATCTACAAATTTAGAATTGGGTACGATGGTATAATTATTATCTGGGCGACGTAAAACAATGTTACGCAAGCTAATTTCTGAGACAAAGCCTTTAACTTCACTAGTTTCAATATAGTCGTTTATCCTAATTTTAGGCATAAAAGAAAGCACCAAGCCTCCCACCGTATTACTCAATGTGCCTTGAAGGGCTAAACCTATAGCAAGACCAACCACACCGGCACCAGCAAGTATACTGGTGAGTACTTTATTGAGTTCTAAAACGCCTAGTGCAATAAAAAAACCAATTAAAATCACCGCTAAAAAGACGATTTTAGCCAGAATATCTTGAATGGATTTTTGACTGATACGGTTTAATAAAAACCTAAGCAGTAATTTTCTAACACCGCGAGCAATAAAATAAGTAGCAAACATGATTAGAACCGCCAAAATAAAATTTGGCAATTTTAAAATGATGGTATCTAACCAACCTTCTAGTTTCTCCCATAATTTATTAAAGGCATTCCCCACATCAAATATGTCTTCCATAGTTTTAAAAGTTTAGAACATTCTCGACAGTAGAAAAGTAGCTACTAGCCAAAGGATTAAGCTAAGCACTCCACCAACTACAAGAAAATGTTTGAATTTATAATTTCCTACACTATATATTAAGGTGTTTGTTTGATAACCAACGGGCGTAAAAAAGCTAAAGTTAGATGCAAACAACACCGCTAAAATGAACGGTTTAAAATCTAAGCCCATCCCTTGAGACAAAGCAATAGCAATAGGCGTCATAATAATAGCTGTAGCATTATTACTAATCACACCACTAAGCAGCATGGAGGTTAAAAATAAAACCCCTATTGTTACATAATGAGGCTGGTCGCTTAAAACGCCCAATAATTTTTCTGAAATCCACATATCGGCTCCTTTATTATGCATGGCAACCCCCAGAGGAATCATACCTGCTAATAGGAAAAAGATTTGCCAATTTACCTTTTTGTATACTTTGGCTAAATCTAAATTTCTTGTCACCAACAAAATAAGAGATATGATTACAAAAAACGCAATCTTATCAACCGGAAAAATTTCAAAAATAAACAACAAAACTGTTACCAGAAGCACCACGAACATTAAAATAATTTCTAAAGTCATACGATTTATTTTAACAGCTTAATCCTTAGCTAACACTAAGTGTATTAACAATTTAAAAGATAATAATTTTTCTGATTATTTTAAAAAATTCGTGCAGATTCAATCAATCGTTTCAGTTCAGGACGCTCTAGTGATTTTCTATATAGCGCCTGATGCGGATCCATAATATTGGTATGACTTAAATCACCAATATAAAAGGCATCAAACCCTATGTCCTGAATGAGTTTCTCAACAACATGTTTGCTTTCAGCATCTTGAACGGCATAAGGAATCGCTATTTGATGATGACTTCGGAAAGTTTCAGTTTCTAAATCTTCGGGAGCTATGGTATTGAACGCTTTCACAATTTTAGCAGTAGAAAATTTAACGGCCGTATACTCGGAAGCATTGTAGTTCGCTTTCAAAACCTCATCGGCTATAGCACCATCAAGGTCTGGGTCTGGGTTTGTCGCATCTATAATGATTTTTCCTTCATAAGTCCCAGCATAGCGTTCAGCTAATTTTTCAATGGATTTAAACGGCATGGCTAGCAAGTAAGCATCAGCATTAGCTTCAAACACATCGTTTACACTAAAGACTACTGCATTTTTTTTACCAACCGCATTCAAAACAGATTGAAGGTGGTCTGAGTTTTCAGTTCCAAACAGCACCTCATGCCCTATTTGTTCCCAACATTTCCCTAAACTCCCTGCTAAATTACCGCTTCCTATAATTCCTATCTTCATGATTGCTTTACCTTTCTTGAAAGACACCAAAGTCTTTAAATTAGTTATGCATTAAAGTAAAACCTAATCTGTTCAACCATTAGCTGAATGCAATAAAACTTTAGTCCGATAACAAACAAAGGCAAAACAGTTATCTAAAGCGTATGTTCTTCACCCTTACCATATTCCTTTTTATAAATGCGTACAATGATTAGGAATAAACTAATTAAAAGTGGTCCAAATATCAAGCCGACGAAACCAAATAATGGTAAACCTACAATAACTCCTAAAAGCGTAATTAAAGGGTGTACGTCATCTAACTTCCTAAGCACAAATAATCTAATCAGGTTATCGGTGGATCCCACTATTACAATTCCATATACTAAAACGCCCCAAGCCTGAAAAGTTTCTCCTTGAGATAACATGAGGATAAACACCGGAATAGTACCCAACATACTCCCAACAAAAGGAATCATAGAACCAAAGGTCACAATGGCCGACCAAAAAAACGGGTCTTCAACTCCAAAAATTAAAAATCCAATTAAGGCCACGACACCTTGTGCTAATGCCACTAAAGGAATCCCAATCGCATTAGCTCTTACCATTTGCCGGGTTTCTGTACCTATAATATTTAAACTGGATCCACTAATGGGTATATAATCAAATAAGGATTCGCGTAATTGTTTCCTGTTGGTAAGCATGTAGTATAATAAGAAATACATGATAGAAACCGTAATAAAAGAAGTAAATGTACCACCTACTAAGCCTTGTAAATTTTCTGAAACCCAGCCTGAAATGGCTTCAGTGTCTATTTGAGAGGTTAAATCATAACCAAAACGACTTTCAAAGTCATCTAGTTTTGACTGAACAGCTACCAATACTTTTTCAGAGTTATTAACCGCAGCACCTATTTTATTACCTAGCATCGCAACAATTCCTGCTACAGGTAGTAAAATCACAATAAAAGACAAGAGCATTAACAGACCAGCCGCCCAATTTGGAGACCAACCCTTACCTTTTACGAGTTTAGACATCAATTTTCGTAGTAAAACATGCATGATTATCGCCCCTAACACCCCCGATAAATAGGGCGTCATTTCCTTAAAAATTAAGCCTCCAATAAGTATAATGAGAAGCAAAATAAAAATTTGTCGTATAATTCTAGGTGCGATGGTGTTCATATAGGTTGGTTAGGTATAGTGTTAATTATAGGAATAGTGTTAATTAGTTGTTTCTTAAGGCTTCTATAAGCTCTGATTTATTCATTTTAGAGCGCCCTTCAATATCAACTTTTTTTGCTTGTTCGTAGAGGTTTTCTTTAGTGCGTTCTTCATAAGTTTTGGCTTTTCCGCCTTTCTTTCCGGCGTCAGGGGTATTTGCTATACCTGCCGATTTTTCTTTACTATAACCCTTCTCTCTCAGGGCTTCATATTGTTCTTCATTTTTAATATCCGCTGCCATAATATTCTGCTTTAGATTCTCATAATTGCAAAAATCGATATAAAGTTTTGAGGGCTTTAACCGAAAAGGACAAATCTTTAACTGACTGCAACAAACTCAAAATTAATTTCTTAGAATCAAGATATTATTTTTTCGAGTTAATTATAGCATGACTCTTCAAGTAATTTAGCTGTAGAAATAAAATTAAACTAAAAATTTAGAAATTATGAACAAAGAACAATTAGAAGGTAAATGGAACCAAGTAAAAGGTAACTTCAAACAAAAATATGGCGAACTTACCGATGACGATATTACTTATACTGAAGGTAAATTTGACGAAATGTTAGGTAAACTTCAAGAAAAAACAGGAAAAGAAAAAAAAGAAATCGAGCGAGAAATCGCCGAATGGTAATCCCTCTCAACATTTTGCAAATTAATTAATCCATACCCTCAAAAACCTTGAGGGTATTTTTATGGCTTTTCCGAACTATTGAACGTTTTGAATCTTTGCTTTTTGATTCGGAATCCCTAGCCCATATCTTTGAGCATACACATAGGTAAATTCGGCTCCAAAAAACAAAATTAAACAAGAATAAGACACCCAAAGTAAAATCAAAACAATGGTTCCTGCGGCGCCATAAGTAGAACCTGGATTGGTTTTTCCCAAATAAATTCCTAAAAGAGACTCTCCTAAAACAAAGAGAATAGCTGTAATTAAGCCACCAACCCAAACCGTTTTCCATCGAATCTTCACATCTGGCAAATACCTAAAAATGAGCGCAAACAACACCGCTATAATCGATATTGACACCATAGCATTGAGTAAAAAGGCTATATAAACGCTAAAACTTGGCAACACCACTTGTATATAATTGGTTAAAGCTGAAATTGCCGTTGTTATTAAAAAACTGACCAGCAATAAAAACCCGATAACTAAAATAAAAGCAAAACTTCTGGTGCGATCCCATAACATTTTAGTAAATCCAGACTTACTATCTGGTTCTATATTCCATATTTGATTTAGCGATAATTGCAAATGATAAAAAACCCCAGTAGCACCAAAAAGCAAGGTTGCAATCCCGATGATGGTAGCCATGGTGCTTTTTTCTTCATTTTGCGTTTCCTGCATCATGGTCTTAATAGAATCTGCGGCATCATGACCTAAGGCTCCAGAAATTTCATCAGTGAGCTGTCCTTGTACTATTTCGGCTCCCCAAACGGCTCCCACGGCATTTACAATAATCACTAAAAGTCCGGGCATAGATAGCACAGCATAGTAAGCCACAACCGCACTTAACCTAAAAGGGTCATCGGCATTCCAAGCCTTGTAAGTTTCAACAATTAGGGAGGGTAAATCTTTTATTTTAAAGGAATTTGATTTGGTGGTTTTGGCCATATCTTACAACATACTTTTAATGTCATTAGACCACGACGGGTAAGTAAAAATCATATTTTTGACAGCCTCAGTGGTTAGTTTTAAATTTATGGCCAAAGTAAATAAATTTATAGTTTCTGCCGCTTGCACACTTAAAATATGTGCTCCTAAAATTTCATCGGTATCCGCATTGATTATTATTTTATAACCATAAGCCTTTTCATTACTTCTATTACTATTGAACCATTTTTCAGGGAATTCATGCTTTACAACAATACTATCATAGTTTTTTTTCGCTTCTTTTTCAGTGAGCCCCGCCATGGCTAAATTTGGAATAGTAAACACCGCTGAAGGTACTAGAGGCACTTCAATTTCTTTTTGATTACCATGAATGATGTTTTCTGCAACAATTTTAGCTTCAATGCCTGACAATGGTGTTAAAGGTACACTATGATCAGACACGTCTCCGCAGGCATAAACAGCCTCATTTGTGGTGTTTTGCAAATAAGCATTAACTACAACCCCTATTTCATTATAGACTACCTCACCTTTTTCAAGATTCAAAGCCTTAATCGCAGGAATTCTTCCGGCAGTATTAAACACCAAGCGTGCTTTTACGGAGTGACTTTGGCCGTCTTGGCTATAGTTAACTCGGTGATTTTTACGCAGCTTTTCAATATGCTTTATTTCTGCATTAAAAACAAAACGGATACCTAGTTTTTTTGAAACCGCTACAAGTTCTTCAACCAAATCAGGGTCAAAAGCTTTAAGAGCGCGATCGCCATGCTCAATAATTGTTACTTCACAGCCGTATCTTGCAGCCATATGTGCACATTCTAACCCCACATAGCCCGCACCGATAAAAGTCATGCTTTTCGGCATTTTTTTCAGTTTCAGAAAGTCATCACTAGTTTTAAGAAATTGAGCCCCTTTTAAATTTAGCGGTCTAGGAATTTGCCCCGTAGCAATCACGATCTTTTTAGCGGTCACAGTTTTCCCTTCCACCGAAAGGGTGTTTTCATCTAAAAATTTAGGTGATTGATGATATAAAGTAACCCCGAGATTTTTGAGTATTTTTTCGGTTCCCGCCGGCACCTTATCAGTAAAAGTTTTTTTGAATTTTTGATTGTCAGTCCAATTCAATTCAGGACCATCGGCCACACCTTTGCCTTTTAAGTTATCGGCAAGAGAAAAGACCTCTGTAGGCCCCATTACGATTTTTTTAGGGTCACAACCTCTATTAGCACAGGTGCCTCCGTACTCCCGGTTATCAGCAATAGCAACAGTTAAGCCCGCCTTGATACAGGTTCTAGCGACATAGCGTCCCGCTACCCCACTACCAATAATAAAAACATCGTATGATTTGTACTTCATAAGTTAAAAGTAGTAGAAAACCACAGTTCAGCTTAACCTAAAGCCTTTTATTTTTAACTCGATACCACCCTGTTTGTAAACATCTAACACTATAGTTTCAGTTTAAATTTTTTATTGGTGTTTACTCTGTAGCCTATAGCAAACTTAGCCTTTGTGTTTCCAAAATGGTAATTAGCACCCTCATTTAAATTAGTTGTATACAAGCCGTTTCCGTAGGTTAAGGTTACATAAAAACGTTTATACAGGTAACCTAAACCTGCATGATAATCAATTTTATACAGCATTGGTTTAGATACATTATGACTCCCCGAATCATTATAGGTTTTCTTAGCCATAAGACCAACCCCAGGAGACAAATCTACATTAATAAAAAAGTTAGCCGGTAGTACAAAAACAGTGATTACTCCTACTGAAACCCCTAATCCCAATCCACTAAATCTATTTATATCAAGCACTTGATTGAAGTTATTCTGTTGAGGAACGACACTTTCGTCTGCTGAAAATTTATCATAAACCATGAAGCCCCCAACTCCAAAGGCGATATAGTGCTTTTTTTCCTCTTTCATAAGGCCAGCTCTAAGCATAGCCGTAGAGAAAGTAAGATCCTCGAAGGTGTATAAATAGTTAACCCCCATGGAGAAAGATTCAATATCATCTCTAAACAACTCAGGTTCACCAAAATTATTTTCAACATTAAATCCTCTATAATGCTGAACATACAACCCAACTAAATTACGATCAGCTACAATAACGGCGCCTTGCATATCAAAGCGTTTGGTCGGATTTTCTTGTCCGCCATTTAAATTAAAAGCCAAATCTAAAATTACCTTGCTGGTTCCTAATCCAACTCCAATCCCAGCAGTTCTATTGGGTTTAAAAGACAACTTATCATCTTGATCAATCAAATTAAAGCTTTGACCCTTATAGTTTGTAAACAGTCTAATAGACCAGTTATTCATATCCCTATCAATAAGCAAGGTATCAATAACCTCCTTAGCGCTTAGCGAATCTAACAGTTTTGTTCTTTGGGCTGAAGCCGATCCGGCAACACATAAAAAACAAACAAAGATTAGTAACTTTTTGTGCATTAGGGAAAATTAGATTTCTAAAGTTAAGAGTTTTATTTTTTTCATTTAATGAGCTACTCCAATACATTCATCAAACTAAAATTAGCATCCATTTTTTAAAACCATTTTTTATAAAAACGGTAATGCGTATCTTGGGCTTGAATTAAAAGTGTTTGAACTCAAAATTTCTTAATAAAATTGTATTTTTATTCCTTCTTTAAGAATTTCCGATGGTTATTTTAAAATTCATAACCTGAACATGTATTCAAGAACACTTGCAAAAATATAATAATATACTGTAACCTATAATACGATAAAAATAATAAACATGGCTAAAAAATTGGTAACATTTGGTGAAGTAATGATGCGTTTATCCCCTCCTGGATATTTAAAGTTTTCACAGGCAAATTCTTTTGAACTTGTTTACGGAGGTGGCGAAGCTAATGTAGCCATTTCATGTGCATACCTTGGTATGAAAGCTGCTCATATGACACGATTTCCTGATAATGCTTTAGGAAGAGCCGCTACTCAATTTTTACGTAAAAACTGGTTAAGTAGTGACCAAATTATTTATGGCGATGATAAACTAGGCATGTATTTTCTAGAAAAAGGTGCGGTACACAGACCCAGTGTGGTTGTTTACGAAAGAGAAGGCTCTGCATTTTCTTTAATACAACCAGGTATGATTGATTGGGAAGAAGTGCTTAAAGATGCCGATTGGTTTCACTGGACCGGTATTACTCCTGCCATTTCTGAAGGGGCTGCCCTTTGCTGCCTTGAAGCAATTAAAGCTTGTAATAAAATGGGCATTATGGTGTCTGGCGATATCAATTCTCGAAAAAACATGTGGAAATATGGCCAAACCATGCAAGAAGTGATGCCAAAACTCGTAGCTCACTGTGATATTGTGATTTCTAGTCCGCGTGGTATTAACGAAATGTTTGGTTTGGGTGAAGTTGGCGGCAAACTTAAAGATTCTGCCAAAGAGCTTATGAAAGCCTTTCCTAGAATCAAAAAAGTTGTTGGTAAAAAGCGTAAATCCATTAGTGCTTCTGAGCAGGAAATACAAGGGCGCATGTGGACAGGAAAAAAATACATTAAAACAGAAATACTAAACATTTCTCACGTTATTGATCGTGTAGGAACAGGTGATGCCTTTGCAGCTGGGTTAATTTACGGCTTATTGCATAATGACACCGACATGGAAGCACTTGAATTTGCAACGGCCGCTTGTGCTTTAAAGCACACGGTAATGGGCGATGTGAACATGGTAACTTTAGAGAATATTACAAGTTTAATGAATGGTAATACTTCTGGAGCACTAAAGCGATAAATTAACATCATACTAATACCTCTAATTTAATCAGTGGTAACTTTTAAAGAGGCTGTCTAAAAAGTAAAATTGTCGTCAACCTGAAATGATTCAGAGTGACGTCCTTTAATACTTTTTAGACAGCCTCTTTTTTTTAATAGCACTAAAACAACTTTAGCAATTAAAAACTTAAAGCTATTTTACCACGAATAAAAAATGGTGTTCCGGGGGTAAAGTGAATTTCTTCTACTGGAGCAGGTTCATTATACAATCGGCTTTCGGTAGCAAATTGAGTTTCGTTCCATTCGGTATTAAAAAGATTTTCAACAATAATGCTATAAGTCCAATTTTTACAAGTATAATTCACATTAAAATCGGTAACAAAATAGCCTTCAGCTACAATAGAATTATCTTCATTTGCTGCTCTATCATCAATGTATCGATAGTTTAATCCGCCAGAAAAAGCACCTAAATTATCTACCAAAACACCTCCAACGCTGGTCAAATCAGGCGCTAGGGGAATATAGTCTTCCCCGGAAGGGTCATCGACACTCCTAGCATGCGCATAATTAACATCGGCATATAAATAAAGCCAATCTAATGCTTGGTAACGCGCACCAACATCAACACCTAAGCGCTGAGTTCTTCCGCTAGGCTCAACAATAGCCGCATCGCCTACATACACAAATTCTTGTTCTAAAAACAAATACCATAAACTGGCGTTAATAGCCCAGTTGTTGGTAGGTTTTAAAATGGTTCCTAAATCGGCACCATAAGCTGCAGGTAAAATAGACTCACCTTGATTAGCAATAACCACTCTAGTATCATTTGAATGGAAACCCATGCCTGTTTTTAAAAAGAGTTGCACCTGATCATTCAGTGAATAAATGGTATTTAATTTCGGACTCACACGTACTTTAGTTTCGGCAAGGTCACTGTAAGTTGGTGCCAGTTGATCTTCATATTGAAACTTAAAATAATCTAATCGTAGGGCTGGATTAAACGTCCATTTTCCAGTTTTAAACTCGGTGTTTAAAAAAGCATAGCTATTCACCTCATCAACATCACCAAGGGCTTTATATTCTAAAACGGTTTTTCTATTGAGCGTATGGGACAATTCGACATCATCAACGTTATCATATCTAAACCCAATACCTGCTTGGTATTTAAAATCAACCTTTTCTCCTAATGACATATTTCTACGTTCATAGACCGTACTCGCTCCTGTGGTTAATCGGTTCTCAAATTGTTTAATTTGATCGCCATTCACAGGGTCATCTAAGAAAAAAGTAAAATTAGAGTACAACTCAAAATTGTACTGTGATACATAAGCCGTTGTTTCTAAGGACTGATTTTCATCAATGGCTTTGGTATGATTCACCAAAAGATTGGTTCTACTGGTCTCCCCGCCTTCGGTATCATCTATAGCGCCAAACCTGTCAATACTACCATCGTCTACAGCACGTTGTGGAATTTGTCCTGAAGCATCCCACTTACTATCAAAATGCGATGCAGTTAAGCTTAACTCTTGATTGCCGCTCATTTTATAATTATAACGTCCTAAAACATTAAAACGATGAAAGTTTTGAGGGGAATCGAATGGCCCATCGGTTAAAGATAACTCTGAAGCAATATAAGCACTGCTTTTATCGGTATCCATCACCTTCATCATACCCATCAGGCGGTTGGTATTGAACTGTCCAGCTTCAACTGATAAGTAGTTTTTATCGATAGACTTTTGAATACCCATATTCACATAACCTGCCGTTGTAAAGTTTCCTTTATCGGCATAATAAGGACCTTTTCCAAAATCGATAGCTTCAAGGGTTTCTGGAATAACAAAATGCAAATCAGAGTACCCTTGACCGTGTGCATGTGACACCATATTTACAGGCAACCCGTCTACGGTAAGGTTAATGTCGGTACCATGATCAATATCAAAGCCTCTTAAAAAGATTTGCTCGGCTTTTCCGCCACCAGCATGCTGCCCGATGATTAATCCAGGGACTTTTCTTAAAATCTCTTGTGAGGATTTTACAGGATCTACCTGAACATCTACAGCGACAAATTTACTAAGCAGGTCAATTTCTGCAAGTAACATCACTTGATCTAAAGAAATATTTGTCGGTTTTAATGTAATTACCACAGGTTGCTCCAAATCTCGTTGCTCAACAAGAATGACTTGAGGTTCGTAACCCAGGCAGGAAATATACAAGGTATCATTGGCCTGTGTTTTATTTAAAGTAAATACTCCTGTTGGTGAAGTATGCGTATGTACTTCTGAGGTTTTATTGAAAATACTAACCTCCTCAACAGGTTTATTTTCAGTATTTATAATTTTTCCTGTAATCTGTTGCCCAAAAAACAGGTTTATAGACAGCATAAAACATGCTGATAAAATATATTTCATTTTATTTCATAATTTGATTAGCCTCAAAATTTTGAGGTGTTACTATTTTTATAGTGGTTCGGGTCACCTTTAGCCACAATACAGCAGCCTAATTCGAGATACTTTTTGTTGTTTAAAAATATCTGACAAGGTAAAATGAACTAAATAAGCTTATGAAATTACTTGTGGAGGAGGTGAAAGGGTATCTAAATAAAAATTGTAAGTTAACACAAAAGTAAACCACCTTTTTGTAGCATGTATTTGAAACTCGTCCCTATCTATATTGTATTCGGAAACACGAAAGTGTTTATCTAATTCGATTTTAAGTTGCTTTTTTTGATGGTCTTTATCATCTTCTGAAGCCGACAAAATTAAATCTAAAACATCCAAGACCTCATGTGAGTGGTCAGAAATCATCTTGTTTGTAGCGGTATGAGAATGATCTGCAACCACAGGTTTACTTTTAGTCATATGATGATGCCCGTCCACATCATGCTCATGTGTTGTATGATGATGATGATGACCTGAATGCCCATGTACTTGAACTGAAGCCCAAGTATCTTGAACCGTATGAGAAACCTCATGAAGCACTTTAAACACCGTTATTCTTAGCGGTGAAATCACATAACAAACCGCCATGATAAAAACGATGCTCTTAAAAAGCGTGGAATTTAAAATTGAATGTGATTTCAAGAATTAGAAAGTTTGACGGCTAAAATACGGTTTATTTTAAGACCAAATCCTGATGTCATCCAACTGTTGTTTCAAACACCAGAAAATAAAAAAATCTTAAAAAAATATTTTCAACTAGGGCACACCATAATGCCATCGAGACATACAATTTATTGGGTACTACCTTTATTGATTTTTATTGATTAGACCCCAAATTCACCATTTTTTTGTTTATTATCTTATTGTCTTCGGTTTTTATTTGAACCACTAGTACTTGATTAGGTACATTGTTCAAGTTAATTGTAGCCGTATTGGAATTCACATGATTTTGCTCTACTACTAATCTGCCTAACAAATCAAATACTTTAATAGTACTAATTGCAGCCATCGATGAATTAACATAAGTCGTCTCATTGTTCTGATAAACGGTTATATTGCTTTCGTTGAAATCAGCTGTATTAACACTCAATGTTTTTTGATATCTCAATGTAAATCTATCATTATCGCTTCCTATAGTTGCATTAAACGTGTAGTCGTTAGTTTTTAAATTAGTCTCATTTCCTGTATTACTATCTACCAAATAGATATTTTGACCTCCCGCGAACAAACCATCAACATGATCCAGACTAATAGTATACTGTCCACTCACATCTGTTTTAAACGCCAACGGTACTATATCAGCCCCTTCAAATGGCAAACTTCTACCTTGAATTGCAAATTCTTCATCTACAACCAAAGAGTTTAACGCCGTATCATTATCATTAAAATAAGCACCATCAATACCAGGATCCAATCCCTCAGTAGCACCTGTCATGTAAGCAATAAGCATCTGATTAATTGTTGTAGGACCACTAGAAAGGTTTAACCAAATTCTATGTTTTTCAATACCTGTAGAATTAGTGGTATTATCTGAAGTACGCATTGCATTTGTAAAGTTTAATGCTGAAGACTTGGCTTTAACTATAAAGCCTTGACCAACAGAAACTACATCACCATTAAGCAAAGTACTTCCCGCAGTAGTAGAAGTCGCATACGAAACTGAATTTGAGTCTTCACTTGTTTTTCTCCAAAAATACAATGTTCCAGTAATGTTATTAATATTATCCGTAATAAAACTATCGATACTTAAAGCAGATGGATAAGGGTTACCTACTGCGTTATACGCATTTCCATTTACAGACAATGTGTAAGTTATATTACCATTGTTAGGCGTACCTTCAAAAGTTCCTGTCCAAGGTGCAGCTGTTCCTGGATAGCTTACCCAATTATTTGGCATACCAATTAAATAACTTTTCCCGGTAACAAAGACTGTGGAATTTGAAACTTCAGCATATAAGTCTGAGTTTGTATCATATTCTTGAAATTGATTTGGTGCTGTTAACGGTGAAAAATCACCTAAGCTAAATGTTCCCGAAACGGGTGACGACCATAAGGTATGATCTTGTTGAAATAGTGGTGTACTTTCACTTTCTACTTTTGTAACACCTGAGCCACTATTTGTGTTTGATGTTCCATTCTGGATTAAATTAGCATGGGTTTTTAAAATTAATTCTCCGTTATTTACAATAGCATCTTGCACTGTTAAATTAAATCCTGAATTTGTAGTTAGCGTCGCTCCTGAACTAATTTTCAAACTGTTAATAATGACATCTGAAGTCATTTCTGGTTGAAATGTTCCTGGGTTTATTTCAACATTAGAACTGAATGTTGGAACACCACAAACAGACCAGTTAGCACTATTGTTCCAAGACGTATCGACATTTCCTACCCAAGAGGCAAAGGTTCCACAAGAATTCACATTCATAATCCCCGTTCCGGAAAAATAAGTATCGTCGGTATGAGATGCTAATGACGCACTGCTTCCCCATGAACCTGAAACAACTCCAGATTCGGCTAGTGTTAACGTATTAGCAGCATGTGTAAGCGCTGAACCCAAGTCCATTCTACCTACAGTAATTAAGCAATTATTAGTGATATCAATGGCATTTTCCAGCGATAATCCTAAACTATTATCGAGCTCTAAATTATAAAAAGTTGTACTTCCTGTTATTAACTGATTAGAAGTTCCTGTAAACGACACCGTACCAGCGTTAGGCAAAAACATACCATTATTAGTCCAATCTCCTTCTATAGTAATATCTTTTCCATTAGTATCTAAAGTACCTCCAGAAATAGTTAAATCATTACTCACAATTAAATCGTTGTTGACCAACTGCACTACAGGTTCATTAAAATCATTTACATTTAAATTATAAATTGGAGCCTTACTATCTATCCTAAACGTTTTTCCCGCGTCAGTTGTATTGTTTCCCAGTTGAAGCACTCCACCACTAACAGCACTGGAATTAGATACATTAACATAATCGGCATAATTTGGAGATGGCTTTTTAATAATAATTGTACCTCCATTACATGTAAACGAAGCATTAACCCCCATTTCAAAAGGTGCTCTTGAGTTACTTGTATTTCCTACATTATTTACAGTTACAACACCTCCTGTTTGTGTATATATAACACTAGAATTATTACTATTTGGACTTATTCTACCGGCTACGTTTAGAATTCCGCCTTCAATAATAAGTGTACCATTATTAAGGTAATTAATTCTATTATTACTTCCTGTACCAATATTGGTAGTTCCTCCTGATATTTTCAATAATCCAGAATTAAGCGCCCAAGTAAAATTCCCAGTACTCACTGTACCTCCATTATTCCAAAAACCTCTGGTTGAAGTTAGTGCAATCGCTGATGTAAAAGGGGTAATAGTGGAATCACTTGATAGTTTGAAAGTTCCAGAAGTTAACACCAACGGATTTGAAGCTGCATCAAGTGTTATTAGAGCGTTTACCTCTAGAATAATATCTTGACTACCTTTGGTTACTTTTAATATATAAAAATTTGTTGTAGATGTTCCCGTAATTTCTTGATAGGAAGTGGTGCTTATAAAATCTACAGTACCTATACCACTAGTAAATGTTCCGTTATTCGTCCAATCTTTTGAAACTGATAACGTATAACCCGTTGTTGCATCCATGGCTAAACTCGCTCCAGAATCAATTGTTATAGCACCACAAATAGCACCATCAGCAGTAATTTCAGGTTGATTGGGAGCTGATGATGAAATGACAACATCATCGTCGCTAGTTGGAATGGTTGCAGAAGACCAATTCGTTTGATCAAACCAATCTGAAGACGTTGCTCCAGTCCAGGTTAGCGTATTGCAACTCATATACCCAGCCGTCTTTTGTATCGCTAATGTTCGCTGTCCTTCAGCAGTACCTGTTATCGCACTTACAGCATAATACTCATTATCACTTACACTTTGCCCAGTTAACACAGCACTGCTTCCTGAAAAGCTAATATTAGCAGTAACTTCTTCCATATATTCTGCTCCTAACCTATAAACCTTATAAGCTGTTGCTCCTGGCAATTCAGACCATTTTAAAGAGACAACATCATCGCAGACCTTGATTATTCTAAAATTTTCGGGTATATCACCAATTTGATTAACACCACTAATTGATGATAACGCGTTGCGTTCCACTTTAAATTTAATTGTATTGATACCATGTGAAACATCTGGAGCCAACCATTTGTACACTCTTTTAGTGGCATCATAACCGCTTTCTATTTCAATCCATGTACCACTATTATTAAGCTCGTACGAAAGGTTAAACGTATCTGAACTTCCATAACTATCCCATCTTATATAGTAAGTCTTTCCTGAAGTGAATTTCTGATTTTCCAGTGGAAAAGCTATTTGAAGCTCCTCATACAAATATTCATAAACCACAAAATATTTTTGAGGGCCTAAAGGCACATTATTTCCATTTACATTAATGGTCCAAGAACCTGCTACAGGATTATCTAGCGTGACCTGTTCAATAGTATTCAAATTATCAACCCCTCGGGTGGCTGGAGCGCTAATACTCGCTACGGAAGGACTGCTATCTAAAACCCAAGGGTTGTAGCTTGTAGATGAAGGCGCTGTTAAAGATAAATTTAGATTATTTATAAGTGCTACATCCGCATTAACCGATGCTGCAACATCTGGCCAAACAACCATTACACGTACTTGTTTTACATTGTCTGGAATTGTTATGCTATGATTATTAGTAGCACCATGCGCTACTGTACTAGTCATGTATTGATTCTTATCTAAAATGTTATAGGCTCTACGTAGATTTGGACGCCCATAACCATAAATATAATCGGGACCAGGATTACCTAAGTCATCAGCAGTATTCATTACAACAGCTCTTAATAAGGATGACTCTGGTTCTGTACCACCATTCTTATCTTTATAGGCTTGTGCTAAAACTGCGAATTGCCCAGTAACTTTAGGTGATGAAAAAGAAGTTCCATCAGCGCCTTCGTCAACTAATTGAGGTATAATTCGCCCATCATACATGGGACCACGACTACTAAAACTTTCAATAACATCTTCTGGAGATATAGCCCCAACGGTGATCTGGTTTTTACTTTCTTTAAAGGCCCCTGAGATATTTGCCCAATTAGGAAATGGGTAAGGCGAAATTCCTGTAGAGCTTCCTGAATTTCCAGATGAATAAGAAACCATATGATTTGGCAGGCTTTCAATTCTGAGGTCATGCGCTCTCGCACGAGAATCATATCCTCCCTGAACCACATACGTTCCAATAGAATGGTTGGTATATCTTAAATCATGAGAACTATAAAGGCCTACATAATCAGTATTAATTCGTAAACTAAGTAAGGTAGCCCCCCATGCATTGTTTCTATTTGAAGGATCAAGATTACCTGCTCCTCCCATATTTTGCAAACCGATTATTTTATGATCATTAGATCCACTACTATCTGAAGTTCCTGCCTCGGCAACTCTTCCTTTAAAATCTATATGATCACCTACAATCTCATCTTCACCTAGGCCAATAACCACTCCTGCTCCATTATAATTTAATCCATTATAATCGCTATTCAAATAATTAACACGTGAAGACGTGTTTCTATAATCTAAAGATTCATTAACAAAATCTCTCTGTTTTACGCCAATAAACTGAACATATGGTAAACTTGTAATGGTTTCTAATTCTGACTCGACAAATATGACATCAATTTGATAAGAGTAAGCTCTATGTTCTACAATTTGAACACCCTTAGCTTGTAAATCGGAACGCACATCATTATAATTTAAACCTTTATAATAACTAATGACATATTCCTCTTTAATATTAGAGTTTTTTGCGGTTTCTGAAGCATCCTTGTAATATAGGTTACCTTCTTTTTTGGATTGTGTATCTACCGGCATAATAGAACGCACGACATCTTTGAGTTCATTTATTGGAAAACTTTTATTGATGCTTACATAATAGGTGTTTGCCGATAAATAATCAATTAATAGCATGCCTTGTTTTTCCCAAGACTGTCGCTGCTCGTTAGTTGGTATTTGATAAAACTGAACTAACCGAAAATGTTTACTATCAAACTCGGGGCCTTTTAATTGCTTAAAATCGGAAGCTTTAAATGCGTTTACTTTATATGTGCCATGCTTTGTTTTTAGGTCGTATTTATTTGAATCAATTTGGCCAAAAGTGAATTGACTAAAAACCAAAATGATTAACAACTGCCAAAGTAAAACCGTTTTTTTAGTAATGTGTGTCATCATAAAAAGTATTATTTTGATTAATTAAGTAATATGCAACTAAATTCTAGTGGTCCTATTCGAACTAACTTGCCATAAAAAATATTCTAATACACCATAAAACATCGGATTCATCTTAAAACCAAGCTTCAATAATTTCTTGCTCTATGTTATGTTTGTTTTTATGAATAAATTCATTTTTAATAGCATTATATTCATAGTCGTTAGCCCAAGTTGAGAAGTTATTAGCGACTTCTTTAATGGCCTCACAAATAAATTCAACTTCATTATTAGTCATCGTTGGATGAATGGACATACGCACCCAACCTGGGCGTTCTATTAAACAACCCTCCAGTATTTTCAACTCAATTGATTTTGAAGTAGGTTGATCTACATTTAATAAGTAGTGACCGTAAGTACCAGCACAAGAACATCCGCCTCTAGTTTGCACACCAAAACGATCATTCAATAATTTTACTATTAAATTATAATGCGCATTATCTATATAAAAAGAAAAAACACCCAAGCGATCGGTATGATTAGGAGCCAATATATTTAGGTTTTCTATTTTTGATAATCGCTCAAAAATGATAGTATTTAATTCATGTTCTCTATCTAAAATATTCTGGATTCCCATTTTTTCTTTCAACTTTATTGAAAGTGCTATTCTAATCGCTTGCAAAAAACCTGGTGTTCCGCCGTCTTCACGAGCTTCTATATCATCTATAAAATCATGGTCGCCCCAAGGGTTTGTATAACTTACTGTACCTCCTCCAGGGTTATCTGGAACTAAATTTTTATACAATTTTTTATTAAAAATTAAAACACCCGTTGCTGATGGTCCGCCTAAGAACTTATGCGGTGAAAATGTTATGGCATCTAAATATTCTTCTGCATCACTAGGGTGCATATCTATTTTAACATAAGGTGCTGAACACGCAAAATCTACGAAGCATAAACCATTATTTTGGTGCATTATTTTTGCAATAGCGTGATATGGAGTTTTAATACCTGTAACATTAGAACAGCCTGTAATTGCAGCTATTTTTATAGGGACCTCCCGGTGTTCTTGCAACAACCGTTCGAGACTTTCTAAACAGGGTAAACCTTCGGTATTTGACGGAATCACTTTTACGCGTGCAATGGTTTCCAACCAAGATGTTTGGTTAGAATGATGCTCCATATGTGAAACAAAAATTACGGGTCTTTTCTCTTCTGGAATTTCGGTATGCCCTTTTAGGTTTTCGTTAATTTTAATTCCTAAAATACGCTGAAACTTATTGATAGCCCCCGTCATACCAGTACCCTCTGTCAATAAAACATCATCACTAGAGGCATTAACATGCTTTTTAATAATAGATCTTGCCTCATAATAAGCATGGGTCATCACACTCCCTGTTATAGAAGTTTCTGTATGTGTATTTGCTACAAAAGGACCAATAACATTTGAGATTTGTTCTTCGATAGGCTGATATAACCTTCCACTAGCAGTCCAGTCTGCATAAATGATTTTTTTCACCCCATAAGGTGAGGTAAAAGTTTGATTTAAACCAATTACATTTTTTCTAAATTCTGAAAAATACTGCTCTAAATTTGATTCAGATGCTGATGTTTTATTTGATTTAAAAACACTTTTAAAGTGATTTACAATACTCATTGTTATGTTTTAAAATATTACTATAATAACTTAATCAAAATGACACTTTTTAAACTTCAGCTTTTACATATTTATTAAGTTGACTAACCGGTATTACAATTTTCAATAATAGCTGTAAATCGCCTTTATGTTTGGAATTCCCTCCGGTATAGTTTGCACGTGTGGCACTAACTACACCTACAACTTCTCCAGAATCATTTACCACAGGGCCACCACTAGCACCTAAACCAAATTCTGCTGTAATAGTCATTCTAGGTTGTGACTTTTTAGAATTCAC
>NZ_WAAT01000044.1:46289-90288 GCF_008806375.1 Pseudotamlana haliotis | reverse complement strand
CTAGAAATGATTCCTTTGGTCATAAAGAAGGTGTTTTTAAATGGATGCCCCATCATATACACATCTTCTCCAACAAGTTCTGTTTCTGCCAATGGTAAGGCATTCAATTTATCTCCTTTTGTGTCCACTTTCAGGATTGCTAAGTCGTTAGCTTTACTTGCAGACAATACTTCGGTCACCACATAAACAGTACCTTCATGGTCTATTGCAAAAAGACCATCATATTTAATAGTATCTTTAGGTGCGATAACATGATAGTTTGTTATAATTATTCCATCTTCACGAATAACGAAACCTGATGCCGCGCTTAAATGCACGTTGGGGCATTTATCGCATAAATACGACGACCCTATGTACATGGTGCTTTTTTGCAGATGATGATACATTTGGTTACCTGTCTTTTTATCAGATTGAGTATACGCAATTTCAACACCTGAATTGACTTCAAAGTTCTTGTCTCTATCTTCCTCAAGTTTTGTAAAAGGCGTATGCATATTGGCAGCTACCAACTTATCGACCCCTGCACTTGCTGCACTAACAAACTCTGAAGCATTTTCGGATTCTTCTTCTATTATTTCTACTTCTGTTTCTATCGCATTTGAAGTGTTTTTAGTAGAATTACAACTATTTAAAACGCATATTAATGATAGGTAAAGAATATAATTGATTTTCATTTTTTCTTTTATTTTGAATTGTTCGATTATGAAATATTAAGGGCTTACAGGTTTAAAAGTTTGAAATCCCTTCTTTCAACCAATTGTAATATGCATCGGCATCAGGCATATAAGCTACTGGATCTAAAAGATTCTCTTCGTTATGATCCATCAACACATAAAAGGGTTGCGAATTGGTTTTGTATTTAATAGTTTGTAATTCACTCCATTTTTGTCCGATGTATTTAAGTTTTTTCCCTGGTTTTAATTTAGACTCAACAACATCATCATCTTCTAACTTACGTTTGTCATCTACGTATAAAGAAATTAGGATGACATCATTCTTCAAAATATCAAGCACCTTAGGTTTAACCCAAACATTTTGCTCCATCTTACGGCAGTTTACACAAGCGTGACCTGTAAAATCGATCATGACCGGTTTCCCCACTTTTTTGGCGTAGGCTAAACCTTTATCATAATCGTTAAAAGCTAAGATATTGTGAGGAGGCATGAGGTGTGCGCCTTCTGGAATTTCGTTATGTTGGCCTCCAGGAACTTGACCGCTACCTAGTTGGGTATAGCCTACACCATAAGGCGACTCACTGTAATGTTGAGGCGGTGGGAAGGCACTAATTAAATTTAATGGTGCACCCCAAAGCCCTGGAATCATGTATATAGTAAAGGATAATACGATAAGCCCTAAACTTAAACGCCCTACTGAAATATGTGTTAAAGGTGAATCGTGTGGCAACTGTATTTTCCCGAATAAATAAAA
This sequence comes from Pseudotamlana haliotis, assembly GCF_008806375.1. GTDB lineage: Bacteria > Bacteroidota > Bacteroidia > Flavobacteriales > Flavobacteriaceae > Pseudotamlana > Pseudotamlana haliotis. Next base: position 88,860 of record NZ_WAAT01000044.1, on the reverse strand, counting down.
TGCTAATGCTCCAAAAACAGCAATCCAAATCGCGATAAACACTTCACGCTCTAACCAATGTAATTGTAAAACGAGATCGGCATTCGATAAGAATTTAAAAGCTAATGCTAGCTCTAAAAATCCTAAAACTACCTTTACGGTATTTAACCAGCCTCCAGATTTCGGTAAAGAATTTAACCAACCAGGGAAGGCTGCGAATAAGGCAAACGGCAATGCTATAGCACATGAAAAGCCTAACATACCAACAATTGGTCCTATTTGGCTTCCTCCAGCAGCAGCTTGAACTAATAAGGTACCTACAATAGGTCCAGTGCATGAAAAGGAAACAATAGCTAGTGCTAAAGCCATAAAAAAGATGCCTATTAATCCGCCTCTATCAGCTTGACTATCTACTTTATTAGCCCAAGAATTAGGTAACATAATCTCAAAAGCTCCTAAGAAAGACGCAGCAAATACTAATAAAAGTAAAAAGAAAATGATGTTAAACCATACGTTAGTTGATAACGCATTTAAAGCATCAGCACCAAAAACTAAACTCACTAAAATACCGAGTAGCACATAAATAACGATAATGGATAGGCCATAAATAATAGCATTTTTAATTCCGGCTGCTTTATTTTTACTTTGTTTGGTAAAGAAACTTACCGTCATCGGAATCATTGGAAACACACAAGGTGTTAATAAGGCTGCAAAACCAGAAAAGAAAGCGATAAAAAAGATTCCCCATAAACTCTTATCGGTTTGTTCAACCGGGTTTGAATTAGCTTCTTCGTTTGAGAGGTTTTCAACAGTGTTAACTTCTTCTTTAGTTGAAGACTCAGAGTCTACAATTTCTTTTTCCAAAAGGGTAAAAACTAAATCAACTTCAGTTGGAGGCAAACATCTGGTATCATCACAAACCATAAATTCTACAACCCCAGAGATGGTTGCAGTCTCTTTTGAAACTGTTATATTTTGAATAAATTTTGCTTCACCATCAAAATATTTAATTTCCATTTCGAAAATAGGATCTTGAACGGTATGCCCTTCAGCCTCAACTGTATTTCCATTTAAAGTGACATTTTCTTCCGAATTATCAAACGTAAATGTAGTAGGGATTGGCCCACCTTCAGGTACGGTTTGTGAATACAAATGCCAACCGGCATCTATATTTGCAGTAGCAATTAAATTATATTCTGTATCAGATATTTTCTCTACAGAAGTCGACCAGCTAACAGGATCTAAGACTTGGCTATTTAAAAAGCCAAAAGTAAATAAAGCGAGTGCTATTAGTATGTTTTTCATTAAATAGATATTTAATTTATTGCTTTAGTTAAAGAACTACTTGATTATTTTTAGTTGGTATGCTTAACATGTTTTGATAAACTAAAAAGGGTTATTCTTTCAAATAACCCCTTAACCTTTCTAAACTTTGGTCTTGACTAACTCAAATGTTTATATAAGAAAGAATAGAGTAACTATGTTAAAATTACTTTTTACTATAAACCTATCGGTTACAAGGATTACCTCAATTAAAATTTAAATATCGAGTGCATTAAAAACTTCAATTAATTTAGGGTCAGATGGTCTTGGAGCATTAGCATCAACAATGTTTCCATCTGGACCTATAAGGATAAAACGCGGTATTCCTTTAATTTGATACTCTTTTATAAAATTACTTTTCCAAGCGGCATCTGCAAGCAATTGAACACCGCCAAGTTCTTTTTTAGTGACCATTTTCTTCCAAGATTCATGGGCTTTCTCAACATCTATAGAAATACTAAGAAATTCAATATTTTTATTATGATATTGTTTTTCAACTTTTTTAAGTGATGGTATTTCCTTTATACAAGGAGCGCACCAAGTTGCCCAAACATCAATGTACACATACTTTCCTTTAAAATCACTTAAAGAACTTGTACCTCCGGCATGATTGACATAATCTGTAAAAACAGGTGAAGGCTGACCTTTAGCCAACTTCATTAAATTTTCATATTTCTCTGTAATTCTTTCATTATTTTTTTGAGAAGTAGAAACAGAAAGGAAGGTGTTATAATATGCTTCTATTTTATCGGTATTACCTAGATCACGGTTGGCTGCTGAGAATAACAAACTATTCTTTATAGTCTCTTTAGGGATTGCTCCGAACACTTTTAATTTAGCAAAAGATTTATCTAAACCTTCTTCTTCAGCTAATTCTTCAGCTTTACGACTAAAATGCAGCGCCACTAAATCATCATAAGATCCGCCTGCTTTATAGGCAGCTTCATTGAGATAATCTAACGACTCTATTTCATTAAAGAACTCTTCTGAAACCTTAAAATCAGCTTGCTTTGTATAATACCTATGCATGCTAGGGTATTTAGCAATAGTTAAATAGTGATAATACTCTAATTCTTTTCGTTCAGATTTTTTAAATGCTTCTGGCAAATTTTGAAAACTATCTAAATAACTAACATACTTTTCTTTAAGTTCGGCTTCTCTAATTTTAAAATCAGATTCACTCAACGAATTAAACACAGAATAATTCCCTCTAACTTTTTTGATGTTATCTACTTTAGTGAATAGATAATTTGAGGCGTCCACATCTGTTCCTGTTAACTTTGCTGTTTTTTTAAAATTTTTCAAATCTGCAGTCAAGTGATATTCTCCTCCGTTAGTAAAATAAAGGTCGAATCTATTCCTAGAGTCAAAAAATATGTAACGACCTTCTCCTGTTCGCAAGGTGTCTGAGAATGATCCATTTTCGTCTAATTCGATAGTTGTTGCCGAAAGATTAGTACCACTTAGCATGAATTTTTTGGAGGGCACATTATCAATAGTTCCAGAAAATATTATATAATCTTTAGTTTGTTTTTTGTCTGTGCAAGACGCTATGGATAACGCTAAAAGCAATAAAGCAATACATTTTTTCATTATAGAAAATTTAGAAATTTGAAAATAAGAATCTGTTAAATATTGAAATCTACATACGACATGTCGTTTTAGTTAAATTTCTATACTCTTTTTACGAATGGAAAAATTAATTCCCTGTTTTATAATTAAATCATCAGTTTTTACTGAAGTCGAATGCCATCAAGACAGAATATACTTGGGTAAATCATTTTTCCCTGATCATCAACATAAGAAGATGTTAAATTAAATAATACTTTGTCTACCTCACCTAAAGAGGTTAAATCTACTTTTTTCCAGTCATTTAAAATATAATTGTGTTCTGGATTTTCTAAATCAACACCTTCCCTAACTGCTAAATAATACTCTACTTGGCCTTTAGTACTTCCTCCTAAAGAACCTTCGATAATTAATTTTACAAAACCTGTAACAAACGTTCCATAAGCCTCATCATAGGCATCCTCATAAGCAACTTCTGCTTCTTCTTCAGTACCTCCAGCATTTAAAACGGCTTGTTTAGCACGTTCACCTGCAGCTTCACCAACCTCACGTCTAGCCAATTCTCCGTGACCTCTTAAGCTTACAGCATCAACATTACCCGGTGCAGGCAAAGAAAATGTACTAAAATATTTTGGGTTTGGGTTTGATATTTGGTGGTTTTGTATACTTAAACCATCAAATTTATAGGCTTGAGTATCAGAGTCATATGACCTAGAATAAATAGATCCGTAACTCGATAAAAGATAATTATAAGAAGTATTTGCTACTAACACATGCTCTACAATTCCTGGTTGTGCTAATGTAAAATAAGCATTATCTCCTGAGGTATTTCCTACTAGATAATTTTCTGTTCTATTTATCTCATCTGTGTATACGCTAAAAGCCGTTGAATCTATGGCTTGCTGCTTCTCTTCAGGTGTTAATCCAGCAGCTGGAGCAAAATCTCTACTTAAACTCCAAGGGTAAGAACGGAAATTTTTATTAGATAATGCAAAACCACTAAACTGCCCATCATTGGAATTAGATACATTCACAGTGATGACTCCTGACTCCTCATTACCAACTTGAAATGGTTCGTCATAAATTTCATATGTAAAACGATCTAAATCTATCGCATTAAAAGTGATATCATTTGGGTATGGTATTTTCACCTCTAATTCATCATCGCAAGCATAAAATAAAGTTATACAAACTAGAGTAGCTATATATTTTGGAATAAATTTCATATAATATAAATTAAGTTATTGTAAACCAGTATTTTGCGTTATTAATTTATTGTATTGCATCTCGACAGCAGGGATAGGGTAACATAAGCGATTTTCATCAATAGGCTTTCCTTTTATAGATTCCATCCAAAGTTTTCCTGAACCATCTTTAAATCGTAAAGACGCAAAGTATTCACTACCGTTCTCAACAAATGTTTCTAAAAAATATTCTTTAAATATCATGTCCATCAATTCTTGTTGTGTAGTAGGGTTTAAGCTTTCCAAAACAGGATTTGTTCTTTTAGAGCGCATCTCATTAATTGGAGCAATCGCTTCTGAAACAGAAGCTCCTGTTCTAGCTAATAATTCTGCTTTTAGAAGATATAATTCTGAATATCTAAAGAAATAGGTATTATATTTAAGATCTTCTGGACTCACTAGTTGCCCTGCAAATTGGCCTAACCTTGCAACTTTAGTAAATGTAAATCTTAGATCTGTATCCCATGCAATAGGCGCTCTCGCCTCTCCCGTAACAATATCCCAACGCGGATCACCTTTAAACCAATCTAAACCAAAATTTAATCCTGCATCTAATTGATCATACGGAGCAACAGGTAACTTGGTTGCATAGTACATGATCATAGAAAATGAGTATGTATAACTTATGTTATCAATTCGATCCTCATTATCAGATACATAACTACAAAATAAATTTTCCTCAGAATCCCAAGAATCTTGATAGACCTTAGCTAAATCGCTTTGCATGGAAAAACCTGAAATAGGTGTATATAATACCTCATCTATTAACTTAATCGCTTCATTTAGATCTGCTGTTCCGTCGTTATATCCATTTCTGTATAGTATAATTTTAGCCTTTAAAACTTTTGCAAATTCTTTAGACATATATCTATTATTGGTAAAATTCTCTAAGTGTTCAATAGCGAAATCAAGATCTTTAAATATTTTATCATAACTATCGCCTACATTAAGGCGTTCTTGTTCAACCTCTCCTAGAGTAATTGGTTCTTCACGGAAAATTATACCATTTGGGTTACTATCGTCACTAGACCACCAATGTCCATAATTCCAAAACACAAACATATTTGCAAATGCTCTTATACATCTTGCTTCTGCTAATAAAACATCCTTTTCCTCAAGGTTTATTTGATCTATAGTTAATTTACCAATATTGCTTATTGCAAAATTTGCTGCATTTAAAGTCTTATAATAGTCTAACCATCTATCTGATATGTTTGAAGTAGTCTCGTTTGATTGTGAGTACTCCATATCGAAATCGCCACTAGACCAATCAACAAATCCAGACTTAGAAGCTAATGAAACAAAAAGCCTACCCGAGAAATGATCTGAATTCACTATGGCTGCATACGCTCCATTAACAGCTGCATGTGCATCTTCAGCATTAGTTATAGCGTTTAACTCATTTAAAGAATAATTAGGTGTTAAGTTTAAATCGTCTTCACAAGAACTCATTACAAGCCCAACAACAATTAACGTTATATAAAATATCTTTTTCATGTGTGTCATTTTTTATTGTATATTCATTCTAACCCCAAGGCTGTAAACTTGTGCTGAAGGATATCTACTAGAATCTATTGACATTCCTGAACCAATAGACGTAGTCGTCCAATTCCCTTGAGGATCGAACCCTGGATACTTTGTAATTGTAAATAAATTGGTTGCCTGCAATGTTAATTCTATTCCTTTTATTGCCGAAGCAGAAAGCACTTTACTGGGTAGCCTATAGCCAATATTTAGAGCATTTAAACGAACATAAGATGCATCGTGTAAATAGAAATCTGAAAATTTGTTATTTTGTCCAAGTCCACCTGGAGCCATTCTTGGATAAAGTGCATCATACGGATTGTTTAGAATAGTACTTTGTCCTGCTATTAAATTACTTTGGTTATAATTTCTAGTGTTTGCAACATCTGTATATGGTAAATTCCAGAATCTTTTATGTCCATAAGCATAGCTAAACGTTGAATTGAAACTAAACCCTTTGTACTGATAGGTTAAACCAAAACCCCCAAAACCTTTTGGTGTTGAGCTTCCTATATTTACACGATCCTCATCGTTTATTTGACCATCTTCATTTTGATCAATGAAAATAAGATCACCTGTTGTTTCTGTAGATGTGTTAAAATATGATGGTTGTCCCGTAGATGCTATATTTTCAACAAAACCATACGTATCTTCCGCATTTACATAAAAACGACCTGCAGTTTCTAATCCATACCATTGTCCAATTTCGCCACCTTCAACTAATCTAATATAAGGCGAATAACTTCCTGGATAATAAATTTCCTCGAGTGAACCATTAATCTTAGTTACTTTTGTTAGATTTTTAGAAAAATTGAAATCAAAAGCCAAGCGATTATTTGTAGATTGAATGATGTTGTATGTAATATCAAATTCGAAACCTTTATTACTAATAGTCGCGACATTAGATGTTACATCTTTAAACGATGAACTCCAAGCAATAGGCCTATCGTAAATTAAGTCTTTACTTTGTTTTTCATAGAAACCAACAGTGCCAGAGATACGGTGATTTAGCAATCCAAAATCTAAACCTAAATCAAACATCTGGGTTTGTTCCCATCCTAAGTCTGGGTTTCCAATTGTTGTTGGAGATAATCCAGGACTATCATCATAAATTGTAGAGCTAATTATCGTTATCCAATCAAAATTTCCAAGATTTTGAGAACCTGTAACACCTAAAGATGTTCTTAGTTTTAAATAAGAAATGTAATCTTTAATTTTATTGTCTTTTATGAAATTTTCTTCTGAAATCAACCATGCGAAAGCTCCAGATGGAAAAATTCCAAAACGATTATCTTCACCAAAACGAGAAGAACCATCTCGACGAACTGTTCCAGAAATAATATAACGGTCATCAAATTTATAATGAAAACGTGCAAATTGAGAAATCAATGCATTCTGTGTCCCAGTTTCTGTTACATCGGTAATATCTGCTGCAGAACTAAAATTAACAAGAACATCGTCATCAGGAAAATCTTCAGCTCTTATAGAATAATTACTACTCTTGCTTCCTTCTCTAGAATACCCGAATAAAAGATTAAAATCGTGTTTGTTAATGACTTTAGCATAAGACAACGTCCCTTCCAGGACATTAAACGTTCTTTTAGTACTAAACCAAAACCTGTTATTAAAAGGATTATTATCACTACTCCCTAAACGGTGATAGCTTAATGATTCATTATCAGAATAATTATTTGTATAAGCTCCTCTTAACGTTAAACCTTCAATTATTTCATAATCTAAATACCCTGTTGCATTAAATATAAAATTCTTTCCTGAATTCGTATTTAGGAGTGTAGTATAAGGATTTTCAGTATATATATCTGCCGTAAATATTGAACCATCATCATTGAAAGGCGGAAGGTCTGGACGCGTATGTTTCAAAGAAGTTAACATGCTATCCTTATTGTCTGTTGTACGTGAACTCGCATTTATATTTAAACCAAATGTAAATTTATCGCTAATTTTTGTATCAAAATTCATACGACCACCATATACCTCACTCTGCCCAGATTTAACAATCCCATCTCTATCATTATAGTTAAACGAGATAAAATATGTGTTTGCTTCTGAACCACCACGAATAGAAAAATTATATTGCATGGCTAATGGGTTTTGTGTCATTTCATCTTGCCAATTGGTATTGGAATCATAAAAAGCACCTGGTAACACTTGTAAATCTGAAGCGTCATATTCACTAGTATTTAAATTGAAAAAGGCCGATTCGTCTAAATAGGGTTCCACAAAATAATTAAAGTGACCATTACTAATAACCGACTCCTTACTCGCTGCTATAGTAAAGTTTTTATATGCATCAGTTTCAAATAATTGGTAATCGTTAAAATCCATTATTGTTTGTCCAACTCGAGATGTTAGTTCAATAATAGGTTCTGAATTATGTTTCCCTTTTTTTGTTGTAACAAGCACTACACCATTAGCTGCTCTTGAGCCATATACAGCCGTTGCCGAGGCATCCTTTAATATATCGATACTTTTAATATCGTCCATATTTAAATTATTTAGAGAATTGTAAACATCTCCAGAAGTTGCAGTAGTATATTGTGGCACACCATCTATAACCCATAGAGGTTGGTTATCTCCAGATAATGAAGATTGCCCCCTAATAATAACACTAGTAGGCGATGTTGGTGAAGCTGATTGCATTTGAACACTTACCCCTGCAGCTTTACCCTGCAGCGAACTTTCAATAGTAGCTTCCATGGGAGCATTATCTATGTCTTCAGATGTTATTCTAGCAATTGACCCCGTAGCATCTCTTACTTTAGAGGTTCCATAACCAATCACAACCACCTCATCTAAATCATCAAGATTTGGAATCATTTTTACATTAATGAATTGTTTAGAACCAATGACTACCTCAATTTTTTCATACCCCATATAACTAAAGATCAATGTTGTATTTTCGTTCTTTCCATTTAATTTGACAACAAAATTTCCATCATAATCTGTATACACCCCGGTTTTAGTGTTTTTTACTAGCACACTTACTCCGGCTAGAGGTACTCCATTTTCATCAATAACACTTCCGCTTACTGTTTCCTGTAATGCTTCATTGTTTTTTGAGGCTAAACTTTTAGACTCCTTGCTACTAATAACAATAGTATTTTCATTAGAGAATTTATAGTCAAAGTCTCCTTTTGACAAGGTCATCTCTAAGAGTTCACCTACTTCGATTATGCCTTTTTTTAAAGTTGTTTTTGGATAGTTATCAAACAAACCTGTTCTGTAAATGAATGCATAATCTGTTTGGTTCTTAATCATTTTAAAGACCTCATCTACTGAAACAACTTGATTATCTTTAATTGTAATTTTAGCATTTTGCGAAAATCCGTTTTTAGGAGACAAACTAAAGACGAACATCGAAAAAAGAAAAATAAATGTTTTCATGATAAGGATTAAAAAACTCCTCTTAGGAAAGAGTAGTCGGTTAGTAATATTTTTTTTCATAAATTTATCTTTTGGTTTTTCAATCAATTACACTGGGGGATATCACTGGCGGTCAGAGGTTTAGTTTTATCCCTTTTTTTTATTCAATAATTATATATTCATTTTCAATTTTATAATTCATATTATTAGTACTTTTTATAATTTCTAGTATATTCTCTATAGACTGTTGTTTATTTAAAACTCCAGTAAAAGCAATATTCTCCATGTCTTCATTAGCTATTAGAATACCAACATCATACCACCTTGACAAAACTTTCATAATATCTTTTAAGGGTTTATTCGCAAAGCTAAATACACCTCTATGCCAAGAAATATAATCTTCTACTTCAACTGTAGCAATTTCAAAATCATTGTTGGCTTGCGTTAATTTTGATTGTTGTTTTGGTTTTAATATGACTTCATTAATTGTATTGCTTACCGAAACACTACCCTCTACTAATGTGGTAATAATTTCAGTTTCATCTTTATAGGCCTTAACATTAAAAATGGTACCTAATACGGTCAAACTTTGTGCATTTGTTTTTAAAGTAAAAGCATCACCATTATGTTTTGAACTTTTTGAAACTTCAAAATAGGCCTCTCCATAAACTAACTCTACCTCTCTTGGGTTTCCTCTAATAAAACTAACAGGATATTTAAGTTGTGATTCTGAATTTAACCAAACTTCGGTACCATCAGATAATTTCACATGGTACTGTCCGCCTCTTGGAACTGTTAAATAGTTAAATTCTAATTCATCTATATTCTGTTCTGCTATTTCGTAAATAACTTCCTTTCCGTTTCCTTTTACGTTCTTACCTTGATAGACATTTGTACTATCTAATAATACAGTAGTCCCATCAGCAAGTGTTAATACGGCTTTATCTGTACCTATTTCAATTTTAGTATCAACTAAAACAGGTTCGGTATAGTCATCATCATTGTTATTTAATAGGAATGTTAAAGCCACAATCAATGCTATAGATGCTGCTGTAGCATATTGCCAGTAATACGTTTTCTTAGGCACATGTAACTTCGATTTTAAAGATTCCCAATCTTTCTTCTTGTCAATTTCAATTTTTGATTGCAATCGAGATTCAATTTCTGTGTTATCTGTTAATCTTTTTAAAATATTATCTTTTTCTTCTTGAGAAAACAGATCTAAAGGTTCTAGCGACTCTACCTTTTCATCTTTTAAAAGTGACGCAGCTATTTGCTTAGATAATAATATAATTTTATTAAAATTGATCATTAGATGTTGCTGGTGTTTATTATGAAGACGACAAAACTCTTTGATAGGGTTAAAAAAATCTTAATTTTTTATTATAAAATCTTAACCACTGTTATAAATAGATGTGTCGTGTAATTATTTTTTTTAATCGGAAAAATTGAAAACAAAGGCTATAAAAACGAAGTAATCCTTTAGTAATGGCCTTAACCTTTTATATGCTATCTTTTTTTGTGCCTTAACCGTATTTACAGAAATCTCTAAATGCGTAGCTATTTCATTATTTGAATATTCTTTTATGCTTAACCTGATAATTTGAGCACATTTATTCGGGAGCGTATTGATGGCCTCTTCAATTCGAGATGACGCTTCTTCTATAACGACTTCCTTTAAATAAAAGGATTCTTTATTTAGAACGTCCAATTCAATAACAGACATATGGTCTGTTTCTTTATACCGTTTACTTTTTAAATAATCTAAGGCCCTATTTTTAACAGAAGTGTATAAATAGGATTTAACAGCGAGTTCATTTTTAAATGCTATTTTATCTTCCCAAACTTTTATAAATACATCTTGAACTAAATCTTTCGCTATATCTAGGTTATTAACATAGCTTTTTGCAAAAATGCATAATGAAGCATATAATGAATCGAAGACATCCTTATATGCTTTTAATGATAAATTATGTACCTCTTTCGTTTGAGACAATGCGCTTTTACTTAATTTAGGAATCCAAATCTACTTAAAAAGTAATCAACAGAAAAAGAGAACTTCCCTTTTTGTATTTTAACTAAAAAATAAAGTCAAAAACCATATTATTCATTTTTATTTATAATTATTTCCTGATTCCAATCTGCAATTAAAAAACCAATGATAAAATAGTCATAAGCACTAAGCGTACCTTGTATTAGATAACTGACATGGCCACCTTCTAAAACGGTTAACTTACAACAACAAACTACCATTTTTTACATGTGCTACTACCAATACTTCCCATTAATAAATTAAATAGCAAACACTGTAAAACTTATATTTCTATTTTAAAAAAACAGTATAAAAAAAGCTTACAACATCAATGACTTGAATTTGTAAGCTAAAAATAATATTGTCTAATATTTTTGAAGTATAGACTTGTTTTTATCTCAGTTCTCTGTATTGAAAGTAATTTGACTTTCAGAGTTCCGTGTATTTTGTTTAAGAATCTATAGTTTCTAAGTATAAATCTTCCAACGCTTTTAAGGTAATATCTTCACTTCTAAAAGATTCTACCAAATTCCCTTCTTTCATAATTCCAATATGCGTTGCAATTTGTTTAGCTCGAAAGATATCGTGAGTAGCCATAAGTGTTGCTACACCTTTCTCTTTAAGCCTTAGAAGTAAGCTTGAAAATTCATTACTTGCTCTTGGGTCCAGTCCAGATGTAGGCTCATCTAAAAGCAATACCTTAGCATGTTTAGCTAAAGCAATGGCAATACCTACTTTTTGACGCATCCCCTTAGAGTAGGCAGATACACGTTTCAAATGTGCATTTTTTTGTAGTCCTGCTTCTGTTAGAAAAGCAACAAACTCGTCTTTAGTATATTTTTTATTTGCTAAACCTACAAAATACTCTAAGTTTTCTAAACCTGTTAACGTAGGATAGAGCATCAAGTTTTCTGGAATATAAGATAAGTATTTTTTAGTTTCCATGTTCTTTTTACTAACATCTAAACCGTTTATGCTAACATGTCCACTTGTGGCTTCAATAAATCCCAAAAATAAATTAATAGTAGTCGATTTACCCGCACCATTGGCACCTAATAGACAATAAATATCGCCCGACTCCACTTTAATATTTAAACTATTAAGAGCACAAAAGTTGTTATATTCTTTTCTTAAATTAATGGCTTCTAACATATCTTAATTATTGTTTTGTTTTGGAAAATTATTAAAATCTTCTACTGTTAATTTTTGATGATTCTTGTACTTATTATAAAAATAACTGGTCCATTCTTTTTGAAATACTTTTGCTTCATTTTGAAAATCTAAATAGTGTTGCGTATCTGTTTCAGCAATGTTATTCATGGTGTTTTGCAGTATAATTGACGGAGAAAACCAACTCAGACTATTGGCTAAGTTTCGCTGATTTATAGATTGGTTTTCAAACTTACTTTCAAACGCTTCCATAAACTTAGTTTTTTCATTTAATAGAATGAAATTTTTGTTCCAATACCTTCTAAATCGATCAGGTGCTTCAGCGCCATTGGTATTTACTGATGGATGTTCTTCATAATACTTTTGTAAAATAGCTTCCTCTTTCTTTTCAAATTCTTTTTCAATGTCTCTTTTTGCCGTAACATATTCTACCCTTGAAGGTGAAGGGTATATGCTACTTGATACTATGTTTATTATGCTTGGTATAATAATTACAAAAAGCAACCAAATGCCTAATAGTAAGATAATATTTTGAGAAGACGATTTGTCAAGTAAGTTTACCAAAAATGCTATTCCAAACCAAAACAGGGTATACAGTGCTATACTTAATAACAACAATAAATATGATAAATTAGAAAAGTTAACACCTGTAATAACAAGAGATAAGGTAAGTAAAATGCTTATTAACACCACGATAAACACAAAACGGAATACTATTTTTTTTAACAGCCATGTCTTAATATTAATTGGCATAGATAATAGTAATCTAAGCGTACCTTGCTCCTTTTCTGATGACAGAATGTTATAACTAAACGCAATTATTAAAAGCGGTAAAATAAATACAAATACAAAGGCCAAATCAAATCCGCCGGTAGCTATATTCATTGGGTTTTCAAAATTGTCATTATCCTTCCCCGCATTGGTGCTATTAATATTCACTTTAGTGTAATATGGAAAAATATCACTTTGCCCATTACTAATAACAGCAAGAGGCGCTGGAGTTACAGTTAAATAAACCCCACCATAATAATTACCCATTGCAACCGGGTTTGTAGGGTCTTCAAATACCCTACTAGGCGCATTTGCTTCACCTTTCTCTATAGATATTAAGGTGTTTTTGTGGTTTGTATAAAAGGTATTTTCTTTATTTTTTACTAACGCAATACCCTCTATTTGTTTATCAACTCTTGATTTCCCATTGTAAGCAGCAAACAAAATAAACAGAAAAAGAAATAGTACCAAAATGACTACTACAGGGTTTCTTACTATATTTTTAAGTTCTAGTTTAATCATTTCAATTTATTTTTTTGAACAGATAGCATTACCAACATACCGCTTAATAACCACCATAAAATTAGATACAATAAGTTACTAGCACTTTCTTTCATAGTTTGAGCGAGCGTGATGGACTGATATTCAAACTTGATATTTTCTTTGAAGAAGTCAGAATCTACCGCGCCTCTTGGCCCACTATTTAAACTGCTAATTAAAGCCCCTCTATATTCTTCGGCTTGATAGGTAAAGTTATAATGTGATTGTAAATCACTTTTCGCAAATTCCATTGAAAGCATTCTTATTAAAATTGTAGGCGAAATAAACGCATTAAGTTGGTGTACTTTGAGTTGCTCAAGGTAAACGTTATTTAAACGCGTCATAGCATTTTTATATACCGTGGTTTCGTGTTTTTCGCCTTCTTGCATAAGCAATTGACTATAACTCACAGGAAGTGAGTCAATGGTTTTTACTTGGTAGGCTTTTAGCAAACTATCTTTAAAAGCAATGGCTTTTTCAGATGTAGGATCATGGCCATTAATACCATTCTCTAAATCATTTTTTATATTTTCCTGATAGGCAATAGCAGAAGGTGTTTTATGCGTGTTTTTAGAAATGTCTGCAGTTAGTTTTGGCATAAGCAAGGCTGAAATCATCCAAAAACTTAGTAAAATAATTAAAGAAAAATTACTGCTTTTAGCCCATACCGATGTTGCTATAGACAGATGTATAAAAACACCATAATAGATTAATAAACTTATTATAATTAAAGCATAACGTAAAAGGTCTCCATTTTCATAATCTGAAAAAGCGATAAAGCAAAAACCTAATAAAAAAACTGGCACTAATAATAAAAGTAGTGCAAACCATATGCCTAAAGTTTTTCCTAAAACCAATTTACGTTTTGATGCGCCTTGGCTAAGTATGAGTTGAAGCGTGCCACTTTCTTTCTCTGTAGTAAAACTATTAAAGCCTAATAAAATAATAAGTAACGGCATTAAATATATAAAAACAAAAGCAGGGCTTAAATCGGCAAACCTTGCCAAGTCATTTTGATCTGTAATTTGTTTGTATGATGCCGAATTTTGACGGTGTGCTTCTAAAAAGACAGAAACTCCTAGATATTTATTCAGCCCATTATCTATTAAAGACAAAACCGGTATGGGCTTAAAGGCAAACGTACCATAGTGCCCCGCAGCATGGGCACTTTTTTTACCTTGACTTTCCCATTGCGCTCTTGCTAAATCTTGAGCTGCTTGATGCTCTAGTTGAACCTTAGTATGGGTATTCCAACTAATAAACATGGAAAAAACCAATAGTATTAAAAGTGTGATACTGACTAAACGAAACCTATTATTTCGTAAAAGCTCTTTTACTTCTTTTTTTGCAATTAATAGTATCATAGAAGAATTTTGAGAATATAAAATTTTAATGAATGAATACCTATTTAGCCTCTCGCTTAAAAAAAGTGTCTTGTACTAAATTTAGGTGATCAATGAATATTATAAATTTGGTGTTTTTAAAGTCTAAAGTTAAATGTAATCTTATACGTTTTATTTGTTTTTTACCTTTTTTACAATTCTCACTGCATGAGTTACGGTATCAAACATTTGGAAGCGCATAGGTACTAAATAACACTTCAACACGTATTGATTTTAACTTTTTTTTTAGGTTTATATCCTTGTTTATTTATAGAGGTAATGGCTTGTATGCAACAGTTAGCACCGTAATATGGTCATGACATTAAATTCAAAAAAAAAGCAGAAAAGAACTAAAATAAAGTTTAGCTCCTTTCTACTTTTTTCAATAGCAGATTACCAAAAGGTAATCGTTTATTTTTTCACAAATTTAATGGCATTTCCTTTTTCAAGTCTCAAAACATAGATTCCATTTGTTAAATGGCTTACTCCAATTTTTTCGTTAGCAGAAATTTCTCCAGAACCAACCACAGCACCTACTGTATTGTATATGGTATAATTTTCTTTTGCTGTTAATCCTGAGATTGCAATAAAATCTGAAGATGGGCTAGGGTATAACTTAAGAGCACCTTTTGCGTATACGTCATTTACTCCTAATGTAGGCCCGTCAAGAAGTGCGAAACCCCAATTCCCACTATTAGTTCCACTAGTTCTAGTAAAAGTTAATGTGGTAACAGGTTCAGTAAATTCTATAATTCCGTCGGATACGGTTACATTTAATGTGTTCTCGTTTGCAGCTGTTATTTCATAATTTGATAAAATGGTGAAATCATGATTGTATTCTATTGTAGAAAATACCCAATCTGCTATGTAAAACTTTAAATTTGGTATAGCTTGATCAAACGTGATGGTACAAGTAAAGTTATCAACAGGTTTCATTTTTATAGCTGGTGTAGCCCAACTTCCTTCATACGAAGCATAAGAATTTCCTTCCATATTCGCAGTTCCCACTTTAGGGGTATGCTCGGGAGCGATAGTCAAAGTAAAACCTACACTACCTAAAGTCCCCCCAAAGTTGCCAGCTACCGCTGTGTTACTATAAGTCGCGAAATTTTGCCCGTAAGACAAACCTGTTGTTGCTACTGCAATAAATGCTAATAAAATGTTTTTGTAAATTTTTTTCATGTGTTTGATAATTTAAAGGTTAAATGGTTAAGGTTAAATATTAATTTCAATGTTTTTAATCGTATTTTGTATAAAGCATGTCATACATTTATGAACCCAAAATATCTTCTTTTAATAGCAAAACCGCTATTTCCTAGTATCATATTTTTACAAAATCTATAATACAAGTGACTACTTGTTATATTTAAGACGACAAAACTCTTTAATAGGGTTAAAAAAAAGTTAACTTTTTTTAAGAAGTAAAAATCCGAACACTTTTAGATGAAAAAACAAGTATTATTCTAACTGTTTTTATTTATAGAATAAAAAAAAAGTTGCCTCCGTATTGAAATAGCAATAAAGAAATCTATAATTAGATTATTTATAAAGGCTACTACAAATGAGATACAAAACTATCTCTTGCGTCACAATCTCTATAAAAAAAACCTACTTAATTCAACCTAACCTAGTCTTAATCACCCAAATACCAGCAACATATAAAACACGCCTAATATATAACATCAAATACTAGTTACTTTAAACCTAAATTTTATAATTAATTAACACCATTAACCAATTGAAATTATTTCTTAACAATACGAGTCATTGATCTACGAGAACCATTGTTCATGTTTAATAAGTAATGGACTTGCAACAAAAAACTGGACAATTATTTGAACGACTATCATTCCTCTGTATTTGGTCTCTGTTTAGAGACGTGCATAACGCATTTTGAGCGAACCCAAATATTGATAATTGCATTAAAGAACCTACTAAAATACTTTTAAATACATGTTTCATTTTTTATAATTACTGAAAACAATTTATCAGTGTCCGCTATAACCTTTTAAAATTCAGATTTACAATCTAAATTTCCCGCTTTTTATGTAATGATTTTATTTTAAAATATAAATACGAACAAAAGTTGTGTTTTTTAACTATAACTAATTCATTACTTTTTTAGTCAAAACAGCACCTGTGTTTGTGGTCATTTTATAAATTAATATTTGGTTTCTTTTAAACTCGTTTATATTATATTCGTTTACATTTATTTTTTTAGAATCGAAAATTTTTCTTCCTACAAGATCATACACCGTAATGTTTTGAATCATAAAACCATCTGACTTTACAGTTGTAGTTGTTCCTTTTTTGAAAACCTCCCAAGAGGTAGATTTTTCTATGCTATTTATAGCCAATGTAGATTTATCCAAAACAACCACTCCATAATCTTCAATATCGAATCTTTTGGTATTGTTATCTGTAAAACAACCATCATTAGGGACGGCATCATCTGAACTAAGATCTAGCGTTCCAGAACTCTCGACTTGGCTCATCACTCTCATTAAAAGTATCTTATTTGTTACTACATCCGTTGTAGGGATTATAATATTTTTTATTAACCTACCGGATGTAAATGACCCTGTGGCAGTTAATTTATCAGCAAAAACCATTTCAGAAATATCGAACGCTCCGTCATTATTGAAATCGATCCATGCTTTTACATAATTTGTTCTAGTGCCCGCACTATTAGCAGTTATAGCAAGTTCATACGAATCGCCAGAATAAACCGTAGTCAATTTTTCACAACGAAAATCTTTTATATCATTCTCCCTTACACCTGTATCATTACTAATGGAATTAAACTCAAATTTACTTACGGTATAATTGAAAGTTACTTTATCAAAAGTTCCAAAACTACAAGTTGATGGTGTTCCTTGTTCTCCAACTGTGATATAGTTTTCTTTTGTTTTAGTGAAGGTGCCTAAACCATCAACTGTTAACGTTAGCGTTACATTATATAATCCTGTTGATTTTGGTGAAAATTTTGGGTTTCTTTCTGTGGAGGTAAACACATCTGTTCCGTTTGTAATCGTCCATAATGCTGTTGTCCCATTGAAAGTAAAATCATCTAAATAAGTATTTGGAATACAAGAACTATTGTCAAGCAAAGTCAATTCAGTGCCCAAACAACTTGTGGTATTTTCCATTGTAAAATCTACCGATGGCGCAGATGGAGGGGTTAAACTGAGGTTTCCGTTTTTAGTTAATAATGTCGAACGTTGTCCTTCTAATGTAGCGATCATACGGTCTTTTTGATCTGTTGTAAATAGTGTACGACAGGCTACATAGGAATATGACATTAAATTAGTAATATAATATTTGTTGGTACTGAGTTCAATTCCATAAGGGGCATATCCGATAGCGCAGTTGTTAATTAATTCGGATTTGGCACAATCTTTTTCAAGAGACGGTCCTAAATAAGGCGGTGTGTCTGCGCATTTATCTCCGTCTGTATAAAGGGTTGATGGGCAAGTTTTTGAATCAGTTCCTTCAAAAGTGTGGTACAAATTTAGGGCATGACCTAATTCGTGCGCTAAGTTAGTGTCAGGTTCTGAAGTAAAGGCATTAGGCTTTAAAACCGCACCATCTAAAAAAGCACCTGGGTAATAGGCAAATCCTGCACTACCATTATTGTAAAATTTATTAACTATATAAATATTATAGTATTTGGATGTGTCCCAAGTTAGACTGTCCATAAAAGGTTTAAGTAGTATACCTCCATTTGGGTCAGTTACCCGAAGACCATTATTTACATATTCTGTATTTGTCGAATAATCTATCCTATTTATTCCTGAGGTACAATCGCCGTTTTCATCACGAACGGCTAATACAAACTCAATTTGTGTGTCATAACCATAACGTGAATCAAATTGAAGCCCAACATTTTGTGCTCTAAAAAGAGCATTTGTTTGTTTTAACTTACGCTTTATGTCATCGTCTGTGAAATTAAATGACGGATCATTTCCGGGGTTAACAATGTGTATTACTATTGGAACTTGGTATATTTCAGTTGCAACTTTTTTATTTACTTTGGATGTTTTTTTTGCGCTAATTGCCAACTGTAATTGATGCTCGTGCTGTTCAAAAGTGGGATTGGTTTGTTTTTCTCTAGCCCATATTAAATCAGTAGCACACTCCACTTTTAGGGATGTATCTGTTTGAGCGTAAGAAAAACTAGAAATGCAAAGTAATAATGACAAGTATAGGTATCTCATTTGTTGTATGTATTTTTTAAAATTTTTATATTTCATTTGTTGTATGCATTAAAAATCTGATGAAATTTTACTATTAAAACACCCTGAAATATTGTCTAATTTTTGGGAGCAGTTTATAAATTAGGTTTTGTTTTTTATTACTTAAAATAGTAACCAGTTCGTTGGTTTGGCAATAAAACACCTTTTTTAATTTTAAAATAGCTTACTTGATTACAATCTTAAGGCATTCATATCAACACCATCAGGGTACAGGTAAAGCCGATATAGGACAGCATTACTTGTCCATTAGGAATATCTCTTACTACAAAAACGAAAGGGTTATTGAGCGCTAACGTTCCACCTGGATGAATTTCTGTTGGTTGACCAATGAATTCAAAACTAGCTTAACCAAAAGTCATTGCTATTAGACTTAAGAAAATAATAAGTGATAAATTTTTTAATAATTTAAAGGTTAAATATTCAATTAAATGTTTCTAATAGTATCGTCTATAAATCCTGTATTCTTTTTTTGAACAAAAAACGGCCTCTTTTAAAGGCAAAACGGCCATCTCTTTATTTGACGATAAAACTCTTTGGTAGGGTTAAAAAAAAGTTATTTTTTTAAGAAGTGAAAATTCGAACACTTTTAGAAGAAAAAACAAGTATTATTCTTACTGTTTTTATTTATAGAATTAAAAAAAGTTGTCTCCGTATTGAAATAGCAATAAAGAAATCTATAATTAGATTATTTATAAAAGCTACTATAAATGAGATACAAAACTATCTCTTACAGCACAATCTCTATTAAAAAAACACTACTTAATTCAACTCAACACAGATTTAACCATATAAATTTCAATGATATATAAAAAAAATATTTAATATAGGTTCTCAAATACTGGTTACTTTAAACCAAAATTTTATTATTAATTAATACCAGTAACCAATTGAAATTATTTCTTAACAATACGCGTCATTGATCTACGAGAACCATTGTCAATGTTTAATAAATAAACACCTGTAGCAAACCCTTTAAGACTTACTGTCTTTTTGTTAGAGCCATTAGTATGAACCGGAACATTGTTTAATACTCTGCCCATAAGATCAATTATAGATACTTTTGCATTTTCTAAAGATTCTGAGCTTTGTATGGTAATGACATCGGTTGTTGGGTTAGGAAATACTTTTAAACCTTTTATTTCATTTTCCTGAGTCGATAATGTATTATCGCCTCTAACTACAAAGTCATCTATAATTGCACCTTCTTCGGCAGTACCTCTTTCATTATTTATTAACACAAATCTAAACAGCATATTTTCTTCAGCCGAACCATTCATATCAAAGTCTTCTAAGGAATGCTTATATAATTTCATTTCAGCATTTGTTCCTCCTGCACTATGTGTACTTAAATCATCTCCTCTTCCTGTCCATTGGCCGCCAACACATAATTCACAAAAAAATGTATTCCAAACTTCTCCATTATTAAACCAATCTTCATCGTCTGCACTGCCCAGAATTTGCCAGGTTACGCCGCCATCTGTAGAGTATTGAAAGGTTATAAAATCATATCTATTCTCTGTGTCAAACCCCATTTTAAACTCTACGCTAGCATTTTCTATGTTAGACAAATCATAACAAGGTGAAACCAAGTAACCTCTTGCACTTCTTTCTGTATCACCATCTAAGTTTGTTCCGTAGACTTTAGACCCCGTATCTTTTAACAACTTTCCACTTGCCGTACCTCTTTCCCATAAGGCTTCTTCTCCTGATATATTATATGCGATTAATTGGTCTGAATCATTTTCAAAAGTATTAACCTCGCCAAACTCGCCTGAATCATTTATATATAAGTTAATTGAAGAAGTTGTTGCTGGGTTTAATGTAGTGACCTCTAATTTATGAATACCTCTTGGTATGCTTCCTGAATCTAGAATAGTAATAACACCTGTTTGGCAAGGACCAATGTTTCCAGTCCAAGTTTCACTTACTGGATTACCACCATCTATAGTATAGCTATAATCTAAAGAAGATATTGGTGTATTTGTAAAGTTAGATACAGACATTTGGGCAATTCCATTACCACACGCCCCTTTAATTTGTGTTATTGAGAAAGCTGCTTCTGGTAAATCAAATGATTCTAAACCATCTGCCGCAGAATTAATAGCGCCTTGCTGTGCTCCAAATCCTAAACCTCTTTTAGCAAACACCTGCCAAATCAAACAGGCATTTTCTCCTCCTGTAGTTGCCCGATCTGCAGCCAAAATGGCATCTCTAGAGTCTACAAAACCAGCACCACAAGGTTGTAATTTTAATCCGTCTAGCACTAATTGTAATACTTTATTGTTTCCTGCATCTCCATAATATAAATCATCAGAAAACCCATACTTATCTATATAAGCCCAAGTTAAATCCCATAGCATGGTTGCCCAGACAACGCCTACACCGTGAGGTACCTTTGCATATTTAATATCATCATAGGTATAATCGTTTATGCTAAAGTCTGTAGAATATGGTTTAGCTCGAAGCCCATTTGCTCTTATTGATTCACCTTTAGCAAAAGAACCAATTCCTCTTCTGGTTTCAGAAAGATCTCCAGAATTCATGGTCAACATTAAACCGAACCAATCAGACCACCCCTCTCCTTGTTGCGCTTTTACATAATTCTGATTTAAGCATGATGCATTAAAGGCGCCACCTACTAACCTTATTGAGACGCCATGACCATATTCATGAATTATAATTTCATTATCAAAAGCACTATCTCTTGGTGTATCAATCTCATCATATAAGTACATTTGCATTATTGGATTAACGCCATCTGTATCTGTACGCATATTGGCATTATTTGTTCCTGCAGCATCCTGAGCTTCTGCATTTAAACCATCAGATTTCCCTATAACGTTAGTGTAATTGTTTTCTTGAAAATTTCCAGATGCCTCATCAAAACCATATCTATAAAACACATCATGAGCCATGTTAGTAACATAAAACAAGTTGGTTACTGCGGCATCTCTATATGTTTTTGGATTCTCATTATTATAATCATAAGGGAAATCGAATTCTAAGTTACTCCTGCCATTTGGTGAGTCGCCATCTTCTGAGTCTTTGGTGTCTAAGTAAGCATATACATTATTACCTCTTGTATTAGTATATTCTGCACCAGGTACTCCATCAATATCATGCCAGCCAAATGGTGATGCTACAACATTAGCAGGATTATTAATTAATACCCTATTACCATGTATTGGGTTTGAAGTCCCTGGAGTACTACCATCTGATAATATTGGTAAAACTCTGTAACTAGATCCATCGACTAGTATTGAAGCATGCTCCGTAGATTTAAAGAATTCAAATTCGGTTTGGTTTTTTTCTATAGGTTCAGAATGGTTGTGATCGTGAACATGGTCATACTGAGGGTTTTCAAAAGAACAACTAATCGTATAATTATGAATGTTTCTTTCATTAATTTTCCCTGTAACAGCATCTACTCGGACACTCCATGCATCACTACTTCCAATAACATCAACTTCAACATCTTGATACAATCTCAAGCTTCCGTCTGCTTCTTCAACATACTTTAACACTACAGGAATGGTATTTCTAGAAGAAATATTACCGTTAGAAAACTCGTTTTTTTTCTTTGTGTTACTTAGCCTTTTTAAGGCGGTAGGTTCCCCTAGTTTAAAATAAGAGGCTACGTTTTCTATAGCTTGCTCTGGTGTTATAGCAGGTGTTAGGGTATTAATTTTTTCCGCTACATTTGTGACAAATCGACTGGCGATATTAAAAACTTCATCATCTTTAATGGCTACAGTTGTAATAGCATTATATATAGGAATACCTTGATGTTCTTGCCCTACATATACAAGGGTCACATCCATTCCTTTAGAATAATACTCATTGGTTACGGTTAATCCTTGAATATCACTTTGAGATAAATTAAACTCAGCACTACTAACATGATCCTGTATTTTAGCTCCGTTTGGAGAGGTGCTTAACGCGTTTTGAGCAAACCCAAATGTTGATAATAGAATTAAAGAACCTCCTAAAATACTTTTAGTTATGTGTTTCATTTTTATAATTACTGAAAGCTGATTATTAGTGTCTGACATAACTTGATGTTAAACCGCCTCTTTAACATATTTATTAAGCTGACTTACTGGTACCACTATTTTTAATAATAGTTGTAAATCTCCATTTTGTCTTGTACGACCTCCTGAATAGTTTGCATACGTAGAACTTACGACTCCAACAACTTCGCCCGAATCATTTACCACAGGGCCACCACTAGCACCTAAACCAAATTCTGCTGTAATAGTCATTCTAGTCTTCGACTCATCAGAATTTGTATATTTTCTAGAAATGATTCCTTTGGTCATAAAGAAGGTGTTTTTAAAAGGATGTCCCATCATATACACATCTTCTCCTACAAGTTCTGTTTTCGCCAATGGTAATGCATTCAATTTGGCACCTTTTGTATCAACTTTCAGGATTGCTAAATCGTTAGCTTTACTTGCTGACAATACTTCGGTCACCACATAAACAGTACCTTCATGGTCTATCGCAAAAAGACCATCATATTTAACACTATCTCTTGGCGATATAACATGATAGTTTGTTACAACGATACCATCCTCATGAATGACGAAACCTGTTGCCCCACTTAAATGCACATTTGGACATTTATCACACAAATACGATGAGCCAATATACAAGGTCCTTTCTTGCAGATGATGATACATTTGGTTACCTGTTTTTTTATCTGACTTGGCGTACGAAATATGAACACCTGAATTAACCTCAGAGTTCTTGTCCTTGTCTTCTTCTAGTTTTGTAAATGGTGTATGCATATTGGCTGCAACTAACTTGTCAACCGCTGCACTAGCTGCATTAACAAACTCTGAATCATTTTCGGGATCTTCATGGAACACCTCTGTTTCTGTTTCAGTTGATTCTGAAGCATTTTTAGTGGTATTACAACTATTTAAAATGAATACTAGTGATAGATATAGGATAAAATTGATTTTCATTTGATTTTTTTGAATTTGTTTTTAAAGTATACTATTGCTAGTACAGCCTAACTAAGCTTGTTATTTGTTTATTAAGAAGTAATCAAGAACAAAAAAACATTTCTATAACATTATAATGTGTTATAATTTTCTATTTGTGCTCTCTTTTAACTTTAGTAATATGGTTTTTATCTTTATAGTAAAATGATCGAATTATTAGTATCGGTTTAAACTAAATTATTCATGAAAATTAAGTTTGCAAACGTTATTGCCCTTTTCCAGAAAACTCCAAAACAATAAATTAATTAATCACAATCTTTAAATTGCCTATACCTGCATTATTTTCTATAGTAACAAAATAGAACCCACTAGCTAAAGAGGACAGATTAAAAGTCATATTGTTTAATTGTTCACTAGAGTCAACAGTATAAGACTTTATAATTTCTCCAGAAATAGACACGATATCCACTAAAGATTTACCAAAATCACTTGTAGTCGTTATTTTAAAAATTCCATTTGATGGATTTGGGAATACGCGTAATTTATAATTCGCTGAATTATCAACTGCTTCAATACCCAAAGTTCCTTGTACTAATGGCGAGTTACTAAAATTAATAAGTTGCCCATCAACAACATACCTTGCATTACCCGTGTCATTACAATTATCACAGGTAGTCCCAGAAATACAATCAGGATTATCTGGATGACAATAATCTACATATCTGGTATCAAACCTATATCCAAAATCTACAGTCCCTTTGGCTATTTGAGGCGTCATATCATAAATATCTGGCGGTGAAATGGCTCCAGGACACCATCCTGATCTATTATATGCCCATTCTCCCCTCTGTCCAATACAATTATCAGGATTTGGATTACATATTTTCCACGTATTTTGGAGGGTATTCACCAAGCCATCAACATCAATAAAGTGATAAGCCTCATAAAATTCAGCAGCATTTTGAGAATTATTTGCACCCCAACCATGACCCGTAGTAGATAAACGCAGATGAGATTTTAATACATTACTATCATAGGTGTAATTATTTACAGGAATTGGCTGTAAATTTGTAGGGTTTCCAAATTCCCAAGTTCCATCCCATAATTCGTCAACTTTTGAATATAAGTATTCTGGTGTTCCTTTTTCATAATCGAAATCTAAGGATATTTGCCATCCTCCAGTTCCGAAAGTAGCAATATACATTCTCAATTGTACTTCCCCTTGAAGCAGACTTGCATAATCTGTTAAATCAATAGTATGGCTACACCCTACTCCATATGGAGTCGCATAACGAATAATTTGAATCCAGTTACCATCAGGCCCCATAATATCAATATAAGCTAGACGATCCCAATCATCGCAATTTCCTGTAGCTGACGGACATTCTACCAACATGGTTGCTATAATTTCATTATAACCACCAACATGTTGAGGTAAAGTATATGTGCCGTAATGCCATAAATCTGTTAGACCATATTCTATGACAACTTCATCCATAGTTTTTACACTTTGAGTACTTAAAACATCTGTTACTTCAATATTTTTGGTCATTGTTGTGCTCGTTCCATTAGTAGCATACGCAATGATTTTCACAGTATGAGACCCATATGAATCCGGTGTCCATAACCCAAAAAACGAACCATTTTCGCCACCTGTGGTAACGGGTACATCATTAACAGAAATTTCTACACGATCTATACTTAACACGCCTGGTTCTTCAATACTTGGTGTTACATAAATAGGGTATGCATATAATGACGGCATCTCTAGAGGATAATCTTCAGTAAGTCTTGTGGTAATAGTAGGACTATAAATACTTAGATCTACAACCTCAAATTGTAAGTAGTTTTCTGAAGCATTGTAATTTGAATCTCCTGCATGTGCTGCTTCTATGGTTACAATACCACCAGAATTACCATCTAATGTTACGGTATTGCCACTAATAGTTGCAGGTCCAGATACCACACTATAAGTTATATTGGCTAAACCCGAGCTAGATGTTGCAGAAATAGTAAAAGGATCAGCGGTAGAATATTTTTTTATTATTTGGTTTGTAAATGATATAATTTGATTTTGTTTCCCTGAACCCGTGCCATCATCATATAAATCAATTGAAGCGTTAGCAGCAACGTGAGGATGTTCACCACCTCCTGTAGTTGCATTTTCTTCTGGAGGATAATAACTAAATGCAAAACTAGTTGTAATATAATCTGGGCTTCTATCTAAGCTTTCTTGATCGACCTCAAATGGATTATCTCCTGTTGCCATTTGTCCTGAAGAATCAAGAATTTGTGCATTAGCCTGAATGATCCTTACAATTGGTGCATAACTTACACCATCTGTCATTCCACCATTTTTAGCTGTACCACCCAATGTAACATCTCTACTAACATTAGATATTGTATACGTTTTTGTAAATGTGCCATCGCTATTGTCTACGGTTTCCGTTTTAAAAAAACCATTATTTACATCTGGGTCATTTAATTTGCTCAAAGTCATCCTAACCTTATCAGAGCCACTTTGCCAGCCATGTCTAAAGGCATTCATATTAACACCATCTGGGTAAGGATATAAACTAAAAAGTATGGCATTATTTTGCCCATTTGGAACATCTCTTACCACAAATACAAACGGATCGCTAGGAATTAAGGTTCCATCTGGATGAATTTCTTCTGGTTGACCAATAAATTCAAAGCTAGCTTGACCAAAACTCATCGATGTCTGGATCAATAAAATCGTAAACAATACAGTACTAAGTAAATTTTTCAACATAAAAGTGTTCTATTAATTAATAATATTATACATAAAATGGAATACTATTTTATTAAATGAGGTTCCAAAAAATTGAAATAGACTTTTCTCTAAACCTAATTTACTATTATATTTTTAGGCTTTTTTTGAGTACAGGTTCAACAGGTATTAATTCCTCATTTAATGGATTCGTTTGTTTATTGTTTCCACAATACAGTAAACATCAATTTCATTTTATAATAATTTGATACCATAACTACATTTAATAAGTGTCAAAATTGAGTAGTACCCCCCAAAATAAAATCAACTATTTCACCTTTCTATTATAATAATTTCAACAAAAACATCTTTTTTTTTACAAGAACCAATATACTAGCTTAATCAATGTATAAAGTGCAATATGACTTAGTTACTAAATTTGGAATAACACTTATTTGTCGAATTTTAAAGTGTCCTAAAAAGAGGAAGCCTACAAATTAACAATTTAACTTATTTGATTATAATCTTTAAATTTCCTAGACCTGCATTATTTTCTATAGTTACAAAATAGAGTCCTTTTGCAAGAGATGACAAATTAAAAGTCGTATTGTTTAATTGTTCACTAGAATCTATAGCATAGGATTTTATAATTTCTCCAGAAACAGATATAATTTCCACTATAGATCTACCAAAAGTTCCTGTAGTAGTTATTTGAAAAATTCCATTTGATGGGTTTGGGTATGCGAGTAATTTATAATGCGCTGTATTATCAACTTCTTCAATACCTAAAGTTCCTTGTATTAATGGGATATTACTAAAATTAATAAGTTGTCCATCAATAACATACTGTGCAATAAAGGTATCATTGCAATCTGGACAAGTAACTTGTGAAATACAATCAGGATTATTAGGATGACAGTAATCTACATAGGTAGGATCAAATCTATATCGAAAATCAACAGTTCCTTTAGCTACCTGAGAGCTCATATCAATAATGTTTGGTGGCGCAATGGATCCCGGACACCATCCTGCTCTACTAGTTCTATATGTCCCATATTGGGCATTGCAATTATCAGGGTTAGGATAACAGTTGTTCCAAAGATCTTGAGTGTAATGTTGCACACCATTAACATCAATATAATTATTCGCACGAAAAAATTCAGCAGCATTTTGAGAATTATTACTTCCCCAACCGTGACCAGTAGTAGATAAACGCAAGTGAGAACTTAATATATTAGAATCATAGGTGTAATTTATCACAGGTGTAGATTGTAAGTTTGTAGGGTTTCCTAATTCCCAAGATCCATCCCATAATTCGTCAACTTTTGAATACAGGTATTCAGGAGTTCCTTTTTCAAAATCGAAATCTAATGATATTTGCCAACCTCCCGTTCCGTAAGTTTCAATGTACATTCTAAATTGCACCTCCCCTTGAAGCAGACTTGCATAATCTGTTAAATCAATGGTATGACTACACCCTATTTTATATGGAGTAACATAACGAATAATCTGTATCCAATTGCCATCAGGCCCCTTAACATCAACATAAGCTAAACGATCCCAATCATCACAATCTCCAGTATTTGATGGACATTCTACAATCATGTTTGCTATAATTTCATTATAACCTCCAACATGTTGTGGCATCGAATATGTACCGTAATGCCATTGACCTGTTATTTCATATTCTATTAAAACCTCATCCATAGTTTGTACATTTTGAGAGGCTATAGTATTAGTAACTTCAATATTTTTGGTCATTGTTGTGCTGGTTCCATTCGTAGCATATGATACGATTTTAATCGTATGAAATCCGTATGAGTCTGGCGTCCATAACCCAAAAAATGCACCATTTTCTCCACTTGTGGTTATAGTTTCATCGTTAACCGTAATTTCTACACGATCTATACTTAATAAGCCTGGTTCCTCAATACTCGATGTTACATAAATAGGATAGGCGTACAATGCAGGCATTTCTAAAGGATAATCTTCAGTAAGTTGGGTTGTAATACTAGGACTGTAAATACTTAAATCAACAACATCAAATTGCAGATAGTTTTCTGAGGGGTTATAATTTGCATCACCTACCTGTGTTGCTTTTATGGTTACCACACCACCACTGTTACCTTCTAATGTTACTGTATTACCACTAATAGTTGCAGGTCCAGATACCACACTATAGTTCATATCCGTTAGGCCAGAACTAGATGTTGCTGAAACGGTAAAAGGGCCAGCGGTGGAATACTTCTTAACCACCTGACTATCAAATAATATGATTTGATTTTGTTTACCAGATCCGGTATCATCAGTATATAAATCAATTGAAGCCGTAGAAATAACATGAGGTAATTTTCCACCTCCAGTGGTTTGATTTTCTTCTGGAGGATAATAACTAAATGCAAAACTAGTTGTAATATAATCTGGGCTTCTATCTAAACTTTCTTGATCGACCTCAAATGGATTGTCTCCAGTTGCCATTTGACCTGTTGAATCAAGGATTTGTGCATTGGCCTGAACAATTCTTACTACTGGAGCATAACTTAATCCAGCTGTCAAACCTCCACCTTTAGCGGTACTACCAAATGTAGCGTCTATACTAACATTAGATATTGTATACGTTTTTGTAAATGTACCATTTCCATTGTCTACGGTTTCCGTTTTGAAATAACCATTATTGATATCTTCATCATTTAAAGTAGATAACCTCATCCTAACTTTATCAGACCCACTTTGCCAACCGGGAGCAGTTGCTCCCAAGTCAACTAAAACACCTCTTGCATAAGGGTAAAGACTAAAAAGCACTTCATTATTTTGCCCATTAGGAATATCTCTTACTACAAAAACAAAAGGATCACTCGGAATTAAAGTGCCATCTGGGTGAATTTCTGCTGGTTGACCAATAATTTCAAAACTAGCTTGACCGAAAGTCATTGCTGCTTGAAATAAGAAAAGAGTAAAAAGTAACTGTTTGAATAATCTCATAATCATAATAGTGTTCAATTGATAAATAATATTACATGTATTCACAATATTTTTTATAAATAAATAATCGAAAATTAAAATTGCTTCTTTCTCAAAACAAACTTTCCATTTTACAATGATATTTATAATCTTGTTTGATTACACGTTTAATATTAATGCACTCATTTTGGGGATTCATTTGTTTATTATTTCCACATTTCAATAAACTTAAATCTTATCATTTTTTAATAGCTCTATACGTTGAGTATATTAAATAAGTGTCAAAATTGAGTAGTACCCCCCCCAAAATAAAATCAATTATTTTACTATTCTATTATAATAATATAATAAAAACACCAAAACACTTCATACAAACCAACAAACTGGATTAATCAATGCAGAAAGCGCAATATCACTTTTTTCCTAAATTGAGACTATTAATTTAAAACTTCAGAAAAAGTATTATATAAAACTTATTCCAAAAATGCGATCTACAAGAAATGGCCTTTGTAATAATTACGAATTGGCTTAGTTAGCATTTAAAAGTGAGGCGTTTGTGCTTTAGCATCTAAGAAATACTATGGCCTTCTGTTTAAAACTAAAAATAGCAGTTAAGAACCAAACACTGTTCTTAACTGCTATTTTTATAACATGGTTAGCAAATAGTAATACTATTTATTTCTTAATAAATTTAATTGTGTTTCCACTTTCAAGTTTCAAAAAATACATGCCATTCACTAAATTCGCTACCTCTATTTCAGTGTTTTCAGAAATTGTTCCTGCACCAACTTCAGTTCCAATTACATTATAGATGCTATAATTTTCTTTTCCGGTTAATCCTGAAACTTGAATAAAACCTGAAGCAGGACTTGGATACAACTTAAGGTTCCTAGCTTTGGCAAACCTGTCATCTAATCCTAGGATTGAAGCACCACCATCAAATGTAATAGCCTGATATCCAGCACCAGGAACAGAAACTGGAGTAAAAATTAACGTGGTTACAGGTTCTGTAAACTCTACAATATGATATCCTGGGTATGTAACATTTATTTGATTTACTCCGTTTGCACTTACATCTGTTACATTACGACCAAGGTTGTCTACTAGCTTAAATGGATGATTGAACTGAAGCTCTACAGGTCTCGTTGCGTATAAGTATAATTTTAAATGTTCAATAGGTTGATCAAAATTTACAGAAAGATTACTAGCCACAAAATATGGAAAACTAAAAACATCTACAGGATTACCTAAATGATGTCCTCTATAATCCCATATATTTAAATTTTTAGATTCTATTTTACTCAAATAAGTAGAGTTAGGTTGTTCTGAAAAATTAATGGTAAACGGTACTCCATCTAGCGTTCCATTACGGTTGTCAGTATAAACTGCTGCATTTTGTGCATACGATAAGCACGTTATTGCCAATACAACGATTGTTATTAGATTTTTTTTGTAAAGATTTTTCATAAATTCAAAGATTTAATGGTTAATAATAACGTTTTTAATATTTTCTAATTTTGTTTATTATAGAAAGCTATTTTTTTGTACTTGCCTCTCCTTAATTAATAAATAATTGTAAGCAGTTATTCGTATTGTATTAGCTTATCCTTTTACAAATAATTAATCCGTCCTATTTTCAAAACGGCTAAGTCATTTAAATTTTGAGTTCATCAAATAATGAAATTAATTGAGGGTTTGATGGTCTTGGAGCATCTGCATCAACAATATTACCATCTGGATCTATCAAAATAAATCTTGGGATACCACGGATTCTGTAGCCTTTTATAAAATCGCTATCCCAGTTTTTATCTGCAATTAACTGCAAACCTGTTAGCTGCTCACTTACAACCATTTTTTTCCAAGTATCGTGCTTCTTTTCTACATCGACAGAAATACTAACAAATTCAATATTCTTACCATGATATTGTTTTTCAACTTTTTTAAGCGATGGTATTTCTGCTTTACATGGCGCACACCATGTAGCCCAGACATCAATATAAACATACTTACCTTTAAAATCACTTAGAGACGTTGGTTCACCTTTATGATTGAGATAATTTGTAAACTCTGGAGAAGGTTGCCCGCGTTCTAGCTGTCCTAAAAATACAAATTTCTCATTAACCTTTTCATTATTCTTTGAAGAAGAAGACACTAAAACGAAAGCGTCATAATACTCTTTTTTATTTTCAACCTTAGCAATGTCCTGAAGCCCTATTGGACCTAATAGTCTATTTTTAATATATTCGTTTGGGATGGCTCCATAAAATTTTAGTTTATCAAAATATACATTTCCACCACTATTTTTTATGAAATCTTGCGATTTTAACTTAAAGTGTTCTGCAACTAAATTATCATAAGAGCCGCCAGTCTTATAGGCTTTTTCATCTAAATAGTCAACTTTTTCAAGTTCACTAAGAAAATTTTCTGAAACTTTAAAATCAGGTTGTTTCGTAGAATTTCGATGTAACGTTTGGTATTTAGTTAACATTAAAAGACGTAAATATTCTAATTCTCGACGTTCTTCTGCGATAAATTCATGTGGAATTCCAAGAAAACTTTCTAAATAATTATTATAACTTTTGTTAATGTCTGATACTTTTGCTTTAAATTCATTTTCATTTAAAGCGTATAAATCAGCATTTGACCCTCTTATTTTCCGAAACTGTACTCCTTTTGTCATTAAGTAATTAGAGGCATCAAGATCTGTTCCTGTTAAATTTACCGATTTTTTAAAACTTTTCATATCAGTTTTCAAATGATATTCTTCCCCTTGAACAAAGTAAAAATCCAATCTATGACGAGAATTATAGAAAATGTAATGACTAGAGCCGGTAGTAATGGTCTCTGTAAAAGATCCGTTTTCATCCAATTGAATAGGAATTGACTCGCCTGCTTTGTTAACCAGCATGAATTTTTGAGAAGGCGCATTTAATATCGTTCCAGTAAATAATATAGCCTCATTATTTTGATTCTCTAATGCTGTATTATTGTTATTTGAATTTTGTTTTTGATCAATACAAGAGCTTAAGTAAAGCATTAAAAACAATAAGTATATAGCTTTTTTCATTTTTTACATTTTTAAATTTAAATCAGTTAAAAACTGAAATTTATTCACCGAATAAAGTGTATTAAAATTTCAACAAACCTGCTTAAACGCGAAATTTAATTTACGTTATATGCTGTTTTGACTATTTTTCAAGTCGAACGCCGTCTAAACAAAACAAAGTTGGGTACACCATTTTACCTTGATCGTCAACATAGGACGAAGACATTTTAAATAATACTTTATCTACTTGCCCTAAAGACGTTAAATCCACTTTTCTCCAATCATTTAATGTGAAATTATATTCAGGATTTTCAGGGTCTACACCTTCCAATACCGCCAAATATTCCTCTACAGCACCCGTGTTGCTTCCATTCAAATAACCTTCAATCGTTAATATAACATAACCAGTAAAATAGGAATTATAAGCTTCAAGATAGGCCGCACGACCTTCGTCCTCTGTGCCTCCTGCAGCAATAACAGCTTCTTCAGCAATAATTCCTAATTCACGTCTTTTCAAAATTAAATCCCCACCAAGTCTCAAGGCATCAACATCACCTGGAGCAGGAAGTCTAAAAGTAGCGAAACGATCAGTGCTTGGATTCGGAATATTCGGGTTTTTTATTGGCTCACCATCAATCAAATAACTTTGTGTATCTGAATCTATTGTTTTAGAATACACAGACCCTACTGACGTTAAAAGGTAGTTATAACTCGTATTTGCAACTAATACATGCTCTACAACACCTGGTTTTGGCAAAGTAAAATAAGCATTATCTCCAGTAGTATTTCCTACAAGAAAATTTGCTGTTCTATTCACTCCATAGCTGTAAACACTATAAGCTGATGAATCTATAACTTGTTGCTTTTGAATTGCCGTTAGGCTTGCTGGTGCAAATTTTGGACTTGTATACCAAGGATATGAACGCAAATTCTGATTAGATAATGCGAATCCACTATGAGTGACATTGTCACCCACACCCGCATTAGCGGTAATGACTCCCGATGCCTCATCACCAGCACTAAATGGAGCATCGTAAGTTTTAAAAGTAAACCTACCTATCTCTAATTCATTAAAGGTGATGTCGTTTGGATAAGCTACTAAAAGTTCCTTATCCTCTTCTTCACAACTCATCATTAATGCTAAACTAAGTACAGCAACTATATATTTTGATTTAAATTCCATATTATTATTTTATTAACTACTCTAAATCAGTGTTTTGAGTCATTTTACTATTAAGTTCCATCTCTTGACTAGGAATAGGATAACATAAGCGATTAAAACTTATTGGTGTACCATTTCTAAAACTTTCAATCCAAAGTAAACCCGCATTATCTTTAAACCTTAAAGAAGCAAAATATTCACTTCCATTTTCTAAGAAAGTTTCCAAGAAATACTCTTTAAAGATCATATCCTTTAATTCCTGTTCATTTTGAGGATTTAAACTAGGTAATACCGGATTTGTTCTTTTAGAACGCATCTCGTTAATTGGCGCAATGGCCTCTGTTATAGAAGCTCCTGTTCTTGCTAATAATTCCGCTTTTAAAATATACAGCTCTGGATATCTAAAAAAATAGGTGTTGAATTTTAAATCTTGAGGACTGGCTTCTTGCCCAGCAAGTTTACCAAGTCTTGCTACCTTAGTGAAGGTAAATCGTTCAACCTTATCCCATAGTATAGGAGCGCGCGCTTTACCTGTTACAATATCCCATCTCGGATCTTCTGAAAACCAGTCGAATCCAGCATTTAGACCGGCATCTAATTGTTGACCAGTAAAAAGAGGTAAACGATTTGAATGACTCATAATCAATGAGAATGAATAGAAATAACTAACGTTATTAACTCGGTCTGCATTATCAGAGATATAACCAGAAAACAGGTTTTCTTCAGAATCCCATGAATCCTCATAAACCTTTGCTAAATCCGGTTGCATTGAAAAACCAGCGACACCATTATTTAATACATCATTTACCAAAGTTAATGCCTCGGCAAAATCACCTGCGCCGTCATTAAACCCGTTTCTATAAAGCAGTATTTTAGCTTTTAAAACTTTAGCAAATTGTTTTGAAACAAATTTACTACTCGTAAAAGATGGTAAATTATTAATAGCAAAATCAAGATCATCAAATATTTTCTGATAACTATCTCCCACGTTTAACCTGGCGCCTTCAATGGTCTCAGCAGTTATTGGTTTATCACGGTACAATATACCATTGGGGTTGGAATCATCGGTAGACCACCAGTGTCCATAATTCCAAAAAAGATTCATATTAGCAAATGCTCTTAAACATTTAGCCTCTGCGAGCAAAGTGGTTTTATCTTCATCCTCAATTTGTGTTTCAGATAATTGCTCTATTTTAGTAATTGCAAAATTTGCCGCGTTTAGGGTGGTATAATAGTCTAACCATCTATTTGTTATATTAGTGGTTGTTTCGTTGGATTCTGAGTAAATCATTTCATAATCCCCAGTTGACGAGAGAAAAAAACCCGATTTAGAAGCTAGAGCTGAATACAGTTTACCCGAGAATTCATCTGATTCCACTATAGTTTGATAAATACCATTAACAACAGATCGTGCTTGAATATCATTAGTTACTGCGTTCTTTTCATTTAAAATATATGTAGGTGTAATATCTAAATTGTCTTCACATGAAATCATTCCAAAACTTAGACTAATTAATGATATATAAAATATTTTTTTCATATTAAATAAATTTATTGAAAGTTAAAAACAACTCCAAGACTGTATATTTGTGCAGCAGGATAACTACTAGAATCTACAGACATTCCTGCACCAAGTCTTGAAGAAGAAAAGTTCCCTTGAGGGTCAAACCCTGGATACTTGGTAATCGTTAATAGATTTGAGGCTTGAAGCCTAACACTAATCCCTTTAACACTTGTATTCGCAAATATCTCACTAGGAAGCCTGTAACTCATATTTAGCGCATTTAGACGTAAATATGACGCATCATACAAATAGAAATCAGAAAACCTAGCATTTGGTGCCAATCCTGGTCCCATTCTTGGAAAAAGCGCATCATACGGGCTATTTAAAATCGTACTTTCTCCTGCAATTGCATTACTTTGGTTATAATGACGCGTGTTACCAATATCAGTATATGCTAAATTCCAAAACCTCTTATGGCCATAGGCATAAGTAAAATTAGCATTAACATTAAAACCTTTAATTTGATAGGATAGACCAAAACCTCCATAACCTAAAGGAGTTGAACTTCCTATATTTACACGGTCATCATTGGTTATAACCCCATCACCATCTTGATCCATAAACATAAGATCCCCCGCTGTTTCTGCCGCCAAGCTTAAATAGGTGGTTTGTCCAGTCTCAGTAGAGTGACCTCTCATAGCAAACATATCTTCTGCATTAACATAAAATCTCCCGGAAGTTTCTAATCCATACCATTGACCGGTTTCCCCGCCTTCTGTAAGTCTGATGTATGGCCCCCAAATTCCAGGAAAAAACAACTCATCAAGTGTTCCATTAATTTTTAACACATTCGTAACATTTTTAGACCAGTTAAAATTGAATGTTAATCGACTATTCGCTTTTTGAATGATGTTGTACTTAATATCAAATTCAAATCCACGATTACTTATTTTTGCAACATTGGATTTAACATCTGTAAATGAAGAACTCAACGCTACAGGTTTGTCATAAAATAATTGGTCACTAATCTTTTCATATACTCCAACGGTACCTGATAGACGATGATTAAACAGTCCAAAATCTAGGCCTATATCTAACATTTGCGTTTCCTCCCACTGTAGATTTGGATTTCCAATTGTTGATGGGACCATTGCAGGGCTATCAGCATAAATTGTAGAATTAACTAAGGTTATCCAGTCAAAATTCCCAAGATTTTGAGAACCTGTTACGCCTAAAGACGCTCTTAGCTTTAAGTAAGAAACATATTTATCAAGGTTAGTGGATTTTATAAAATTTTCTTCAGAAATTAACCATGCTGCAGCTCCAGAAGGAAAAATACCCCAACGTGTTTCTGGTCCAAAACGTGAAGAACCATCCCTACGAACTGTTCCTGAAATAATATAACGATCATCAAATTTATAATGAAAACGTGCAAATTGGGAGATCAACGCATTTTGAGAGTACTCCTCTTGCACGTCAGTAATCTCTGCTGCAGATGAGAAATTATTAAGATTATCATCATCAGGAAAGTTTTGACCTTTTATAGACATATTTCCTCTATTGCTATTCTCATAGGTATATCCTGCCAAAGCATTAATATCATGTTTTTTATTGATTACTGTATTATATGATAACGTCGCTTCGTAAACATTAAATGTTGATTTAAAACTGTACCAAGACCTGTTATTATAAGGATTATTATCGCTGGTACCTTCTATATTATATTGCAATGTTTCCGTGTCTGAGTAATTAATAGTATACGCCCCCCTTAAATTCAAACCTTTAATTATGGTATAATCCACATAAGCGGTACTATTAAATAAAACTCCTGTTCCAGCATTGGTGTTTTTATACGTAGTAAGCGGGTTTTCAGTGTAGACATCTGCTGTAAATATAGATCCATCTGGATTATATTCAGGAAGATCTGGACGTACACGTCCTAAAAGTCTCAACATAGAGTCCTTACTATCGGTAGTACGCGAACTGGCGCTTATGTTTAATCCAAACTTAAAATGTTCACTTATATTTGTATCAAAATTAAGACGACCACCGTAGGTCTCACTACTTCCTCCTTTCATTATTCCATCTGCACCATTGTAGTTGAAGGACACGAAATAAGTGTTATTGCTTGATCCTCCTCGAATTGAAGCGGTATGCTGTGAAACTAATGGACTTTGCGTCATCTCATCTTGCCAATGGATATCATTATCATAAAAAGCTCCAGGTAAAACTTTCAAATCAGAAGCATCATATTGTGTGGTATTCATATTTAAAAACGCATTTTCATCTATAACCGCAGCACTATAAGTACCAAAACCATTAGTAAGAACTGATTCCTTACTAGCAGCTATCGTAAAATTTTTGTAATCCTCGGCCCCAAAGAAATTAAAACTATTAAAATCCATAACCGTAAGCCCTGTACGTGTAGATAGTTCAATTACAGGTTTCTGATTAGACTTTCCTTTTTTGGTTGTTACCATCACGACACCATTGGCCGCTCTAGAACCATAAACAGCGGTTGCAGAAGCATCTTTTAGTATATCAACGCTTTGAACATCATCAAGGTTTAAATTACTTAAGGGATTGTCAACGCCACCACTACTGGTATCTCCGTATTGAGGCACACCATCAATAACCCATAACGGTTGGTTATTTCCAACTAATGAAGATTGCCCACGAATAATTACACTTACAGGAGACGTTGGAGAGGCCGATGCAATTTGCACATCAACTCCCGAAGCTCTTCCTTGAAGCATACCTTCAACAGTAGCTAACATTGGAGCTTCTTCAATTTCTTTAGCGGATATACTAGAAATAGAACCCGTGGCATCTTTTACGGTAGTAGTTCCGTATCCAATTACTACCACCTCATCTAAACTATCAAGGTCTGGAAGCATTTTAACATTAACAAACTCTTTAGAACTAACTACTAACTCCGTTTTTATATACCCTAAATAACTAAAAACTAACACGATATTTTCGTCGGCATTTCTTAAATTAATTGAAAAATTACCGTCAAAATCAGTAAATACTCCATTTTTTGTGTTCTTCACTAGCACACCTGCACCTGCAAGAGGCACTCCGTTTTCATCAGTAACATTACCATTTATTGTTTGTTGAAATACATTATTACTTTTTAATACTGAATCTTTCTTAGCGACCTTCTTTTTTATAATGATGGTATTTTCGTCAGAGAACTTATAATCAAAAGCTCCTTTTGACAAAGTCAAACTTAAAAGTTTATCTACTTTGATTATTCCCTTTTTTAAATTCGCCTTTGGATAATTATCAAACAAATCTCCTCTATAAACAAACATGTAATCGGTCTGGCTCTTAATCATTTCAAAGACTTCATCTACTGAAACAACCTGATTGTCTTTAATTTCAATTTCTGCATTTTGCGAAAATCCGTTTTTAGGAGACATACTAAAGACGCACACTGAAAAAAGAAAAATAAATGTTTTCATGATTTGGGGTAAAAAACTTCTCACACAAATGAGAAGCATTAATAATGTTTTTTTCATAAATTTACATTTTGGTTTTTTTAATCAAATACACTGGGGATATCACTGGCGGTGAGATGTTTAGTTTTATCCCTTTTTTATTCTATAACTATAGATTTATTTTCGATTTTATAATTCATATTATTCGTGCTTTTTATAATTTCCAGTATATACTCTATAGACTGCTGTTTACTTATAACACCTGTAAAACCTACGCTTTTTAATTCTTCATTAGCTATTACAACATCAACATCATACCATCTTGATAAAACTCTCATAATATCTTCTAAAGGCTTTTTTGTAAAACTGAATTCGCCTTTACGCCATGAAATAATATCGGCGACCTCTACTTCGTAAATTTCAAATTCATTTTTAAACTGAGATAGTCTAGACTGCTCACCAGGCCTTAGTACTCCATTAGTAACACCGTTACCAACTGCTATGCTGCCTTCCACTAAAGTGGTTAAAATCTCTGTTTCATTTTTATAGGCTTTAACATTGAACTCCGTTCCTAATACGGTTATAAGCTGATCATTTGTTTTTACTGAAAAAGCATCTCCATTATGCTTGGTACTTTTTGAAACTTCAAAATAGGCTTCTCCATAAACCAACTGAATTTCCCTTGGATTTCCTTTAATAAAGCTCACAGGGTATTTTAACTTTGAATCTGAATTAAGCCACACTTTTGTGCCGTCTGATAATTCAACAACAAACTGCCCCCCTCTAGGAACGGTTAAATAATTATAAACCAGCTCGTCTTCTGATTTTCCTGATTTATTATAAACTACAGATTTACCATTGCTTTTTAGCTTAGCAGACTCATAGGTAGTTTCTTTTTCTAGCGCAATATGGCTTCCATCCTCCAAAGTTAAAGTTGCCTTATCTGATCCGCTTTGAATAGTATTATTAGTTACTACAGCATTAGCCGTTTTATTATATTGTAATTTGTATACAAAACCTAAAGCTATAGACGCTATTAAACATGCGGCTGCTACATATTTAAACATAGATTTCTTATAAAAAGGAATCGTTTTAACCGGGCGATCTTCTTGGATTGACTCCAGAATATTAATAAGCATTTTATTTTTTATCTGACTTTCCGACCCTAACTCTTCAACCCACTCATTGTTCTCCTGAAAACTTTCATAATAGTTTACAAGCATTTTAACTTCTTCAATCGAAATTTTGCCATCTAGATATTTCTCAATCAAGGCTTGAAAATCTTGATTTGTATATTGGTTATGTTTCATAAAATCTACCAGTATGTTACTTTATATTAACTAAGTGTCAAAACTAAGCTGTACCCCCCAAAAAAAAATCATTTTTTTTTCACTTTCTTTGAAAATAATATCACAAAAAAAAGAGGAGCACACCATTTAAACTAATGAATGAGTAAAATCAGTAAATAAAACGCAATGTTGTTTTACTGTACGAAAGAAATGGAAATTTATAAATTTAGAAAAAGTGCAACAAATAAAACCTGCCCTAAAGAAGTACGTAGTACGCGAAGTGCGTTTGTAATATGATTCTCTACTGTTTTAACAGTAATATCTAATTGTTCGGCTATTTCTTTATGACTTAGCTGCTCATGTCTACTGAGTTGATAGACCTTCTTGCACTTTTCCGGCAAACTTTCAACCACAAGATTAACATAGTCTTTAAGCTCACTATGTATCAATTTAGTTTCTGGGTTCGTATAATGTATGCGCTCATTTAATTGTTCAAATAACTCAACGCGTATCTTTTTATTGGCTCTAAATTCAGCAAAAACTTTATATCTCACACATGCATAAAGATAGCTTTTAAGAGACACTTTAATTTGAAGGCTTTTACGTTTATTCCAAAGATCAATAAACACATCTTGAATAATTTCTTCGCAAACCTCTTTATCTTTTAATAAATTATAAGAAGAAATATACAGCACTTTCCAATAGTTATTATATAATAAAGTCAAGGCTTTTTTGTCATCAACCTTCAATCGCTCTATTATTTCATTATCGGATTTACACATAATTTATAAGAAAATTTAATCTACAACCTTAAAGTATTAAATTAAAGTTAAAGTTTGAGCAATATATTAAATAAATTGATAATGATAAAACTAGAGGAAATAAATAAAAATGAAAGGTTGATTTTTACTAATTCAATAAGTTGAAAGGCAAATTTCACTAATCACAATAAAAAAAACATTTATTTTCTCTTAAAACAAAGAATTCTTCACACAACACTAAAAAACGACCTAGAGCAACTCAAAATAGTTGAAAAACTCGGAAAACATACCCATTATATAATCCGGAGTTTACAACAACAAAGACCTGTGTTAATCGTTTATTAGAAACTGCTAAAAAGCGCAAAGTTTTTGCTCATTGGTTGTAAATAAAGGTTAAGGCATCTGGCTCACTCAACTCCAATAAACAAAAAACACACAAAATTAGCTTAAACAGAAAGACTCCAAATCTTAATTTCATTTTCAACAATCTATATGCTGTTTCACTAAATAATATGAATGTTTTTTTTTGGTTTATTCATATTATTATTACAGATATAGAAAAATAATTGAGTTTTCCCTAGGGGGTCTTACACAATTTTGACACTTAATACATATACGCTAATTTTTTAATCAAAAACTTTTTTTATGAAAACAAAATTAACATTACTCTTATTTGTATTCGTTTATATGAATATAGATGCACAATGTACAGGCAATGTAAACATACCTGACGCAAACTTTAAAGCTGCTTTGCTAGCCGATACTGCGATAAATACAACTGATGATGGCGAAATTTCTTGTGACGAAGCTACTGCTTTTACAGGTAGGATCACCGTTTCTAACAAGTCAATTACTGACTTAACAGGGATAGAAGCTTTTACAAACTTAACAGAGTTAAATTGTTATAATAATATGTTAACAAGTATAGATGTTTCTAAAAATACGGCATTAACATATTTGTCTTTTTCAAATAATAATGTAACTAGTTTAGATGTTTCGCAAAACCCTTTATTAGAAACTTTATCTTTTTCTTCTAATAGTGTAGCTAGTTTAGATGTTTCTAATAATACAGCGTTAGCTACTTTAACTTGTGGCACTATGAGTTTAACTAGTGTAGATGTTTCTAATAATACAGCATTTATTAATTTAACTTGTCATACTAATCAATTAACGAGTTTAGATGTTTCTAATAATACAGCGTTAGCTACTTTAACTTGTGGCACTATGAGTTTAACTAGTTTAGATGTTTCTAATAATACAGCGTTAGCTACTTTAACTTGTGGCACTATGAGTTTAACTAGTTTAGATGTTGCTAATAATACAGCATTAACTAAATTAGATATTGTAGAAAATAATATATCATCTATAGATGTTTCTGCTCATCCAGTATTAAAATATTTATATTGTGACAACAATAATATAACTAGTCTAGATGTTTCTAACAACCCAGCATTAGTATATTTTTATTGTAACAATAATCAATTAGCAAGTTTAGATGTTTCTAATAACCCAGCTATATATTCATTAAAATGTAACTTTAATAATTTATTC
>NZ_WAAT01000044.1:45412-46118 GCF_008806375.1 Pseudotamlana haliotis | reverse complement strand
TGATGGCGAAATTTCTTGTGCCGAAGCTGCTGCTTTTACAGAGGATATGAATGTTAGCAACAAGTCTATTGCTGACTTAACAGGAATTGAAGCTTTTACGAACTTAACATATTTACGTTGCTCTCAGAATAGTTTAACTAGTTTCGATGTGTCTCAAAATACAGCCTTAACATATTTAAATTGTTTTAATAATATGTTAACAAGTATAGATGTTTCTAATAATACGGCATTAACCTATTTGTCTTTTTCTAATAATAATGTAACTAGTTTAGATGTTTCTAACAATACTGCATTAGAAA
Organism: Pseudotamlana haliotis; assembly: GCF_008806375.1. Lineage (GTDB taxonomy): Bacteria > Bacteroidota > Bacteroidia > Flavobacteriales > Flavobacteriaceae > Pseudotamlana > Pseudotamlana haliotis. The sequence continues at coordinate 45,819 of NZ_WAAT01000044.1, read as the reverse complement.
CTTTATCTTTTGCTTCTAATAGTGTAGCTAGTTTAGATGTTTCTAATAATACAGCTTTAACTGAATTAGATATTGGAGACAATAATATATCATCTATAGATGTTTCTGCTCATCCAGCATTAAAATATTTATATTGTGACAACAATAACATAACTAGTCTAGATGTTTCTAATAATACAGCTTTAACTAAATTAGATATTGGAGAAAATAATATATCATCTATAGATGTTTCTGCTCATCCAGCATTAAAATATTTATATTGTGACAACAATAACATAACTGGTCTAGATGTTTCTAACAACCCATCATTAGCATATTTTTATTGTAACAATAATCAATTAACAAGTTTAGATGTTGCTAATAACCCAGCTATATATTCATTAAAATGTAATGTAAACAGTTTAACA
>NZ_WAAT01000044.1:0-45287 GCF_008806375.1 Pseudotamlana haliotis | reverse complement strand
TGATGGCGAAATTTCTTGTGCCGAAGCTGCTGCTTTTACAGGGGATATGAATGTTAGCAACAAGTCTATTACTGACTTAACAGGAATAGAAGCTTTTACGAGCTTAACATATTTACGTTGCTCTCAAAATAGTTTAACTAGTTTCGATGTGTCTCAAAATACAGCCTTAACATATTTAAATAGTTTTAGTAATAGCTTAACAAGCTTAGATGTTTCTAATAATACAGCATTAACATATTTGTCTTTTTCAAATAATAATGTAACTAGTTTAGATGTTTCTAACAATACTGCATTAGAAACTTTATCTTTTTCTTCTAATAGTGTAGCTAACTTAGATCTTTCTAATAATACAGCTTTAAAGAGTTTAACTTGCCACACTAATCAATTAACTAGTTTAGATGTCTCTAATAATACAGCGTTAACTAGTTTAACTTGTGGCACTATGACTTTAACTAGTTTAGATGTGTCTAATAATACAGCGTTAACTAGTTTAACTTGTGGCACGATGACTTTAACTAGTTTAGATGTGTCTAATAATACAGCGTTAACTAGTTTAACTTGTGGCACTATGACTTTAACTAGTTTAGATGTGTCTAATAATACAGCATTAACTAAATTAGATATTTGAGAAAATAATATATCAGCTATAGATGTTTCTGCTCATTCAGCATTAAAATATTTATATTGTGATAACAATAGCATAGCTAGTGTAGATGTTTCTAACAACCCAGCTTTAGCATATTTTTATTGTAACAATAATCAATTAACAAGTTTAGATGTTTCTAATAACCCAGCTTTATATTCATTAAAATGTAATATAAACAGTTTAACAAGTTTAAATGTTGCTAATGGAGCTAATGCAAATTTGGGTACGTTTGCTGCTGAAGACAATCCTGACTTAGCCTGTATTCAAATAGATCAAGGTCATACATATTTTACTGAGTGGACAAAAGATGATACTGCAGATTACAATGCGAATTGTAATACGGCTAGTGTTGAAGATGAAAATTTCAACAATGCTATAAACGTATATCCAAACCCTATAGTAAATACATTACATATTAAATTAGTAGTAGGACAAAAATTCAAAAAAGCTCAAATATTTAATATGTTAGGTAAAGAAGTACTAACAACTAGTAATTCTACAATCGATATGTCTTCATTTCCTTCAGGAATTTATTTACTGAAAATAGAAAACACTGAAAATAGTGTAGCAGTAAGAAAAATTGTTAAAAAATAAAACTTACAAAAAAGTATTCATGTATTTTAATACATGAATACTTTCTTTATCTATTATAGGTAGTCCAACGTCTAATACAAGAAAAATAGACCTTGTCTACCAAAAACTAATAGAAACGGTAATCACTCAAAAAACGCGCAGTCTCATGTTAGACTGCGCGGTTTTTATTGTTTTACAACGAGTTACCGAATTAAACAGGTATTACCCTTTGGCTATTATTCTCGATTCACTTTTTAAACAAATCAATTTTTGCTTAAACACAACTTTTAGGAATGATCCATTAAAAGTGTGAACCGAATTGTGAACCATTCTAAGTCATATTAATTCAATTCTTATGATTGCCTAAAAACTAGAAAACCTTGTAAATCATACGATTTACAAGGTTTTAGATTCTATTGGTATTTACTTTAGTCGGGGTGGCAGGATTCGAACCTGCGACCTCCGCGTCCCAAACGCGGCGCGATAACCGGGCTACGCTACACCCCGAATAATAGGTTATCTCTAACGGGATGCAAATATACCTTTTTTATTTGTTCTACAAATGATTTTCGTGAAATATTTTATGGGTTTGTAAATTTATACTTTGACTTCAAACTATAAGATTGTTTTTGCTTGAAATTCCTCAGGTTTATTTTAGTAAATTGCTTATCATTCCGTAGACTCAAGAAAAAACTAAAATGAAAAAGATTTATATTTCCCTTTTTATAATATTAACAACGCTTTCAGCCTGTTCACAACAAAAAAAATCTATAGCGGCTACCTCAGCCAATTACAATTATAAAACCGAACTGGTTGTTCCTGACCTAGACATTCCTTGGGGCATGGCCTTTCTTCCTGATGGTAGTATGCTTATCACCGAAAAATCGGGTAAACTCATTCTTTTTAAAGACGGAAAAAAACATACGGTTTCTGGTCTTCCTGATGTTTATGTGCGTGGTCAAGGCGGGCTCTTAGATATTGCCCTGCATCCTAATTATAAAGAAACAAAGTGGATTTATTTCACATACGCTTCCGCGGAAGGCGAAGGTAGTGGCGGCAACACGGCCATCATGCGTGCCCGTTTAGACCAAACAGCGCTTGTGGACAACGAACTCCTATACAAAGCGGAACCAAATACCAGAAGTGGTAACCACTGGGGTTCTCGTATCGCTTTTGACGATGAAGGTTATTTATATTTCTCTATTGGCGACCGCTATAGTCGGGATGTTAATCCTCAAGACATCACCCGCGATTGTGGTAAAATCTACAGACTTTATGACAATGGCCGCATTCCGGAAGACAATCCTTTTGTAGATTCAAAAAATGCAAAAAAAGCCATTTACAGTTACGGACACCGTAATCCGCAAGGCCTAGTTAAAAACCCAAATACCGGAGACATTTGGTCCCATGAACATGGTCCGCAAGGCGGCGATGAAATCAATCGCATCGAAAAAGGTAAGAATTATGGCTGGCCAGTCATATCATACGGTGTTAATTATGGCGGTTATGAATTGACCGAATTCACCCACAAAGAAGGCATGGAACAACCTGTTTTTTATTGGACACCTTCCATAGCCCCTAGCGGTATGACCTTCGTGACTTCAGATAAATATCCTGAATGGCAAAATAACCTGCTTGTTGGTGCTTTAAAATTTAAATATTTAGAACACCTGATTTTAGAAAACAACAAGGTGGTAAAACGCGAAAAGTTATTTGAAGACATCGGCCGTTTAAGAAACGTGGTTCAAGCCCCAGATGGCTTTCTTTACATCGCCGTAGAAAGCAAAGGCATTTATAAAATTGTTCCTAAAAACTAATAACTTCTATGAAATTACTTTTATTAAGCATCATAAGTGTAACCTCACTTATCATTATGAATATAAAACCTCAAGACCCCATGCAAGAAAGCATGGCTCGAGGCGAAGAAATTTACAATGATTTTTGTCTGACTTGTCACCTCCCAAACGGCGCTGGTGTGAAAGACGTTTATCCGCCATTAGCCAAATCAGATTATTTAGCAGAAAATCGCAAAGCCAGCATCCACCTATTAAAATACGGTATTGACGGCCCTATAAAAGTGAATGGCGTCACTTATAACGGTAGCATGCCCGCCATGGGACTAGATGATGATGAAATTGCCGATGTGATGAACTACATCACAAATCAATGGGGCAATACCAACAAAAATAGGGTTACCGAAAAAGAAGTTGCTGCAATTAAAAAGTAAACATTTGCAGCAAATCACTTTTACATTTAACTAACTTTGCAAAACGGTCAATAAAACAATAAAACTTATGCTTATTATAGGAATTGCGGGTGGCACAGGTTGCGGAAAAACAACGGTTGTCAATAAAATACTTAACGAACTCCCTGAGGGCGAGGTTGGTGTTATTTCGCAGGATTCCTATTATATGGATACCACGCATTTGAGTTATGATGAACGCACAAAAATAAATTTTGACCACCCAAGATCTATCGATTTTGAATTATTAACCGCGCATCTCAAAGACTTAAAAGCCAACAAAGTAATTGAACAACCTGTATATTCTTTCGTAAAACACAACCGTACGGGTGATGTTATTTTAACGCATCCGCGGAAAGTGATGATTGTTGAGGGCATTTTGATTCTTACTAACGCAGAACTTAGAGCCCTCTGTGATATTAAAATTTATGTGCATGCCGATAGTGATGAACGACTAATACGCCGACTAAAACGTGACATCTCCGAACGCGGTCGTGATTTAGACGAAGTTTTAACGCGATACCAGAACACCTTAAAACCCATGCACAACCAATTTATTGAACCAACAAAAGAGTATGCCGATATCATCATACCAAACAACAAACACAATGTTGTGGCTGTAGATATTATTAAAAATATTATTGCTCAAAAATTATAGTATGAAATTCAAAAAGAACAAATACTTAAAACCTTTTAAGAATGTATTCCTTCCTATCGGAGCGGGATTCATCGTTTGGATGCTATTTTTTGATGCCAATTCATGGATAATTCACAGTGAATTAAATGCTGAAATTGATGATCTGGAAACTGAAAAAGAATACTACCAAAAAGAAATTATTAAAGATAAGAAAGAACTAAAACAACTTGAAACTGAAGAAGGCTTAGAAAAATTTGCTCGTGAACGCTATTACATGAAACACGATAACGAGGAAATTTATATTATTGAGTACGAGGATAGTTTAAAAACCGACACGAATGACTGATGGTCTGTTTAGTGAATTTAACCCCGTTTCCGCCAAACAATGGAAACAAAAAATACAGTACGATTTACAAGGTGCTGACTACAACCGTGCGCTCATTTGGCATTCCAATGAAGACATTGCTGTAAAACCTTTTTATAATACTGAAGATTTTAACACTTGGCCAGAAACATCAAATACCAAAGCAACCGCTTGGAAAATTTGCCAAACGATTTATGTGGCCGATGTTAAAAAATCGAATATCAACGCTACTGAAGCTTTAAACAATGGTGCTGATAGCATTAAATTTATTATCCCTTCAGAAGATATTTCTATTGAAAAGTTAACTGAAAATATAGATTGTGAAAAACACCAACTTATTTTCAGCATGCAGTGTCTTTCTGAAGCGTTTATTCTAAAAACATTAGAATGTATACCAGAAGCACATATTGAAATAGACATCATCAACAGGCTTGCCCAAAGCGGCAACTGGTATAACAACCTCAACGCTGATTTCAATACTTTTAAAAACATTTCCGCGGAAAGCGAAACCATTACGGTTGACACTAGTTTGTATCAAAATGCTGGTGCCAATATGGTACAACAGTTAGCCTATGCCCTAGCCCATGCCAATGAGTACTTAAACGCCCTAGAAAATCAAAAAATAGACTTTACTAATTTCAAGATAACCTTTCATGTGGCGATGGGGTCAAATTATTTCTTTGAAATTGCAAAACTCAGAGCTTTAAACACACTCTGGGATACCTTAGCTCAAGAATACGGTATAAATTCGGCTTGTCATATTTCGGCTAGCCCAACAAAACGCAACAAAACCATTTACGACGCCCATAGCAACATGTTGCGAAGTACCACCGAATGCATGAGTGCCATACTTGGCGGCGCACAAAGTATTTGCAACCAAGCTTATGATAGTATTTTCAGAAAAACCAATGCCTTTAGCGAAACTATGGCTAGAAATCAGTTGCTCATTTTAAAACATGAAAGTTATTTCGACAAAGTGAACAACCCTGCAAATGGCGCTTATTATATTGAAAGTCTAACCAATCAACTTGCCGAAAAAGCTTTGACTTTATTTAAAGATATTGAACAACAAGGTGGCTTTTTAAAACAGTTAAAAACAGGCACCATTCAGCGTAAAATTAAAGAAAGTGCCCAAAAAGAAATTACGCAGTTTGAAAATAATGACATAACATTAATTGGTAGTAACAAACATTCAGACCTAGAAGAACGCATGAAAAACCAATTGGAACTATTTCCTTTTGTAAAAACAAATCCGAGAAAAACATTAATAGAACCCATAATAGAAAAACGATTAGCAGAAACACATGAACAAAAACGATTACAAAATGAACATTAAAACATCCTTAACATTCACTTTTATCGCGCTTTTATTAACTGTAACTTTTAGTTGTAAAAAAGAAAATACTTTTAACAATTATGAATATGCCGATCAACCTGAAACCATAACTTGTGAAGGCATCAACACCCCTTTACTAAAGGAAGCTTTATATAGTTTTGAAAAAGACATTTTCATGTATTACAAAAAAAACAGGCCTAAAAACCGTTTAAATCAGGCCTACAACCGGTTTCTAAGAGACTTTTCTAGTAACAGACTAAAGTACAAGGAAATCGTTAGACCCCACACACTAGAAGTTTTTGAAGCTTTAAAAAAGGAAAAAGGCTTATGGGATGCCAACAACCCTGTAAGTCATTTAAATTATAACAGCAATTTGATTACTTGCATAGGAGACAACATCAAAGATGAGGCCTTAAAAACAACTTTTAACGCGCTACTAGAAACAAACAGTTTAACACCAAAACTGTATAGCGCTGCTGCTTCCAGTAAATATAGAAGCGCTTTAAACGACAAATACCTAGCAAGCTATATCGCATTCGATTTATATTATGCAAAACTGTTTGATGTCGACCTGTCTCGGGTAAACAAGAAAACGCCTAACGAGCCAGTTGATTTCAACCAAATACCTGAATAATTAAACCATATATTCAAAAACCTTCTAATTTGAGAAAAAACCTGCAACATATTAGCCTTAAGAAAAGCACTAGAAAGCATAATACTAGTGAAGAAACTGCTTTTGTGACTGCCGAAGGTTTACAAGTAAAACCGACTTACTCAAAAGAAGACATTGAAGATTTAGAACACATTCATTTTGCTGCCGGTATTCCGCCATATCTACGCGGACCATACAGCACCATGTACACTCACAAACCTTGGACGATCAGACAATACGCAGGGTTTTCAACCGCTGAAGAAAGCAATGCTTTTTACCGTAGGAACTTAAAATCGGGACAAAAAGCACTTTCTGTAGCCTTTGATTTGGCAACGCATCGCGGTTACGATTCTGACCACGAACGTGTACTTGGTGATGTTGGAAAAGCTGGCGTGGCCATCGATTCTGTTGAAGACATGAAAATACTCTTCAATAAAATCCCTTTAGATAGCATGTCGGTTTCCATGACCATGAATGGCGCCGTACTACCTATTTTAGCATTCTATATCGTAGCGGCTCAAGAACAAGGTGTAAAACCCGAACAACTTAAAGGCACCATTCAGAATGATATCTTAAAGGAGTTCATGGTACGGAACACTTATATCTATCCGCCAGAACCTTCAATGAAAATTATTTCAGATATTTTTAAGTTCTCGAGTAAACACATGCCCAACTTCAATAGCATTAGCATCTCAGGTTACCACATGCAAGAAGCCGGAGGCACTTGTGATATTGAGTTGGCCTATACTCTGGCTGATGGCTTAGAGTATGTTCGAACAGGTTTAGCCACCGGTATGGATATCGATGACTTTGCGCCGCGCCTATCTTTTTTCTGGGGTATTGGTTTAAATCATTTTATGGAAATTGCCAAAATGCGAGCAGCAAGAATGTTATGGGCAAAGTTGATGAAACCCTTCAACCCGAAAAACCCAAAATCGTCTATGCTACGCACGCATTGTCAGACTTCTGGTTGGAGTTTAACTGAGCAAGCGCCTTTTAATAATGTGACACGAACCACCATAGAAGCCACATCAGCTATTTTTGGCGGCACACAAAGTTTACACACCAATGCTTTAGATGAAGCCATTGCCTTACCTACCGATTTTTCGGCTAGAATAGCACGAAACACACAGTTATTCCTGCAAGAGGAAACCCAAATCACAAAAACAGTAGATCCTTGGGCTGGAAGTTATTTCATAGAAAAACTCACGCATGATATTGCTGAAAAGGCCTGGAAACTCATTCAAGAAATAGAATCTTTTGGAGGCATGACCAAAGCAATTGAAGCTGGTATTCCTAAAATTAGAATCCAAGAGGCCGCTGCAAAAAAACAGGCTCGTATAGATTCTGGACAAGATATTATAGTGGGCGTTAACCAATTTGAAACCCAAGAAGAGCGTCCCATTTCAACTTTAGAAGTTGATAATCATGCGGTACGCGATGCTCAAATTACACGCTTAAACCAAATAAAAGCACAGCGCGATGCTGAAAAAGTAAAAGTTGCTTTAAACGAATTAACTGAAGCTGCTAAAAATTCATTAAATTCGGAAGATTCAAACCTACTTGCTTTAGCGATTAAAGCAGCTGAAGTACGGGCTACTTTAGGTGAAATTAGCGAAGCATTAGAAGTGGTTTTTGGAAGACACAAAGCAGAAACAAAATCTTTTTCAGGCGTGTACAGTAAAGAAATAAAAGACGATGAAGCTTTTAAAAAAGCTCAAAAACTCGCTGATCAATTTGCTCTTCAAGACGGGAGAAGACCCCGTATTATGATTGCTAAAATTGGACAGGATGGTCATGATCGTGGCGCTCGAGTGGTAGCTACGGCTTATGCCGATGTGGGTTTTGATGTTGATATTGGACCTTTATTTCAAACCCCAGAGGAAGCCGCCAAGCAGGCCGTTGAAAATGATGTGCATATTTTAGGTATTTCATCTTTAGCAGCAGGACATAAAACACTCATTCCTCAAGTGATTGAAACCCTGAAAAAATATGACCGCGAAGACATTATGGTTATCGTTGGCGGGGTCATCCCAAAACAAGATTATCAGTTCTTATTTGATGCCGGAACCGTTGCTATTTTTGGCCCCGGAACAAAAATTAGTGAGGCAGCTATCAAACTCTTAGAGATTTTAATAGATTAACTTATAATTATTTAAAAAAAACGCCGTTTTTCAGGAACATTTTGTTAACAAGTTGAATTTTTATTCCTAATTAAATAATCGTATTTTTGGCGCGAATAAAACCAAATCACTTTATGGGTAAGATCATAGCTATCGCTAATCAAAAAGGAGGCGTAGGTAAAACAACGACTTCGATAAATTTAGCAGCTTCATTAGGCGTGCTTGAAAAAAAAGTATTATTGATTGATGCAGACCCACAGGCAAATGCAACGTCGGGTATTGGTCTTGATGTTGAAACGGTTGAAATTGGTACATACCAGCTTCTTGAACATTCAAATATTGCAAAGGAAGCCATCATTACAACCGAAACACCTAATCTTGATATTATTCCTGCTCACATTGATTTGGTCGCTATCGAAATCGAATTGGTTGACAAAGACCAGCGCGAGTATATGCTAAAAAATGCATTGCAAGAGATTAAAGATGAGTATGATTATATTTTAATCGACTGCGCACCTTCATTAGGTTTGTTAACATTAAATGCACTTACAGCTGCAGACTCTGTGATCATTCCTATTCAATGTGAATATTTCGCTTTGGAAGGGTTAGGAAAACTTTTAAACACCATAAAAAGTGTTCAAAAAATACACAATTCAGATTTAGATATTGAAGGGCTTTTATTAACCATGTATGATTCACGTTTACGTTTATCAAATCAGGTGGTAGAAGAAGTTCAAAAGCATTTTAACGATATGGTTTTTCAAACCATTATTCAAAGAAATGTACGTTTAAGTGAGGCGCCTAGTTACGGCGAAAGCATTATTAACTATGATGCTTCTAGTAAAGGTGCTTCAAATTACTTAAGTTTAGCAAAAGAAATTATCAATAAAAACTCATAATTATCATGGCTAAGGCAACTAAAAAACAGGCTTTAGGTAGAGGTTTATCTGCACTATTAAAAGACCCTAGTAACGACATTCAATCGGTACAAGATGCTAACGCAGATAAAGTTATTGGTAACATTGTTGAATTGGACATTGACTTCATTGAGGTTAACCCATTTCAACCACGAACTAACTTTAGTGAAGAGTCACTTCGTGAACTCGCTACTTCAATTAAAGAATTGGGGATTATTCAACCGATAACGGTTAGAAAACTAGGCTTAAATCAATACCAATTGGTTTCTGGTGAACGCCGTTATAGAGCGTCTAAATTATTAGGTTTAGAAACCATTCCGGCATATGTTAGAATAGCAAATGATCAAGAATCATTAGAAATGGCTCTTGTTGAAAATATTCAACGTCAGGATTTAGACCCTATTGAAATTGCCTTATCATACCAACGTTTAATTGACGAAATTAATTTAACGCAAGAGCAAATGAGTGAACGTGTTGGAAAAAAACGTTCTACCATTGCTAATTATTTGCGTTTATTAAAGTTAGACCCGATTATTCAAACGGGTATGCGCGATGGTTTCTTATCTATGGGACATGGCCGTGCTTTAATTACTATTGAAGATCAAAATATTCAACTTGATATTTACGAAAAAATACTGGCTAATAAACTTTCAGTAAGGGAAACAGAACAATTGGTTCGTAACTATAACGACTCTAATCAAACAGAAGCGCCTTCAGCGAAAGCAAAAGACTCAGGTGTTCCTGATTTTGTTAAAACTGGAGTAACTGCGTTTTCTGAATACTTCGGACATAAAATTGACGTTAAAGTATCAAAAAATGGAAAAGGTAAAATCACCATACCGTTTCATTCTGAAGAAGACTTTAATCGTATTAAAAAATTAGTTCAAGGTGATTCCAAATAAACCACTAATAACTGGCATTTTCTTTTTGCTTTGTTGCTTTAATATTATAGCTCAAGACAATGAAAACACGGTTAAAAAAGAATCTACAACAGAGGTCCCCAATGTGATTGCTGTAGATTCTATAGTTGAAATCAGAGACCCTATTAATCCGCTTTCCCCAGCAAAAGCTGCTTTTTATTCAGCTATTTTACCGGGTTTAGGGCAAGCCTACAACAAAAAATATTGGAAAATCCCACTAGTTTGGGGTGCCATAGGGACTGGAATATACTTTTACTCCACAAACAACAAAGAATACAACAGATACCGTGATGCTTATAAAAGCAGACTTGCGGGCTTTACCAATGATGAGTTTTACTTAGATAGTGACGGCAATCAATTGGATACACCTAGAGTAACAACAGATGGCCTTGAACGTGGACAAAAATTTTACCGCCGAAACAAGGAAATATCACTTTTAGTTACCCTAGGCCTCTATGCGTTAAACATTATAGACGCCAATGTTGATGCGCATTTAATGCAATATAATATTGACGAAAATTTAACGCTAGCACCACATTATAAAATAAATGAATTTGATGCTTCGAGCAATCTCGGGTTAACTCTTAATTTTAATTTTTAATATAAATTTGTCAAAAACAAACTTTTTTAAACACAGTTAGTTTTTGACCATCGCACCTATTTGAGGTGCCAAATAAATAAAAAACACAAATGAAAATAGCTTTACTAGGATACGGAAAAATGGGTAAAACGATTGAGCAAATCGCCATAAATCGCGGTCATGAAATCGTTTTAACTATCGACAAAAATGATAGCGATTACGACATCTCTCAAGCCGATGTTGCTATAGACTTCAGCATCCCGACAGTAGCCTTTAATAATATTTCAAAATGTTTAAACAACAACGTACCCGTAATTTCTGGTACAACAGGTTGGTTAGACCATTATGATGAAGCTGTTGCCCTTTGTAAAGAAAAAAATGGTGCTTTTATTTATGCCTCTAACTACAGTTTGGGTGTAAATATCTTTTTCGAGCTGAATAAAACACTTGCTAAAATGATGAGTACCTTGAAACAGTACAATATTTCTATGGAAGAAATTCACCATACTCAAAAACTAGATGCGCCTAGCGGAACGGCTATTTCTTTAGCAGAAGATGTCATCGCTCAAAATGCAAACTATAAGGGTTGGAAATTAGATGAAGGTGACGAAACGACCATTCCAATTGTTGCTAAACGTATTGAAGATGTTCCTGGCACACACACCGTAGCTTATGATAGCGAAGTAGATACCATAAACATTGAGCATATTGCACACAACAGACAAGGTTTTGCTTTAGGTGCTGTTGTCGCTGCAGAATGGATCATTGGTAAAGCTGGCGTGTTTACCATGAATGACGTGTTAAATATTGGTTAATAGTCATGCGTCCTGTAACAAAAGAAGACGCCTTTACTACTAACAAAAAACTAAAAACATCAGATTATGACATTAACACAGTGGTTAATTTTTATTTTAATTATTCAGGTTTTACATGGTTTAGGCACCTGGAAACTATATATTAAAGCAGGCAGACAATCTTGGGAAGCCTTTGTTCCTGTTTACAACGCCATTGTTTTAATGAAAATTATAAACCGACCAGTATGGTGGGTTATTCTTTTATTTTTACCCATTGTTAACCTTATTATGTTTCCTGTAGTTTGGGTAGAAACCGCAAGAAGCTTTGGTAAAAACGAAACATTAGATACTGTTTTAGCTATAGTAAGCTTAGGTTTTTACAATTATTACCTGAACTATGCCGCAGAGGTGACCTATGTTGAAAACCGCAGCTTATCACCAACAACGAATAGCGGTGACTGGATAAGCTCGATACTGTTCGCTATCGTTGCAGCGACTATAGTACACACTTATATCATTCAACCGTTTACCATTCCGTCGTCATCTTTAGAAAAATCATTATTGGTAGGTGACTTCTTATTTGTAAGTAAATTTCATTACGGAGCCAGAGTTCCTATGACTACCGTAGCAGCTCCAATGGTTCATGATACGATTCCTGGCCCAGGGATTAAATCCTATTTATTTGATGACCGCTACGATAAAAGAAAGACCTCATGGAAAAACAAATTACAACTACCTTATTTAAGGTTTCCTGGTTTTGAAGACATTGAGCGTAATGATATTGTAGTATTTAATCAGCCAGCGGATACGCTACTTGATATGAATAATTTCAAACCAGACAGAAACTATTACAAACCTATTGACAAGAAAACCAACCTTGTAAAACGTTGTGTTGGTGTTGCTGGCGATACTTTAGAAATTAGAGAAGGCTTTGTATATATCAATGGTAAGAAAAATGAATTGCCAGACCGTGCTCATCTGCAATTCAGTTATTTTGTTCAGCCTAAAACCAATCAATTTAACCCTCAGTTTCTTAAGGATCGCTATGACATTACTGATGGCTTTGGAATTATAAACGATAAGAATACCTACTACTTCTCGGCAATTTCAGATGAGGCCTTAGCGAATTTTAAAAATAACCCGAATGTCGTTAGCATCACACCTAACATTCAAGAAAAAGGGCAACGCGATCCAAACATCTTTCCTCATGATCCGGCATACAATTGGAATGTTGATTTTTTCGGACCATTATATATCCCTGAAGAAGGGAAAAGCATTGCTATTAACTTAGAAAACTTGCCATTATACAAACGTGTGATTTCAGAATATGAAGGTAACGACATTAAAGTTCAAGGCAATCAAATTTTAATTAATGGTGAAGTAGCCAATAACTACACGTTCAAGCAAAATTACTATTGGATGATGGGTGACAACCGCCACAATTCTATAGATGCTCGTGCTTGGGGCTTCGTACCGTTTGATCACGTGGTTGGTAAACCTGTATTTATCTGGATGAGTTGGGATGGCGCTAAAGCTAGATGGGACCGTTTCTTTACGACCGTGAGCGGCGAAGGAAAAGCCACCTCATTCTTAATTCCGTTTTTAATTTTACTAGCAGGTTATTTCGGATTTAGCAAATGGAGAAAACACAAAAAAGCAAATAATTAAAAACCTATTTAAGCGGTACTGAAGACTTTTCAGTACCGTTATCTTTTTTACTTATGTCTGTTTTAATTCACCCTACATATTTCCCGAGTATTGCCCAATGTGTTGCCATGGCGAAAGCAGAATCTGTTGTTTTTGAAACTGATGATAATTTTTTAAAACAAACTTATAGAAACCGCTGCTATATTTACGGCGCCAACGGTAAACTCACGCTGAATATTCCTGTGGTACATTCTCAAAAAAACCGTCAGAAATATAAGGACGTTAGAATTTTTAATGCTGAAAATTGGCAAAGCCTGCATTGGAAATCACTATTATCAGCATACAGAACTTCCCCTTTTTTTGAATATTACGAAGATGAACTTCAGTCTTTGTTTACTGAGAAATCGGACTTCATTTTAGATCATAACTTTAAATGTCAAGAAGTGATTTTTGACTGTTTACAGTTGGAGCTGAATAGTTCAAAAACAGAAACCTATAAAGCCATAGAAGAACAACATGACGACTACAGGTTTTTGGTCCATGCTAAAAAAGAAACTAGTCAAAATTTCGAGCCTTATACCCAAGTTTTTGGCAACAAACATGGTTTTTTACCCAACCTAAGCATTTTAGATTTACTTTTTAATGAAGGGCCTAACAGCTTAAATTATTTAGAATCACAAACCTTAACACCGATAAAATAATGCAAGCATTACTGCATTACGGTTGTCATTTCTTAGTCCCTCTAGGAATTGCCCTGATTTGGTATAAACCACAGTGGAAAAAGGCATATCTCATCATGATTGCAGGTATGCTAATCGATTTGGATCACTTGTTAGCTACACCTATTTTTGAAGCTAATCGTTGTAGTATCAATTTTCACCCATTACACAGCTATTACGCCATAGTTGTATATTTTCTTTTATTAATTCCGAAGAAAACCAGGTTAATAGGTTTAGGCTTAGCAGTACACATTATTGCCGATTTGATTGACTGTAGTATGATGTAGAAAATTGCTCAGTTTAGGAAATCATTCTAAACTTAAGGTCGCCATAATAGGATAATGGTCTGAATAAAGCGCATCGTAATTTTTAAATCCATTTACATTGAAGGCTTGATCAGTTAATATGAAATCGATTCTAACCGGAAAAAACTTAAAATCATAACTACGTCCGAAACCATTTCCAGCCTCATCAAAAGTATCGTTAAGATCGCCTTTAATCGTTCGGTACACATAAGAAAAGGCGGTGTTATTAAAGTCACCGCAGATAATCACTTTATACTTGCAGCTTTTTTTATGTTCTAATATGAGTTCAGCTTGTGATTGTTGCATTTTAAAAGTCCTACCAACACGATTAAAAAGTCTCTCTGAGGTTTCCTTACGCAGACTATCCATTTGTGTATTGATATGCATGGATTCTAAATGCACATTGTAGACCCTAAACGTGTCAACCCCTTTAACAACATCGGCAAAAATGGCATTATTAGATGTGTTTTCAAAGCCCAGCGACCCTGAATTTATAATAGGAAATTTAGAGAAAATGGCCTGACCATGCTTCACTTTTAGACCTTCTATTTTTTTGTATTGATATTTATAAAAGGAAAAATCTAATTCTGCGCGAGGATGAAATTCTTGAATACAAATAATGTCTGGAGATTCTTTTTTAATAAGGTCTACAATTTTAGATTCTGTATGATCTTCTGGTATCCAATCATACAAATCAAAAAGGCGCACGTTGTAATTCATCACTTTAATGTTTTCAGAATGCACAACCGTTTCTTTAGTGGTAAATCGATACAGCGAACCGTATAGAAAATAACCAATGAGTAAGATAACCATAGACAACATACATTGCCTTTTCAACTTAATAAGCCAGTATAAAACAAACAGAAAATTAATACCAATAAGGAAAGTTACCCCTAAATTAACCACGGCTAAAATAGCAAAAGTACGGGGTGGTAAGTATGGTAAAATAAAAGACGCTAATAGCAATACCGCAAAAATCACGTTAATGAAGTAGATGATTTTATTTATAAAGCTTAAATTTTTCATGAGATTATTTTCCTGCTCTAAATAAGAACTCCTTTTCTTCGGCAGTTAAACTCTCATAACCACTTTTACTAATTTTATCTAAAATAACGTCAATTTTCTTCTGCTTATTAAAAGCATTAAAATCAGATTTGGCATAGCCTCCTACTTTACTTTTATTTTTATGCACCGTTTTTAAAGGGCCTTTTTTAGAAGCTTTAAACCATCCAGCTACGGTATCCGCTAAGCCTTCAAAACCTTTGCCAATATCCTTTCCTTTCAAAAGTTGTTTGGCATATACAAAACCTAATAAGGAACCACCTATATGTGCTAAACTTCCACCAGCATTTGCTCCAAATAATCCTAAAACATCAAGAGCAACAATAAAAGCCCCTACATACCACAACTTAATATTGAATGTAAAAAAGCGCATTTCTTGATTTGGCAAATAAGCACAAAGAAAGATGAGTAATGCTCTTACTGCTGCCGAAGCACCAACTAATCTGGTAGCTCCGCCGAAAACACCAGGTAATAAGGTATAGCTAATAACAAAGAGTAAGCCTCCCGAAATAGCTCCTAGAAAGTAGATATTAAGCGCCATTTTAGAACTAAATAAATTTAAAAACATTTGCCCTAAAAAGTACAACCATAACATATTAAACAAAATATGGATGAAATCGAAATGCAGAAAAGCATAGGTAATGATGGTCCATGGGTTTAAAATAAAATCACCAAAATTACTAGGTAATTCAAACCACGACATGATAGGTTTTAAAAGAAAAGCCAATAAAAAAACCACCACATTAACGGCGATAATTTTCTCTAACACATTAAGGTTAGACAATTTACTCTTTATATCGTCGACCAATGTACTCATTAATCCCAACGGTTTTGGTTAAACTGATTTTTCTTCCAGTACCACATGATGAAAAAACCGGTTAAGGCGCCACCAACGTGGGCCATATAAGCGGTATTACTCGGACTAAAGAAAGACTGACCGGTGAGTCCTGAAATTAAATCTAATAGAATAATTCCCGGAATAAAATACTTCGCTTTAATTGGAATAGGCAAGAAAATCATCATCAATTTAGCTTCTGGGTTCATCATCCCAAAGGCAGCCATGATGCCCATAATACACCCTGAAGCTCCAACCATGCTCGCATTATATGCTGAAATCACTTTTCTAAACATTTCCAACTGGTCTTGAGAAACTCTTAAGTTTGAACCCTTTGAGTTTACAATCACTTCCTTAATAGTTTCAGCAGACAAGCCAGACTCCAATAAGCCGTTATAGTTAGGAATATATTGAAAATAATAAAACCCAATTTGCAATAAGACTGCACCCAAACCAGCTGATATATAAATAAATAAAAATTTCTTTGACCCTAACACCTGTTCCACCGGTGAGCCAAACATCCAAAGCGCGAACATATTGAATAAAATATGGGTCACACTACCGTGCATAAACATGTGCGTGATAATTTGCCAAGGTCTAAACGCATCATTTTTTGGAAAATACATGGCAAACCATTCATAAAACAGTTTCCCCCCTCCTATAAACATGGTACCAACAAACATAATCACGTTTATGATTATCAAGTGTTTTACAGTTTCTGAAATCCTCATCATAATTTAAAATCTTCGTTAATAAAAGAATTGGCTGCCAAAAGTTATGACTTCAAAATTACAACCTATTTTTTACTATAATATTATATAAACTTTTTATCTAATTCATCCACACTCATGGTTACAAACGTAACGCGATTTGATGGTGATACATTAGGGTCTTTACAAGCAAATAATTTATTTACTAAATGCTCTTGTTCGTCTTTCTTTAAAGCCTGCCCAGTTTTTATGGCCAAACTTTTAGCCATAGATTTGGCTAATAAATCGGTGGCACTAAAATTACTATCAGGCACCTCGTTTTCAACGTCGCTAATTAATTGTTCTAAGATAATAGATACTTCACTTTCTGGAACGCCTACAGGGACTCCGGTGATTTCTACTAATTCTTCTTCAACCGTTGCAAACACAAAACCAGTATGTTCTAAATCTGATTTCAACTGTTTTACAATGGCGATATCTTGCGGTGAAAAATGGAGTTGTAATGGAAATAATAATTGCTGACTCACCCCCTCACGTGTGGTCATATTTCTTAAAAACTCTTCATATAAAACACGTTGATGTGCTTTGTATTGGTCGATAATTAACATGCCCGATTTAATCGTACTTACAATGTATTTATTGTGTAACTGATACGTGGTATGTGTTTGTTCGACTTGATTATCCCCTTCAAACATAGAAAGCGTTTCTTCTTCACTTTCAAACTGCACTTCTGAAAAACCTTCCTCAGTATTATGATTACTCTTAGACTCTAGGCCTACATAAAGACTCTCCCAATCGGAAGGAGTTTGTTTAACAGGAGCTGAGCGAAAGGAGCTACTAGAACCACCACTGCTTTGGTGACGCGTTGCAGGCGCTTCATTAAACGGGTTAAAACTACGGTCTACCTCTACTTTAGGGGCGCTCGTTGAGTTTTCTTTATAATTATAGGGCGTATCTAAATTAGGATCCCTTTCAAAATCTAAAACAGGAGCAATATTAAACTGCCCTAAACTATGCTTTACAGCAGCCCTTAAAATGGCATACAAAGTATGCTCATCATCAAACTTAATTTCTGTTTTTGTGGGATGAATATTAATATCGATGGTTTGCGGGTCAACCGTTAAATTCAAAAAATAACTGGCGTGCATACCCGTTTTTAATAAACCTTCAAATGCTGAAGAAATCGCGTGATTCAGGTAAGCACTTTTTATAAAACGATCGTTTACAAAGAAATACTGTTCGCCTCTGGTTTTTTTAGCAAACTCGGGCTTCCCTACAAAACCTGATATTTTAAGAACTTCGGTATCTTCCTCGACAGGCACCAATTTTTCATTGGTTTTATTTCCGAAGATATTGACGATACGCTGACGATAATTACTAATTGGCAAATTAAAAGATTCGCTGCCATTATTATACAGCGCGAAACTAATGTTGGGATGCGCTAAAGCCACACGGTGAAACTCATCAATAACATGACGTAATTCCACATTATCAGACTTTAAAAAATTACGTCTGGCTGGAATATTAAAAAACAAATTTTTTACAGACACAGAAGTCCCTGTAGGTGTGACCACCACATCTTGCGATGTTACTTCACTGCCTTCAATCACAAGCACCTGCCCAACATCATCAGCCTCTTGTTTTGTTTTAAGCTCAACATGAGCAATGGCCGCGATACTGGCTAAAGCTTCACCTCGAAATCCTTTGGTATGCAATTGAAAAAGGTCTTCAGCATTTTTAATTTTTGAAGTCGCATGACGCTCAAAACTCAGTCGCGCATCGGTGCTACTCATGCCTTTACCGTTGTCAATCACTTGAACAAGGGTTTTTCCGGCGTCTTTTATAATAAGTTTGATTGTATCGGCACCAGCATCAATCGCATTTTCTAGAAGTTCCTTAACTACGGAAGCTGGGCGTTGAACAACTTCTCCTGCTGCTATTTGATTTGCAACATGATCGGGTAAAAGTTGTATAATGTCTGCCATAAATTATTTTGAAAAGAATATAGATAAATCAAATTCGATGATAAATAAAAACACCAAAAGTAAGATGGCTATGATAATAACAAGACGCTTATTGACACCTTTATCCTGATTGTTTTTCAAATCATCTAATGCGTCAACAAATTTCCCTTTTAAGCTTTTGTTATCTCCTACCGTTTTACGGTAATCATCAAACTTGTGCTTGATTTCAAACGGATTTCCTTCACCTTTATCATCATAAAAGCGTGGCGTATAACTAAATTTTTTGTTTTTACGTGGTTTTAACAATGCCATGAGTTCTTAAGTTTAAGTTAGAGGTAGTTCTTATCTAATAAGTACATACAAATTAATAATAATACCAAGATTAAAACTAATATTTTCGTGGACATTGCCCCGCGCATTTGCGGCTTAGCACCACTTGATTTTCGCCATTTTGAGACAAAATCAGGCGTTTCCGGCTTTTCTTCTAAGCTAGAATCGTTTCTATCATCCTTAGAAAACCGAGGTTGATAATTGAAAGTTTTATGTTTACGTTGTTTAAACAAATTCGCGTACCGTTATCCCTCAAAAGTACTTAAAAATAGGTAGATATTAAGAACAGGAATGCTAAAAATTGTTAACAATTCCGAGCCTTTAGACATTAGTGCTCTAAAATTAAATGTATTTACAAAACAGCACGCTATGCCATTGCTAATTTAGAAAAAGCCTCAACTTCAACAAGAAGGGAAGGTTTAACTGTTTCGGCGTAACTCAGCCATTTTAATCGCAGCAATAGCAGCTTCCGTACCCTTGTTACCGTGAATTCCTCCTGAACGCTCTTCAGATTGTTGGATGTTATTATCGGTAAGCACACAGAAAATCACTGGTGTTTCGTGTAGCACGTTTAAATCTTTGATGCCTTGGGTAACCCCTTCACAAACAAAATCGAAATGCTTAGTTTCCCCTTGAATCACACTACCTATAGCAATAACCGCATGCACCATTTGCTCTTGCATTTTCTTGCAACCGTAAATGAGTTCGAAGCTTCCCGGTACATCCCAACGCACAATGTTGTTAGGCAACACACCATTATCGATCAAGGCATCATAAGCCCCTTTATAAAGTCCTTCGGTGATGGTATCGTTCCATTCTGAAACAACAATCCCAAACCGAAATTTACTCGCGTTTGGGATTGTTGCTTTATCGTATTCTGATAAATTTTTATTTGCCGTAGCCATATAATAGCAATTTATTTATTTGCCAACACTTCTGCTTTTCCAATAAACACATCTACTTGAGCAGCTTGAGCAGAATTAGAATAATCTTCTTTAATTCTTTTAAAGTAGCTTAATGCTTTATCTGATTGTCCTAAATCTAAAGCAATTGTTCCTGCTTTAAATAAGTACATTGGTGTTGTGTATTCGTTATCTCGCATTTCAGCAGCTTCTTCGTAATATCCTAAAGCATCCTCATTTTGGTTCAATTGCACAAAAGCATCACCAATATTTCCTTTAGCTAAAGGTGCTAAAACCTCATCTTCACTATCAAAGTTACCCAAATACTCTACAGCATTTTTGTAATCTTTCAATCTTAAATAAGCTGTACCTGCATAGTAGTTTGCTAAATTAGCTGAAGACGTACCGCTGTACTCTTCAATGATATCTAACATTCCGAATTTACCTTCACCACCATTTAAGGCTAAGTTGTATAATGAATCCTTCGCTGTACCAGTAACCGCTTGGTCAAAATATTTTTGAGCTTGAAACATATCGTTCATGGCTGAAGCTTGCTTAGGCTTAGAGATAAATTCCTTATACCCTAAAGAACCTAAAACTACAACAGCAACAATACCAATAATGATAAAGATATATTTTTGGTTTTTCGCAACAAAGTCTTCGGTTTTGGAAGCAGATTCGTCAAGGGCATTAAATACCTCAGCTGTAGTTGATTCTTCTTCTACATTAACTTGCTTCTCCTCCTTTGTTTTTGGTTTGTAACCTCTCTTATTATAAGTTGCCATTTATTACGTCTAATTTATTGTCGCGCAAAAATATAATTTTTCTTCATAACTAAAAGGGTATTTATTTGTTATTTTTCAATAATTTGCACATCTTTTTATCGCTAAAGCTCCAAAACCTTCGTTAAGTTGCTATTTATATGATTTTAAAATCACTTTCTCTTCTCAATTATAAAAACTTTGACAGCAAATCATTCGTTTTCAACGATAAGATTAATTGCATTGTTGGAAATAATGGTATTGGAAAGACGAATATACTCGATGCTATTTATCATTTATCCTTCGGAAAAAGCTATTTTAACCCCATCGCTTCGCAAAATATTAAGCACGATGAAGCTTTTTTTGTCATCAATGGCGACTATGAAAAAGAAGAAAAAACCGAAAAAATCGTTATTAGCTTAAAACGCGGGCAAAAAAAAGTCATTAAGCGTAACGGAAAGATTTACGACAAGTTTAGTGAGCACATTGGTTTTTTACCGCTTGTAATCATTTCACCAGCCGATCGCGATTTAATTATTGAAGGTAGCGACACCAGGCGTAAGTTTATTGATAGTGTGATTTCGCAAAGTGACAAAAACTACCTTAATCAACTTATTAGCTACAACAAAACACTGGCTCAGCGTAATGCCTTATTAAAGTATTTTGCACTAAACCACACCTTTAACCAAGACACTTTAGATGTCTATAACGAGCAGCTTAATGATTATGGGACTGTGATTTTTGAAAAACGAGATAGCTTTCTAAAGGATTTCATCCCCATTTTTAAATCACGCTACGAAGCCATTAGCAACGGCAAAGAAGTGGTTGATTTGGTTTATAGTAGTCAGCTAGCAGAACAAAACCTGAGTGGACTTCTAAAAAACGCGCTAAGTAAAGATCGGGCATTACAATACACCAGTGTTGGCATTCATAAAGATGATTTGAATTTTAATATAGAAGAACATCCCATTAAGAAGTTTGGAAGCCAGGGGCAGCAAAAATCATTTTTAATTGCTTTAAAGCTAGCACAATTTGATTTTTTAAAGGCTCAAAGTGGCGTAAACCCTATCTTATTATTAGATGATATTTTTGACAAATTAGATGAACAACGCGTCTCACAAATCATTAAATTAGTAGATGATGAGAATTTTGGACAGTTATTTATTAGTGACACCCATGCCGACCGTACCGAAAAGGCCGTAAAACAAGTACATCAATCTTATGAAATCTTTAAATTATAACCATGGCAAAACGCAATAACGACCACATTAGCATACAAGACGCCTTAAAAGAATTTGTAGAAACCAATAGACTGGAAAAAGGTCTAGATAAAGTTAACGTGGCCGATGCTTGGGCCAAGCTTATGGGCAATGGCGTGAATAATTACACCAACTCTGTAAACCTTGAACGTGAAACCCTTTACGTACAATTAAACTCAAGTGTATTACGAGAAGAATTAAGCTACGGCAAACAAAAAATAATTACCATGCTTAACGAAGAATTGGGCAAGGAAATCATTAAAAAATTGATTTTAAGATAATTATAAAAAAGAATAAATTTTAAATAAATTGATAAAAAACAATCTCGTACAATTATTTACACTATCTTTGGAACTTAAATTTTTATAATACAAATACAATGAGTAAAGGTACAGTAAAATTTTTCAACGATTCTAAAGGATTTGGTTTCATCGTTGAAGAAGACAACAACAAAGAACATTTCGTACACATTTCAGGACTTATCGATGAAATTCGTGAAGGTGATGTTGTAGAATTCGATCTTCAAGAAGGAAGAAAAGGATTAAACGCCGTAAACGTAAAAGTAGTCTAACAATATACTATTTTAAACAATTACAATAAGAACCTATCATTTTTGATAGGTTTTTTTTGTGCCTCTTTTTGAGGTAAAACCACCTCAAGTCGAAATTTAACGAACAAAAAATTCCGCAACAAAGTTGTTACGGAATTTAGATTTATTACGAGTTGTTTGTTTTCGGTCTTCGAGCGGAGTCGAGAAGTTTGGTTTATTGTATAAAACTAAAACTGCTCTCTTCCTGAAAAATGAAAAGCACTTTCAATCGCCGCATTTTCATCGCTATCACTTCCGTGAACCGCGTTTTCCCCAATAGAAGTTGCGAATAATTTTCTGATAGTTCCTTCAGCCGCTTCAGCAGGATTTGTTGCACCAATTAAAGTTCTGAAATCTTCAACAGCATTATCCTTCTCTAAAATGGCAGCCACAATAGCACCACGCGTCATGAATTCCACTAATTCTCCAAAAAACGGACGCTCGCTATGAACGCCGTAAAATGCTTCAGCATCAGCTTTGGTCATTTGCGTTAATTTTAAAGCTACGATTCTAAAACCTGAAGCAGAAATTTTTTCTAATATCGCCCCAATGTGTCCGTTTTCAACCGCATCAGGCTTAATCATTGTAAATGTTCTATTTGTTGCCATTTTTAATATTTAATGTATTGTTAATTTTATAAAAGAATTGTCTTCATAAAATGATAATTTCTTGAAAACAAAGCAATAAACCTTCCATGGTTTAGGCTGCAAAAGTAACCTATTTATACAAAAAACCAACTAAACCAGTTTTAAAAAATTGTATCTTCGCCCTCTATGAACAAACAAGATATATCAAACATTAAACAATTATTATCATCACCAAAAAAGATTGTAATTGTACCACATAAAAACCCTGACGGAGACGCCATTGGCTCGACCTTAGGCCTCTACCACTACCTTATAAAACACCATCACAATGCTCAAGTTATCGTGCCAAACGATTACCCTTCATTTTTAAAATGGGTTCCTGGCAACGATAATATTCGTATTCATGACGCTGAAACCAGTGCTTGTAACCAACTAATCAATAATGCAGATGTTATTTTTACCCTAGATTTTAACGCTTTTCATAGAACAGGAAACATGGAAACGGTTTTAGCCGAAAGTGATGCATTAAAAGTCATGATAGACCATCACCAAGCACCAGATGATTACGCCACGTACATGTATAGTGATGTAAGCATGAGTTCTACCTGTGAAATGGTATATCACTTTATAGATTTATTAGGTGACGAAAGCCTCATTGACACGAACATCGCGACTTGTCTATACTTAGGGATCATGACCGATACGGGGTCGTTTCGATTTAACTGTACCACGAGCACCACACACCGTATTATAGCCAACCTTATTGAAAAGGGTGCCGATAATTCTGCAATTCACAACAATGTTTACGACACCAATAGCTTTGAACGCCTACAGTTACTAGGCTGCGCTTTAACCAATTTGAAGGTGATTCCAGAGTCACGTGCTGCTTACATTAGCTTATCTCAAGAGGAATTGAACCGATATCATTATAAAAAAGGTGATACTGAAGGTATTGTGAATTACGCTTTATCATTAGATGGCGTTGTATTAGCTGCTATTTTCATTGAAGACAAACAAGAAGGTATTATTAAAATATCCCTGCGTTCTAAAGGTGAATTTTCGGTCAACAATATGTCTCGCGCTCATTTTAATGGTGGCGGACACACTAATGCTGCCGGAGGACGAAGCGAATTATCACTCAATAAAACTATTGAAAAATTTATTAGTATATTGCCTAGTTATAACCAAGACTTAAACCATGCATAAACTACTATTAATCGCATTAGCTCTTGTTGCTTTTGGCTGCAAAATGCCCGAACCGCGCAAACCTGTTTCTGTAAAATCTGGCTCTTTCATTGATGCTTCTGTTGAACGTAACAAAAAGCTTAATGCTAGGGAACATGCTACAATTGAAAAAATATTAAACCAAGAAGGTCAAGAGTACTTGGCTTCCGATAGCGGTTTTTGGTACTACTATAACACAAAAATTGAAGTAGATTCTTTAGAAACACCAGATCTTGGTGATTTAGTAAACTATAATTACAACGTAAAAACACTTAATGGTAAATTAATTTATTCTGCAGAAGAATTAAAAACTCAAAATTACACCATGGATAAGGAGGAGTTATTCACAGGACTACGTGAAGGCTTAAAACTCATGAAAACAGGTGAAACAGTGACCTTCTACTTCCCTTCTCAAAAGGCCTACGGTTATTATGGCGATGAAAACAGAATTGGAAGCAACATACCTTTAATTTGCCAAGTTACTGTAAATTCAATTACTCAAAGCGAATGAATATAATAGTAAAGCACACGATTAAAATTATACTTTGCATATTCTGCTTGAACCTCTCCTCATGTGAGCCTTCTTACTCAGAATTGAAAGATGGTTTGTATGCCGAACTGAAAACCTCAAAAGGCATCATGATTGCCAAGCTTGACATCGAAAAAGCACCGGTAACTGTGGCTAATTTTGTTTCCCTCGCTGAAGGCACCAACACCTTGGTTAAAAAGCCTTATAAGGGTAAAAAATATTACGATGGAAGCATTTTTCATAGGGTAATGAACGATTTCATGATTCAAGGTGGAGACCCTACAGGTACAGGAAAGGGCAACCCTGGTTATAAATTCATGGACGAGTTTCATGCTGATATTAAACACGACAAACCCGGTATTCTATCTATGGCTAATCCTGGTGAAAACGCTAACGGAAGTCAATTTTTCATTACTGATGCTGCCAAACCGCATTTAGATCATGTACATACGGCTTTTGGTGAAGTTATTATTGGCCTCGATGTTTTAGACTCTATTTCAAACGTAAATACCAATGAAAAACACAGACCGATACACGATATCGTTTTAAAACATGTGATTATTATAAGAAAAGGTAAAGCCGCAAAGTCCTTTAATGCGCCTAAAATTTTCCAAGATCACTTTGCTGAAGAAGAACGTCTCGCAAAAGAGAAAAAAGAAAAAGCCGCAGCCACTTTAAAGGCCACTCACGATAAGTTTGAAGAACAAAAAGAAAAAGCCACAACCCTAGATTCAGGTTTAAAGTTTTATATTTCTGAAAAAGGCGAGGGACAAAAGCTACCCAAAAACGCCAAAGCCTTGGTAGACTACTCCGTATTTTTTGTTAACGGAAAATTAATAGAAACCAGTAAAATTGATGTCGCTGAAGCCCTTGGTGCTGTAAACAAAAAGCGTAAATTCGCCAATAAATACCACCCGATTACAGCGGAGCTCAAACCTAATGCCCATATGATTCCTGGATTTAAAGAAGGCCTTCAACAACTTCATGTTGGAGACAAGGCCACCTTGTTTATACCTTATCATTTAGCTTACGGTGACAGTGGAACCCGAGGAATACCGGGAAAATCAAACCTGATATTTGAAGTTGAAATTTTAGAACTTTTAAAATAAAAAACAAAGCTTAAAGTCTATGCATCCATTAAAATTTGATTGGAATCCTCTTACAGGAATTGATATTATAGGGAACTTTAAAATTCACTTTTATAGCCTCATGTGGGTGACCGCTTTTGTTTTAGGCTGGTACTTGATGAAACGTATTTTCACCAAGGAGAAAGTATCCTTAACTTATTTAGACCCGCTTTTTATTTATACCGTTTTAGCGACCATGATTGGTGCCAGATTGGGACATGTTTTATTCTATCAATCGGAGTTGATTACAGAAGATTTCTTCAGCATCTTTTTACCTTTCAAATTTAAAGGTGGTTTTGAATTTACAGGATTTCAAGGCTTAGCCAGTCACGGTGCTGCCATAGGTATTATAATAGGCATGTATTTATACCGACAAAAATACAATTACAAATCATTGCTTTGGATTTTAGACCGCGTGGTGATTCCTGTGGCTTCTGGTGCCATTTTTATACGTATTGGAAACTTTATAAACTCTGAAATCATTGGAAAGATAACCGATTCAAATTTTGGTGTCCGTTTTATTCAAGATCAGTATTACAAGAGAGAAGCCATGCAACTAACAGGCATTAATGATGCTCAAAAAGCATATGATGCCATCGCTACCAATCCGCAGTTTCAGAACTTATTAGACGCCGTGCCTTATCGCCATCCGTCACAATTATACGAATCGTTTTGCTATATATTTGTCTTTTTAATCTTGTGGTTCTTCTACACAAAAACGATTAAAAGAGACCAACCAGGATTCTTATTTGGTTTATTTTTAGTATTACTTTGGACGATCAGATTCTTTATTGAATTCACAAAAGAACCTCAAGGTGATGAATACATCAACTGGTTTGGACTTAATACAGGCCAATGGCTAAGTATTCCATTTGTACTAATAGGCTTGTATTTCATGTTTATCTATAAACCTAAATCGGCTACAACATAAGATGCTTCTTAAGCGCAAGGTCATTATATATGTTTTACTCGCTGTTTTAACATTCAGCGCCTGTAAGAACGATAAAAAAATAATCAAGCAAACCGAAGTTTCCTTTACCAAAGAAGGAAGCCTTAGCATCATTAAAGATTCTGACAGCACTAAAATCACTTTAGATATTGAAATTGCCGATACCGATTTCGACATACAAACGGGTCTGATGTATCGTGATTCTATGAAAAACAACCGAGCTATGCTTTTTGTTTTTAAAGATGAACGAGAACACTCATTCTACATGAAAAACACTGAATTCTCAATAGATCTTATTTATATTTCAGCAGATAAATCTATTGTAAGTTTTCAAGAAAACGCCGTGCCTTATGACGAGTCTTCGTTACCTTCAAACGGCTTAGCTCAATATGTTTTAGAAGTCAATGCTGGTTTAGTAAATACTTGGCAACTTTCAGTTGGTGACCAAATAAACTTCTCCAAAAGTCCTACTAATTAATTCAAAAGTAAAAAACACTTCTCTCTTCTAGTAAAGCGAAGGATTACAAAACCTGCTAAAATAATTACGGCATAAATTCAAAAGGATTTTTATTATATTTACAAGACATTGTAGTCAAACAAATCATATTAATTAATTTACAATCCCGTAAAAGACAATAGATTTCACTTTAATTAAATTCGTTAAAGCGGTTCTAGTACACTAAAAACCATTCCATAATTATGAAAAACCAATTATTTGCGCTTGCCCTCATTCTGGTAACGTCCGTAGGATTTACTCAGGAAACCAAAGAAATTGACTCCACAGCCGTATTTATTTTAGACAAAATGACTGCCGTTATTGGCGATTTACACGCTGTTAATTTTCACTTGAGCAGTTCTAATGACGAACTTGATGTAAACAAACACATCGTTAAAGAACACCATGAAAGTGATATTACTTTTTCTGGTCCAGATAAACTACATATTCGTATAAAAGGTACAGAATACGACAAAGGTTTTTGGTACGATGGTTCACACATGAATTTTTTCAATTACAACGAAAACAACTACGTGACTCTTGAAGCTCCAGAAACCACATTAGCTATGATCGACGACATGCACGCGAATTACGACTTCCAATTTCCTGCCGCCGATTTTTTCTATCCAGCTTTCACAGATGATTTAATTGAAGACTTTGATAGTATTAAATTTCTAGGAAAAAAAACATATGATAACGAAGAGTGCTACCACATTATGGCGAATAACAAAAAACTTAATGTTCAAATTTGGGTATCTAGTGAATCAGATGTGCTACCTAAACATTTTGTGATTATCTATAAAGACAAATCAAATATGCAGTATGAGGCTACATTTAGTGACTGGCGCTTAAACCCTAGCATCCCAGATGCTAAGTTTAACTTTCTTCCACCACCTAACTCAAGACTCATTAGCATCTTAAAAAAGTAGTTTGTTAACTTTAAAATTTAATCATCATGACATCATATTCATTAAACATAAAACATAAATTTGGACTTTTATTTGTATTTGTAGCTTTAGCCTTTCCTTCTGATTTACTTGCCCAACGTATGGGGCATGGTGCATCAAGAGGTGGCGGAGGTATATCAAGAGGCGGCGGTGCAAGCCGTAGCATGCCTAGTCATAGAAGCACACCTAGCCGATCAAATACTCGAGCGACAACAACCCACAGATCAACACCAATAAGGTCTATTAATGGAGGCGGTAGAACAACGGGAAACCGCAGTTTTGGTTCTAGTAAATCAAAAGGTAAAGTGGCCAATAAATCAACCTCAAGAAATGTTTCTACCAACAGAAAAACTTCTACGGTAAAACGTACTTCTAACAATAAAATAGGAAACAACAGAGGCAATAAAGTTGGAAACAAAACACATATAGGCAACAACAATGTAAACATCAACGTTAACAACAGCCGTCATAATAACAACATTAGAAATACACGAGTAAGATCAAGTCATGCAAGATATACAAGACCTCCGTATAGATATGGCGGAAGAGGCTATTATTGCCACAGACCATACTATTACCATCCTTACACGCCTTTTTATTGGGGACCAGTTTGGCACCCATGGGGTTATTTTGTAACCTCATTAGCTAGAACGGCTATTATTGTAGCGATTATTAGTGACAATAACGATGATAAAAACGAAGAATACCACTATGATAACGGTACCTATTACCTAAAAACAGAAGATGGCTTTGAAGCTGTACAAGCTCCAGTTGGTGCTCAAGTTCCAGAAATCCCAAAAGAAGCTCAAAAAGTTGAAGTTAACGAAACCAACAATTACTATTACGGTGGCGCTTTTTATGAGAAAAATAAAGATGGATATATTGTTGTTCCCGCCACTGCAGGAACCATTGTTCCTGGCTTACCTGAAGGTGGCGAAGAAGTAAAAATAGGAGACGTAACTTATGTTCAATTTGGAGAAACATACTACCAACCAATTCAAGTTGATGGTAAAGACATGTATGAAATTGTAGAAGTAAAAGACGAATAAATTTCTAAATCATGATTATAATAAAAAAACAAGCTTATTAAATACAAGAAATAAGCTTGTTTTTTTTATTTATAGTATTATAATCTGTATAACTGTTAACATATCTAATGTCTTTTATTGTCATCCCAAGGAATAGAGGAATCTCACACTTATTATTGAAAGATTCTTCAGTCATACTTTTGAATGACAGAACCAAAATATTTTTAGTATTTTGACCGTTTACAGACAATCAATTATTGCAACAACTTTTACGTCTTTAAAAACTTAACCCTCAAAGTTCAAAATGACCAGAATAAAGAAAAAAACTAAAATCATTCTTTTTTCAATTATAGCAATAATTGTTATCGGGCTTGCCGTTTTACCAACTCTGGTTAAAAACTACGCTATTAACAATAGCAAAACCCTTTTAGGGAGAAAAATAGACATTGGAAGCTTAAAATACAACTACTTCACAAGCACCGTTCGTGTTTATGATTTTAAAATGTTTGAACAGAATGACACCGATGATTTTATTGTTTTAGATACTTTTCTACTAAACTTAAACCCGCTTAAACTCATAAAAGATAAGGTTGAAATTGACCAAGTTTACTTTAGCCACCTCAC
Source organism: Pseudotamlana haliotis (assembly GCF_008806375.1). Classification (GTDB taxonomy): domain Bacteria; phylum Bacteroidota; class Bacteroidia; order Flavobacteriales; family Flavobacteriaceae; genus Pseudotamlana; species Pseudotamlana haliotis. Next base: position 14,909 of record NZ_WAAT01000044.1, on the reverse strand, counting down.
GGTAAACACCACTATGAAAGATTCAACGTTTAACTTTGATGACCTTGTGGCTTTTCACAACTCAACCGACACCATACAAAAAGAAGATTCTCCCCCTTTGAAATTTAGTATTTCTGACATTGCTTTAAAACATGCCAATTTCTTTTTTAACGACCAGAATGTCAATAAAGAAACTCATGTGGAAGATTTTAACTTTGAAATCCCGTACATCGGTTGGGATCAAGAAGAAAAAAGTAATGCCGACTTAAAATTTAATTTAAAAAATGGCGGTTATTTTAAATCTTCACTCAATGTAGATCCGTCTAGCGGCGAATTTGATGCACACTTCACCATTCGTGAATTACAATTAAAACCCTTCTACGAATACGTGGCTGAACATGCTGAAATTAATAGTTTATCAGGCAGTGTCAATTCTGAAATATTAATTACGGGAAATACGAATGAAGCTTCGAAAGCTATTGTTTCAGGAAAAATTGATGTCAACAATTTTGAAATGACAGATAAGGCCAATAAAAAGTTTTTAGGCGCCAAACACATCGAATCAAAAATCAAAGCCATAGACTATTACAACAGCTCTTATACTTTTGACACTTTTAAAATTAACAACTCTTACACCTTTTTTCAATTAGACTCCACCTCCAATAACTTTTTCAAAATTTTCAAATTAGATAGTCCAGAAACCACCGAAACAGCAGTTAAAGACACTTTAGCTTCAAATGAAAAAGCATTGTACTATGCCGTAAACCAACTTGTTGTAGAAAACAGTGTATTAGATTACACCGATAATCTAACCGGAGAACCATTCAACTACCATTTAAGTGATATAGAAATTAATTCCAAAGCAATAACCAGCACTTCTGAGTGGATAGATATTTATTCCACTATGCTACTTAACAATCGCGGGACTTTAAAAGCCAATTTAGGATTAAATCCTAACGATTATTACAATTCAACTTTAGACATTTCAATCGAAAACTTTCTATTACCAGACCTAAACATTTACACAAACTATTATATGGGTCACAGTATTTTACAGGGAGACATGTTTTACACTTCAAAATCAAAAATTGTAGATGGTCAAATTGAAAGCGAAAACAAGTTACTAGTAAAAAACGCCTCATTAGAAAACACTAAAGGCGGACTCTATAATTTACCCCTAAAGTTTGCTTTTTTCCTACTCACCGATAAACATGGAGATATTCATTTAGATGTTCCTGTTAGAGGAAACTTAAACGACCCTGATATCAACATTGGGAAAATTGTTTGGCAAACTTTCAAGAATGTTATTGGCAAAACCGTAGCCGCGCCTGTAAATTTCTTGGTTGGTTTGGTTGGCGGTGACCCAAAAGATTTAGAAGAAATTGATTTCAGTTATACCGACAGTATCCCTTCTGAAAAGAACTATAAGCAGCTTGATAAATTGCTAGAACTGGAACAGAAAAAGCCAGAACTAAAGATCGACCTGACCTATTTTGTAGATAACAAGCTGCAAGGGGAAGCCCTGGCAAAAGCTAAACTCGGTCAAGCCTTTTTTCAAGAAACCCGAGAAGACTACGAAAAGCAAGACAAAGACTTTGAAGCGTTTGTCCTCGCAAAAGCAGAAACAGACTCCTTGAGTTTAGACGATGCCATTAATAAGCTAGTGCAACAACCTGAAAAGGACAGTTTGGTTGTCGCTTACAAAAACAGCCTAATTCAAAGCACTGAAACTTACATAAAAGAACAAGCAGCTTTCAGCAAAACTGAAATCAAGGAGGCTAAAAAAGAAGACCCTGAAAACACCGGAACCTTCCCTAAGTTTAAAATAAGCTATGGTATGACAGCCGAAGATTAAGGTTAAGCATTAAAAGCTATTAAAATTCAGGAAAATTAAGCATTAAACTAGTGTTAATTCTAGATACAAAACTTAATAAACAGCAATAATTTTTATCTTTACTTTATAATTAATTCAAACATTTATGAAAACAATCAAACAAATTGGAGCTGCCCTGGCCATGTGCTTAATCGCAGCATCCGCATCCGCTCAAAAAAAACCAAACATTCTTGTCCTTTGGGGTGACGACATTGGACAATCAAACGTTAGTGCCTATTCAATGGGAATCACAGGGTACCAAACTCCAAATATTGATAAAATAGCTAAAGATGGCGTTATCTTTACCGACTATTATGCTGAACAGAGTTGTACTGCTGGTCGTTCTTCTTTTATTTTAGGACAAAGTGTATTCCGTACTGGATTAAGTAAAGTAGGAATGCCAGGAGCCAAAGAAGGTATTAGTGAAAAAGACCCAACGATTGCAGAACTTTTAAAACCTCTAGGTTATACAAGCGGACAGTTTGGTAAAAATCACTTAGGTGACCGCGACGAGCACTTACCAACCAATCACGGTTTTGATGAATTTTTTGGTAACCTTTACCACTTAAATGCTGAAGAAGAGCCTGAATTAAGAGATTATCCAGATCCAGAAAAATATCCAAATTTCAGAAAGAACTACGGGCCAAGAGGTGTCATTCATTCAACAGCTGATGGTAAGGTAGAAGATACAGGGCCACTTACTAAAAAACGTATGGAGACTATTGATGACGAATCATCAAAAGCAGCCATGGACTGGATTAGAAAGCAACATAAAGCAGGAAAACAATGGTTTTGCTGGTGGAATGGTACCCGTATGCACTTTAGAACTCACGTAAAAGAAGAGCATAAAGGAATTTCTGGACAAAACGAATATGGTGATGGTATGGTTGAACATGACATGCATATTGGACTATTCTTAGACTTATTAGATGAATTAGGCATTACTGATAACACCATCGTTTTATATTCTACTGATAATGGTCCTCATAAAAACACCTGGCCAGATGCTGGTATCAACCCTTTTAGAGGTGAGAAAAACACGAACTGGGAAGGCGGTTGGAGAGTACCTGCTATGGTAAGATGGCCTGCTGAAATTCCTGCTGGACAAATTTCAAATGAGATCATTTCTGGTATGGACTGGATGCCAACTTTCCTTGCGGCTGCTGGAGATGATAAAGTAAAAGACAAACTTTTAAAAGGTCACTCTGCAAACGGAAAAACCTTTAAAGTACATTTAGATGGCTACAACATGCTACCTTTATTAAAAGGTGAAGAGAAAGAAGGAAGACGTCACGAAATCTTTTATTTCTCTGATGATGGCGATTTAACGGCATTAAGATATGACGATTGGAAACTTATTTTTATGGAACAAAGAAGCCCAGGTACATTACAAGTATGGGCAGAACCTTTTACACCTTTAAGGTTACCTATGATTTATAACTTAAGAAGAGACCCTTATGAATTTGCAAGCATAACATCTAACACCTATTATGATTGGTTATTAGACCATGCCTTTTTACTAGTACCAGCACAAGCTTATGTTGCCAATTTCTTAAAAACCTTTAAAGATTACCCACCACGAGCTAAAGCTGCAAGTTTCAGTTTAGACAAAGTGATGGAACAATTATCAACACCTACAAATAATTAAAAACCGTTTATATGTAAAAACAGGCTTATTTAAAACCGTAACAGACCACATTGTTTTTTGTAAGCCTCTTTTTACTTTTAATCCATTAAATTAAAATCATTATGAAAAAAATAGTATTATTAACCATCGGACTTGCGTTTTCAGCTATTTCAATGTCAGCGCAATCATTTCCTTTAAAATCTTCAGACATCCAAGCTGCAGGTTCATCACAATTAAGTGATTCACAAACAGAAAAGGTGAAACAAGCCTTAATGAAAGATGAGGATTTACAATCTAAAACTATCGATTATTTAAAAAAGGACCCGGAAACAGCAAAGTCTGTAATGGATTTAGCATCTAATTCTTCTAGCAATTCAAACTTAATGCAGTCAATTCTTGGAAATAAATCGTTAACAGATCATGCTATTGACTACATTACCAAAAACCCAAAATTATTAAAGCAAGCCCTTAAAGTGGTAGGCCTATAATTTTTCTTGAATTTTTACCATTTTAACCATATAATGTTGCATATAATTTGTTTCTTTTTCGCCCATATTTCAATATAAAATAAAACCATAGCTAAGGCTATGCTTGGATTTTCTATTTCATCTGAACAAAAAATAATTCAAATTAAGAATACGACATTATAAAATTAAATTGGTATTAGAACATAAAAAAACGTCTGAAAATTAATTTTCAGACGTTTTCTATTTTTAAGGACTTATTAAATTATTATAAGTTTAATAATCCATTAGTTTTTGTTACACCTTCGGCACTAGCTTGCACGTGTGCTTTTTCAGCATCACTTAAAGGAATATCAACGATTTTTTCAATACCATCTTTTCCTAAAACTACAGGTACACCAATACAGATATCATTTAAACCGTACTCACCTTCTAAGTAAGTTGAACAAGGGAAAATCTTTTTAGTATCGCAAGCAATAGCTTGTACCATACCTGATACAGCAGCTCCTGGCGCGTACCAAGCAGAAGTTCCTAATAACTTCGTTAAGGTAGCCCCACCAACTTTAGTATCAGCAGCAACTTGCTCTAAACGCTCTTCGCTTAAAAATTCAGAAACTTTAATACTGTTTCTTGTTGCGTGACTTGTTAATGGCACCATACCAACATCACTATGTCCACCAATTACCATACCATCAACATCACTAATAGGAGCTCCTAAAGCTTCAGCTAATCTGTATTTGAAACGTGCAGAATCTAAAGCACCACCCATACCAATAATTCTATTCTTTGGCATGCCTGTAGCTTTATGTGCTAGGTAAGTCATGGTATCCATTGGGTTACTCACCACAATAAGAATCATGTTTGGAGAATGTTCTAATAAACTTGTAGACACATCTTTAACAATTCCAGCGTTAATACCAATTAACTCTTCACGAGTCATACCTGGCTTACGAGGAATTCCTGAAGTAATCACACAAATATCACTATCTGCTGTTTTGCTATAATCGTTAGTGACACCTGTGATTTTAGTATCAAAACCATTTAAAGATGCACATTGCATTAAATCCATTGCTTTTCCTTCTGCAAAACCTTCTTTGATGTCTAGAATCACAACTTCTGAAGCGAAATTTTTAATAGCAATATACTCTGCACAACTTGCACCTACTGCTCCTGCTCCTACTACAGTTACTTTCATTTTTTCTATTATTTATTATTAGTATTTAATTTGTTTTTAGGTTTGAATTATAATAAGTTGATAACCTGAAATTTATCATGACCTAAAACTATTTTAATTTTGTCATTCCGAGAAAACGAGGAACCTCACTGATTATTAGAAGATTCTTCACTTCGTTCTGAATGACAAAAATGACTATAAGCATATTTTCAACATTCAGTTACCACTAAAAATTATAGTTCAAACCACGCTAATTTACGAATTAAAACCCTTTTAATAAAAAACTAATAGGCTATTCCTTAGTTTTTTGAGACTACCTAATTTTTTTATGATAAAAATTTAGAAATTATTTATAAACTTCTCAAATCACTGATTAAAGTAAAATGTTTTTATGGTATCATTTTTAAAATTGAAACCGTTTAGAAAAAGAAAGACCGTCTGAAAAATAAATTCAGACGGTCTTATTCAATATATCAATAATACCAATTATGACTTAAAAGGCGCCCTAAATAATTTGGAATATGAGTTTAATAGAAACAAATTCTATGGCTCATTTTAGGTTATAATTGGTATAAGTACTATTACGTTACGCATCAATATTAGCATAAACGGCATTTTTCTCAATAAATTCGCGACGTGGTGGCACCTCATCTCCCATTAACATAGAGAAGATTCTATCGGCTTCCGTACCATTATCGATTTGAACTAAACGCATAGTTCTAAACTCAGGATTCATTGTGGTATCCCAAAGTTGCTCTGCGTTCATCTCACCAAGACCTTTATAACGTTGTATTTTAGCACCGTCACCAAATTCTGCTATAATCGCATCACGTTCTTGGTCAGACCAAGCGTAACGTTTTTTAGCACCACGCTTCACTAAATATAATGGTGGTGTTGCGATGTAAATATGTCCGTTTTCAATCAACTCCTTCATATACCTAAAGAAGAAGGTTAAAATTAAGGTCGCAATGTGGCTACCATCAATATCGGCATCACACATGATAACGACTTTATGGTAACGTAATTTTGAAAGGTTTAGCGCTTTACTATCCTCTTCTGTTCCAATGGTTACACCTAGGGCAGTGAAAATGTTTTTAATCTCTTCGTTTTCAAAAACCTTATGTGTCATGGCTTTTTCAACATTCAAAATTTTCCCTCTTAAAGGTAAAATAGCTTGAAATGCACGGTCACGACCTTGTTTGGCCGTTCCACCCGCCGAATCTCCCTCTACAAGGAATACTTCGCATTTTGTAGGGTCTTGTTCTGAACAATCTGATAATTTTCCTGGCAGACCACCAATACTCATTACCGTTTTACGCTGTACCATATCACGCGCCTTTTGAGCAGCATGACGTGCTTGAGCCGCTAAAATCACTTTTTGAATGATGGTTTTAGCATCATCAGGGTGCTCTTCTAAATAATCGGTAAGCATTTCTGAAACCGCCTGACTTACAGAAGCCGAAACCTCACGGTTACCAAGTTTAGTTTTAGTTTGACCTTCAAACTGAGGTTCCTGAACTTTTACAGAAACAATAGCTGTTAAACCTTCACGAAAATCATCACCAGCAATATCAAACTTAAGCTTATCTAATAAACCAGATTCATCGGCGTATTTTTTAAGCGTATGAGTTAAACCACGACGGAAACCTGATAAGTGTGTTCCCCCTTCATGGGTATTAATATTATTTACATAAGAATGTAAATTTTCAGCATAAGAAGTATTATAAACCATAGCGACCTCAACTGGAACACCATTTTTTTCACCTTCAAAAGCAATCACATCTTTCATTAAAGGCTCACGAGTAGCATCTAAATAGGTGATAAATTCCTTTAATCCTTCTTCTGAATGAAAAGTTTCACCTTCAAACTCACCATCTTCTTTAACGTGACGCTTATCAATTAAATGAACTGTAATCCCTTTATTAAGGTAAGCCAACTCACGCAAACGACTCGCTAAAGTGTCATAACTATATTCTAAAGTTTGGGTAAAAATTGACGCATCTGGCTTGAAAGTTACAATGGTACCACGTTTATCGGTATCACCCACTTTTTTAACTGGGTAAAGGGCTTTACCACGCTCATATTCTTGCTCCCAAATTTCACCATTTCTATAAACAGTAGCTTTTAAATGATCAGACAAAGCATTCACACAACTTACACCAACACCGTGTAAACCACCAGAAACTTTATAAGAATCCTTATCAAACTTACCACCTGCTCCAATTTTAGTCATTACAACCTCAAGAGCAGAAACCCCTTCTTTTTTGTGTAAATCTACAGGAATACCACGACCATCATCTTCTGTAGTAATCGAGTTATCTTCATTAATAATTACTGTAATATTATTACAATGTCCGGCTAAAGCCTCATCAATGGAGTTATCTACAACCTCATAAACCAAGTGGTGTAATCCGCGTACACCTACATCACCAATATACATCGACGGACGCATACGCACATGCTCCATACCTTCAAGGGCTTGGATACTATCTGCAGAATAATTATGCTTATTAAATTCTTCTTTAGGTTCGCTCATAATTTATGTTTTCTAAATTAATGTTCTTGTTAATTGATTTTTCAAGCTTCCGCGGAAGCGTAACAAGTTTCAAACTATCTATCATTTAAATCAAGACAACGCTGAAACATTTGCATAAAAAAAGATGCCATTGAGCATCCTTTTGAACACAAACAAATATACGGCTTTATGACCTCATATTAAAGCATTTCGTCGAGTGATGCTCAAAATTATCAACAATTGTTAATTACTAAAAACATGCTTAAATCGCTTAAAAAGTATCTTAAAATCGATTTCACTTCTTATTAGCCTCACCAAAATCCTTACAAAATCAAAAACCGCTCTAAGCGCTTTATTTAACTTCGGAGATTCAAGAAAAACGAACACATTAATTCATTTTAACATCAATTTTACCGCAGCTGAATATTTTTTCTAAAAAATGAGAAATATCACCTTTCCTCATTAACAATGTTTATAATTTTGTTTATTAATTATGAAGTTAGAGTTCTCAAAAATGAAAAACATAAAGCTTTTAGTCATATTTATTGCACTGCTTACAACCCCGAAATTAGTAATCGGGCAAGAAGCTGAATCTACCACTGAAGACTTAAAAAAAGAAGCTTTCAAACCTTCATTTAACTGGAATGTACGTGCTCAATTTTGGTTGCGCTACTCCAATTTAAACAATAGCTCCTTAGTCAATAACGAACCGACATCTCATTTTACTGACATCTCTATACGTAGACTACGAATTCCTCTGTCTGCACAAATTACACCTAAACTATACGCTTCTGCACTTTTTGGTGATAACAACTACAACATCAAGTACAGTGGACCTTGGATTCGTGTTTTAGACTTTTATGCCGAATACGCCTTTTCTAAAGCGTTTACAGTTGGGTTAGGTAAATCAGGTTACCAAGGTTTGAGCCGTTGGAATGTTCGCTCCAGCTACTCTTTAATGGGATTAGACTCACCTTTATTTCCATTAAACACGGTTGAAAAAAATGATGATTTAGGGCGTCAATTTGGGATTTGGATTAAAGGTCAGGCCGGGCATTTTGATTACAGACTTTCGGTTAATCAACCTAAGCAAGTCTCCGCTATCCCTGATGGTAAAGTAGATTTTGCAAATAACAGACCGCGTTGGAAAACCTCATCTTATGTGAAATATCAGTTTTTTGAAAATGAATCAAACAAATCGGCTTACCAAGCTGGCACCTATTTGTCTGCTAAAAAAGTTTTTAATATTGGTGCTGGATTTCAATTTCAAGAAAAAGCCTTTAGCGATGGTGATGCCCAAGACCCCAATACCAACTTATATGACATGAAGCACTGGGCGGTTGATTCGTTTTTAAATTTACCCCTAAAAAACCAACAAGCGATTACCGCATATTTAGGCTATTACAATTTTGATTACGGCAAAGATTACATCAGGAATCTTGGTGCAAACAACCCCACCAATGGTGTAGAAAATGGTGATTTTAATGGTGCCGGAGTTGCTTTTCCCATGATGGGAACCGGAAGCACATGGTACTTTCAATGGGGTTTTGCCTTTCAGAAAAACAAAATATTCAATCAGGTTGTCGTCATTCAACCTAATGTAGCGATTCAACATGCCAAATGGAACGCGCTAAATGACCCCATGACTGTTTATGACTTTACGGTTAACTTTCTAATGAGCGGTTCTCACAACAACAAAATAAGCTTAGGTTACCAATACCGCCCTATCTTTGACACAGTCGGCTTAAACAACATTGACTATAAAGGCATGGCTGTTTTACAATACCAAATCGCTTTAAAATAATCGTCGTAAAAAAGACTAATACTACAGGCTTGTTAAGGTTTTTACCACCAATAAAGCCTGAAAACAACACCAGTCCTGTTTTAGTCGCAAATTGAAAGCAAAAAACGCATTATACCCGCTTCATTGTTATTAATATTTCAATGATCATAACACTTTACTCCCTTTTTTTTATAATCATAACATAATTCCAACTTTAGGCTTTGTAATGCTCAAACTACCTAAAATCTTTTGTAATTTTACCCGCTTAAAAGTTTCACTTTAAAATAGATAAAAAAGACATGAGTAAAATTATGACAGTCGACGTTTTGTCGAGTATTAAAGGAGCACAGCCTTCCGAGACTGTGAACAAATTATTTGAAGTTATTAAAAATGCCAATCTTACAAATAATAATTCTTTTAATAATAATCATAATTGCGTGTCATTAAATAATTTGAGAGAAGACGTAGTGATTGACAGTTCTCCACTGGAAAAACAAATCATTATTGAAAACTTCCCAAAAGAAAAAAACGGTTATTTAGTCGTTTCTAAAGTCATCGAAGAATAAGTTATGGACTCTCAAATACAAACAATCCACCAACAGCTGGTGGACAAGGAAATTACTTGTACAGCACTTGTGCAAAGTAAATTAGACGCATTAAAGCAAAACACCAACAATACCGTTAACGCCCTACTTGGCGAAAAAGCTTTAGAACTGGCTGCAAAAGTAGATGCTAAAATTGCCAATGGCGAAAGCATTGGTTTATTAGAAGGAATTCCTTTTGGTATTAAAGACGTGTACATGGTTCAAGGCACGATAACAACGGCGAGTTCAAACTTGCTTAAAAATTATAAGTCGGCATACACCGCGACAGCCATTCAAAAATTATTGGATGCTGGCGCCATTCCGTTAGTAAAAGAAAACTGTGACAGTTTCGGGCATGGGTCTTCAAGTGAGAACACCATTTTCGGAGCCGTAAAAAATGCCAACAATCCCGATTTAGTTGGCGGTGGTTCCAGTGGTGGATCGGCCGTTAATGTGGCTAAAGATTACACCGTTTTCTCTATTGGAGGTGATACCGGTGGTTCTATTCGTCAGCCTGCAGGCTACAACAATGTGTATGGTTTAAAACCCACTTACGGGCGCATTTCACGCTATGGATTAATGGCTTATGCCTCTTCAACCGATTGTGTTGGCCCTATTGCCAAGTCTCTTGAAGATATTCGCATCGTGTTAAACGCTATGAGCGGAAAAGATGTAAAGGACCAAACGACTTACGCTTCCGCGGAAATTGATAAAGATGCGATTTCAACTTCCGAAGACATAAAAACCATTGGTTACTTCAAGAATTTCATTGAATCTGAAGCCATTGATGCTGAAGTAAAAGCAGATTTCTTAGCAACCATCGAAAAAATAAAAGCCAAAGGCATTGAAGTGAAAGCTTTAGATTTCTTTGAATCAAATACTTTAGTTTCTACATACTACACCCTAGCTATGGCAGAAACTGCCTCTAACCTTTCACGTTTAGATGGCACCAATTACGGGAGCCGTATTGAAGCTGAAAATTTAAAAGAAACCTACTCGGTGACCCGTTCTGAGAATTTTTCAGAAGAAACCAAACGTAGAATTGTTGGTGGAAACCAAGTGTTATCACAAGGATTTTCAGATGAAATCTATTTAAAAAGTTTAGGCTTGAGAGATCAAATTTCAGAAAATTTTGAAAAAGATTTTAATGAAGTAGACATCATCCTGTCACCAGTAACACCAAGTACACCGCCTAAAATTGGCGATAGTTTAAAAGATCCTCTAGCCATGTATTTATCTGATGCTTACACGGTTGGATTTAGCTTAGGGCAACTACCAACGCTAACCGTACCACAAGGCACAAGTACAGGCTTACAAATTACAGCCGCAAAAAATAATGACGAACTCGTTTTGAAGTTTGCTAACTTCTTAAAAGACACGATATAATGGAACTGGAGCAATTAAACGAGCTATTAAAAAAGCACGACTTAGAATTAGTAATCGGTCTGGAAACCCACGTTCGATTAAACACCAATACAAAATTATTCTGTTCTTGTGCCAATCAAGAAATAGAACAACCTAATCAAAATATCTGTTCGGTTTGTACTGGGCAAATGGGTGTTTTACCTGCCATAAACAAAGAAGCTATCACGAAGGCGATTTATTTTGGTAAAGCGGTAAAATCAACCTTTTCCAACGAAGTAATTTCTTGGGATAGAAAACACTATGAATACCCAGATAATCCGAAAAACATACAAATTACACAGTTTCACAACCCTGTGATTCCAGACGGACAAGTGTCTTGTTTCCGTAATGATGGGTCGCAGTTTACTGTAAATTTAACGCAGGTTCATATCGAGGAAGATGCCGCAAAACTGATGCACGAAAAGAAAGTGTCTTTAGTTGATTTTAACAAAGCCGGGGTTCCTCTAATTGAGATTGTGACTGAACCATGTATTCGTCATATTGAAGATGCTTCAACTTACGCGCAGTACATTCAACGTATTGTACAGAATTTAAAAATCTCTGAAGCAAACCTTGAAAAAGGTGAGTTTAAATCGGATGTATCGGTGTCGCTTCGTAAAAAACGTGGCTACGAGTTAAATCCGCGTACCGAGATTAAAAACCTGAACTCCTTTAAGTTTATGGTCGATGCATTAAAGGAAGAAGTTGAAAAACAACTGAATTACTACATCGAAAACAAAGAATTTAGACCAGATCAGACTACGGTTTTATGGGATGCTGAATTAAAGCAAACCAAAACCATGCGTAAAAAGGAATTTGAAGCTGATTACCGTTTTATTTCGGAACCAGACTTACCTTTTGTAAGCATTAAAGAGGTCGTTGAATCTATTGATGTTGATGTTTCAACCTTACCTTTTGCTGTTGAATCCATTTTAATTAAAGGTGGTGTTTTACCTCAGGATGCTAAGTTCTTTACAGCAGATTCGCTACGTTCTGAAACTTTTGTTGCGATTAATAACGTGATTAAAGATCCGTCGTTTGTTGCAAAAACGCTGGTAAATAATATTGGAGCCGATGATTATGGTTCGATTCACCGCATTGAACACCTTATCGAAATCTTCCAAATGTTTAAGGAAGATAAGGTTACTTCTGTTTTGGTTCAAAATGCAATAACAGCCTATTTAAAAGACCGCGCATTTGATTACCAGAAATATTTTAAGGACAACAGTATTTCTGAATCTCAAATAGAGGAAGCTATTGCCAAGGTTATTTCTGAAAACGAAGCCATTGCTAACGACATCAAATCGGGCAATCCAGGTAAAGCCGGAATTCTTGTTGGAAAAGTGATTGCTATTATTGGTAAAGGCGCTTCAGGAAAAGTGATCCGCGAAGGCATTTTGGGTGCTCTTTCTGGGAATAATGACGGCACATTGAATACTGATGCCGGAAGCACAGAGCAAGCAACAACCAGCAACAATCAACCAACAACAAAAAAGGAAGAAGAGGTTTTACCACAAATTCCTATCGTTATTAAGGACGAATATAGAACTCATGTGATTTCCAATGTCTCGGAAGCACAAATTTCTGAAAGCATTACACTTTCAGGATGGGTATCTAGCGTGCGTGATCACGGGGAGTTGATATTTATCGATTTACGTGATTCTAGTACGCAAATCTTCCAAGTGCGTTTGAGTAGAGAGTCTTTTCCTAATTTAGATGAATTGGTACGCCTAAAACCAGAATCGGTTATTACGGTAACAGGCACTGTTTTACAGCGAAAAGAAGACGATTATAACGCTGCTTTACGTACCGGTAAAATTGAATTAGAAGCAACAGATTTAGAAATTTTAAACCTTTCTAAAACATTGCCTTTCGAAATAAAAAGAGCAACAAAAACAAATGAAAACGTACGTTTTCAATATAAATATTTAGACCATAGAAATGACGATGTGCGCCGCGTGATTGTGAACCGCCACAAAGTGATTAAAATGATGCGTGATATTCTAGACGATCAAGATTTCTTAGAAATTGAAACGCCTATTTTAAGTGCTGGAACCGATGAAGGTGCACGTGAATTTATCGTGCCTACACGTAAGCAAGCTGGTGCGTTCTACACCCTTCCGCAGGCACCACAACAATTCAAACAAATGTTGATGGTTTCTGGTTACGAGAAGTACTTTCAAATAGCGCGTTGTTTTAGAGATGAAGATTCTCGTGGTGACCGTCAGCCAGAATTTACACAGTTGGATATTGAAATGGCCTACGGTAGCATGCAACAAATCATTGATTTGAACACGAACATGTTCAATAGCATTGTTCAAAAAATATATGGCAAAAAATGGATTTTACACCCGTTTGAAGTCATTACCTATAAAGAAGCCATGGATTCTTATGGTTGCGACCGTCCAGATTTACGTTTCGGATTGAAATTACAAGACATTACCGAAATTGTTAAAGACACTACTTTCCAGGTATTTAGTAAACCTATTGAAGAAGGTGGTATTGTAAAATGTATTAAAGTTTCGGCTGAAGAGCAAGGCAGCAAACGTTTATCTAAAGGGCAGATTGAAAAACTAACTGGTGTTGCCCAACAACACGGTTTAGGTGGTTTGGCTTATATTATTGTAAATGAAAACGATTTACAATCGCCAATCATCAAGTTTTTAGGTGAAGATATTGCTGCAGGTATTATTGAAGCCACTCAGGCACAAGTTGGTGATATTGTATTCTTCTCGGCTGCCGATTATGCCACGGCGAATAAAGCTCTAGACGCGGTACGTCAAGAATTAGGAAGTATGTTACGTTTAATCAATCCTAAGGAATTAAGACCGGCATGGGTAGTTGATTTCCCGATGTTTGAAAAAACAGACGAAGGCCACTGGACGTTCACACACAACCCGTTTTCTATGCCAGCCATTTATGATTTAGACAAACACATGAATGGTAAAGAGGAAGAAATAGGAAGTATTATCGCCCAACAATACGATTTAATCTTAAATGGTTACGAAATTGGTGGTGGTTCTGTGCGTGCTCACAAACCTGAAATTCTTGAAGCCACATACAAAAATATGGGCTACAACAAAGAAGAGATGATGCGCAGCGTAGGTACCATGTACAAAGCCTTCCACTACGGGGCACCTCCACACGGCGGAATTGCTTGGGGTGTAGACCGTTTAATGATGATTTTAGAGAAAAAAGCATCGATTAGAGAGGTTATGGCATTCCCAAAAACAGGAACCAGTGAAGACTTACTTTTTGGAGCGCCTTCTCTATTACCAGATAAAAAAGTAGAAGAAATGAATGTGAAAGTGATGAAGAAATAAATCTAAAAAACCTTCATCATCCTGAACTTCTTTCAGGATCCCATATAAAACTTTAAAAAAAAGCCTCAGTTTATCTGGGGCTTTTTTGTTGGGTTATATATCGGTGGACGGGTTGTATGTTTATAATGTTTTATATTTGGTTGTTACCCTTCATTAAAAAAAACACCAAAGTTCACTATTTGA
>NZ_WAAT01000043.1 GCF_008806375.1 Pseudotamlana haliotis | reverse complement strand
CGTACAACTATTCACTAAAAGCATAACTCCAAAGGACATAGCTACATATCAAAAACCTAATCTTCCAACAAATCAGGTCTACGTTCCTTGGTTCTTAAATAAGCCTGTTCTTCACGCCATTTCTCTATTTCAGGCAAATTACCACTAAACAACAATTCCGGAACCTTGTAACCTTTATAATCTCTAGGTTTGGTATAAATAGGAGGGGCTAACAAATTATCTTGAAAGGAGTCGGTTAGGGCAGAGGTTTCGTTTCCTAAAACACCTGGTATTAATCGTATCACCGCGTCACAGAGCACAGCTGCGCCTAATTCACCGCCTGAAAGCACATAATCTCCAATAGAAATTTCTCGAGTAACAAACATATCACGTACGCGCTGGTCTACACCTTTATAATGTCCGCATAAAATGATTAGGTTCTCTTTCATTGAGAGCTGATTGGCAATCCCTTGTTTGAAGGTTTCGCCATCAGGAGTCATATATATGATGTCGTCATATTCTCTTTCCGCTTTAAGCGCTGAAATACATTTGTCTATGGGTTCAACCATCATGACCATGCCGGCACCACCACCAAATTGGGTGTCGTCTATCGATTTATAATTGTCAGAAGTATAGTCTCTTAAATTATGAAAATGCACTTCAACCAAACCAGCTTCTATAGCTCGTTTTAATATTGAAGCTTCAAACGGACTCTTAAGTAATTCGGGTAATACGGTAATTATATCTATGCGCATGATTCAGTTTAAAAGAACTGCAAAGATAATTTAATTGTTTGATAGTTTCATGCAAGATATAAAGTCGTCTTTTAAAGGTTTACAATTTAGTCTGCCGTTCGTTTTTATTAAATTTTGAATCGATTGAATTGATGTTAACATTCAAAGTTAAATATTATATAAAAGCACCATTTTTATTATATGTATTACATATTTTCGTTGCAAAAATGAAGAAATGTTATGCTTTTACATAGTCATATAAAAGGTCATGTATTTGTTGCTAAAAGCTATTGGTTTCAGTACATTTGTTCGATAAAATAAAGAAACATAACTACTTAAATATATAACTAAACAACATTAATATGAGTGAAAAAAAAGCTACCGCAGTTACTTTTGACGTCCTAATTGAGATCCCAAAAGGAAGTAGAAATAAGTACGAATACGATTTTACGCTACATAAAATTAGATTCGATCGCTTGTTATTCTCTTCAATGATGTATCCAGGAGACTACGGTTTTATTCCAGAAACGCTTGCTTTAGACCAGGATCCTTTAGATGTTTTGGTTTTAGGACACGAGCCTACTTACCTAATGGTAGTAATGGAAGTTCGTCCAATTGGTGTCTTTTATATGACCGATGAAAAAGGACCTGATGAAAAAGTAATTTGTGTGCCAGTTTCAGATCCTATTTGGAGTAACAAAACGGATATTTCAGATTTAAATCCGCATAGATTAAAGGAAATAGAACATTTCTTTAAAGTCTATAAAGATTTAGAAAAGAAAAAAGTTGATACTGGAGGTTGGGGTAACGCAGAGGCTGCCGTTAAAATTTACAAAGAATGTGTGACTCGTTACGACAATAGTGAACACAAGAAAAAAAGAACGTTTACGATCTAAAAAATCAATTTAAGATACTTTCAAAACCATCCTAATTTTAGCAAATAGGATGGTTTTTTGTATTATAAGCTTTTGTATTCATTCAAACCTTCCTGTCAAGAGTGTATTTTTATGTGATAAAGTTTAAAAAGGAAACAAAGGTCATTGGATTATAAATAATTTAGTTTATATAAAGTTTTGGTGAGAAATATTTAAATTACCCTAGCATTTTTTATCATTTTTATTTTCGTTATTTTTAGCAGAGTAAAAATCAATTAAACTTTAAATGACTAACTAATTATGGAACTAATTGTAAAATTTTTACCTGTTTTCGGAGTCTTGGCTTTGGCCTTTGTGTTTATTAAAAGTGCTTGGGTGACCAAACAGGACCAAGGCAATGACAAAATGAAAAAAATAGCCAAAAACATTGCTGATGGCGCCATGTCTTTTCTTAGGGCTGAATACAAAATATTATCAATCTTCGTGATAGCTGTTGCTGTACTGCTTTATTTTAAAGGGAGTTCAGAAGTGGGTTCTAATGGCATGGTATCTGTTTCCTTCATCGTAGGAGCCATTTGTTCCGCATTAGCTGGTTTTATAGGCATGAAGGTAGCCACTAAAGCCAATGTACGTACAACCAATGCAGCAATGACATCATTAGGCAAAGCTCTTGAAGTTGCTTTTGCTGGTGGAGCCGTAATGGGCTTAGGTGTTGTAGGTCTTGGTGTTCTCGGGCTTAGCGGCTTATTCATGGTGTATAGCGAAATGGGATGGGGACTTAATGAAGTACTGAATGTACTTTCAGGGTTTTCTCTTGGCGCCTCTTCTATCGCATTATTTGCCCGTGTGGGTGGTGGTATTTATACCAAAGCTGCCGATGTTGGTGCCGATTTAGTTGGTAAAGTTGAAGCAGGAATTCCAGAAGATCATCCGCTTAACCCAGCAACGATTGCAGATAATGTTGGTGATAATGTAGGTGATGTTGCAGGTATGGGGGCCGATTTATTCGAATCTTATGTGGGGTCTATTATAGGAACCATGGTTCTTGGTGCTTTTATTTTGACACCTGACTTTAACGGACTTGGCGCTGTGTATTTACCATTGGTGCTCGCAGCTGTAGGAATTGTGATGTCTATTATTGGTACGTTTTTCGTGAAGGTTAAGGATGGCGGAAATCCGCAAACGGCTTTAAATATTGGTGAATTCGGTTCGGCCGGTTTAACGGTTATAGCGTCTTATTTTATTATTAACGCCTTAATTCCTGAAACCGTTGAAGGACTACCCTTTGGTGCTATGGGCGTGTTTTGGGCAACTATAGCAGGTTTAGTGGCAGGATTAGCTGTTGGGAAAGTAACGGAGTACTATACGGGAACAGGTAAAAAACCAGTTTTGTCTATTGTAAAGCAATCGGAAACCGGAGCGGCTACAAATATTATTGCAGGTCTTGGTATTGGTATGATATCTACGGCTATTCCTATCATTCTTATTACTGCGGCTATTTTGGTGTCACACCATTTTGCTGGCTTATATGGTATTGCTATTGCAGCCGTAGGAATGCTTGCCAATACAGGAATTCAATTGGCGGTTGATGCCTATGGCCCAATTTCAGATAATGCCGGTGGCATTGCAGAAATGGCTGAATTGCCAAGTGAAGTACGTGAGCGTACTGATAAATTAGATGCCGTGGGAAATACAACGGCTGCCATTGGAAAAGGTTTTGCTATTGCTTCGGCAGCGTTAACAGCATTAGCTTTATTTGCCGCGTTTATGAAAACAGCTGGTGTGACCGCAATTGATGTGTCTAAACCAGATATTATGGCGGGACTCCTAGTAGGAGGGATGCTTCCTTTTGTATTTTCAGCCTTGTCTATGAATGCGGTTGGACGAGCAGCCATGGCCATGATTGAAGAGGTGCGTCATCAGTTTAGAGATATTCCGCAGTTAAAAGCAGCCCTTGAAGTGATGCGTAAATACGATTCTGATATGAGTAAAGCAACACCAGAAGATCGTGCTACTTTTGATGCCGCCGATGGTTATGCTGAATATGATAAATGTGTAGATATTTCTACCAAAGCATCTATTAGAGAAATGGTTTTACCCGGATTATTAGCCATTGCAGTGCCCGTGGCTGTTGGCTTTATTGGTGGTGCAGAAATGCTCGGCGGACTCCTTGCTGGGGTAACAACTTGTGGAGTATTGATGGCTATCTTTCAGTCGAATGCTGGTGGGGCTTGGGATAATGCCAAGAAAACTATTGAAGAACAAGGACGAAAAGGTACTGAAGCCCATAAAGCTTCTGTAGTCGGTGATACCGTTGGTGATCCTTTTAAAGATACTTCAGGACCTTCATTAAATATATTGTTGAAATTGATGTCGGTTGTGGCTTTGGTTATTGCACCTAGTATTGCGATTTCAGCTGATGCTTTAACAGCTTATAATTCAGAAGAAGAAATTATTGAACAAGTTGAAGTGATTTCGGTTACAAAAGAAGTTACTGTAGATATAACCGATAATGAAGATGGTACCATTAAAGCAGTAGTGACTACGGTAACCACGACTGATGATGATGTGGCAACGAGTTATACTACCTTTCATGGTACAGAAGAAGAGGTTAAAGCACGTATTGATGCTTTAAAAAGTGAAAAGAAATAAAAAAATAAGCGTTTGATTTAAATAAAAAAGCCACATGATTCATGTGGCTTTTTTGTATTGTATATGTTTAGAAGGTGTTTTAAAACAAACCATTAATTTCTGCGTCGATCATATTGATAATGCTTCCTAAGTCTTCAGGGTTGGCTACAAAATCTAATTTGTCTACATCAACAATAAGCAGCTTGCCTTTGTTGTAACCATGAATCCAGGCTTCGTAACGTTCGTTTAAACGACTTAAGTAGTCAATACTTATCGTGTTTTCATAATCACGACCACGTTTTTGAATTTGAGCAACTAAATTAGGAATGCTGCTTCTGAGGTAAATTAAAACATCAGGACCTTGAACTAAAGATTCCATAAGTTCGAAAAGCGATCGGTAGTTTTCAAAATCACGGTTGGTCATTAAGCCCATAGCATGTAAGTTAGGGGCAAAAATATGAGCATCTTCGTAAATCGTCCGATCTTGAATGATGTCCTTTCCGCTTTGACGAATTTGTAAAACTTGTCGGAACCTGCTATTCAAAAAATAAACCTGTAAATTAAAACTCCAACGCTCCATTTGATTGTAAAAATCATCTAAATATGGGTTGTCAACAACATCTTCTAGTTGTGGTTCCCATTTATAATGTTTAGCGAGTAATTGGGTAAGTGTGGTTTTTCCAGCTCCAATATTTCCAGCAATCGCAATGTGCATCGTTTTAATTTGTTTTTAATTTGAATTCTTTTATGCTTTCCTTGCTGTAAATATACAAGGTTTCATTCGTTACAAAAAAATCATTTATCATTAAATTTCCTGTTTTTATAGGTCTTAATTCATCTTCATTTTTTTTGAGATAAAACAGTGAATTTTCTTTTTTTAAGACAACATCTTCATTGTTAATTGCTAAAGTCGTAAAACCGGTGTTTTCTATTTTCTTAATAAAACTGCCAAAGTAATTGAATACATACAAAAATTTTTCAGTGAGCAACCAGCAGTAGTTATAATTACTTTTTAAATCTAAAACGGCACTTTGAACAGGGACTGTTTGGACACGTGAGTTCTTGGTTTTATAATCAAAAAGCTCCAATTGTTGTAAATCTTGATTGAAAATCCAAATGGTATTATCATAACCTGTAGAAATTTGAGAAACGTTTTTATAAGGTGTGATTTGGTTGAAATCAATTTTATAAATTTCAGCTAATCGGTTATCTAAAATAATCACTGTATTAAAATCCTTGTAAAAAAGCTTCATCTTTAAAGGATTGAACGTATCGGCATCAAATAAATCACCTAACTGTAAATTACTAAAGGTGATGGTTTTCGTTAGGTCTTTCTTATGAAAAACATGGTTGCTTACGTAGTAAACCGTACCAAAATTATCAATAGATATTAGGCTCTGCGCATTTAAATCGCTGGTTTTTACTAATTCAGCTTCTACAGGTTTTTGGCCATAGGTTATAGCTGAAATAAAGAATAGTATGATTTTAATAAATCTCATAGATGTTGTGAAATTACAAAAACAAATGTTTAGTTCAGAAATAAAAAGAGTTAGGTCTAATTTCAGGAATGCTTGACACTTAGGTATTTATTTATTTTAAGGTTTTTTTAACATTTATGAATTAAACCTATAGTCACATATAGGGTCTTATTACTGTTAAAGCACGAACTTTAATAACCAAATTAGCATGTTTATTTATGATTTTTAAAAATTTAAAAGCATCAGCAGTATTACTGTTTTTAGTAGCTTCTTGTTCTTTATTTGCTCAAAAAGATTTCCAAGGAAAGGCGTATTACGAAACCAAAACAACTGTTGATATGAGCAGTTTTGGTGGTAGAAACATGAGTGAAGAACGTAAAAAGGAAATTGCAGCACGCATGAAAAGTGCTTTAGACAAAACCTTCATTCTTACTTTTAACCAATGGGAAGCGCTTTATGAAGAAGAGGAACATCTAGAAGACGCTTCGAGTGGTGGTCGCGGTATGCGCTTTGCCATGATGACCAGTTCAGGAGGCGATCAATATAAAAATGTAAAAACACAAGCCTTAACGCAAAAACAAGACCTTTTTGGGAAGCAATTTTTAATAAAAGATAGCTTGCAAACCTTAGATTGGAAACTCACCGGTGAAACAAAAAACATTGGAAAATACACCTGTTTTAGAGCTGAAGCTGTAAAACCGAAAACAGGCATTGATTATCGTGATTTTAGAAGGCCTCCAAAGGGAGAGAAACCTAAGGAAGAATCAGAAAGAAAACCTGAAGGTGAAAAACCAACTGTTGAAGGTATTACGGTTGAAGCTTGGTACACCCCACAAATTCCTGTAAATCTTGGTCCAGATGTATACTGGGGTTTACCAGGACTCATTCTTGAAGTTAATGTTGATAATACAACGATACTTTGTTCTAAATTAGTGATTAACCCTTCAGAAAAAATAGAAATCAAAGCACCTAAAAAAGGAAAAGAAGTGACTCAAGCTGAATTTGATGAAATTGCCAAAGCCAAAATGGAAGAAATGCGTGACATGCGCAGAGGCCGTGGAGGAAGAGGTGGAGGCGGACGCCGATAATTTCAAAAGAAAACAAATAATCAGTTTATGAAAAAACTTATCTTTTTAATGTTTCTGTTGGGTACTTTAGGAGTATCTGCACAAGTTAAATTTGAAGGTGTTGTTAAAGACAGTGTTGGCAATGCTTTAGAGTTAGCCAACGTGATCGCCATCAATAAAGAAACCCAAAAATTAGAGTCTTATGGAATTACCACCCCCGAAGGCCGCTTTCGTTTAAGCCTTGATAAAAACACCAACTATAATGTTCAGGTGAGTTATATTGGGATGAAAACCTTTCAGGATGTCATAACGACAACCGAAGCAGATATTACCAAAAATTTCATGCTCGATTACGATAATACCTTAGATGAAATTGAACTCGTCTACGAAATGCCGGTTGTAGTAAAAGAGGATACTATAGTTTATAACACCGATTCTTTTACTTCTGGTACAGAGCGTAAACTTGAGGATGTTTTAAATAAACTCCCAGGTGTCGAGGTTAATGATGACGGTGAAATAGAAGTTGAAGGGAAGACCGTAGGAAAGGTGATGATTGAAGGTAAAGACTTCTTTGATGGCGATTCTAAGCTCGCTACAAAAAATATTCCCGCTAATGCGATTGATAAGGTAGAGGTTTTAAAAAACTATGCTGAAATCGGACAACTAAGCGGAGTGACTAATAATCAAGATAATATTGCCATAAATCTTAAATTGAAGGAAGGCAAGAAGAATTTTTGGTTTGGCGAAGTTACCGGTGGTGCTGGAGTAGCTATTGAAGAGGGGTTGTATTTAGTACAACCCAAATTGTTTTATTACAGTCCGGAATACAGTATCAATGTCATTGGTGACTTAAATAATATCGGTGAGGTTGCCTTTACACGACGTGATTATTTCAATTTTTCTGGAGGCTTTAGAAGCCCAAGTAGGAGTAGTGGTACGAATATCAATTTAGGAAGTAACAGTTTAGGGTTTCTAACAGCTCAGAATAATAGAGCCAAAGAAATTAATACCAAATTTGCTGCGGCTAACTTTAGTTATTCACCTAAGGAAACGTTAGACCTAAGTGGTTTTGCTATTTTTTCCAATAGCAAAACCATCATGGAAGAGCATAAAGCCACACAATACACCGATCCTGAGTTGGGGATTCCAGATGAACTTTCAGAAAGTAACACCGTTCAAAGAAGTGATTTAGGAATGCTGAAATTGAGTGTGTCTTACAAACCTAATGCTAATAATCAATTAGACTATGATATTGTCGGTCGTGTTTCAAAGGAGTCACAAGAGCAATTGTTTTTATCTTCAGTAAACGGAACGATCAATGAATTAGAAAATGCTAATCCGTATAGTGTGAATCAAAATTTTAATTACTACTATACTCTGAACGAAAATAACATTTTTGCTGTTGAAGCTCAAAATCTCATTCAAGACGAAGATCCCTTTTACAATGCTTTTTTAGAAGATAAAGCCGATTACGAAGATGTTGCTGATGCCTTGGGTTTAGATGATTTTCAAACAGGTTATAATGTTTCTCAGGAAAAACGTGTAAAATCCAATCAAACCGATGCTAAACTTGATTACTGGAACATTTTAAATAAGAAAAGTGATTTAAATATCACTTTAGGAACGATTTACAGCAAGCAAGACTTTAATTCGGGTATTTTTCAAACCTTTGATGATGGTTCTGAATTGGAGGTCACGCCGACCATTAACGATAGTAGGGGCACGAATGATATTACATACCGTTTTAGTGATTTATATCTAGGTGCACATTACCGATTAAAAGCTGGGCTTTTCACCTTCACACCAGGTTTTTCTGCCCATGCCTACAGTTCAAAAAACGAGCAGTTTGATGAAATTTATGAAGATAATTTCTTCCGACTATTGCCAGATTTTAATGTGATTTTACAATTAAAAAAGAGTGAGCAAATCACCTTTAACTATGCCATGCAAACTGATTTCACTGATGTGAATCAACTTGCGGAAGGTCTGGTTTTAAATAGCTATAGTTCAATTTTCTCCGGAAACCCCGAACTGGAGAGTGCTTTATCTCATAATTTGAACCTGTCTTACTTTAGTTTTAATATGTTTAATTATACCAATGTTAGAGCACGAATTAATTATAGTAAAACGGTTGACCGTATTAGAACCAGTTCAGAGTTCGTTCCGGGAGGCGTGGTGCGTGTGAGTTCTCCTTTTAACTCAGGTTTAGCCGATGAAAGTGCCAGTGTTAATGGTAATTTTGAAAAAACCATTGGTAAATTTAGAACCACCTTAAACGGAAACTTAAGTTATAACAAGTTTAACCAGTTTGTAAATAATCAAGCATCTACTAACGAAAATTACGCACAAACTTATAGAGCCCGTGTACGTACTAACTTTAGAGAAGCTCCAAATTTTGAGCTGGGTTACCGTTATTCTATTCAAGATAACGACCAAGGGACGAGTAGAACTAAGTTTTATACCAATGCACCCTCAATAAATTTTGATGCGCTTATTTTTAAGAAATTCATTTTTAAAACCAATTATTCACATAACAGGTTTAGTGATGAGCAAGAGACCTTAAACACCTTCGAGTTTTGGGATGCGTCACTTTCTTATAGAAAAAATGAGGATAGTAAATGGGAATATGAATTAAAAGCAACAAATTTATTAGATACACAGTCGCAAATTACTAGTGGTTCAAATAATATATCTGTAAGTGTAACAGAGTATTACATTCAGCCCCGATTTATAACCTTTAGAATGCGCTATAATTTGTAAAAAAGTTTCACTTTTTATTTTGTAGAATAAAGAAACCGTGATATATTTGCACTCGGTTTTGGGGGAGATACTCAAGCGGCCAACGAGGGCAGACTGTAAATCTGCTGACTACGTCTTCGCAGGTTCGAATCCTGCTCTCCCCACAAAAAAAAGCAAGCTTTTATAGCTTGCTTTTTTTTTTT
>NZ_WAAT01000042.1:64518-91287 GCF_008806375.1 Pseudotamlana haliotis | reverse complement strand
TTAAAGAGTAAAAAGACCAACCATTTTGTCCATTACGCCTATATTTCGTTTTTTTTTTGCGGCTAAGACCATGTGAATTGTTCGCTAAAACATATTCTTTCGCATGAAGTGATTAAAAAAGGGCATGGTTCGATAATATATGATTTATGTAAATCTTTAAATTTGCTTGTTTTTATGCTATTTAAGGCGGTTTTGTTTTTAATTGTGTTGGGTTTGTCTAGAAGTAGATAAATCTTTAATATGGCTTTTAAAACCACACCTGATCTTTATTCATAGAAAGTTATTAGTAATTAGAATTAAAAAGGCCTCTAAACAATGATGTTTAGAGGCCTTTTTTTATCTTAATAAGAATATTTTAACTTTCGTCTGCCATTAGAGCGAAGAATTTATCAATATTCGGAAGAATAATGATTCGTGTTCTTCTATTTTTTGCTCTGTTTTCAGCAGAATCATTTTCTACTAAAGGTTGGTAACTACTTCTACCAGATGCAATTAATTTTTCTGGAGCTACGCCATATTTATCTTGTAAGGTTCTAACAACTGATGTTGCTCTAAGAACACTTAAATCCCAGTTGTCAGCAATATTAACCGTATTAATAGATCTTGAGTCTGTGTGACCTTCAACCATAACGTCTAAGCTCTCTTCTGAGTTAATAACGTCTGCTAACTTTTGTAATAACGGATCTGCTTTAGAACTAAGCCTGTAGCTTGCTGTGTTAAAAAGCATATCATCAGCAATTGAAATCATAACTACTGTACCATCAATGCTTACTCCAAAATCTTCATCCTCATTTAAGTCAGATGAATTAATTGCCTTTTCAAGATTGTAAGCAACGGCCAAATTCATAGAATCCTTAAGTGTTTTTGCTTGACCTAATTTTTCAGCATCCACATGTTCTAAGGTGGCACGCATTTGGATTTTAGCATCATTTGATATCACTGTTCCGTTTTCTACAACGTCAAGTTTGGTATCGCTTTCTGCTTGTAAAGATGAGATTTTCGCATTATAAGAATCTACGCGTTCTTCAATTTGAGCAAATTTAGCTTCTAAATCTTCGTTTTCAACTTTCGTTTTTTGTAGTTCGCTTTTCAATTCACCATTTTCGTGCTCTAAAGCAATATATTTTTTCTTTGAAACACATGATAAGGTTAGTACAGCAACTAGTACAATCGAAATTTTCTTCATAATTAAAGTTTTAGTTTAATGCATTTACGTAAACAATCAACTTGTAGATTACGAAGTGTTAAAATTTCTTTATTTTCCTAATTATTTATAGGTACACAAATAAGAAGTTTGAGTAGATACCTTAACTTGAAATTTTTCGTTGGCATCAATTTCGTAAGCTTCTCCCGCATTGAAAGTAGCCCATTCTGTTGCGTTAGGTAATAGAACAACCATTTGGCCTTCAATTACTCGCATGGTTTCGTGTTTAGACGTTGCAAATTCATATTCTCCAGGGTTCATAACACCTAAAGTAGAACTTCCTTCTGGTGTCGTGTAAGCTAAAGACTTT
This sequence comes from Pseudotamlana haliotis, assembly GCF_008806375.1. Classification (GTDB taxonomy): domain Bacteria; phylum Bacteroidota; class Bacteroidia; order Flavobacteriales; family Flavobacteriaceae; genus Pseudotamlana; species Pseudotamlana haliotis. Next base: position 89,773 of record NZ_WAAT01000042.1, on the reverse strand, counting down.
ACATTGTTGTCGAAATACGCATTGTTTGAAATCATAAGTTATTGTTTTTTTTGTTGTAAACGATGGTAAAGGTAAGTTTTTAAATATTTTATGGCGAAAAATTGAACTTCTTTTTATATATGGATTATGCTTACAAAGAAAAAGCACTTATAGTATCTAGATACTATAAGTGCTTTTTTAAAGATTAAAAAGGTACGATTTATTCCTCTTCGCTCTTAGATCCTATAACATATGTTGAGTTGTCAGTCTCAGATATTCTAGCAGGTTCAACACTACCATCATGAGCGTTGTCATATTCTTCTAAAAGGTCCATTGTGGCTTTTAGTAAGTCTTTGGTCTCTAATAATAAACTAAAATATAAGGTGGTGTTTTTAGGACTCGACTCATCTGTTCGTGTACGCTCAATCTGTTTGTGAATTTTATCAGTAACTAAAGCGTATAGAGAAGCTTTTTGTGTTAGAATCTCTAAAATCTGACTAAACGATTGCGTGTTGTAGGCCTCACGAGTTTCATTAAATAATTTTTCTAAAACAACATCAACTTCTTTTAATTCCTTAATTTGATTGAATTTTAATTTTTTGTGATTGTTATTTACGTGTTTATAGACTGCTTTAGATATATACTCTAGAGATTTGGTCATATCTTGTAAATACCCTAATATATTAATGTAAAAATCACTGGCACCAATACTGGAGTCGTCTAAGTTTTTAATGAAATAGAAAATGTTATCACGTAAACCTTCAACCTCCTGAGATAATTTTACAATTTGCTTATTATTCTTTTTAAGCATGACCAAGTCTTGTTTCGCAAGGCCATTAACTGAATTGGTATAGATTTTATTTCCTCGCTTAACAACATTGGCGATATTGTTTGCACTTTCGTGAATTACCCCTTGAATAGAACTACTTTCAGCTCGAATAAGGCTGTCTTCGGCTCTACTTTCTTTAGATTTCTTGTTATGAACAATGGAGCTTCTTATTAGAAGCGCAAAGGCTAGAACAAGTAAAATTGGAAACATGACACTAATGTTCATATTCAACAAATACGCTACTAAAGCTGCAGCGGTAAAAGCACTAAAGGCTGTAAAAAACCACCCACCAATAACATTAATTACACCGGCTACACGATATACAGCACTTTCTGCACCCCAAGCTCTATCGGCTAAAGAACTACCCATAGCCACCATAAAAGTAACATAGGTTGTTGAAAGCGGTAATTTATAAGATGTTGCGATTGAGATTAACACAGCAGCAACCATAAGGTTTACCGCAGCTCTTACTAGATCAAAGGCTGGTAACTCTATTTTTTTATTTTTACCGATTTCAATTACAGGGGCTTCAAATTGTTTGTCAATTTTTGCTTGCCACGATTCAGGAAGCATGTAGCCCGTTATTTGCGACATTAAAACAGCAAATCGCACAAATATTCTAGATAAGAAATTTGGTTGAAAACGTTCTTTTGTTTCACTTTGACTTGAAAGGTCTAATGATGTTTTAACTACGTTTTTCGCTTTTGTAGAGAACCAAAGAGTTAAAATCATAACCATCCCTGCTAAAAATAGTAGGAGGTTATTGGTAGGTACTTTTTGTGCAAGAATACCCATTGAGAACTCTGTTGCCGGAACTCCTGAAGCTGTCCAAGCAGTAAAGGCGTTATAGGCAGCTACTGGAACTCCAATAAAGTTTACCAAATCATTTCCAGCAAAAGCGAGTGCTAAGGCAAATGTTCCTGCTACAATAACTAATTTATAGATATTAGATTTAGCAAATAGAATTAAAGCATAAGCCAATAAAAACCAAATTGCAAAATTTACAATGACAATAGAAATAACATTGGTCTCTAGAAAGTGGCTCATGGTTTCACCGCCTAGAATATCAAAATTTTGACTAGCATAAGATGTGCCTTTTAGGCCTTTCATAAAAATGAAATAAGTAATAGCTGTTAAAGCTACACCACCAAATAAGGCGCCTACCCAATTTGCTTTTTGCTCAAAATTATAGGATAGTAATAGTCTTGAAACCCATTGTACTAAGGCGCCAATGGTAAATGCGACGACTACCGAGAGCAGAATTCCAAATATAATTTGTGTGGCTTTAGAGGTATTGATATAGGTTATAACGTCTGAAAACGTACCACCATCATGTCCTATTTTTATTAAAGCAATGGCAACAGCCGCTCCTAAAAGTTCAAATACAATGGAAACCGTTGTAGAAGTAGGCATTCCTATGGAATTGAAAAAATCTAAGAGTAGAATGTCTGTAATCATTACGGCGAGAAAAATTATCATAATCTCGTCAAACATGAATTCACCTGGGTTAAAAATTCCTTTTCTAGCGACCTCCATCATTCCACTGGAGAATACAGCCCCAACTGCCACACCTAAACTGGCCACGATCATGATTGTTTTGAACGAAATAGCCTTTGATCCTATCGCTGAGTTTAAAAAGTTTACTGCATCATTACTAACCCCAACAACCAAATCAGCAACTGCTAAAATGGCTAATGCGATAATCATGTATAAGTAGATGTTATCCATAGTATTTAATTGAAATAAGTTTGCAAATATCATGAGTATATGTGTGTGTTGTGTTACCTAATTGTTATTATTTAAAAGTGTACTTCCAATTGCAATCTAGCTAGTATTTCATCTGTACTCGCGTAAGTTTTAATGTAGCTAAAATCACTTTGTACTTTAAGTTTATGACCCACGATATACTTCGAGAACCCTAAGGTATACATATCTTTCGAGTTTTGCATACTTATGCTGTCCATATTTAAATCGGTGTAACGACCAGTAATTTCCCAATTTGATTTAAAGAGATACCCTGATTGAATGTTGAATGAATTTCCAACTTCAACGATATCTCCGGTAGCTGTACCATCTGAATTTTTTGCTACCGCATCATCGGCACTACGATTGGCGTATTCAAACATTAGAGAATAGCCTCTATATTTAAACATACCATCAATAAAAACGGTGTTAATATTTGTTTTGTAAATGCCGTTATCATCATCAATAAGCATGTATTTACCTTGATTACTTCGGGTTCGTACGGCGTCGTTGTTAAATTCATAGCTGGCTGCGATGGCTAATTTAGGAGTTGGTTCTCTTTTTAAGTCAGCACCTTTATAATCGCCTTTGCTAATAAAATTTCCGAATGGCAAAATTTCTACGCCTCCCACATACTGTAAACCTCCTAAGTTTCCTGTAGTCACGTTTCTACCTTCTCCTAGAGAAACAGATAGAATTTCGCGAACCATGAAGTTTCCTGCGGGGTTAAAATAATGTTTCAGCTGAAACCCAATATCTCTATCAATGTTGAATTTCCCATTGAGTAAGGAACGGTCTACGAGTTGAAGATTGGCAGAGGAGATGATACGTTCTCGGTTTCCCGGAAGTTTCCCTTGACCTACACGAAGTATTAAGTTTTTATAGAAGTTCCAATCTACAAAGGCATCCATTATAAATCTTGGTGAGCCATGCGTGAAGTCATCAGAGCCACCAGACATGTCTCGGTTGGAGAAACCAGCTTCAAATTTATATCGGAGTTTTGGAGAATAAACAAAACCATCGAGTTTTAATCGTGATCGTCTTACTAAGAAGTTTAAATCGGCAGGTTGATCGTCTATCCAGCTGGAATAGCCTAGAAGCTGAAATCGAACAGCAAACTTCATAGAGAAGGTGCTGTCTTTGCCCATAACGTTAAATATTCCTTTTCCGAATGCGCCAGTTTTTATTTCTTGAGCACCTAAAGTGGTGACTATAAGCATAGCTACCCCGAGAAGGGTAAGTCTAGTATTCATTTAAAATAGTTTTTGTCGGGTGCAAAGAACTAATTTTAATATCAACCTAATGTTTCCTTAATGTTAAGATTTAGACAGAATAAAGACTGCCTTGGCCAAGGCAGTCTCTCTAGAAATCATGATAATGTAGTCGACAAAAACTAATAAATTATATGAAATACTATTTTGTCTTAAGACACAGCAAATATCTAGCTTATACTTGTTCTTAATGTAACGTGAATATTATCTAATTATTAATAAACATATGTTAGCCTTGGTTGCTGATAGTTATTAAAATTAGTTACGTATGGGTTCAATGTTAAATTAATGTTACGTAATTATTGTGTAATAGTTAATAAAATCGTATCTTTATATGATAAAATAAAACCCCCATAATTATGAAGAAATCAATTTTAATCGTTTTTGCTTTATTAATGACTGTGGTATCTTTTGGACAACAAAAGAGAGATTTAAAACTTAATAAAGACACTAATTTAATAGATGTTGTTTATTATCATGACAATGGTGTTGTAAGCCAAACAGGTTCTTACACGGCAGATGGTAAATTACAAGGTGTTTGGTTAAGTTTTGACACAGAAGGCAAAAAACTTGTTTCTGCAAATTATGATAATGGGAAGAAAGTCGGCAAATGGATTCACTGGATTGATGGTGAAGCTAAAGAAGTAGATTATAGTAAAAATGTTGCTTCGCTTTAAGTAGAATACAACTTTTTATAAAAAAAGGTAGTGATGTTAATCGCTACCTTTTTTTATTCATAAATTTTAGTTTTTAACACTACACGTATGTAAAATTATAATAACTCTATTAGATTTCATTGCATACATAGTACGATTCACCTTTTTTTTACGCCTATTTTTTAAACCTTTCGTAATATATAGGTAACAATTAAGGCTTTGGTAAGATGTTAATTTGCAATTAATTTTTTTACTGTGCGAACAACAAACAACCAATCTACTGTTTTTATTTTAAGTTTTTTTTTTATTGTAAATTTCTTTAGTTGTACATCAAAATCTGCTTATATAGAAGCTTCTGGAGATAAACTGAATGCGTATTTAAAAGATACCAGTCAGGCTTTAGAACAATTAGATGAAACAGCTACAGCTTTTATGTATGCGAATGTCACCATAGACTCTCTTAAAGGAGTACTACGTCATGCTCGTCTTAGCTATAAAAAAGTTGAATTTTACGTCGCTTTTTATAATCCAGAATTTACAACAAAGCATTTAAACGGTGCGCCACTGCTAAAAATTTCAAAATCAGGAAATCAACCTACGGTTATTCCTCCAGAAGGTTTGCAAATGCTTGATGAGTTGATATATGCTAATAATGCTTCAGATGAAAAAGAAGAAATAGCAGCTTTATCTAAAAAAGTGAAAAACAAATTCAATTTTTTAGCCAATGCTCTCAAGTCAATAAAACCAACTCCCGAAGATTTAGTATTGGCTACACGATTGCAAATGGTACGAATTTATACTCTAGGCATCACTGGTTTTGATACACCTGGTTCTGTAAATGGATTGGAAGAAGCTGTGGCTTCTTTACAAGCACTGAAGACATTAATAGAAAGTGAACCACTAACTAAAAAGTATTCAAAAGGAACTGAGATTATTTCGCTATTTGATGGTGCTATAGCACAGTTGAAAGACGGTTCCTCTTTTGAAACTTTCGACAGATTATCGTTTCTTATTAACTTTATAGACCCTTTATATAAAAAATTTGGAGAGTTACCCATTAAAATAGATACTGAAAATTTAAAGAATCATACAGCCTGGAACCCTAAAAGCACTAGTATTTTTGCGTCTAATTTTTTAGACCCTTATTACTACACTCAATTACAAGAAAATGAAGATTCTAAGGAATTAAAACAGTTGGGTGAAACTCTTTTTTACGACAGTTTAATAAGTGAAGACAATACAATGAGTTGTGCAACATGCCACGACCCAAATCTTGCTTTTACAGATGGGCGGGAAAAATCACTTAGTAATGTTGAAGGGGAAACTGTATTACGAAATGCACCTACTTTATTGAATTCGGTTTACGCAAAACGATTTTTTTATGATTCCCGTGCTTTTACCTTAGAGCAACAGGTAGAGCATGTTCTTTTCAATCCCAAAGAATTTAATACTGCTTATTCTGAAATTTTACAAAAACTAAACGCTTCTAAATCATACCAAAGTAGGTTTGAAGGTGCTTTTGGGAAAGGGGAAATAAATCGTGAAAACTTGGCAAAAGCTCTAGCATCTTTTGTTTTATCCTTGCAGTCTTTTAATAGTGAGTTTGATCAATATGCACGAGGAGAAACACATTCAATAGATACTGAAATAGCAGAAGGGTTTAATATTTTTATGGGAAAAGGTGCTTGTGCGACTTGTCATTTCGCACCTACATTTTCAGGTTTGGTTCCTCCCTTATTTATTGAAACCGAAACCGAAATATTAGGCGTATTAAAAAGTCCTGTTTCCGAGCCAAAAGAATTAGATCCAGATGAAGGGCGTTGGGCTAACGGTATAGCTAGTGAATTTGCTTGGATATACGAGAAGTCTTTTAAAACAACAACAGTACGTAACGTTGAAAAAACAGCTCCATACTTTCATAATGGAAGTTATGAAACACTTGAACAAGTACTCGATTTTTATAATGAAGGAGGCGGAGCTGGTATGGGACTTGAGGTTACTAATCAAACGTTACCAGATACTCCATTAGATTTATCTAACGAAGAGATAAATGCTGTAATAACCTTTATGAATGCGCTTACAGATACTTCAGCGGCAATAAAGTAAATTATTCACCTATTTTCTTTCAGTTCATAGATGCTTTTTTTTGCATGTAATTTTGACTAACCGTAAAACATGAAGCTAACATTCAAGTAAAGTTGGCTTCATGCTAAAAGTGTCATTTATTAAAGTTCGTAATATTAAATTAAAAAAGGAATCTACAGTCGTAATACTTCTATAACCTAAGCATAATCTATAGTTCGCTTCAAACTGAAAGTCTCACATTAGTTTTGAGTTATTCTTTAAAACAATAATAATCTTAAAAAATTAATGAACATGAAATTAAAATTACACTTAGTTTTAGCGCTATTTATGTTGAGCTTTGGAAGCTTCGCAAACACAAAGGGCTTAACTAATAGTAGCGAAACCAGTATGGTGTCCCAAGACGGTTTTCCGTTTAATTCCGGTAGTATTTGGCGCTATAACGATACAGGGGCCGATCTTGGTACCGCATGGAAAGAAATTGGATATGATGACAGTGCTTGGCAAACAGGGGCTGCACAATTAGGTTATGGAGATGGCGATGAAATAACAACTTTATCATATGGGGGAGACTCTCAAAATAAACACATCACTTATTATTTGAGGTATGAGTTTAACATTGCCGATGCTTCTAATTATGGCGATCTTATTTTTAACCTATTAAGAGACGATGGCGTTGTTGTTTACCTTAATGGTACTGAAGTGATTCGTGATAACATGCCAGAAGGCGAGATCACATACAATACAATTGCGGAAAGCACTGTAGGTGGTGGAGATGAAGATGCTTTCTTTCCTTTTTCAATTGAAAACTCATTAAAAGATGGAGTAAATGTTATTGCTGTAGAGTTACATCAACGTTCTAAAACAAGCTCTGACTTAGGTTTTGATATGTCTACCAGTTTTGTGCCTGTAATGATAAACCCTGCAGATTACCCATTGGAAGATGGTCTTGCGTGGTCTTATTTAGATACTGGGGTAAGTTTAGATAACGAACCTTGGACGCAACCAGGATACGATTTAAACTCATGGTCTATTGGGTTAGCACCTTTAGGATACGGTGACCCTGTAGTTACTGAAGTTTCTTATGGTCCTGATGCAGGTAATAAATACATCACCACTTACTTTTCAAAAGAAGTAAATATAATCATGGATGATTTAACAGAAAATGTCATTTTGGGCGTGAAACGCGACGATGGTGTTATTATATATATTAATGGACAAGAAGTGGTTAGGGATAATATGCCAGCAGCCCCAACCGATTACTTAACCCATTCTGAAGTTATAGTTAGTAATTCTGATGAAGATGTTTTTTATACACATACTATTGCAAAGTCTTACTTTGTAGAAGGGGTAAATAAAATTGCTGTTGAGTTACATAACCGTGATGAGGGAAGTTCAGATTTAAGATTTGATATGTTCATGAATAATCAGCCTGTTGTTGAGGCTTGCGAACCAGGAACAATTGGTTGTTTTACTTCTATTGAACCAACAGGGCAAACTTCAAAAATGATTATTTCTAACGAACACCGTTTTCAGTTAATTGTTAAACAAGGTGATGCTTATACTTCAGGAGAAGGTAGTGTAGGTGGTAATAATGATTTTACAGGTTATATTCCTGTTGCGGGTTCTAGCGCATTAGGTTATGTTGCTATTAACCATGAAACGACACCTGGAGGTGTTACAATTGCAGATGTAAATCTTAATGAAAACACATTGCTATGGGAAGTAACAAAAACCCAACCAGTAGATTTCTTTAACAATGAGTTAGTCACTACAACGCGTAATTGCTCTGGAGGAGTAACACCATGGGGAACAATTATAACTGCGGAAGAAACGACTAATAGAGGAGATGAAAATAGCGATGGATATGAAGACGTAGGATGGTTAGTAGAAATTAACCCTGAAACAGCAGAAGTGATTGATTATGGAAAAGGTCAAGAAAAACTATGGGCTATGGGAAGAATGAAACATGAAAATGTAGTAGTTTCTGAAGATTTAAAAACAGCTTATTTTGGCGAAGATGGTGGTACAGACTGTGTGTATAAGTTCGTAGCAGATGCGCCTGGTGATCTATCTGAAGGCACATTATATGTATTAGTTTTAGATTCTCCTTTGGTAGGAAATGACCCAACATCTTCTACAGCAACATGGGTACAAGTGCCAAACAGTACACCAACAGAAAGAAATGAAGTAACAAGTGCGGCTGCTGCTTTAGGTGGTACCGATTTTAATGGTGTTGAAGATTGCGAGATAAATCCAATTACAGGAGAAATTTACTTTGCAGCAAAAGGAAAAAGTCGTGTGTACAGTTTTACCGATAACGGAACGACTATAACCAACTTTAAAACTTTTGTAGGTGGAACTTCTTATGATATTACTACAGAAACTGGCATCTTTAACGAAGCTTGGGGTGGTGGTAATGATAACTTAACATTTGACGACCAAGGGAACCTTTGGGTATTGCAAGATGGTGGTAATAATTATATTTGGGTAGTACGTCCAGATCACACACAAGCGGCACCTAATGTTGAATTATTTGCTTCTATGCCAAATGGTTCAGAACCAACGGGTCTAACATTTACTCCAGATTTTAAATATGGTTTCTTTTCTGTACAACATCCAAGTGGATCAAATGATGCTCAACAAGATGCTACATTTTCAGATGTAAGACTAAACGCGTCTTCTACAGTTGTTTTTGCTTTAAATCAAAATCTTGGAGCACAGCTTCCAGTAGCAGATTTTGAAGCTTCTGAAGTCGCTATAGATTCTGAAACAACAGTAACATATACAGATTTAAGTACTAACAGTCCGAGCTCATGGGTTTGGAGTTTCGAAGGTGGTGTTCCAGCAACTTCTACCGAAGCTAATCCAACAGTAACTTACAACACGCCTGGAGTTTATAACACGAGCCTTACCGTAGGGAATGTTAGTGGAACCGGAAATGAAGTTATTAAGGAAGAATATATTTTAGTTCAAAAAACTTTAAATGTTGATGAGGTCTTAAAAAATAAAGTTTCTGTATATCCAAATCCAACAAAAGGAATTGTAAATGTTGATATTACAAATCTAGAGGGGGCTGTTACAGTAGAAGTATTAAATATGTTAGGTCAAAATGTGTTTACAAAAAAGGAAGATTTAACTCGAAGTAATAACAACAATATGACTTTAGATTTAGCGCCTTATGTAAAAACAAATCAGATGCTTATAATTAAAGTAACTGTGGGTGGCAATTCAGCTGCTTATAAGATCGTGAAACAAAACTAATTTTTTTATTATTTAAAAAGAGACTGGTGCAATCTAATTTGTGCCAGTCTTTTTATATACATATTTTTTGATGATGATTAAACTCAGTTTCAAATTTTTACTTTTTTTCTTTGGAATGATCACCTTTCAAATGTGGGGTCAGCATGCCAATCCATTAACAGAAAAAATGTATTATAATGTTGAAAATGCACTGGCTGAAAATAAAAAAGCTACGCAATTAAATATTCGAGATCAACAACTATTTGTGCTTCCAGAAGATATACAGCGCTTAAAAAAGTTGGTTTTTTTGAATGCAATGAGAAATTTTTTTGAAAGTTGGGATGAGCGCCTTTTTGAGTTAAAAGATTTAGAAGTTTTAAATCTCAAAGCAAATCAATTCAGTTATGTGCCAAAAGACATTTCAAAGCTTAAAAAATTAGTGAAATTAGATTTGTCGGATAATAAGATTTCTAAAATCTCAGACGAAATTTCAGCGTTTAAAAATCTTCAATATGTTTATCTTTCAGGTAATAGTCTTACCTATTTACCTCGTACTATTGACCAGTGTAAAAATTTAAAAGTATTGCAGTTAGATAATAATCAATTGAGTTATTTACCTTCTTCTGTAGCGTCTTTACCATCTTTAAAAACTTTAGAGGTTGGATATAATCAGTTTCATGAATTGGATACAGAATGGACCAACATACAGAGTCTTGAAAGATTAAACATGGAACATAACAAATTACAGGAACTACCTAGCAGTATTGGAGCTTTAAAGCAATTGAAAACATTGATTTTAAATGATAATAATTTTAAAGAAATGCCTGCAAGTTTTTCAGATTTGAAAAATCTAGAAATGGTTATATTATCTGGTAATAAGCTAACAGAATTGCCAGCGAATATTTCAGAATTACAAAAACTGAGAACTCTTATTTTAACTAATAATCATTTTAGTGATACAGAGCAAAAACGTATTATTGACGCCTTGCCAATGTGTAATGTATATTTTTAGAGCTATAAACTCTTCAGATTTTAAATATAAAAAAAGCTACCAAAATTAATTGGTAGCTTTTTTAGTAATATGATATTTAATTCTATTTTCTATATAAAGGATCTGCTCCAATCGTACCAACTAAGCTCTCTAAGTAAGCTTCAGAGTTTACTTTGTTGTATTCGGCTTTAACTTCCTCTAAACGCTTTTCAATGTGCATTTCAGAAGAAATAATAGCGTTATCCTTATTAGTAATAAATGTTTCTAAATATGCGATTTGTGATTTGTAGAAAGCGATATCTTTTTGTTGTTTCAATACCAGTCTTTCTTTGTACCAGTCGCTATTTAATACGTAATCTCTATCAAATAATTTTCTTAATTCAGGATCGCTCATTGGTTTACCTTCGTAATTACCGTAAGCCATCATGTGTAATAAAATCTTTAATGGTGGGATAGCAGCATCAATACTACCATCTTCAAAATAACGTAGCGCTACTTTTTCTTGAGCTTCAACGATGTTTTTAATACCATCTACATAATCTTCCAGACCTTGTAGTTCTGGCTTTAACATTTCTTCGTTAAATACAGCAGTCGGCTCATCAAATAAACGATTTAAGCATAAGTGCGTGAATGTTTTAGTAATTCTGTATCCTAAACGACTCGCTAAAATAGTTTCTCCGTTATGTTCAAAATCTTCAAGTTTTTCTAAACTACCGTTGGTAATTAAATTTTTAGGATCACGATCTTTAGGCTCTAAACGTGCCCAAATTTCAGGAATTAATAAACTAATATCATGATCTACCTGATTCTTTCCTCCAACATAACCTGCAGCTGTACTAAAAGCATCAGATTCTGTTAAGATGTGTGATAATAAGGCATTGTTTAAATCTGTTGTTGGTGTTAACATGTTAAAAGGACCTTTTGTCAAGGCTCCTTCTGAACCAGCTCCAGTTGTTGATGGTGATTTACCTGTTAAGCTACAAATAAAGTCCATGAATAATTCTGGAGTTTCTTGGTAGTGAATTGGGTTATAAACCGCTAAGGCACGAATACCAGCTTCTTTATCGGCTGGGTTGTTTCTTCTACCTGGTAAAACAGCGTTTACAACATTAATTACAGGGTCTTCAGATTTAATTTGTCTCACTAAACGCACGCCTACATCAGCTAAATAAGTGGCCTCTGTTTCGCTTACGTTTTTGTTAGGCTCTAAATATCTAGGGTTTTTTGTAGGTTCACCGTTTACAATTCTTGTATGCGATGGCAATACGAAAAACTCTTCCTCTTTATCACTATTTACAATCTCAGTAATAAAATCTTTTACCGGTTGCGTGTATTTATCAAAATGAATGGTGTCATTGTATATTTCAATGGCGTCTTGTTTTCTTAATAACTCATAGTTTGTTAAGAAACGGCCATCGGTAACAATGTCTAATTCGGCATTTTTATCATAACCTCTTACTACAGCTTCATCAGGTCTTTGGAAGAGATGCGCTTCACAGTTAGTGGCTACTTTAAGACTTTTATTAGTAAACTCAGGGTTTAAGTCTTTGAAGTCTTTTCTTGGTAAAGTAATAGATGCTGTAATATCATCTTCTGTTTGAATTTTTTCACAAGGTGAAAAGTCAGATCTTAACTTGTTAAGCATCCAATTTCCTTTTTGGTTAAATCCAATACGAACGTAACTACCAACTACTGGGGTGTTGTTGTGTAATAGTCCAGTACCATTTTCTCCGTTAATGATTTCAACCGACATGTAGTCTTTCCAGTTAAGAACACCACGTGCTTGACGGTATAGGCGTTTTACAAAAAGTACTAAGGATCTAATATGTACCGGGATATCTTCCAGCATTTGGTTGAATTCTTCTGAATTCTCTTCTGAAGGCGTTAATAATTTCACGGCAGAACTCAATGAGCGCTCTTCACTTAAAAACGGTCGTGCTTTAGGTCTGTTAGGGTCTTTTACTTTCCAACGTGTGGTGTAATCAAACTCTATTATTTCATCTGCTTTTTTGAAATCTTCTTCAATATCCTGAATGTTAAACGTGCTATAAGTAATAGCATTTTGCATAGATTTTGAGATCTCAGATTTTCCACCTCCAGAAACCGTACAAGGCTTGTGGCAGAAAACACCTTCAGCAAACGTATCTACAATACGCCATAAATCAATAGACTTATGTTTTTCTAATCTAAATTTATTACCTGTTGGGTGCACGTAAGTTTTACGAGGAGAAAGAATTAATTTTTCTTCCTTTCCGTTATGTTCCCATGTAATGCTGTTTGTGTTCGTATTAACATACGCAGATTCTGGGATGTAAATAATATTAGGGTATTTTTTATCAATCGCATAGTTTTCTGGTTGTACTTCAATACGATCACCTAATAATTGTTTTACACCTTCAAAGCTGTGTTTGTTATCATGAAAATTCGTGTAGTCTCGTCCGTCTAGTGTGCTACCCATAACGCGTCTTGCGAATGCAATGGCTCCACCAGCGTGTTCTTCTTCAACTAAACCATAAAGGTTTGCCGAATAACTAATTTGAGTTTTAATTTCTTTTTTAGAGTACCCGTAGTAGTTGTCGGCAATAATTGTAACCACAACACCACGATCGTCTCTACAAGTAATTTTAAATGCACCACCATCGTTGTAAAGCTCATCTTCATTCTCCCAGCACATGCCATCATTTTTTTGACGCTCAGTAGCATCATCAATATGAGGTAAGCCTACATCTTTCTTTTTAAGTTTTAAAAGTTGCGGTGCTAAAATGATACAACCTGTATGTCCCGTCCAATGTTCTGTATCTAAAGCCGCATCGTTTAATGCTAAGTGTGGGTCACCAGCGTTACCAAAAATAGATTCAACGAAATCTAAGTTACTTACTAAGCTACCAGGAGCAAAGAAGCGTACTTCTAAAGATTTTTCTGAAATCACACCTTTAACTTCTGGGCATACTACAGGTCTAAGCATCATAGACACCATAGTTTTAGCCTGCTCTTCTTCAGGTTGACTAGAAGTGAAAGGTAAGTTCTTTAACTCTTCAGAAGGCGTAAAAGCAGCTTTTAAAAAGTGCGCAAAGGCAATTTTTGGTACTTCTTTTTTATCTAAAGGCACAGGAAGTGGCCCTTCAACAATGTGAAAAGTTCCTTTTGTGGTTCTTTTATCGTGTAAAGGATTGTTTAAAATACCTTGTTTGATTCTTTTAGAGCTCACTTGGTTGCTTTCAAAAGAGTCACCATCTGGTGGTAAACTTACTTCTCTAGCTTGACCTTTTCTAGAAAGAATGAGGGTGTTATTAGGAATGACGTACGATGATTTTTCAAACGTAACATCTTTTAAATAGTCATTTAAAAAATTTTGAATACGAGAATCAGCAGGTGAATGATGCGTAGCTAAAAGTCGTGATTTAGCCTGTACGTTTTTAACGATTCCACTTGTTAGTTCTTCAAATTTTGGATTGCAAAATTTAACGTTACTATCCGGTTTATCTTTAAATGTAGGCAACCACAGGGAAGCTAATTGTAAGTTAGTAAACTGGATAATGTCTTTTCTTGATTCTTCTTGCATGATGTATAAAAAGTTACTTTTTGTATATATAAAACTCTTATTGTGAAACAAAGTTATGTTGTAATACTTTTAAAAAAGCTGTCAAAAGTCAGTCTTAGATAGAAATATTTTAAATAATTTAATCGAAAACGATTTCGTGACGGCATTTAGCGAAGATAGAAATAAGTTGTAAGTAAAATAAATCATATCTATGGTAAATTTATTTAAAAGCATTAAGTCCTGTAATATCTAATCCTGTAATTAGCAAATGAATGTCGTGAGTGCCTTCGTAGGTGATGACACTTTCTAAATTCATGGCGTGGCGCATGATAGAATATTCCCCTGAAATGCCCATACCACCCAAAATTTGTCTGGCTTCTCTGGCGCAATTGATGGCCATTTCAACGTTATTCCGTTTCGCCATTGATATTTGAGCCGATGTTGCTTTCTCTTCATTTTTTAATACACCTAAGCGCCAGGTTAAAAGTTGGGCCTTGGTGATTTCAGTAATCATTTCGGCTAGTTTTTTTTGTTGCAATTGAAATTGGCCAATAGGTTTTCCAAACTGCATGCGTTCCTGACTGTAGCGTAAAGCTGTATCGTAGCAATCCATGGCTGCTCCAATAGCACCCCAGGCAATCCCGTAGCGCGCAGAATCTAAGCAGCCCAAAGGAGCGCCTAGTCCAGATTTATTTGGTAATATGTTTGTTTTGGGAATCTTAACATTGTCGAATATTAATTCGCCTGTTGATGAGGTGCGCAACGACCATTTGTTTTTTGTTTTTGGTGTAGAAAAACCTGCCATACCGCGTTCAACAATTAAGCCGTGTACGCGGTCATTTTCGTCTTTAGCCCAAACAATAGCAATTTGTGCTATAGGCGCATTGCTAATCCACATTTTAGCACCATTTAATAGGTAGTGATCACCTTGATCTTTAAAGTTAGTCACCATACCACTTGGGTTACTCCCGTGGTCAGGTTCAGTTAAGCCAAAACAGCCTATCCATTCGCCACTAGCTAATTTGGGGAGGTATTTTTCGCGTTGTTCCTGATTGCCGTATTTCCAAATGGGATACATGACTAGGGAGGATTGTACTGAAGCCGTGCTTCTAATTCCAGAATCGCCACGTTCAATTTCTTGCATGAGGAGTCCGTATGAAATTTGGTCTAAACCCGCACCGCCATATTCTAAGGGAATGTAGGGGCCAAAAGCACCAATTTCAGAGAGGCCTTTAATAAGTTGTTTAGGAAATTTTGATTTCTGGGCGTAAGTTTCAATAATTGGTGAGACCTCGCGTTTCACCCATTTCCTAGCGGCTTCTCTTACTAGTTTATGTTCGTCTGTTAATAATTCGTCTAGGTTATAATAATCTGGAGCTGAAAATAAATCTGGACGCATAACGACGAATTTGAATAGAGGATTATTTTGAAAACCAATAGAAAAGCTGCTGTTTTTGAAGTTTTCTTAAGTTATCATCTCAAATTTAATCAATCTTATCTGTATTTCTACATTTTTAAATAGAAATCTTTTGTTAAGTTTATGTAATCTTCTGTGTAGTCATGTCGCTGATTTTCAATGGTAAGTAGTTTGGTTTGGGTTTCGCTTTCGAGGAAGGAAAACTCTAAAATACTACGTTTAATTTCAGAACCGTGATGGCCTTTAATATGGAGTATTCTATTTGGAAAAAGTTTGACGGCTGAAGCAAGTTTGATAAAATGCTCTTCTTCTTTATGCGGAATAATCACAGCGAAAATACCGTCATCAGTAAGTAATTTTGAAGCGCCCTCAACCAAATGCTCGAAGGGTAGGGCATCCTGAAAGCGTGCTAAATCTCTTGCGTCGTCATTTGTTTTGTAATCTTCAACATAAAAAGGCGGATTGCAAACAATCAGGTCGTATTGGTCGTCTATTTCATCAACAAATTCTTCCAAAGAAGCGTGGTAGCAAAACAAGCGGTCTCCCCAATCAGACTGCTCAAAATTTGCAACACATTGTTCATAGGCTTTATCGTCTATTTCAAAAGCATCAATAACCTCGGCCTGACTTCTCTGCGCAAGCATAAGTGATAAAACCCCCGTTCCAGCACCGATGTCTAAAATAGAAAATGGTTGTTGAGCTACCGGTGCCCATGCGCCTAATAAAACAGCATCCGTTCCAATTTTCATAGCGCATTGATCTTGTTCGACTTTGAATTGTTTAAATAAAAATGGTTTTTTTGACATGCTCGTGAAGTTCAGGGTGTAAAACTACTAAATAAAGCTGTTTTAAATTCAAAATTTCAATAAGCTTTACAGTAAAGAAGTGTGTTAATGATAATGCGAAAATATACTCAATTTGATTACCTTATAAAGACAAAAACGTTAAGTAACAGTTAAAAAAAGATGAAATATCCTACTAATTAATGCTAAACACTGTTAAATAAAAAATTGAGGTTGTGATTCGTTCTTATTTTTGCGACTCGTTAACCGTTCCTCCTATCTCTCTCAATATGTTAGCGATTAAATTGTAAAGTTGATAGCTATGAAAAACAATTCGAATATATTACTTAACTTAAACAGTCTTTTGGTTATGAATTATGAGGCTGAAAAAGTGTATGTTGAACTCGTCGATAACGTAGACGATGATGAATTAATCTATTTTTTTAAAGAAAATAGTGCAAAGAGAAAGACGTTTATAGATGCTTTAAAATCTGAGATTTTAAAGTTAGATGGTGATTATAATACCGGAGTTCGTGCGCCCTCTGAGCTCTATCATTCTTGGTTGAGAATAAGAAAATTAATGATTAAACCTGGTAATGATGAAGGTTTAATACGTGAAATTCGTGCCACCCAAACAGTAACTATAGAAAAATATAATGATTTGCTTAGAATGTTAGGTTTGCCGCTTTCTGTATGTAAGTTGTTAATGATACAGCGTGATGTGATACAAAACGCAAAGGACGCGATAGATAGACACGATTTAATTACTTTTAATTAAAAAAGTGTTACCGAGTAGAATAAAAAAACATCCGAGCTAAAATTTTAGCTCGGATGTTTTTTTATTCTAGGTATAAATCAATCAAGCCTTCGGGGGTTTCTACTATGATTGTTTTATTATCGCGATCTACCTTTACAATAAATTCATCATTCATTGGTATTAAAATCTCTAAGCCATCGCGGTCAATTTCAAAAAGCGCTTGCGCTGTGGAGTCATTTATTCCTGTAATAGTACCTACGTGACCAAAATTCACATCTTCAATGGCAAAACCAATCACTTCGTGAAAATAGAATTGATCACCTTCTAACTTAGGCAGGGTGGCTAGTGGTAGATACAGATCACTTTTCATGATGGCATCAGCATCAGCTTCGGTGTCTACTTCTTCAAATTTGATACGAAGCAGTTCAGATTTATGCAGTTGAGAGCTCTCAATAAAAAACGGAATTAAATTGTTTCTTAAATCAACAAAAATAGCATCTAAATTTTCATAAATATCAGGTTCGTCAGTGTCTAGTTTAGCTAGAACCTCGCCTTTAAAACTGTATTTTTTTATGATCTTTCCTAAATAGAAGCAGTCTTCTTTTTTCATTGTAAGTGCCTTTTTTTTGTCATTCCCGCGAAGGCGGGAATCTCTTTATTTCTATGTTCTGTTGCTCTATTTTAATTTATGAGATTCCGGTTTGCTTTCGGAGAACCTTAAAAATTAAACAACGGCTAATAATATTGAGATTCCCGCCTTCGCGGGAATATTTACTAATAACGTTTAGATGTTATTAGTAAACAAAAAACTCCGATATTTCTATCGGAGTTTAAAAGTATAAAAAATTTTGTTTTTTATTCTTCTTCGTTAGATGCTTCTGCTTCTGCAGCAGGAGCTTCTTCAGCAACCTCTTCCTCTACTACAGGAGCAGCGGCAGCGATTCTTGCTTCATTTACAGCTTTTTCAGCAGCTAGGGCTTCAGCTTTAACTTTAGCTTGCGCTTCAGATAAACCATCAACTTTAGCTTGAACTTTTCCTGTTTTTTCTTCTAACCAAGCAGTAAATTTAGCTTCTGCTTGCTCTTCAGTTAAAGCACCTTTTCTAATACCACCAGCAAGGTGATTTTTTAGTAAAGCACCTTTTTCAGATAAAAGGTTTTTAGCTGTATCAGTTGGTTGTGCACCATTCTGTAGCCATTGTACAGCACCGTCAACGTCTAATTCAACTGTTGCAGGGTTTGTGTTTGGGTTGTAGATACCTAATTTCTCTAAGTATTTACCATCTCTTTTTGAACGTGCATCTGCTGCTACGATCCAGTAAAAAGGTTTTCCTTTTTTACCGTGTCTTTGTAATCTAATTTTTACAGGCATAATAATTAATTATTTGAGGTTCTCGACCTCGATTATTAATGAGGGCGCAAAGATACTATATTTTTTTAATTTTCAGAGGTTTAATTGTCTTGAAAAGTTAAAAAAGTAAGCACACAGGCGTTGGTGTTTTGTAATCCTGTAAAAAAGTTAGGGTGCCGTTAGATTGATCTATTTTGAAAACCGCTAGATTATTACTTCTACGGTTGGCTACAATTAGGAATTTCCCTGTAGGATCCATAGCAAAATTTCTTGGCCAATCGCCATGAACTGAAACATTTTGAACTTTTTCAATAGTGCCTTTTTTAAGATTTCTTTCAAAAACGGCTATAGTGTTTTCACCACGATTTGTCGCGTATAAAAACTTTTCATCGTTTGATAGGTGAATGTCTGCCGAAGCGTTTTTGCCCTTATAATCGGTTTCTAAAGTAGAATCGAAATCTATTTCTTTAAATTTATTACCGCTTCTTTTTATAGAAGTAATGCTGCTACCTATTTCGTTTATCACGTAAATAAACGCGCCGTCTTTGGTCATAGTAAAATGTCTCGGACCAGGATTGTCTTTGGTTTTTACAATGGCGTCAGTATCCAATTTATATGCGCCTTTTTTTAATTCGTATTGAAAAACAGAATTGGTTCCTAAATCGGCAACAAATAAATCATCATTATAGAAATGCGCTGAGTGGGCGTGTGATTTTGTTCCTTCGGAATTGTGATCAAAAATTTGAGAAGCATCGTTCAAACTACCATCCTTATTAATTGGGAAAAGCGCTAAAGTCCCGCCTCTGTAATTAGAAACAGCAGCTAAGTTGCCCGTTTTGTTTAAAGATATGTGGCAAGGTAACTCACCATGACTACGCATACGCGTTAAAAGTGTTAGGCTACCATCTTCGTTAACCGTGTATGATGAAACAAATCCATTATTTGTAGCATTGGTAGAGTACAGGTATTTGCGATCTGGTGAATATTGTAAAAATGACGGGTTGTCAATTTCAATGGCGAGCTGTTGCTTGCTTAAGGTGCCAGTTTCAGTATTAAACTGAAGATGATAAACGCCTTTGGCGTCTTCATTGGTATAGGTTCCCACGTAAAGTGGAATATTTTGAGCGTAGTTTTTTGATGAAAAAACGGCTAAAACTAATAAAACAAGGTGTTTGTAGTGCATGTGTTAAATTTTAATGGACTAAATTATAATAATTTATCTTAATGGTAAAGGGAATTTTGTTAAGAGCTCTTAAATCTATTATAAAGTCTGTTAACCCTTTGGTATTGCCTGTGTTTAAAGCTATATTGGAATAAATGATGTGAAACAATACACATCACAAAAGAAGTTATTGGAATTTAAAAATGAAAATGACATTATGAAGTATACAGAGAAAATTTCAAATAAATTAAACGAATTATTAGTAAAGAATTATGATGCCGAAAAAGGCTATCTTAATGCTGCAGAAACCGCAGAAGACCCTGCTATAAAAATGTTCTTTAAAAAAAGAGCGATTGAGCGTGGTGATTTTGCGAAAGCCTTAAGAATCGAAATTTTAAGATATGGTCAAATTCCTGAAGATGGCGGAACCTTTAAAGGTGCGGTACATCGAAATTGGACGGCTTTAAGAACGCTTCTAGCCTCAAATGATGTTGAAGTTGTTTTAAAAGAAGCCATACGTGGTGAGGAGGAAAGCCTTAAAGAGTATGATGAAATTCTAAAAGATAGAAACATGCCACCAAGTATTGATATCATGTTGAATAATCAAAGAAAAGCCATTCAAGCGGCTATTAATTCAGAAAAAGTTCATGAGGTATTGGTGTCATAACGAAAACTAAACAACGTGAGCTTGATGCGGCGCTTTCAGTAAATTTCTGGAAGCGCCGCTTTTTTTGTTTACAACTTTTATGGCATCGGTTTTTAAAACTGTAAATTCTGCGTATTTTTATCGACTAAGATTTGTTTTTCTAATCGCCTTATTAACAAAGGCCTAAACTTCTAGAATGTACTTAATTTTCGATACTGAAACCACAGGATTGCCAAAACGCTGGGATGCACCCATAACCGATACTGATAATTGGCCAAGGTGTATTCAAATCGCATGGCAATTGCATGATGCTATGGGTAATTGTATTGAAAGTCAGGATTACTTGGTGAAGCCTGAAGGTTTTAATATTCCGTATGATGCTGAGAAAATTCACGGTATTTCTACCGAATTAGCTCAAGAACAGGGGGTGTCATTAGATGAGGTCTTAGAAAAGTTTAATATTGCATTAGGAAAAACCAAGTTTGTCGTTGGGCAAAATGTGAAGTTCGATTTAAATATTATGGGGGCCGAGTTTGTACGCGGTGCTGTTGAAAATCAGCTTCAAGAATTACCGGTTTTAGATACCTGTACCGAGCATACAGCACAGCTGTGCCAAATTCCTGGTGGTCGTGGCGGAAAATTTAAATTACCAACACTAACCGAGCTTCATGAATTTTTGTTTCAGCAGCCTTTTGCTGAAGCCCACAACGCCACGGCCGATGTGGAGGCTACAACCCGTTGTTTTTTAGAACTTATCCGTTTAGAAGAATATACGGCGCAGCAGCTAGAGGTTCAGCCTGATTATTTTGAGAATTTTAAAAAGGAGAATCCAGAACCAATTCAGTTAATTGGTTTAAAGCATATTAACCTTAAAAAGGAGAGTGCTAAAATTCTTGAGCGTATTAAAAAAACGCAAACGGTTGAAGTTTCTTCGGAAGAAATAAAGCAAAACATTTCAGAGCTTGCCGATGTTGATTTTGTGCATTTACACAATCACTCGCAGTTTTCAGTATTACAATCAACCATGGGGGTGGCCGATATTGTTTCGGCGGCAGCCAAATACAATATGCCAGCCGTGGCACTAACCGATCATGCTAATATGATGGGGGCTTTTCACTTTGTGAATGCGGTAAATAAGCATAACAGTGGTGTAAAAGCTAAAATAGAAGCGGCTAAAGAAACCGGTGAAACCGTTACAGCCAAAGAAATAAAGCCTATAATTGGATGTGAGTTTTTTGTTTGTGAAGATCACTTAGATAAAACCCGAAAAGACAACGGTTATCAAATTGTTTTATTAGCTAAAAATAAAAACGGTTATCACAACCTTGCTAAATTATCATCGCATGCCTTTGTTGATGGTTTTTACTATATCCCGAGGATAGACAAAAAGTTAATTGAGAAGTATAAAGAAGATGTCATTGTGCTTACCGGAAACTTATACGGTGAAGTACCAAGCAAAGTTTTAAATGTAGGTGAAAAACAAGCCGAAGAAGCGCTTTTATGGTGGAAGGAGGTATTTGGCGATGATTTGTACGTAGAGCTCATGCGCCACAATCAAGAGGATGAGAATCGTGTGAATCCTACTCTAATTGAGCTGGCACGCAAGCATGATGTGAAACTAATTGCTTCAAATAATACCTATTACCAAGATCAAAAAGATGCCAATGCTCACGATATTTTATTGTGTGTAAAAGATGGCGAAAAACAAGCGACACCAATAGGACGCGGACGTGGTTACCGCTTCGGACTCCCAAATCAGGAGTACTATTTTAAGTCTGGTGATGCCATGAAAGCCTTGTTTAAGGATGTGCCAGAAGCGATTTCAAACGTTCAGGAGGTTGTTGATAAAGTTGAGGCTTATCAATTAGCTCGTGATGTATTATTACCAGCTTTTGATATCCCCGATGAATTTAAGCATGATGAAGATTTAGTTGATGGTGGTAAACGTGGAGAAAACGCCTTTTTAAAGCATTTAACTTTTGAGGGTGCCAAAAAACGTTATGGCGAGCCACTTACTGAAGAAGTGGTTGAACGTCTCGATTTTGAGTTGAGCGTTATTGAAAATACAGGGTATCCTGGATATTTCTTGATTGTAGAAGATTTTATCCGAGAGGCTCGAAATATGGATGTTTCGGTGGGGCCAGGACGTGGATCGGCAGCAGGGTCGGTAGTGGCCTATTGCTTGTGGATTACCAATATTGACCCCATGAAGTACGATCTGCTTTTTGAGCGTTTCTTAAACCCGGATCGTGTGAGTATGCCCGATATTGATATTGATTTTGATGATGAAGGTCGAAGTCGGGTTATGGATTATGTAATTGACAAATATGGTTCTAATCAAGTAGCACAGATTATTACTTATGGTACCATGGCTGCAAAATCGTCTATTCGAGATACGGCACGTGTATTGGATTTACCGCTTTTTGATGCCGATAGAATTGCCAAGTTAATTCCGAATATGTCTAAACTGAATAAAATATTTGGTTTAGACGAGAAGGCTTTAGCTTCTAAATTTAGAGCCGAAGAATTAGAAAAGGTAAACGAGCTTTTAAATATTGCTGATGGTAGTGATTTACCTGCTGAAACTTTGAATTTAGCACGAACTTTAGAAGGTTCGGTTAGAAATACGGGTATTCATGCCTGTGGGGTGATTATTACTCCAGACGATATTACCAAGTTCGTACCCGTTTCTTTGGCTAAAGATTCCAATCTATATGTGACCCAGTTTGATAACTCGGTGGTAGAAGATGCTGGGTTACTGAAAATGGATTTCTTGGGACTGAAAACCTTAACCTTAATTAAGGATACGGTTAAAATTGTAAAGGCCAAGCATGGTATTGAGCTTGATCCCGATAGTTTTCCTTTAGATGATGAGAAAACCTATGAGTTATTCCAGCGCGGTGAAACCGTTGGGGTGTTCCAGTACGAATCGCCCGGCATGCAAAAGCATCTTCGGGATTTAAAACCTACGGTTTTTGAAGATTTAATTGCCATGAATGCCTTGTACCGTCCGGGACCTATGGAATATATTCCGAGTTTCGTTAGGCGTAAACATGGTGACGAAGAAATTGAGTACGATTTACCAGCAATGGAAGAATACCTCAAGGAGACTTATGGTATTACCGTGTATCAAGAGCAGGTGATGTTGCTTTCTCAAAGTCTTGCAGGTTTTACAAAGGGTGAAGCCGATGTACTACGTAAGGCTATGGGTAAAAAGCAAATTGCAGTACTTGATAAAATGAAGCCTAAGTTTATCGAGCAAGCGAGTGCTAATGGTCATGATGCTAAAATTCTTGAGAAAGTTTGGAAAGACTGGGAGGCCTTTGCAAGTTATGCCTTTAATAAATCGCACTCTACATGTTATGCTTGGATTGCTTATCAAACAGCATACTGTAAGGCGCATTACCCTGCCGAATATATGGCGGCGGTACTTTCTAATAATATGAATGACATCAAACAGGTGACCTTCTTTATGGATGAGTGTAAGCGTATGAAGCTTGATGTACTAGGTCCTGATGTCAATGAGAGTTATTATAAGTTTTCGGTAAATAAAGATGGAGCGGTACGCTTTGGAATGGGAGCTATTAAAGGTGTGGGGCATGGTGCGGTAATGACCATTGTTGATAATCGAGAGGAAGGTTTTTATAAATCGATTTTTGATCTAGCAAAACGTATTGATTTACGTGCAGCTAATAAAAAGGCTTTTGAAAATTTAGCCTTAGCAGGTGGTTTTGATGGTTTGGGTGACACACATCGTGCTCAGTTTTTTCATGATGATGGTGATGGTATTACCTTTTTAGAAAAGGCTATTAAATACGCTCAAAAACATAAAGAGAATGAAAATTCGGCGCAAGTGAGTTTATTTGGCGAAGCCAGTGAGGTGCAAATTGCCGAACCTGAAGTGCCGCCTTGTGAGTCTTGGGGAACCATGGAAAAACTCAGTAAAGAACGTGAAGTGGTAGGGGTTTATATTTCTGGGCATCCTTTAGATGATTTTAAAACCGAAATGAAAACCTTTTGTAATGCCAACGTAGGGATGTTTTTAAATATAGACCCTTACGTGAATCGTGAATTGGTTTTTGGAGGTGTGGTTACCGATGTGCAACATCGCGTTAGTAAACAGGGTAAAGGCTGGGCTTTATTTACTATTGAAGATTATTACGATAGTTATGAGTTTAGAATTTTTGGCGAAGAGTATTTAAAATTCAGACACTTTTTAATGCATAATAATTTTGTATTTGTTAAAACCTTTGTTCGTGAAGGTTGGGTAAATAAAGATACTGGGAAGAAAAGTGACCCGAGGTTGCAGTTTAATAGTTTTCAGCTGCTGCATGATGTGATGGAGAATTATGCTAAGAAGTTGTCTATTCAATTAAATATTAAAGAACTGGATGATGATAAGGTTGTCGAGTTGAAAGATTTATTACACATGTACCCCGGAAACCAGGCTTTAAATTTTGATGTTTATGACACCGCCGATAAGGTGAAAATATCTATGCCGAGTAGAAGACAGAAAGTGAAGGTGAGTCAGGAGTTGATTGCAGAACTGGAAGCGCGTTATATTAAGTTTAAGTTGAATTAGGCGGGTAGTTGGTGGTTTTTAGTTATTGGTTTTTGGTTGCTTACTCTTACGGGGTAGTAGCACAGAGCTGCGCTGAGGTTTCGCAGAGAATTATCGAGAGGTTTTTAGATATAAATTTCACTGATTTTTTACTAGTCAGAAATGTTCTCGACTCCGCTCGAACACCGGATTGATTTATGTTTTATACGGTCTTCGAGCGGAGTCGAGAAGTGTTTTGATTTGAA
>NZ_WAAT01000042.1:0-64380 GCF_008806375.1 Pseudotamlana haliotis | reverse complement strand
CTGGTTATTTATATTTAGGGATTATTCTTGCGAGGTTGTAATACAGAGCTGCGCTGAGGTTTCGCAGAGACTCACGGAGGATTTTTGGACACAGATTTCACTGATTTTTTACTAGTCAGAAAGGTTCTCGACTCCGCTCGAACACCGGTTTGATTCATGTTTTTATACGGTCTTCGAGCGGAGTCGAGAAGTGATTACTGATTTTTTTGGATCTACATCTTCGCGACTTTACGAGAAATTAGGTTAGTTGCTGGTTATTTATATTTAGGGATTATTCTTGCGGGGTTGTAACACAGAGCTGAGCTGAGGTTTCGCAGAGAATTATCGAGAGATTTTTAGATATAAATTTCACTGATTTTTTCTTATCAGAAATGTTCTCGACTCCGCTTGAACACCGGTTTGATTCATGTTTTTACACGGTCTTCGGGCAGAGTCGAGAAGTGTATTTTGTTTATTAGGAAGAACTTGATTTGCTAAAGACGAGCACCGCGCAAAGGATAGTAGCGGCATCCTTTTTTGTGAAAAGTGCACTTGAAGGAGGTTGTTTTTATAAACTTTAATGCTGAACTTTGATGAAAAACGTGAATTTAAACACAAAAAAGATATAGCGGATAGCCTGGTTTATGCGCCCAAAGGCCTTTTATAGTTGGAATTGATAGCGATATAGTTAAAACAAATTGACGGTTTGTAAGCTTTAGAGTTTTTTTTGACTAATTTTGTACTTTAATATTGAAGTAAAACAGATTAAAATATAAATATTATGGCATTAGAAATAACAGATGCGACGTTTGAAGAAACGGTTTTAAAAAGTGATAAACCCGTTTTAGTTGATTTTTGGGCTGCATGGTGTGGACCTTGTAGAATGGTTGGACCAATTATTGAAGAAATTAGTAGTGAATACGACGGTAAAGCTGTTGTTGGAAAGCTAGATGTAGATGCAAATCAAGAGTTTGCAGCTAAGTATGGTGTTCGTAATATTCCTACTGTTTTAGTGTTCCAAAACGGAGAAGTTGTTGGAAGACAAGTTGGTGTAGCGCCTAAAACAGCTTATACTGAAGCAATCGACGCATTATTATAGTCTGAAAGTCTATATAAATAAAAGAATTTAAAAAGGTTTGCCATTATGGTGAACCTTTTTTTTATTTTAGAACAAAATTAAAAATTAAGATGAGCGATAAAATAAAAGTACAGGATGCTATTGATAGCAAATTTATAGAACAGCGTAAAGTGTTTTTATGGGGACAAGTGGATGATGAATCGGCTAAGCATGTGATTGACCGTTTGATGTATTTAGATGCTTTAGGTACAGATGATATTGAATTATATATTAACAGCCCTGGAGGTTATGTGACTTCTGGTTTTGCGATTTATGATTGTATTAAGGCTTTAAACAGTGAAGTTTCTACAATTTGTACAGGTTTTGCCGCGTCGATGGGTTCGATTATTTTATCGGCAGGAGCAAAAGGAAAACGTTTTATTCAGCCGCATGCGCGTGTGATGATTCATCAGCCAAGTGGTGGCGCTCGTGGTCAAGCCAGTGATATAGAAATTACCGCTAAAGAAATTATTATTACTAAAGAATTAAGTGCTCGTATTTTAGCTGATAATTGCGGACAAGATTTTGATAAAGTAATGAAAGATTTTAACCGCGACCATTGGATGGGAGCAGAGGAGTCTGTTGCTTATGGGATTGTTGATGGTGTGAAGTAAAAAGCGAGGCTCCTAACCCCCAAAGGGGGAACTCTTACTCTTTTCCAATAATTCAATGATTGAGGTTGATGTCTATTAAAATTTAATTACAAATCCCACAAGCGTGTTCCTCCCCTCCCGGGGAGGCTAGGTGGGGCATCTTTTTTTATGCTACAAAACGAACTAAATAAAGCCAAAGGTTTTAAGAACCTCGAGCTGCTTGCCAAGCAAGTGGTTGAGGGTTTTATTGCTGGAATGCATAAGAGTCCGTTTCATGGGTTTTCGGCAGAATTTGCTGAACACAAAATTTATAACCAAGGTGAAAGTACGCGCCATATTGATTGGAAGTTATTCGCGAAAACCGAAAAGCTTTATACCAAGCGCTATGACGATGAAACCAATTTACGTTGCCACTTGATTATAGATAATAGCAGTTCGATGCATTATCCTAAAATGCCCTCTTTTTCAATAGAGCGTTTAAATAAAATAGGCTTTTCGGTATTGGCTTCGGCGGCTTTAATGCAAATTTTAAAGAAGCAGCGCGATGCTGTTGGGCTAACGGTGTATAGTGATGCTTATGATTTTTATGCTCCGGAGAAGGGGAGTGAGCGTCATCACCAGATGTTATTAAATACTTTAGATGAGGTTGCGGTTTCCAACCCTGTAAACAAGCAAACGGAAACTTATAAGTATTTGCATGAAGTAGCCGAAAAGATTCATAAACGTTCCTTGATTTTCCTGTTTACCGATATGTTTCAAGCTTCGGAAGACGATGAAAAACTTTTTGAGGCCTTACGTCATTTAAAATACAATAAGCATGAAGTGATTTTGTTTCATGTGATGGACAAGAAGAAGGAGTTAGATTTCGATTTTGATAATACGCCTAAACGTTTTATTGATGTTGAAACCGGAGAGTCGATTAACCTCTATGCCGATTCGGTTAAAGAAAATTATAGTGCCACGGTTGAAAATTACTTCAATAACCTGCGTTTAAAGTGTGCGCAATATAAAATCAAGTATGTAGAAGCTGATGTTAATAAGGATTTTAATCAAATTCTAACCACCTATTTGGTGGAGCGTCAAAAATTCGCTTAAACACTAAATTTTTTTTAAAATCTTTTTCGGTGTAATTGATTGATTTTCAATGTAATTTAAGTTATCTTTAAAAATTAATTGAAAAAAGTTTCAAAAACGTTTGTGATATTTAAAAAGGCGTGTATCTTTGCACTCGCAATAACGCAACGGTCTGGTAGTTCAGCTGGTTAGAATGTCGCCCTGTCACGGCGAAGGTCGCGGGTTCGAGTCCCGTCCAGACCGCTAAAATTGCAAAAAGAAAGCTCTGAGAAATTAGGGCTTTTTTTGGCAATAATAACGAGGTTGTGTTGTTCCTAGAGAAATCTAGGATGTAGTAATACCAAAGTCTATTTGGTATTCCAATGAAAGGCTTTCCTTTTTTCTGTGAAGAAGATGGGGATGCTTTTTTGTTTTAGGGTGGTTTGTAATTTGGTTTTTAAAAAGCTTCAGCAAAACCAAAATAAACGCCTGAGATACCATGAGGTCCAAACCCATAATCAATTCTGAGGTTGGTATTGTTTTTAGAGTCCACTCTAATACGTAGGCCCCCACCATATGATAGTTTCCATCCTTCTAAAGAGAGGTCTTTATATTCATGGGCTACACGGCCTGTTCCAATCCATGCTACAGCGCCAAAGATATTCCAAATAGGAGCACGGTATTCTACTTGAGAATCAACAAGTACATGATCTCTGTAGGCGCCTTTAAAATAACCACGCATTTGTTTGTCACTACCAAGCATGGAAAGTTCATAAAAAGGCGTGTTTCCAGGGGTGTTACTCGTTGTGACTTGTAAAGCGATAATGTGTTTTAACCAAGGATTAAAATATTTTCTAGCATCAATTTCATATTTTGAATATTGGTAGGTGCTTCCAAGAAATTTAGGGTTGGTGACAATATAAGTCATGATATAAGCACCTCCCTGCGGGTTGTACCTGTTGCCTCTAGTGTCGTATGAGAAGGCGAGCCCAGTACCAACTGATATGCCACCATCTAAACCAGTAACATCATCTTGTATTAGGAAGCTATCGGGTTCGGTTTCTATGTTAAAATAACTTGAAAAATTAATAGGAACACCTATGTAAAAATGTTTTTTAAACCGGAACAAATAAGTTGCAAAAAATTTGATGCGTTCAAGTTGTACTTCTTCTATATCTTCTTTTTTTACGTCATTACCTATTCCGAAAATAAAATCGGGTTGTTTTTGATAATTGACGTATGCAATGACATTACGGTTGTTTTCTTTAAAAATAAGATCGGTTGAAACTGATACGTTAATACGACCCTTGGATGAAAAGGTGAAAACTTCAGATAGTTTTGAAGGTTTAGAAATGGTATCCTTTTTAGAAAGTGATAGAATATTAAATTTTGTAATTCCGAAAATATTTCCAGATTCAGGTGTATGGGAATAAATGGGAACTGGTGATTTTTTAAAAAAAGCTTCTGCTTTTTTGTTGAATTTATCAAATTTTGAAGGCTCAGCTTTAGAAGTATCCACCTCCTTTTTAGCGATGGAATCAGATTGCCCGTAAAGAAAACTTACAAGGAAAAATAAGAGTACGGTAAGTGTTCTTTGAATCATAATTAGCAGTTTGACTAATAAAAGCGCATTGATTTCTGTTAAAGAGGTGGAAGTTACATTATTTAAGCTTATGAATTAAAATAAAATTTTAGTTGTTTTTTAATAATAGTTTTATGCGTTTATCTGGTTTATAGTAAGGTAAGTTTGATTGAAAATAAGTTTGTGTTTATGCAGTGTGCTCCAATAAAATAAATGTTTAGTAGCAATAACTTATTTTGTACATTGCATTGGTTATATAATTCCAGAATAATTTATGGTGACATTAAAGCAATTAGCTAAAGAGTTAAATGTATCGATATCTACGGTTTCAAAAGCATTGAATAATAGTACTGAAATTGGTGGTGAAACCGTAAAACGTGTTAAAGAACTTGCCGAATTATATAACTACAAGCCAAATAAAGTAGCCTTAAGTTTAAAACAGAATAAAACCAAAACCATTGGTGTTATTATTCCTAATATTTTAAATCATTTCTTGGCTAAAGTGCTTTTTGGTATCGAGCGAGAAGCCACCAAAAACGGCTACAATATTATAACCTGTATTTCCAACGAATCTTTAGATAAAGAAAAAGAAAGTCTGCAACTCTTAGCTAGCGGAAGTGTAGATGGTTTTATTTTGTCTATGGCAGAAGAAACTCAGGTTGATGGTGAAATAGAACATTTTAAAAGAACCATTAATCAAGGTGTGCCTATTGTTATGTTTGATCGTGTGGCCTATGATGTGATGTGTGATAAAGTGATTGTAGATGATTTTGAATCTACCTATAATGCCACTAAAACGTTATTGGCCGAAAACCGAAAGGTAATTGGTTTTATTAGTAATATCAATGATTTAAGCGTTGGGAAGTTGCGTGAACGCGGTTATAATAAAGCAATCCTAGAAGCGGGTATGGAGCCTTTGGTTTTAAAGATTAAGAAGAAGGACGATCATCATAAAAAAATAAAAACTTTCTTTAAAAAGAATAACCAACTCGATGGTATTGTTGCTGCTGATAGTTCTTCGGGAATAATTGGCTTGAATATGGCCGTAAATTTCGGGTTAAAAGTGCCAAAAGATATCTCTGTAATTGGGTTTGCTAGTAAGTCTGATTCTTATCATACTTTACCCCGTTTAACAACCATTCGTCAGCATGCTAAAGTCATTGGATCTCAAGCTGCAGAATTACTCATCAACCGATTACAAGAAACACCGAAGTCGGAAAATTACCACACTAAAATAGTGAAAACCAGCCTAGTAAGAAACAAGTCAACCTTGTGATTTGTTAAAATTTAGTGTATTTCATCGATAAAAAACTGTCTAATCCAAGGTTATATTCTTCATATAGATATTTGTATTTATATTAGGACCTGAAAGAGGTGAAAATTGCTTTTTTATTCACGAACAAACCATACCTTATTCATGACTTTTTCTAGTCATAGTCTCTCAAATTATTTAACGTATTAGTTGCTTTTTTTACAAGTAACTCAAGATTGTTTATGCTCTCCAAATTGAATTTTTGTATTCAAAAAGATGGAGATATTTGTCATATTAAATTGTTAAAAATAATAACCCTAAAAATCAAAAGAAATGAAAATTCTAAAAATCTCATTATTAGTAGCACTTTTTTTAGCCTTATTTACCTCATGTACAGAACAAGATTTACATGAAGACGATGTATTAATAGATGATACAAATACAGTATTATTCACAGGAGGTAATGAAGTGGAGCGTTAATATCAAAATAAAAGTTAATTATGAAAATTTTAAAAATCACATTAATAGTAGCCGTATTTATTGCTCTTTTCACATCATGTATTGAAGCAAGTTTAAACGAAGATGAGGTGTTGGTTGATAATACGACTAATGTTTTATATAGAGATGGTAATATTGGAGAACGCTAAATTTTAATAAATGCGTTAAGTGCTTTTATAATTAATAACTGATAAAGTACTCTAATTAAAATAAATTCAGAAATTATAAATACATTTGAGAAGTTTACCATGAATATCTGTGAGATCGGTTTATTTCCTTTTGTTGTTTATCATGTTGTGCGTACGTTTTTCTTACGCACAAATGTATAGTGAAGAGAAGTTTGATAGCATTCTCTCTTATTTAAATAAAGCCGATTCACCTAAAAGAAACTTCAAAAATAGAGAGCAGCTAGTTCTTAAAGCAAAAGCATTAGCTGCTCAAATTAATAGTTATTCCCTTCAGCAGAAAAGTAATGAGCAACTTATTGCACTTTATGGTGAATTCGATAAGGATACACTATTTGTAAGATATATTCATGAAAATTTGAGTCTAGCCCAGAAAATTAAAGACACTGCTTTGATGGCTAATATGACTAAAAAATTAGGATATTACTATTTTGATAAAATACATGACAGTGCATACTATTATAATAATAAAGCTGAAAAATTATATAGAGGTTTAAAAGATCATTATAATACAGCAAATGTTCTTCTAGATATAGCCATACTTCAAAGAGAAAGCAAGGATTATACAGCGAGCGAGTTAACCTCTATAGAGGGTATTAAATTACTTAATAAAATAGAGCACCCCTCAAAAGAAGTTATTCGTAAAAAAGCCTATTTGTACAATAATTTAGGAGTGGTATTTAATGTGCTTGAACAGTTTGATAAATCTATTGAATATCAAAGAAAATCGATTGCTTTAAAATTAAAACTTAAAGGAAATAATAAACATTCAATTGCTATATCTAATAATAATTTAGGCAATGTTTTAAAAGAAGCAGGGCGATATGAATTAGCCATAAACACCCTGAAGGAGATTCTTGATGATGAGATTTTGGTTAAAGAGCGACCTGGTTTTCACGCCTTAGTTTTAGATAACTATGCGCATGCCTTATACTTGTCGGGAGATAGAAGTGCTTTGCCGGGGTTATATCATAAAGCACTGAAGTTGAGTGAGGCCAGGGGTAAAGATAGTTACAATTCCATTATTATACTTCAGCACTTAGCTGAATACTATAACGAAATAAGTCTAAAGGATTCTGCCAAGTATTATGCTTATGAAGCCAAGCGGATTGCTGAAAAGTTCTACAATGATGATCTTTTAAAGTCCTTAAAATTACTTTCTGAAATAGAAGAAGGCGAGGTGGCCGCAACTCACTTGCGACATTATATACGGTTAAATGATAGCTTGCAAAAAAGAGAGAGAGTCACTCGAAATAAGTTTGCTAGAATCAAGTTTGAAACCAATGAAATTGAAGAAGAAAATGTCAGAATCGCTAAAGAGCGTATGTGGTTATTGATTATTTCAATAGTCATTATTGTTGCCTCAGTTTTACTTTATATCATATTTGCGCAACGTAATAAAAATAAAGATTTAGAATTCATTCAAAAGCAACAAGAAACCAACGAAGAAATTTATAATTTAATGCTTTCTCAAAATGAAGTCGTTGAGGATGCTAGAGCCTTGGAAAAGAAACGCATTTCTGAAGAACTTCATGATGGTGTTTTAGGGAAATTATTTGGTGCGCGCTTAAGTTTAGATAGCTTAAATATGACACATACAGAAGAAGCTATTAGAACAAGGGGGCAATATATTAATCAACTAAAAGTTATTGAAGAAGAGATTCGAAAAGTGTCACATGAATTAAATACCGATTTTGTTTCAGGTTCTGGTTTTAGAGATATTATTAAAACCTTGGTTGAGACCCAAACTGCAACCTATGGGTTGCGTTATACAATTGACTGGCAAAATGCTATAGATTGGGATGATGTTTCTAATAAAATTAAAATTCACTTTTATAGAATTATTCAAGAAGCACTTCATAATATTTATAAACATGCCGAAGCGACTGACGTTCAGTTTATTTTTAAGTTAGAAAATAAAGCTGTTAGTTTGAGTATTGTCGATAACGGATCCGGTTTTGATGTCAATAGAGTGAAATCTGGAATCGGAATAAAAAACATGAAATCTCGAATTAATGAAATAAATGGAACGTTAGCTATATCTTCTCAAAAAGAGGAAGGAACTACCGTAAAAATAGATGTCCCCATATCTTAACATAAAATTATGACCGAAAAAATTAAACTACTTATGATTGATGATCACCCCATGATTATTGAGGGGTATCAAAATACTTTGCTTTTTACAAAACGCGATAATCAAGAATTAGATATTGATATTGCTAACAATTGCGACGAAGCTTTATCTGCAATCAATAAAATGGTGAAAAGTAACCTACATTATGACGTGTTGTTTCTTGATATTAGCTTACCAGCTTCAAGAGACGGCTCCATGAATTCAGGTGAAGATTTAGCGGAGTTTGTTAGAAAGGTTCTGTCACAGTCGAAAATTATAATCTTAACGATGTTTGATGAAGCGTTTAGAATCCATAATATTATTAAAAATATAAAACCAGAAGGTCTTATTATTAAAAGTGATTTAACCTCAAATGACCTTGCTGTTGCGTTTCAAAGAGTGTTAGATGGCGAAACGGTTTACAGTTCTACGGTTAGTAGTATTATTAGGAGAACAATTAGCAGTGATATCGTGATAGATGATAAAAACAGAAAAATTTTACACCTATTATCTCAAGGCGTGAAAACTAAAAATTTAGCATCACATTTAGGTATTTCATTAAGTGCTATTGAGAAGCGTAAAAAACAACTACGTGATCTTTTTGAAGTAGAAGACGGGCAAGATGAAACCTTATTGAGTCAAGCGCGTAAAAAGGGCTTTGTGTAGGAATTCACTATGATTTAAGATTTTTTTAAAAAAAAATAAAAAAAATAAACTCACAATCATCTGAAAATCAGTATTATATATTTTTTAATAACTGTTGCTGCGGGTTTTCCGCAATTTAAAAAGGATTCTGTTACCTATCTTTGATGTATCAACAATTCGAAAATTAATTAATCCCTCAATTTTTTAGTTGATAATAGCAATTTACATGACCCTGTGGAGGTGAGAGACCCACAGGGTTCTTCTTTTTATAAAGTGTCGTTATTGTTGCCGCTAGTTTCAAAGCGATATGATACTCCAAACAACGGGGCAGGCTATTTTAATCACATTTTAAATTACAATTGGAATAAAAAAATTGTATTTTTCGGCTTTCGGTTTAATTCATGAAACACGCCATTGTCTTTCTGTTCATTTTTACGCTCGTGTCTTGCGAGTACTTTAATGTGAAAAAAACATCTTCAGAAGCCATTTTGAACGAAGAATTGAAGACTTTCAATTGGAATGATGTTGATGAATACCCAGGTTTTTCTATCTGTGAAACTTCCGAAACTATAGAAGCACGTAAAACTTGCTTTCAGAATACACTTACTAATCACATTACTAATTATTTACAAGAAGAAAGTATTATCGTGACTCAAGATGTCAATGATACGATTATGCTCGAATTTCAAGTATCTAAAAGCGGTGAGTTGCTCTTAATTCAAGCTAATATAGACTCCATTACCGTTGAAGAAATCCCTAACATTGAAAGACTTTTAAATCGAAGTTTAGAAGGGTTGCCAGAAATAGATCCCGCAATAAAACGAGGACAACCAGTGACTACCGAATTTCAGTTGCCATTAATTATTAGTGTAAACTAGTTACTTATTAAAGCTGCGCCCCTTCCAATTATAGTCAGAGAATATCGAAACCAAGGCCACGTAAACACTGAAGAAAGGATAGATTAAAAAGCCTGTTAAGTAGCTTTTTAAGGGGTGTTTCTGATTAAAAAACACAGTTGTTTTGTAAATTAAATAGAAATCTATTCCGCATTTAGCAATTAAAATAAAACTGAATATTTTAAAACTAAAAAGTTCTAACAAGCTAAGCACAGAAAGTAGAACCACTAAAAAATTCATGAAAAATACGAGTATACCAGTTAATTTTCCAAAACCGTTTTTGTAAGCGGTTGTTTTCGCAGCCCAACGCACACGCTGTGAAATAAGCGATTTCCAATGGGGTTGAGCGTTAGTTTTTACAATGGCAGTACTGCTTTTTAAATAATGTACTTTTTTTGGGTATTTATGTGTGGCTTTTTCTAAAAGAAACAAGTCGTCACCACTAGCAATGTTGGAATTACCGTCAAATCCAGATAATTCTAAGAACAAAGATTTTGTATAGGCTAAGTTGGCACCGTTACATAAAAATGGTTTTTTTAGTCCGAAACCACCAATAGTAGCTCCTTGTAAGCTCATGATATCCAACCACTGAAAACGATTTAAAAAAGAATTTTCTAAATGATAAGTGACAGGGCCTGCTATACAAAGACTAATGTTTTCAATAATAAAAGCATCATAAGTTTTTAGCCAACCTTGAGGTAAAACACAATCAGCATCGGTTGTGATAATCCATTCGTATTGTGCTTGGTTTATCGCTGAGGTTATGGCATCTTTTTTAGGCGAACCGCTTTTTCTTTGATTGTTAATAACGCTGAGTTTTCCTTGATATTTTTCCTTGAAGGAAGTGATGATAGCAACAGAATCATCTTCTGAATCATCGTTAACCAAAATAATTTCGAAAAGGTCTTTAGGGTAGTTTAAAGCCTCAATCGAAGCTAATAGCCGAACTAAGTTATTGGCTTCATTCCTAAACGGAATAATTACAGAAAATCGAGTTTTAGGACCTGTGTTTTTTTCTTTGAAGTCTTTCACTTTATCAAAGCCGTAAATAAAACCACCAATTAAAATCAGGTAAGATAATGTGATAAGAAGTGCTGTTAAAACCATTAGGTAATACGGTTTTTTAAGTCGAACTTAAGCACATAATAGCTCCCTAAAAGACTTGGAATTACAAAGTTTAATAGCCACATAAGCGTGATGATTGATAAAATATGCAACTCGTTCACATGGGCAAACGAAAATAAATAAACTGCAATACCGCCTTTTATAAACACATCAAAAATAAATATCGAGGGTACTATTGATGCCAATAAATACATGCTTGCGATGATGCTAAGTGCTTCAAAATACGAGAGGTTAATTTGAAAAATTAGAAGTAAGAAATAAAATTGAAATGAAAATACGGCATAACGAAAAAACGAAAGACAACATCCAAAGAAAAGCTTGTCCTTTGGGTAAGCAATTAAAAACTGTCTAATTTTTTCTAGAGAAAAGTTTTTATACCTGAAATTACCTTTAATAAGAATGTAGCCCCCCAGTAGAATAATGGCAAATAAACCAACACCATACAACGACAAGCGGAACAGATTAAGATTGGTATTGTAACTTTTTATAAAGAAAAATAAGCCTATAACGCCAAAAAAAAGGGTTGCTAGTAATTGTAAAAGGTTGCTAATAAGGTTGATGAAAACAATTTTCTTTTGAAATGAACTTTGGTAGTACATGGCTTTGGCTCCGTATTCCCCAATACGATTAGGAGTCATTAAAGAGGCGGTTAGCGCTCCTAGGGTCTGTTCTGTGGCGGTTCTCAATGCTAACTTTTTAAAAGGAGCAACAAGTGTTTGCCACTTTAAAATTTCCAAAAACCAATTAAAAGCAGATAAAAAGATTAGAAAACTTACTATTTTGACTGAAAAACTGCTATTTTCGGTCAAAATAATGTAGAAATCAGAAAAATGTAACGTATTATTGTTAATTAGTTTCTGATATATAAAATACAGAGCAGCAATAACTATGCTTATTTTAATAAGCAAAAAAAGGAAGTGCTTGGTTTTGTATGATAGAGTCTGTACGATAATGGTGCAAATTAAATCAATATTACGTAATGATTGCTTATTTTAAAAAAATTAAGAGTTCATGGGTAGTTGCTATCCTGTTTTTTTGGTTTGGTTTCACTCAAGCTCAAGATAATACGAGTACTTTTAAAGTACAATTTGCAACAGGAATTAATAGCCCGATGGCTCAAGGGTTTGTTGATGGTTTTGAGGCCAAGCCAATAAATTTCCCAACCATAAACTTAGGCTTGCAGTATATGCTATCTCATAAGTTTGGTGCTAAATTAGATTTAGGCTATAATCGTTTCTCAAACGATAAGGATTCTAATGCATTTAAAAGCAACTACATCCGATTAAATTTACAAGGGGTTTATGACGCTTCTGATATTATTCGCTTTTCGCCGCGTATGGCCACATTTATACATGCTGGGCCAGGTTATTCAATGGTGAGACCTTTGGATGTGTATGGTGAAAATAAGTTAAACTTTTTCAACGCCATGGCGGGAATGGAATTTCACTACGGTATTAACGACGTTTTATCTATTTATTTGGATGGTTCTTATATCTTTGGCTTTGGAAAAGCATTTGACCAACCTTCAGACGGTTTTGGTGCTTTCAATGGTGATATGTTAACTGTAACAATTGGAGCGTCTATTTCGCTAAGCGGCTGTTACTATTGTAATGATTAATGCAGGAAAGAATAATTTTAGGAATAGATCCTGGAACCACTATAATGGGGTTCGGACTTATAAAAGTGGTGGGTAAAAACATGCACTTTTTGCAGCTCAATGAGTTGGATTTAAAAAAGTACAGCGACCATTACATCAAATTAAAACTTATTTTCGAGCGTACCATCGAGCTTATCGATACACACAATCCAGATGAAATCGCTATTGAAGCCCCTTTTTTCGGTAAAAATGTACAAAGTATGCTTAAACTAGGTCGTGCCCAAGGTGTGGCTATGGCTGCGGGTTTAAGTCGCGAAATTCCGATTACCGAATACTTACCTAAAAAAATAAAAATGGCCATTACCGGTAACGGAAATGCGAGTAAAGAGCAAGTGGCTAAAATGCTTCAAAGTTTACTAGGGCTTAAAACCTTACCTAAAAACTTAGATTCTACCGATGGGCTTGCTGCAGCGGTGTGTCACTTCTACAACTCAGGTCGTGTGACTGTGGGGAAAAGCTACTCAGGTTGGGATGCTTTTGTAAAGAAGAATCCTAATAAAATAGGTTAATCTCCATAAGCTCATGGCTGGTATTTATATTCACATTCCGTTTTGTAAACAGGCTTGTTTTTACTGTGATTTTCACTTTTCAACATCCTTAAAAAAGAAAGATGAGCTCATTCTGGCCTTAGTCAAGGAACTTGAAATCCAGCAGAAGGTTTTTCAGAATGAAACCATTGAAACCATTTATTTTGGTGGTGGTACCCCCAGTTTATTATCAAATGATGAGCTTCAGTTGCTTATAGAAACGGTTTATAAAAATTATACGGTTATTAAACAGCCTGAAATCACACTTGAGGCCAATCCAGATGATTTAACCAAAAATAGCATCCAGGAACTGGCTAAGTCGCCTATAAACAGATTGAGTATAGGCATTCAATCTTTTTTTGAAGATGATTTAAAAACCATGAATCGTGCGCATAATGCCAATGAAGCGAAGGCTTGCTTGGAAGAAGCTACGCGTTATTTTGATAATATTACTATCGATTTAATTTACGGGATTCCAAATATGAGTTTAGAAAAGTGGAACGCTAATTTAGAGCAAGCTTTTCAGTTTGGGGTGAATCATATTTCAAGTTACGCCTTAACCATCGAGCCGAAAACAGCCTTAGCGACCTTTGTTCAAAAGGTGGTGTTTCCGCCTATCGATGAAGATTTAGCCTTAGCGCATTTTAATCATTTGGTAAAACGTACCGAAGCAGCAGGTTTTGTGCACTATGAAATATCAAATTTTGGGAAGCCTCAATATTTTTCAAAGCATAATACAAGTTACTGGCAAGGGAAGCCCTATTTGGGTATTGGGCCATCGGCGCATTCTTTTTTTGATAATAAGCGCTTTTGGAATGTTTCTAATAACACCAAATACATTGCAGGTATCGAAAATGGGGTTTTACCAAATACCAGTGAGAATTTATCTCAAGAAGATCGGTTTAACGAGTATATGATGACGGGTTTACGAACCATTTGGGGTGTAGCGCTAAATCGTGTTGAAACTGAATTTGGAGTTGATTTTCTTATGCATTTGAAAAAACAATCCAAAAACTTTATTAAGGAGGGCCTGTTAGTTGTTTCCAACGATGTTAACGAGCTAAACAAACCGATACAACGACTAAAAGCCACACAAAAAGGCAAATTTTTAATTGATGGAATTGCTTCAGAACTGTTTATGATTTGATTATATTTGGATATGAATGCTACAATCCAATACAACTCCCGAAAACTTCAGATAAATTTAAACAAACCTATTGATATTTCTATTCCGCTACGGGCTTCAGAAGAAAATGTGCGTGCCTGGTATGTTGATGCGCCTATCATCGAACCAGTTGAAGATGGTGATCAGAAAATTTCGGTGAAGGATGGGGCCTGTATTAATTTTAATACGATTAGTTTTAATCCGCATGCCCACGGAACACACACGGAATGTGTAGGTCATATAACAGAAAAAGTACATTCCATAAACCAGCAGTTGTGTACATTTTTCTTTTTAGCAGAAGTAATAACTGTAGCTCCAGAGCGGTTAAATGGTGATTTTGTGATTTCTAAAAAGCAGCTCAAGTTTGCCTTAGGGAACAAAAAACGTGATGCTGTAGTGATACGTACCATCCCCAATACAAAGGAGAAACTGTCAGCACATTACTCTCATACTAACCCTACTTATATGTTGGAAGATGCTGCAATTTATCTAAGAGAAAAAGGAATTAAACATCTCTTGGTAGATGTGCCAAGTGTTGATAAAGAAAAGGATGAATGTTTGCTTTTGGCTCACAATGCTTTTTGGAATACCAGCGGAAAATTGCGTTTAGATGCAACCATAACTGAGTTTATTTATGTGCCAAACCATGTTAAAGATGGCGAGTACTTTTTAAATTTACAAATAGCTCCTTTTGAAAATGATGCAAGTCCTAGCAAACCTATTTTGTATAATGTAATGAGTTAAATAAAACAAGGGTTATCATGGATATAGAACAAATTAGAAGCTATTGCTTAAACAAAAAAGGTGTTACAGAAGATTTTCCTTTTGATGAACACACTTTAGTGTTTAAAATATTAGGTAAAATGTACGCTTTAATTTCATTAAAAAAATGGGAAGAAGGTGAAGCAGCAATAAACTTAAAGGCTAAACCTGAATATGCTTTAGAACTGCGGGAATCGTACCCAAGTATTCGTGCTGGTTATCATATGAATAAAAAACATTGGAATACCTTATATCTCAATGAAGGTGGTTTAAATCCCGAACTCATAAAATCATTAATAGATCATTCTTACGACATGGTAGTACAAGGAATGACTAAAAAAATGCAAACAAACTTGAAGAGTTTATAAAACCGAAGAATATTTGTTGTATCTTTAGTATCTCTCTGAAAATCAAAACCTTATTAATAGTGTAATCATCGCCCCATATCTTAAAGTCGTATTTATTAACTTTAATTTTAGATGGATTATGAAAACTATTAAAAACAGCTTAACATGCATGGCAGTTCTGCTCATGTTGTTTTACTCCGAAACCGTTTTAGCCCAATCGACGCAAACACCAAAGTACATGACTTCTACTACCCTGAGTTGGAATCAAGATAAGACCAATATTGATATGGATGAATGGAAAGCCATAGAACAAGAGTATTTAGAAAAAGTAATTAAAAAGAACGAGTACATATTAGCCTCTTCTTTTTATAAACCTCAGTTGTCTGGAAGCAGTGGTGAATTAATATTGGTGCGAGTTTATGGCTCATGGATGGCTATTGAAAAAGCAGCACAGCGAAATCTTGAATTAGAAAAGGCTGCTTGGGGAAATGAACAAAAACTCAAAGAATTTAAGAAAAAGCAGCGCTCATTTTACAGTCATGATCATTCAGACGAGATTTATTCTGTGCTTCCTATTATGAAAGAAATCAAAGATTGGTCGCATGATATGGTTTGTTATGTGCGTACGCAATATTTAACTTTTCCTGAAGATGGTAAAACAGAGGAAGTTATAGGTGTACTACAAGATGATTTTGATAAAATGGTAAAAGATAACAACTTAATAAAGGGATTTTTCACTTATAGACATGCTTGGGGTGCTAATGGAAGTGAATTGAAAAACGCTTATTTTTTGTCGTCTATTTCTGATTTAGATAAAATGTTTCAAAACCTTCGTGAATTAGAAAAGAACGTATGGCAAAGTGATGCTGCCTTGGAAAAACACCAAGAAATGGTTCGTAAGTATTTTGTTGGTACGCATACAGATAATGTGTATACTTTTGTGTCAGGACTTTCTAAGTAGTTATTTGATAGGTTGACTGAGGTTAAATTTGCTGAAGGTTTTATTTAGCTGTATTTTTACAGTCTAAATTGTTATACCTATGAGCGTTTTACAAACATTGCAAGAACGAAGTAACTCTACCTGCGAGTTATGTGCAGCAAACGATGATTTATCACAGTATACCATTCCGCCATCATTAAATGAAAATGTGGCTAATGATGTTTTGGTTTGTAAAACCTGTTTGGACCAAATTGAAGAGCGCGTAGATATGGACCCCAACCACTGGCGTTGTTTAAACGATAGCATGTGGAATGAGCATGTGGCTGTGCAAATTATGGCTTGGCGTATGTTGCAACGTTTACGAAATGAAGGTTGGCCAAAAGATTTGGTTGATATGATGTATTTAGATGACGAAGCACTGGCTTTAGCCCGAGCAACTGGCGAGCATGAGGATGAGGCTAATAAAATTATACATCGTGATGTAAACGGTGTTGTTTTAGATAACGGCGATTCGGTTGTGCTTATTAAAGACCTTAAAGTTAAAGGATCTAGTTTAGTGGCTAAACAAGGTACGGCAGTTAGAAACATTCGTTTAGATCGTGAAAACGACAAATACATTGAGGGTAAAGTTGGCGCACAGCAGATTGTGATAATTACTGATTATGTAAAGAAGTTGTAGTGGTTTTAGGGTGGTGTTTTATTTTAGTTGCCTGCCTAACTTTTCCACTTTAGCGATCCATTTTTGCCTCAAAACAATATCTGAATTTTTAATAATACCGAAATAGGACACTTTAACAGAATTAATGCCGCAAAATTTTAAGGTTGATTTTTTTAGTTGGTTTACACTTGGTCTTCCATAAAAGAGTCTGTAATACCAGCTGGGTTGATCGAGTGTGGTGATAATGTGAGACGTTTTTCCTTTTAATAATTTATCCCAAAACATAGAGTTTTCTTTATATTGAAAAGTGAAACCTGGTAAAAACAACCTGTCTATAAATCCTTTGAGAAGTGCTGGTAACCCTCCCCACCAAACAGGATGTATCCAAACCAAGTGGTCTGCCCACTTGATTTTTTCCCAAGAAGCTAAAAGATCTGGCTCTAATTCGGTTCTTTTTTGAAAGCCGGATTCAAGATTTGGATTAAAGTTTAAATCTGAAATGATTATTTCTTGAACCTCGGCATGCGCCCCTATGGCTCCTTTTTTATATGCCTTTGCAAATGCAAAGTTTAAACTTTCCTTATTGGGATGGCCGTTTATGATGAGTATTTTTTTTGACATTTTTTATCTTTTTTGATTGAAAGACAAAATTACACCCTGATTTTTCTATTATTTAGGACAAATGTCTAAAAAGGAAAATCTTTGCGTATTCGACTTAAATGTCTTTGTGAAACACCTAAGTAAGAAGCTAAATACTGTAAGGGGATGTGCTGTATGTAGTTTGGTTGGTTTTTTAGTAAGTCTGCATAACGTTTTGTAGCACTGGTGCCTTGCAAAAGAAAGATTCTCTTTTCTAATTCAATGTATTGCTGTTCTGCAATAATTTTTTGAAAGTGTAGCCAATTTAGGCTCGTTTTCGCTAAGTTTTCAATTTTATCTTTAGGGATGCTTAGTAGTTCTGTATCTGTAATTGCCTGTATGTTTTCTTGGGTAGGTTGATTTGTTAAAAATGAGGAATAGGCCGTCATAAAATTATTTGGAAAGGTGATGCAATAGGTAAGGTCATCTCCTTTATCAGATGTGTGGTAGGAGCGTAAAAGCCCAGACAAAACAAAAGTTACTGATTTACAAGTTTCACCGGCTTTAATAAAATATTCAGATTTGTTGAGCCGCTTGTTGGTTGTTGCCTGTATGAAGTCGTCAATTTCAGCAGGGGTGAGTAGGTTAAAAGATTCTAAAGCTTTTTTTAACGTATCATGATTCATTGAATTGAGAAAAGGTGTTTATAAGTTTTAAGTAGAGGTATCAGCAATAATTTTCCATTCGCCGTTAATCTTTTTGAAAACAAGCATAAAGATACCATCAGCATTTCCTAATTCGCGTTTAATATGGTATTCACCTAACACGAAATAAGCATCATCACTAATTTTAGAAATGTCGTTAATTTTGAAGCTTAATATCCCTGTGTGATCTTCTGT
Source organism: Pseudotamlana haliotis (assembly GCF_008806375.1). Taxonomy (GTDB): domain Bacteria; phylum Bacteroidota; class Bacteroidia; order Flavobacteriales; family Flavobacteriaceae; genus Pseudotamlana; species Pseudotamlana haliotis. Next base: position 45,808 of record NZ_WAAT01000042.1, on the reverse strand, counting down.
AGGGTAGGCTTTGAGGTAGCGCTCTAATGTGTTTTCCCAGCCTTTTGTTACCCCGTTTGTGCTATAAAATTTAAGTGAGTCACTTTTCCAGTAACCAGCCATGTATGCTTCAATATTATTTTTAGACCATGCTAATCTTTGGTTTTTTAATACTTTGTATATGGCTTTTTTATCTGCATCGCTTTGAGGTTGAGAAAAACAAGTAAATGTACAGAGTAGACATAGAGATAGGATTGTCTTTTTCATTTCAGAAATCTAAATGTTATAAATGTAACGTATAAGATGTAGTAAATGTAATGAAATCTTGTAGTTATTTGGTTACTCATCGATGATTTGTGTGTGCAATCGCCTTTTGTCTGATGTTCAAATCCCTTGGTCGAAAAAATAGTAGGCATAGTACCTTGGTTTATTATTTTTACTTGGCAACCCTATGATGAGTTTTCATTTATCGTCTAACCATTTAACACATTTAACATGGATTTACAAATTACCAGCTGTAACAACTTTTTTAAAGTAAAAGGCATTTTAAACAAAAACAATGTTAAGATTTTCAAAGATGAGTTCAATAACATATTTGATTCTGTAGACAACCTTACCATTAGTATTAAAGATATTGAAAGTATGGATAAACATGGTGTTGATGCCTTATCAAAACTTCATGCTGAAGCTTTGATGAAAAACAAACAATTTTCAATTATTGGTTATGGTTGTAAAGAACTTTACGACCACTTTAAAGCTGAAGTTGCTGCTTAATTAAGTCGCTTCAACCGTTTTATAAATAAAAACCATATAAGATTATATGCCTCAAGCTAATCTTATATGGTTTTTTTTATTGTGTTAGGGCTATCCGTTACAAGTTTTTGCTTAATAAAAAAGTGAAAGCTGGTAACACCCTAATTATTTAGATAATTCGGTAAAATATTTATAAAACCCTGGTATGGTTTCTATGCCTTTCAGGTAGTTCCAAATACCGAAATGCTCGTTGGGTGAATGTATGGCGTCGCTGTCTAGTCCAAAGCCCATTAAAATGGTTTTACTTTTTAATTCTTGTTCAAAAAGGGATACAATTGGAATACTTCCTCCGCTACGTTGTGGTATAGGGGTTTTTCCAAAGGTGTCTTCGTAGGCTTTTGATGCGGCTTGATAACCTATGCTGTCTATTGGGGTCACATAACCTTGTCCGCCATGATGAGGCGTTACCTTAACTTTTACGCCCTCTGGTGCAATGTTTTCAAAATGCTTTTGAAATAAATTGGTGATGTCTTCCCATTCTTGATTTGGTACTAAACGCATGGAGATTTTAGCATAAGCTTTGCTGGCAATCACGGTTTTAGCGCCTTCACCGGTGTAGCCACCCCAAATACCATTCACATCTAAAGTTGGTCTTATGGAGTTTCTCTCGTTGGTTGAGAATTCTTTTTCGCCGTAAACCGCATCGATATCTAAAGCTTTTTTATAATTTTCTAAATTGAAAGGAGCCTTGGCCATTTCGGCACGTTCTTCCGTAGAAAGTTCTTCAACTTTATCATAAAAACCAGGAATAGTAATGTGATTGTTCTCGTCGTGAAGAGAGGCAATCATCTTAGCTAAAATATTGATAGGGTTAGCTACCGCGCCACCGTATAATCCAGAGTGCAAGTCACGATTTGGGCCAGTCACTTCAACTTCAACATAGCTTAAGCCACGTAAACCTGTGGTGATTGATGGTGTGTCGTTAGCAATCATACCGGTGTCGGAAATTAAAATGACATCGTTTTTTAATTTTTCATGGTTATTTTTTACGAAAGGAGCGAGGTTGACACTGCCTACTTCTTCTTCGCCTTCTATCATAAATTTTACATTACATGGTAGTTGGTTGGTGCTAGTCATAAATTCTAAAGCTTTAACATGCATGTACATTTGGCCTTTGTCATCACAAGCGCCACGTGCAAAAATAGCCCCATCAGGATGTTTCTCGGTAGTTTTAATAACAGGTTCGAAAGGTGGTGAATCCCACAGATTTATTGGGTCTGGTGGTTGCACATCGTAATGACCGTAAACTAGAACTGTAGGTAGGTTTTTGTCTATTATTTTTTCGCCATATACAATAGGATTTCCTGGGGTTTCACAGATTTCTACATGGTCACAGCCAGCTTTTTCTAGGCTCGTTTTAACGGCTTCGGCTGTTTTTAAAGTGTCTGTTTTGTATGCTGAATCTGCACTTATAGAAGGGATTTTAAGCAGCTCAATAAGCTCGTTTAAAAAGCGTTCTTTGTTTTCGGTGATATAAGATTGTATGTTTTTCATGCTATTTTTCTTTTCGGATGTATTCAAAAGTATAAAAAAGAATTTTTTTAGCGCTATTAAGTTTGCAATTTAAAAATCTTGTTTATATTTGCAGTCCTTTAGCGGGCGTGGTGGAATTGGTAGACACGCTAGACTTAGGATCTAGTGCCGCGAGGTGTGGGAGTTCGAGTCTCCCCGCCCGCACAACTTTAGGAATATAAAGCCTTGATACTGTGAGTATTGAGGCTTTTTTTATTTTCAAATTCCCCCAATTCTCCCCCTGTTTTACTTGCTTAATGTATTCGAAGCTTATTTAAACTATCTTAATATTTACACGTTATAAAACCAAATAGAAACAGTTTAATTGAAAAAACTAAAACGGTTTATAAAAAAATGAGCCTTTCCTGAAAAAAAGAAATCAAAAATAAAAATACGGGGGGTAGCCCCAAAAAAGCCATTTGTTTTAAACAAAACACCATAGGTGGTTGTCTCCTTGAATGCACGCATTAAATTTATTTCAGGTCGTAAAACTTTCGTATTTTGCTAGAATGTAAATTCCTGATTAAATTTCATGACAAGAGACCAATTAAAGCAGCTTGAAGATAGACTCTGGAAAGCTGCCGACGACCTAAGAGCAAATAGTAAACTTACAGCAACCGAATACAGTTTTCCTGTGTTGGGTTTAATATTTTTAAGACACGCATACAATCGTTTTGTAACTGCTAAAGTAGAAATAGAAGCTACTTTACCTTCGCATCCACAACGAGGAAAAAGACCTGTAAATAAAACAGATTTTCTTTCTGCCAACGCTATATATTTACCCGATAACGCCCAATGGAAAACCATTAACGAGCTTCCTGAAAGTGTAGACATTGGCGAATACCTAAACGAGGCAATGAAAAGTATTGAGGAAGAATACGACGTGCTGCAAGATGTATTGCCTAAAGAGTATATGCTTTTTGAAAGCGATTTACTGTTTCGTTTGATACGTATTTTTAACGACCCCTTGTTAGATAATGTTACAGGCGATGTTTTTGGGCGTATTTACGAATACTTCTTAAACAAATTTGCAATGAGTGGCGCACAAGAAGGTGGCGAGTTTTTTACACCGCCAAGTCTTGTAAATACCATTGTAAAAATTATAGAGCCTAACCACGGTACGGTGTTCGACCCTGCCTGTGGTAGTGCAGGTATGTTTGTGCAAACCGCCCATTTTATTGAGGAAAAGCTACAAACAGAAGCCTCTAAAAAAGTAACCTTCTACGGTCAAGAAAAAGCAGATACCAACACCAAGTTGGCTAAAATGAATATGGCTGTTCACGGTTTGGATGCCAACATTATGCAGGGAAACAGTTTTTATCAAGACCATCATAATTTAGTGGGCGATTGCGATTTTGTAATGGCTAATCCACCGTTTAATGTAGATGGGGTAGATAAGAAAAAAGAAAGCGTTAAAAACGACCCGCGTTTACCGTTTGGTTTACCTAAAAACGACAACGCCAATTACCTGTGGATTCAATATTTTTATAAATACTTAAACCAAAACGGAAGAGCAGGTTTTGTTATGGCAAGTTCTGCAAGTGATGCAGGGCATTCCGAAAAAACCATACGCCAACAATTGGTAGAAACAGGAGCTGTAGATGTTATGGTGTCTATAGGTACTAAGTTTTTCTACACCCGTTCTTTACCGTGTTCTATTTGGTTTTTTGACCGTGCTAAGGAATTAGATGCCGATAGAGCAGACAAAACCCTAATGTTAGACCTCAGGGATGTGTATCGTAAAGTGTCCTCTAACTTACACGATTTTACCGATGAACATTTACAAAACATACACGCTATTGTAGCGCTTTACAGGGGCGATAATACCCTGTTTGCACAAACACTTGCGCAGTACAAAGAAAACGCTACACAGCACCTAAAAGAAGCTAATATTCTGCTTAAAAACACCTATGCAGAAAAGTTGTTAGCTACTGTAACAGATACGCTTAAAGCGGAAAACATAAAAGAAGACAAACGCAAACTAAACACCGCTACCAAAAAGCAAATAGAAACGCTTAAAGCCGAATTAAAAACAGAGGCGGTTAAAAAAGATAAGACTCTTAAAAAACAGACCCAAGACCACATTAGTAGCCTTGAAACATTTTTAGAAGCTATTAACAAACAAATAGACCAACATACTTATTTTACTAAAGAAGCGCATTGGTTAGAAAAGCGTTTCCCTGAAGGTATTTATACCAATGTAGCAGGTTTGTGTAAAATAGTTAACCGAGACGAAATTAAAACCAACGATTACAGCCTTACCGCAGGGCGTTATGTAGGTGTTGCACCCATAGAGGAAGAGGAAGGTTTTGATTTTGATGAGCGTATGGCAGAAATTAAACAAGAACTACACTTGTTAAATGAGGAAGCTGTTGATTTAGCTGAACAAATACAAACTGATTTAACGGACTTGGGGATATGAGTTGGGAGAACACAAATTTACTAAATGTAACATCTAAAATTGGGGATGGACTACACGGAACACCAAAATATGATGAAAATGGGGAGTATTACTTTATAAATGGCAACAATCTCAAACAGGGTAAAGTTGAAATAAAGGCTGAAACAAAAAAAATTGGAGAAGAAGAATATCAAAAAATAAAGAAAGAACTAAACGATAGGACGGTTTTTGTATCTATAAATGGAACTTTAGGAAATGTAGGTATTTATAATGACGAAAAAATTGCTTTAGGAAAAAGTGCTTGTTATTTAAATATAAATCAAGATGTTAGTAAACTTTATATTCGGTATATTTTAGAAAGTGAAAAATTTCAAAGTTATGCTGAAGCATTTGCTACAGGTTCTACTATAAAGAATTTAGGTCTTAAAGCTATTAGAAATTATGAATTTCCACTCCCACCACTACCAACCCAAAAAAAAATAGCCTCCATTTTAAGTGCGTATGATGATTTAATTGAAAACAACCTAAAGCGTATTCAATTGTTAGAAGAAACAGCGCAACGCCTCTATAAAGAATGGTTTGTAGATTTTAAATTCCCAAACCACGAAAATACACCCATCAACGAAGAAACAGGTTTGCCTGAAGGGTGGGAAGAGAAATTGTTAAATGAAATTTCTGAAGTTAAATCTAGTAAAAGAATTTACAGCTCAGATTATGTAGATAAAGGTGTTTTATTTTATAGAGGCAAGGAAATTACTCTAAAGACAGAATTTAAAGATGTCCGAGAACCATTTTATATAAGTGAAGAGAAATTTAATACTCTTAAAAATAAATTTGGAGCACCTGTTGAGGGTGATATTTTAATTACTAGTGTTGGAACAATAGGGAATGTCTATCGGGTTAATAAATTTGATAAGGAGTTTTATTTTAAAGACGGTAATTTAATTTGGATAACTAATATTTCAGAAGAATTTTCTATTTATTTAATTAGTTATTTTAAGAGTTTAGAGTTTAAAAATATAATTAAGTCTATATCTATTGGTTCTAGTCAGAAGGCATTTACTATTAGTTCAATTAGAAAAATAGAAATTAATTTACCGACCGATGATTTGTTAATTGATTTTCAGAAATTAGTAAAGCCTATATTTTCAGAACAAAATATACTGTCAAAAAAGAATAGTTATTTAAAGGAAGCAAGAGACCTACTCTTACCACGTTTAATGAATAGAACTTTAGAAGTATGAGCAATGATTATTCAGAAGACAACTTAATAGAAAAAACCACCATAAGCCTGTTAAAAGGTTTGGGTTGGGAAACTGCCAATGTGTTTCATAACGAAAGTTTTGGGGCTTTGGGTACTATTGGTAGAGACAGCCAAGAGCAGGTGGTTTTAAAGCATCATTTTATTGCCGCTATAAAAAAACTCAATCCTAATTTGCCTGAGGTGGCATACACCCAAGCTTACGAGCAAATAGCAAAAGCAGAAGCTTCTAAAACCTTAGCAGATATTAACCAAGAAAAATACCAACTGCTTAAAAAAGGCATTTCTGTAACTTACAAAAACGAAAAAGGTGAGTTAATTAAAGAAAAGAAAATACAGGTTTTTAATTTTAAAAATCCTCAAGACAATCATTTTTTAGCCGTTCAGCAATTGTGGGTAAAAGGCGTATCGGGAATGAAAAGAAGACCCGATGTTGTTGGTTTTGTAAACGGTTTGCCATTGGTGTTTATAGAGTTAAAGGCGCATCATATTTCTATAAAATCGGCTTACGAGAAAAACCTAACCGATTATAAAGATGTTATACCTAAAATGTGGCATACCAACGCTTTTATTATTTTAAGTAATGGTATAGAAAGCAAAGTAGGTTCGTTTACTTCAAAATTTGAACATTACCACGAGTGGAAACGTATTAAAGAGGAAGAAGAAGGTATTATTAGTTTAGAAACGGTTATTAAAGGCACCTGCGATAAAAAGAACCTGTTAGATATTTTTGAAAACTTTATATTGTATGATGATTCATTAGAAAAAGTAGCTAAGCTTGTAGCGAGAAACCATCAGTTTTTAGGGGTAAATAAAGCGGTTAAACATCTTAAAACGTTAAAAGAAAACTATAGTAAAGGCGAAATTTCTAAAGAAGAATCGCAACGCTTAGGGGTGTTTTGGCATACACAAGGTTCGGGTAAATCGTATTCAATGGTTTTCCTTACTCAAAAAATAGCAAGACAATTAAGTAGTAATTACACCTTTGTTTTATTAACCGATAGAACCGAGTTAGACGACCAAATTTACGGTACCTATGAAGGGGTTGGTGCTGCAAAAAACAAAAAAGCCAAAGCCACTTCGGCAACGCATTTAAAAGAATTACTGCAAACCGATAATAAATACATATTCTCACTCATTCATAAATTTAATTTTGAAGAAGAATTAAGTCAGCGCGACGATATTATTGTTATTTCAGACGAAGCCCACCGTACACAAGGCGGTACTTTTGCAATGAATATGCGTAAAGCTTTGCCTAACGCTTCTTTTATGGGCTTTACAGGAACACCTCTTTTTAAAGACGACGAGTTAACCAAGCGTATTTTTGGAGACTATGTGTCTAAATACGATTTTAAACGCTCTATAGAAGATGGCGCAACCGTTCCGTTGTATTATGAAAACAGAGGGGAGAAATTAAAGCTTGAAAATCCAAAAATAGACGAGCAAATAAAAAGTAAAATAGACGCCTTCGATTTAGATGATAATGAAGAAGAAAAACTAAAAAAATTATTTGCAAGAGAGTATCCTATTTTAACAGCTAATAAGCGTTTAAAAGCTATAGCTAAAGATGTGGTGCAGCATTTTAATACAAGAGGCTATAAAGGAAAAGCATTGTTTGTGGCTTTAGATAAAGTTACGGCTGTAAAAATGTACAATTTTATTACTGCAGAATGGCAAAAGTACATTGAAACATTAGAAAAAGAGGTTACTAAAATAACCGATGAGCAGGAACAAATAATAGCCTATCGAAATTTAAAATGGGTAAAGGAAACCGAAGTTTCTGTTATCATAAGTTCCGAGCAAAACGAGATTAAAAAGTTTAGAGATTGGGATTTAGATATACAACCGCATCGCGAAAAAATGAATACCCGCGATTTAGAAAGCGAGTTTAAAGATGAAGCTAATCCGTTTAGAATTGCCATTGTTTGTGCTATGTGGATTACAGGGTTTGATGTAAAAAGCCTCTCTACCTTGTATATAGATAAACCATTAAAATCACATACCTTAATGCAAGCCATTGCAAGGGCAAACCGTGTGCATACAGGTAAAAACAACGGCTTAATAGTAGATTATATAGAGACATACAAAGCGTTACTTAATGCGTTGGCTATTTATGGTGGAGGTAGTAAAGGTTCGGCAGGCGAAGAAACTGTTGATGAGCCACCTGTAAAGCCTATAGAGGAATTAGAGGAAGAGTTAAAAGAAACCATAGATGCTTCAATATCTTTTTTAAAACACGATTGCGATTTTGATTTAGACCTAATAGCTAAAGCTGAAGATACCATCTACCGTATTAAGTATTTACAGGAAGGTTATAATGCTGTTTGTAAAAATCAAGACACCAGAAATAAATTTAATGTATTGGCAAGAGAGGTTTTTAAAAAATATAAAGCCTTAATGCCTAACCAAGCCATTTATAATTACAAAGCAGAACGCGATGCTATAAATGGCTTATATAATTTAATTGCCGATAAAGTAGATGAAGCCGATGTTACTTACTTAGTAAAGCAAGTGCAAGATGTGGTTAACGAGTCTATAGAAACTTATAATACAGAACTTAACAAAGTAGAAGATTACGGGAAGCAGGTAGATATAAGTCAGTTAGATTTCGATAAAATAAAAGCCGAGTTCGAGCAGTTAAAATCTAATCAAAACATTGCTGTTAAATCCTTACAGGAGCGTGTAAAGAAAAAATTGGATGCTTTAATTAAAAACAACCCGTTACGTGTAGATTATTTCGAGCGTTACGAGGAAATTATAGAAGACTATAACTTAGGTAAAGAATATAAGTCTATTAAAGAAGTGTTTGACGAATTGCTTAACTTATTTGGAGAGCTTACCGAAGAGGAAAAACGATCAGGTAAGGAAATGTTAAGCGAAGAAGAGTTGGCGGTGTTCGATATGCTAAATAAAGGTAAAAAGATAAGCGATAAGGAGAAAGCTGAGGTTAAAGAAGCTGCTAAAAATTTGCTTAAAAAGCTACAAGATAATGAGTTTAAGGTGGTGGATTGGACAGAGAAAAGCCAAACCAAATCTGCGGTAAGAAAAGCCATTAACGATTACTTGTATAGTAAGCTTCCTTATCCAACTTACGAAGATGGCGACATTGCTGTTAAAACAGAAGTATTGTATAATTTTTTCGAATCTCAGTATAGGGATTATGGAAATAGAGCGGTTGTTTAAATGTTTTAGAGTATGACAAGGGAAGAAAGGCTTTTAGATTTTATTGTGTTTACATTTTGTGATTACGAATTGTTAAATGATATAATTGATTTTTTTTATCAAGAAAAAAACATAATTGAAGATTATAAAGATTTTTTAGATGAAAATATTGAGGAAATTCCTGAAATATTGACTTCGAAAATAAATTACAATGATGATTTTCAGTCCTTTGATGAGTTTTTAGATAAGGATGAACAAAGATTAATTATTGAATATTTTTCTGACAATTACAATCATTATTATGATGGAGGTATGCCTTTAGATATAAGTGCTGAGGATTTTGGTAATTATTTTGAAAAGTATCTACAATTTAAAAAAATAAACAGTGGTGTTTATATATCATTCTTTGTACAGTTTTACAATAGTGTTGAATCCTTAATGAAAAGTGAGTTAACAAACGAATTGAGTCATATTGAAAACACTTTTTTGCAGTATAACAGGTTAAGTTTAGATTTGTCGGATAACTTTAAAAAATTAAAACAAAAAGAGTATGAGCATTCGCTTTTTGAATCCATTAATAAGAATCATTTTCAAGTCCAGGGCTTTATAGATAATTTTGAAAAGCAAGAATTTTTCTTAGACTCTAAAGAAACTATAATACATCTGTTAGAAACTCTTCCTGTTGGTGATTATAATCATTGTTTAGGAGGGTTGAAGTTTGATGTAAAACAAAACCTTAGTCAATTACCTCTTGAATACCTTAACTATACATATTTTGGTGTTAAAACTGAAAATTCTATTGAAGAGCGTCATAAAAATGAAGAACTTAAAAAAGAATTAGAGGATTTAAAGAAGAAACATACTTTACTTGTTACAAATTTAGATACAAAAGGTTTTTGTGATGCGGAAATTAATATTCTTTTCAATTTATTGCAGAATAATAAGTTTTCTAAATTAAACATAAGAAGCAATGACTTCTCACAAGCTGTCAGTCAGTTTCATATTTTATATCTTTTTTTTGTTTTTGATTTTTACGAAGGAGAGCTTGATAGAATAAAAGATTTTAAAAAATTTATTAGCGATTTTACTTTGTTTAAAACTGAAAATGCTGAGCAGTACAGAAAGTATTACAGTAATCTCGATTCTAAAAATAGACATTATCCGTTTAATTCAGTAAAAAAGACTTCAGATATAATTGAATCCAAGTTGAATATTAGTAGGGAAAAATTAAAAAAAATACCTAAAATAAAAAATACAAACATAATGTATTGATAATTAGTGTTTTGTAAAAAAAATTCCCCTGTGTTTTTCCCTGTTTTCCCTTTTTTCAATTTTGCTTTAGCTTTTTCAATGAAGGAGAAGTGTAAAATTAAAAGAAGATGAAAAATTTTCAAGGCTTTGGTCTATCCGTAGAAGACTTACAAGTAATGATTACAGAAGCAGTAGCTTCAGAACTGAGAAAAGTAAGAGATTTAGTCTCAAGCTCTCAAACAGTAGAAAAGGATTTGCTCACACGAGATGAGGCGTGCCGTTTCTTAGACATTTCTTATACAACCATATGGGAGTATGGGAAGAAAGACCTAATTAAGCCTAAAAAATTAGGAGGTCGCGTGTACTACTCAAAAAGCGAATTGTTAAATCTTTTAAACGATGTAGCCTAATGAGAGTAGAATTAACCACTTACGAAAAAGTAGTAGAAAGCTTTAACTACTTAGAGGTGCAATTAGAGAAAGCTAAATTAAGCAGAGAAACAGCGATTCTGTATTTTCAAACACTTTTAAATGAAGAAGAAAATGATTGGATTAAAAGACCTCATTATACTTTTAAATTAGAGGCTTTTGAAACGTATTTAATCTTTTTTAAACGCTTCAATTTTATTGAAGGGTGTGAGAATGAAAACACCTTCAGGATTTCTGAAAATTGGAAACGCGAAAAAGTACGCCATCTTGTGCCTGCTTCACTTTCTAAAGAAATGTTAGAATTAACAGAAACACACGAAGAGCTTTCTTCTTGTATTAACATTTCTGCCTAATACAGGCAACTAGTAATTAATTTTTTAATGACAATACCGCTAAGCGATGTTAATTCATCGCTAGGCTTGGTATTGCCTAAACTTAAATGAAAAAATGAAACAATATAGTATTATAAAACCGTGTATATTAAACCTAAATAACCGATTAAAACACTCCCCTCCTGATTTTAATTTTAATATAGATTACGCTTATTGGTTAGTTAGTGAGATTATAAAAAAAACAGCGTATAAATTAGAGAGCGATGAAACCGATATTTGGATTCCGTTATGCTCAATGATAACCAAGAAGCACCCGTACGATTATAGGCTTCATTTAAGGTATTTATGCGAAAACTTTCCTGTTATAGGAAATGTTTTGTTTAGAGATTCTTATGCTGTAGGAAACTGTTATTCGTACCGATTAAATCCTTATTTTTTTAAAGAAAAGGTTGAAATTGTTAATGTCACAGATAAAAAACTGCTGAGGTTTTTAAGGGCTAAAGCTGTTCTTAAAAGTGATAATGCTTTTAAAAAGGAATATAATTTTTTAGGAAAATATTTCAATGAAAAATTAACAATAGATTCAGAGGCGGCAAGCCGTAAAAATACCGATTTGTATGATGAGAATTTAAACTACAAGAAACACTTGCTAAATGCAGGTAAAATTACAGAGATAGCGAATGGAGAATTTTCAATAAAATATTCAGAGAGAACCGATGGTAGGTTGCATCATCAATTAACCAATCTCTCAAAAGAGTTACGCCCTTTTTTGAGGTACGACGGAAAAAAACTCGTAGAATGCGATTTATCTGCTTCTATACCAACTATTTTGTATTACATATTAAGTAATATAAATACTAATGATATTCATATGTCTAATGTTATTACTTCTAATAAGTATTACTATCGTCATTATATGTTCTGTAAAACGCTTGAAACACCTATGGATAAAGAGATTGCTCTTTTCGGAGAAAAAGTCATTTCAGGGCAGTTTTATGAGACTTTTATAGAGGGTATGCATACCATTCATAACTTCGATAAATCCTTAAAACCCGATGAGTATTACCTAAAAAATGTTGAGCGAATATTTGGTAGACCGTTTGATGGTGATGAAGATGATTTGCGTCAAGTTGTGAAGCTTAATTTCTTGTCTATGCTAAATGCTGAGTCAGGACAGTTTCTAAATGAAGAAGCAGAGTTTAATATGCTTTTTCCAAGTATTTTAAAATGGTTAAAACAGTTTAAGAAAATTGATCATAGGTGTTTTTCTTATTTGGTGTTACAAATGGAGAGTTATTTCATGTTGGATATAGTTGCGCGTGGATTTAATAGAAAGTTTAATGGTAAGAAGCTGTTATTTACCCTTCACGACTGTTTAATTACAACTGAAGACAATATTGATTACTTGTATCAGTATATGAGAGAAAGTCTCTCAGAGGTGCTAAAATTCACCCCTGTATTTAGTGTAAAAGTATGGGAGTGATTGTTTGGGTTTTAAGTTTGATAAAATGCATTAATAAAATGGGGGTAGGCTTGATGGATGTATTTTTTAAGAAAAAAGATAAAATTATCATAAAGTCAGTTGGGATGCGTTCTGCAAGTTGGGCTGAGACAGGTGATATCCTTGATAGTGATACACAGCAAGAATTAGATGATTTAGTCGATGGCTATCTTTAATCATTAGGTGAAGATGATTTAAGCTATTCTATAAATGTATCATATGATTCTGAATTAGGCGTTACGGAGAAGTTTTTGATTTATGGTGATGTTAGTGAAAATGAAACGAAAGAAGGACGAAGAACATTTGAAAAAACTATTTCATTTTTTAGACTGTAATATAGCTGGGCATAACAGCCCGAGTATTGAGGAATTCGATTATGATAAAGATTGGGGCTTCTCTAATTTTACAGAGTACTTCGAAGAAGATTTCGAAATTGAAATATAATTTTTTGTATCTAAGAAATTTACATATGAAAGTTACCATAATAGGCATAGTGAGCTTAATACTTTTCTCCTGTAATAACAAGGGAAGAGAAGTTGAAGCTATTGTAAAAAACTTTGATAAAAAGTATTACGCCAATGGTTTTGATTATCCTGTTGGTAAACCTGATGCTGATAATTACTACAATGCTCAGTCGTTTAGAAAAAACAATCACTTAGGTGATGATTGGAATGGTGTTGGTGGAGGAAATACAGATTTAGGTGACCCTATTTACGCTATTTCTAAAGGCTATGTAAGTTATGCTGAAGAGGTTTTTTTTGCGTGGGGTAATGTTATACGTATAGTTCATATATTAAAAAATGGCGAAATGTATGAGTCTATGTATGCCCATTGTGACGAAATATTGGTTACTGAAGGAATGTATGTTGAAAAAGGAGATAAAATTGGTACAATAGGGACTGCAAATGGTAAATATTTAGCTCATTTACACTTCGAAATCAGGGATGAAATTGGTATGGAGATAGGATCAGGTTATGACATTAATACTAGAGGTTATTTAGATCCTACAGAGTTTATTAACACGCATAGGTGAATTTCTAAAAAAAAATAAGTAGGTGTTTTTTTGTAAAAAAATGAAATAAAAATCTTAAATTAATCTCTGAATACTAACTGTAAATTAGTAAAATTATAAAAAAGATACTTGGTCTATTTTTAGCAATGACATTTTTAATATCATCATCATCATCATCATCATTATCATCATCTGATGATAATTCTGTAATAATACCGATATAAACCCCTCAAACTGGATTCAAGGAGCTTGGTTTGCTTGGTGAGACAAGGATAGGGTTTAGGTTTACATATGATGATTTTTGCGATATCGTAGGTAGTCAGACTTCATGTTGGAAAAATGGAATTGAAACGTCAAATGGTTTAGTTGCTGTTTCTGAAACAATTGATAGTGATAATTATATTATAAGTATTCAAACAGGTGGAACTATTACAAACACATATCACTTTGGAAGCTATTCAGATATAGAAATAGAAATTGTTCAATCGTCGGGGATTAACCCAAAATACGTCAAGCAATAGAAGAAATTAGCTCACTTAAAGTTAGTGGCTATCGCTATTTTAGGTTCGGAGATTAATAGGTTAAAGGGAAGTGGTTAGCTTCCCTTTTTCATTAAAATCTTAAAATTTCATAGCTAATTCTGTAGTTTAATGCGATTGTTGTTTTTGATTTTTATTGTTGGTTTCCCACTTTCAAATGATATTATTGCATCAATAAATACTTTTTTATTTATGTAAGTCTCATCAGGTATATTGTCAGAAACAGAAGCCAAGTATACAAATATGTTGACATCATCATTTTCACAATCATCTACTTGCAGTTTTTTTATTTGTTCCCCGCTTGGAGCTGTAAATTCATTTAAACAAACTAAAGTTCCTTCAATAATTACATTTTGATCAATATATTTCATTGCGTCAGAAATATTGATGGTATCTTTTTGAACAACCTTTTTTACCTCATGTTCATAGTCCAAGTCCTTATTTAGAAATTTTAAAAAATACTCAGATTGATTCATCCTTTGCCTTTCAATTTCCCCAGGTTTCTCTGATATCAATATTTCATTAGATTGAGGTAAGTCTTCAAATTTTATTATTTTTTTTCTGATTTTACCATCTTTTTCCTCAAAAATAGTATCACCAATTTTTAGATTAATTACATAATCAGAAGTGGTATAATCCATATCATCAGAGGCTTTTTTAAAGTTAAGTCTTTCATAACTTTGATAATTTACTGAGTCTATTGATGTTGAAGTGGTATTTAAATCCTTTGATATTATATTTTTTGACATTTGTAATATTATATCTTCTGATTGTTCATCGCTATCTAGGAATAAACGTGCGCTAGTAGTTGATTTGGAATATATTGGCTTCTGGTCGTCAGGTATATAAGAAAAATTAAGCTTGCCTTTAAACTTAGCGTTAACTTCAAGATTTTTACTTGTTATATAGGGGGAAGAAATTTCTATTTCTTTAAATTTTAGGGATAGAATTCCTTGATCCAAAACCATTGTCGTATCTCTTATAGCACTGTTGGCAATTCTTAATTCATCTTTAATAGAAAATGTTGAGTTCTCCTCAAGTAATTCAATCACTTTATCATCTACAATGGAATTTAAAATAGATGAAACTAAAGATTCCTTAGTTTCTAAAGTAAACCCTATATTGTCAAGAGAAAAATGGCCTCTTAAAGAATTATAATTCATTTTAGTAGTAATATATGCATTAGCAAAGAACGTCCAGGAACCAAATAGTCTCTTTTTTTTCATTATAATTTTAATTGAAAGATTGTCATTGTCAGTTCTAAATATTTCAACATCAGAAACTTTAATAATTTTCTTGATAGAAGGTTGTTCTGAGATATAATTATTCAAATCTGTTTTAATTAAATTGCCAATTGTTTTTAATTCAAAATTGAATTGTAAATCTAAATATGATTCGTTTTTGATATTAATTCTTGTTTCAAATGGAATATCATTTGGGGAAATTGATGGCTCTATAGGGGTTAAATTTATTTGAGGAATAAACTCCAATCCTGCAGTATAAAATATCCTATTATTTGCTCCAGTAATTTGACCAGATAGGACCTTTCTTGGATTAATGTTTATCCATACATTATCAGCTATTTCTTTTGGTTGACCAATGCTTCTAGTAAAATCATCTATTTCACTTCTGAAATTTAATTTATCATCATTGTCATCAATTGCTTCTACAAATGCATCATTAATAGCGTCTTCAGCCATTTTTTCTATTTGAGGTTTTATTAAATTTGCTAAAACTGGAAATAGTAAATTGTCTAAATCTTGTCCTTCTAAAACTGGAAGGTTGGGAGAGAATTCACCAAATCGAAAAGTTGTAGCACTTTTATCAATATCTATTTTTATTTTACCTGGTTCCACTATTGTTATGTTACCTTTAGCTTTTACATAGGAATCAACAGGAGATTTTATGACACTATTAAGACTGAGCGTTGGACCTAAAGGAATAATAGCTTGGTCATAATCAAACTTTAAGTTTGTTCTAAATTTAGTGTTAAATTCAAAAGTATTTCCATTAAAACTAAGCTTAACATCAACTAGATCGGTTGGATAATGAATTCTAACTTCTGTTTTGTACAATTTTTGATATGTTTTAATTACTTCTACAGCAACCCATTGAAATACGGCTGCTTGAGGTTCAACCCATACTAAAGTGGTTTCCCAAACAGATTTCAGTACATTTTTCCAACATTTACCCCATTTCCATGGTTTTAACAAACATGAATAACTTTCTGTCACCGTTTTAGATACTTTTTTACTAACTTCTAGCCAATAACCTGGTTTATAAGGTGTAATTAATTTTTTAATTAATTCTTTCTCTGTTATACTTTCTGTTGCTGCTATAGTAGCAATAACTTTTATAGGGTTTTCATTTACGATTGGATTTTTGATTTGACTTCTTATGGAGTTTATTACGTCGTTTTGTGAAATAGAAGCATTTATTTTTACAGTAGAGTAATTAGGAGTTCTTATTGGAGTATCATATACCAATCTTGGAGGAGGAGTTACTTTAATGGTTTTGCAAGAAGTAAAAAATAAGAAGAAAACAAAAAAGCCAAATAATTTTTTCATAATAGTGTTTGTTTTAAAGTAGGAGAGCTTCTGATTAAGAAAATGGAACACTAAACTTTGCTAATAATTAATAAGGCGAGATTATAAATATAAGAAATTTATGTCAGAAAGATTAAGTAAGTTATCTCTCCTTAATAACTACTGGATTGTAGATGATTATATGAGCTAATTACAGTGGTTTTATGCAAAAGAGAATATTATAATTATTAATAAAATTATAATAACAAAGAAATTCTATCAGAATTTATTCTTATATTTTCAGGAGTTATGAAAAGTCTAATTTCAAATAGCAATTAATTCTAATTAAAAAATGAGAGCAACATTAACGGCATACGTGAATCATTCAGATAGAAAAAAAGCAATTGCAATTGTTAAGTCTGTAACCGGTGAATATTTAGATTTTTTTTCAGAAAAAAATTTGTGCCTGAGTTTGGCAGGTGAAACTTCAATTGAAGTAAGAAATCAAAGTGAGGCGTTTGAAATTGAAAGAGAACTTCTTAAGTTTGATGTACTAAAAGATGTTGATGTTTTAATAGATGATAGCTTTGAAGAACAACTCATAAATGAAAGGTATTCAGGTGTAAATGAATTAATTAACGACTCAAAAAGTAAAAGGCCAGATCCTAGTTGGTATCATAACAATATTAAATTGAAAGAAGCTTTTGCTTTTCTTCAAGAATCTTTTGAAAATGGTTCTGGATATTATGATATTAATAAAAGTAAAATAAACTTGGCTTTAATTGATACAGGATATTCTAATCATCCAGAAATTACAAGAATTGACAAGGTAAATGGAAGAAATTTTTTGAAATGGGAGAGTTTTAAGAAGCCATTAGACAAATTGCAAAGCACAAGACCATTCCCAATTTCTTGGGGAGGTCATGGTACTTCATGTGCAGGTATAATTAATGGTGTTCAAGCGATTATTCCTATAGATAATCAAATACCAAAAAAAGATGTTTTATTTGATGATCTAAACAATGGGCTGGATAAATATGGTAGTATTAATGTAATTCCATTTAGAGTTTCTCGGAATATAATTTCCTTTGGAAATAAAATGCCTAGAGCAATTAATTATATTATCAAGAATGGAACAATGCCAGTAGTTTCTATGAGTCATGCTTCATTAATGAATCGAAAATCCTATAGGCTCGCCACCATTGACGCTTATAAAAATGGCGTGATTTTTATAGCTGCACCCGGTTCTCATGTTTTTAGATCAAAAAAAGTTTACACATACCCCGCCAAATACCCATGGACTATTGCACCAGCTGCATCAAAACAAAATAATAGACCATGGGCTTACACTCATGGAGGAAGAGAGGTTGATGTTTGTGCTCCTGGTTATGAAATCTATATTCCTTACCCATATAAGAAAAAAAAGAGAATTGGTTATGGATATAAATGGAGTGAGGGGTCAAGTTTTGCTGTGCCAATTATAGCAACTGCTGCATGCTTGTGGAGAATGCATCATGGGTCTGGCTTAGATAATTTTTCTCCTGTAGAGCAGATTGAGCTTTTCCGATCTATTTTGAAAAGAACTGTAACAAGGTTTCCTGATGATGATATAAGTACAAAGTTATATGGTTCTGGGGTTGTGAATTTTGAAAAATTAATGAAAGAACCTTTGGATAGGGTACAATTTGAAAAGAAGAAGCCTTTAGATATGTTTATATCTCAGGATATAAATTTTGAAAACTTCTATTCAATTGATAAAGAGGAGGAGACTATAAAAAGAGAACTTATGTTTTTAAAGTTAAATGAAATTTCATTTAATTCTGAGAAATCTATAAATGAGTTAGACTATTTCCAAGATAGAGGTAGTGATTTAATGAAGAATTGGATTAACCAAATAAAAAAGAATAATAAACAGCCTTTAATTAAAATCAAAAGTATAATTGAAGACTCATTAAATAGATAGGTGATATTATGATTATCTTTCTCTTGTATTTTCTATAATTGTTTAACAGTTATGGTTTGATTTTTTTTAATTTATTAAAAATCAATGTCAAAAAGACTATTACTAACATAACCGTTACAACTTTACAAACTCTTTATGCTAGCAGTATGTTATCTGCCTTAGATGGGCAGTTATTAGTACTGAAAGGTTTTTACTTTCTCCCTTTTTAGTGTAATGTCTAATTATCCGTAAATTAATATGATGTTTATTATTTCTCGAAAGGGTCTTCATCTGCCTTCATGAAAACAGTTCCTATTTTTTTATATTTCATTGGTTTCCCCTTAACACAAAGAGAATAAAGCCCCCTTCCCATACCTGTAGAAGAACTAATAAATATGATTTCATCCTCTTTACAGCTCATATCAACCATTACATGTTTTAGAAGTTTTTTATTCACTTTGCCTTCCTTAAAGTTCGGACCTAAGTCACAGCCTTTATTGTCAGTTACTGCTTGTTCGGAGTCCGCGTACACCCATGTTTTGTTTGGTTTGAGTGTTACCGTTTTTCCGTCTTGGGTGATTGCTGAAATATTTTGAGAATACCCTATTGTGGAAATAAGTAGGCTTAAAATAAATAATGTTTTTTTCATGATATGCATGCTTCTAGATTAATATGTTAAAATATGAAAACTCTGTTATAATTTATACAAAATTTTACTTTTTTATTAAACTTTATATATTGACAAAATCGAAATACTTTTGGCAGATGTTAAATGTTTTAAAATAAAGATCTGATTTTTCAAAATCATCTGTCAGGTATAGTTTTCGATTTACCTCTATCATGATTGAATAGACTCTCCTGTCAATGTTGTAGTATTGTAAAGGCACAATAGTGCCTTTATACGGGCTATTTACTTTTACTGATAGTCCTGCTGATTTGAAATACTCAATACTGCGTTCTAAAAGATCTTTAGGAGTGTGAAAACTATCTGCTCCTATACAAATATCAGGTCTGTTAGCTGTTTTATCTAAAGCTCTTGGGTGTGGTGTTTCAGGAAATGAATGGCAATCAATTATGATAGCTTGCTGATGGATAGCTAATTGATTTTCTACTTCTTGAGTTAGCTTTTTATGATGTACATCGTAATAGTCCTGAAGAATCTTTTCTCTTTGTGATGTTGTAAGGACTCGCATTAATTCACCGTTTTCAAGTTTCGTGTAAGTGGCTCCCATGCCTTTTTCAGACATAACTTCATCACAATCTTTTCTAAAACGTTCTACGTCACAGAAAACTCTTGAAAAAGGAGCTGTTACAGGTATCGAGTTCGGTGTGATGAACAATTCGTCTGTAAAATGGTCTGTTAGTATTAAAGTTTCATTGTCTAGTGTTTTTTGATCAACAACAAATCCTAAATAATTTGGAAAATATGTGCTTGAGTGGGGAATGTGTAATACTGCTTTTTTCATTTTAATGAATTTTAAGATTAATAAAAATTCATTACGAGAATCGATGCTTGGGGAATTGTCATTTTTTTCCGTTAGGCTCATTTTTTTACCACCTTCGCTTGACTTGCAGGTTGGTACTCCATATTAAAGGAGTTCGTAATGATATTGCAAATATAATTTATTTTTTACTTAACCCTAATATTAGGATCTATACCTTCTGATTGTTCAAACATAATAGTCTCATCTAGGTATTCAATAACCACCCTGTTTTGTTTAAACTTTATCATAAGTTTTTTTGTTAAACGTTCAATCTCCTCTTTTAACACTGTTTCAGGTAAAGGGAACTTGGGGTAGTTTATAAAGTTAAGTGTAAGATGAGGTTCTTTTTGCCTGCTCATAACAATAATTGTTTCGGATACAGCAGCCGTTAAAAATATTTTCTTACTTTGAATTAATTCATCTTGTAGTTTTTGAATGTGCTTAATAATAGATGCTTTACTGTTAAGTGTTTTACTGTAACCTTGAACTAAGCCTATTGTGACTTTTGCTGAAAAAGGGTTAATTGTTTTTTTTATCATTGATAATTATTACTACTTTGAGTGGCTACCTGTTATATCGTTTTTTTACTTATACATAAGTATAGAGGATTGAAGATAGTTAAGTTTTTAAAAACTATTATTTATCTATGCTAATTAATAATGTCTTATTAGGAGGTGTGTTTTGTTTTGGTTGTTTTCTTTTATGTTAATTAATTGAGTTTAGTTTCCAGAAATCCTTTAATTTTTCGGCATATTCTTTTGGGGTGATTTTGATATATTCCAAAAACTGTTTTTCTGTTTTGTGACCTGTTATTTTCATAATAGTTAAAGTGTCAATTTTTCCGTAAAGGTTTGTTGCAAATGAACGTCTGCAGATATGAGAAGTAACTAACTCAAACTTAGGGTATATTCCGTGTTTTTTTCGATATATATTTTTCTTTTTACCTTTTTCAACTACTGTGTCAATGTGGCATAATTTAGCGCCTTCAACCTTTTCTGTAAGTTCTACTAATTGGCATACCTTCTTTATATAAATATTGAACTTTTGATCACTTATGGATCTTGGGAAATTACCTTTTCTTTTGTCTAATATAAATTTAACTTGGTTGTGTAAAGGGATGATAACAGGAAAGTCTGTTTTTATTGTTGTTTTTTCTATGTAGCCATCCTTTATGTTTTTTTTGGTTAGCTTTAGAAAATCAGAAATTCTAAACCCTGTTCTTAGTCCAATGATAAGCCAATCTCTTGCGTTATCTAGGTGTTCTAATTTAAATGTGGCGTTGTATATTTTGTTTATTTCAACTTCGTTTAGGTAAATGTCTTTTGTTTTGTTGCTTGGGCTGTAAAACTCAGGAAATCTATAGTCATTTGGGATTTTTATGTTTTTTCTAACAGCATTTCTGCAGAACAACTTAATGTCGTCAATATAGCCTCCAATTGTATTTGGGTTGAGTTGTTGTTCTTCTTCTAAGAATTCGATAAATTTTGTATGGAAATCGATGTTTAAATTAGATAAAAGAACCTGTTCATTTGTGGAAGCTTCAAATGCGATAATTTTATTTTTGGTTGTTTTATAATGTTGTATGGTTCTTTTAGAAACAGGAGTGTTGTTTTTTGTTTTCTTTTTGTGAGACTCTAAAATAAAAGCATCAATAAAATTGGTTAAGAACAGGTGTTGGTTGGTTTCTTCGTTTGCTGTTCTTCTTTCGAAAAATGTAGATATTTTATCTTTTAGCCAACTTGAGTTGATAATCTTGGTGTGAATTTTTGAATCCTCATATTCTTTTCTAATAAAAATATTAAATTCAAATAGTTTTTTGTTGAACTCGTGGGAATTCATTTTATGAGTTGTCAATATTTGTTGTTTAGTTTGGCTCCACCTGCCTTTTGGCACTTGGATTCCTGTAGAGAGTTCGATATCAAATTGCCCACCTTGCTTAAATCTGTAGTACAAAGTATTCCATTCGTCATTTTTTTTTGTTCTATACGTCCCGCTTGCCATAAATTCATCGTTTATTCAAAGATAGATAACTGAATTATATTTTCCCCCAATTATTCCCCCAATTATTCCCCTAAAATACTAAATTCAATCAAATTCAAATAAATTCATTTTAATACGAGTTAGTTGTAATCGTAGTGTTTTAGGGTGTTTAGGTGTTTTGTTTGATTCACGAAGATATTGTTAGATTTAGGGTTTTACTTTCCCCGCCCGCACAACTTTAGGAATACGAAGCCTTGATACTTTATGTGTTGAGGCTTTTTTTTGTTTTCACTCTGTCTAACTTCTACTTAGAACTATTTGCAGGAAAAAACTTTGTTTTATTATTGTTAAAACATTTTTACATGTTGATTATGAATGTATTTAATATTATATTTGAGTAGTTTGCATAAAATAAATTTAATTAATCCCTTTAAAATTAAAACGATGAAATCAATAAAATGTATTACTCTGTTTGTACTTATGCTATTTGTAGGCACGAGTAGTTTTGCTCAAATAAAAAGCGATTACGATAAATCTACAGATTTTTCAAAATATAAGACTTACAGTTTCAAAGGTTGGGAAAAAAATAGTGATAAAATATTAAATGATTTTGATAAAAAACGTTTCCTAGATGCTTTGAAAAATGAGTTTTCAATTAGAGGGTTATCATATGTCGAATCTGGAGCAGATGCTGTAATTACTTTATATTTAGTAGTTAATAATAAAACAAGTACAACAGCTTATACCGATTTTAATGGCGGTATGGGGTATGGTTATGGTATGCGCCGCGGCTGGGGTTGGGGCATGGGGCCAGGAATGGTTTCGTCAACAACAACTTATAATGAAGATGACTATAAAGAAGGAACACTTGTAGTAGATATGTACGATACCTCAGGGAAAAACTTAATTTGGCAAGGTGTTATGACTAAGGTTATAAAAGATAATTCAGAAAAAAGAGATAAAACGATTCCTAAATATATTAAAAAACTTATGAAAAAGTTTCCTGTAGAACCTTTGAAGTAAATTTGAGATTAAAAGTTTAATAGAACTTTTAGCAAATAACTCTAGCCTCTTAATATTAAGTTATACTTAATATTAAGAGGCTTTTTAGTCTTCAATGATTTGATTTTTTTAAAATGTTTTAATAACCTTTAATCGAAAAATAATATCATTAGTTTTATAGATGCCGCCAATGTCTTGCTCGGTATAATGGTAAGCAAGCATGCCTTGAACTTTGAAAGTGGGGTTAAATTGATATCCAGCTCCAGGGGTAATACGAATCACATCGCTAAATTGAGAGAGTTCTACAATATTGAAAAAGAATTCTATACCAACAGGAAAATAAAACCCTCTTTTGTCGGAAAATAAAAAACCTTGTAATCCAATATTAGCCATAATTTGGTACCTAAATCGTAAGCCGAAATGGTTACTGTTGTCCTGAGCGGTTATTAAAAAGCGTTCTTCTAGACGAAAATAATTAGCAAGTTGTATGCGTTTAGTAATATCGAAATTGAGGCGGTAGCCTTGAAATGGTCGTATTTCTAAAGAATTATGCCCTGCTTTATTACTGAAATAAAATAAACCTAAGCCACCTATATAAGACTCTTTACGTTTTAAGTGTTTTAATATAAAGGGGGTGACGTTTTTTTCGTAACCGCCACGCGCAATGTAGCGATCCCAATTATTAGTGCTTATGGTGCGATAGCCGACATCGGTTTTTAGGTAAGTACTGTCTTTTAGCTCCCAGGTTGAATCGAAACTAAGCCATAGCTGCTTGGTGAGGGCATTGTTTTCCTCTAAAGGCGCTTCCTGCGTATATCCATTATAAAAACATGCTAAAAAAACAACCAGAAAGATGCGAAAGCTTTTTCTAATATAAGGGCTTTGGTTCAAAACAGGAGTGTTATAGTGCATGTAATCAAATGTTTTGTTTGAATTACAGTAAAAGTAAAATATTTATGACATTAAAATTATGAATTCATTTTTATGTTCGCAATCAAGTTGAGAAAAATAAAAACACCTTATTACTCACTAAACAAGTAGTCTTACCACTCAATGTTAGTCATAATTTGATGTCTTTAGCATAAACATAAATGATTGTCATGATCGCTATTTGATATTAAAAAAGCGTTCTTTTAAACGGAAATAATTAGAAACCTGACTTCTGTTGGTGAGATGGAAAAGCACTCTAAACTCTTGGAAAGGGGATTATTTCTAATGAGTTATGATGTCATTTGTTGTTGAATTATATAAATGCTACTCCTTCACTAAATGATTCGTTGCGTTTTAAGTGTTTTAGAACATTGGGTTTTAGTTTCTTTTGTCTGTTGCGCAAATAGGTTTTTAATTTTACTTAAACGCTTTCGTTAATTTTAATTAAATTCTATGGTTTTTTTTACCTCAACCCATTAAAGGTTATATATTTGCAAAAATCATTTTATAAATCTAGGTAAACGGTTTAAAATCAATATGAGTGTTGTGTTTTTAAGTCCTTAACTATGAGTGTAAATTGATTTTGAGAAGTTTAAATTATGAATATTCTGTGTTTCTAGAAGTAAACCAATGCATAGAATTTAGAAAATACAAATTATAATTAAAAAATGAACAAACAAATTGATCAGCAATCAGCAGATAATATTAGAGCATTAGCTGTTGCAATGGTAGAAAAAGCGAAATCGGGTCACCCAGGTGGACCAATGGGTGGTGCAGATTTTATGCACATTTTATACTCAGAATTTTTTAATTATGACCCTTCAGATATGGAGTGGGCTTTTAGAGACCGTTTCTTTATGGATGCAGGTCACTTATCTACGTTAATGTATGCCCAGTATTACCTATTAGGAAACTATGCTAAAGATGATGTTGCTAATTTCAGACAATGGGGTTCTATTACTCCAGGTCACCCAGAAGTTGATGTAAAAAGAGGTATTGAAAATACATCTGGACCGCTAGGTCAAGGTCATACTATGGGTGTGGGAGCTGCAATTGGTGCGAAGTTTTTACAAGCTAAATTTGGTGATTGGATGAACCATAAAGTTTATGGTTTTATTTCTGATGGTGGTATTCAAGAAGAAGTATCTCAAGGTGCTGGTCGTATTGCAGGTCACTTAGGACTTAGTAATTTTATTATGTTTTTCGATTCTAACGACATTCAGTTATCAACTTCTACTGATGAGGTGACTACTGAAGATACCGCTATGAAATACGAATCATGGGGTTGGAAAGTGGTTACTATCGATGGTCATGATCATGATCAAATAAGAAAAGCATTAACTGATGCCAATAATGAAACTGAAAAGCCAACTTTAATTATTGGTAAAACAATAATGGGTAAAGGCTGTTTAGCTGCTGATGGAAGTATGTACGAAGGCTACTGTGAATTACACGGTCAGCCTATTGGAGCATCAGGAGCTGATTACGAAAAAACATTAGAAAACTTAGGAGCAGACGTTAATAATCCTTTTGAAATTTTTGACGATGTTCAAGATTTTTATAAAAACTTAGTTGCTGAAAAAACAGCACAAGCGGCTAAAAAGAAAGCTGAAATCAAAACTTGGAGCGATGCCAACCCAGCTTTAGCTGAAAAATTAGACTTCTTCTTCTCTGGTGAATTACCAGAATTAGATTTCGATTTAGCTCAAAAAGAAGGTTTAGCAACAAGAGCGGCTTCTTCAGCAGTATTAGGTTACTTAGCTGAAAATGTAGAAAACATGATTGTGTCTTCTGCCGATTTATCAAACTCTGATAAAACCGATGGTTTCTTAAAGAAAACACATGCCATTAAAAAAGGAGACTTCTCAGGAGCTTTCTTGCAAGCAGGTGTTGCCGAATTAACCATGGCTTGTATTGCAAACGGATTAGCCTTACATGGTGGAATTATTCCTGTGGTAGCTACATTCTTCGTGTTTTCAGATTATATGAAACCAGCCATTCGTTTAAGTGGTATCCAAGAATTAGGAGTTAAGTATGTATGGACTCACGATGCCTTTAGAGTAGGTGAAGATGGACCAACACACCAGCCAATCGAGCAAGAAGCTCAAATTCGTTTATTAGAAAAATTAAAGAACCATAGCGGAAACCCAAGTTTCTTAGCCTTACGTCCTGCCGATTCAGCAGAAACAAACGTGGCTTGGAAAATGGCTTTAGAAAACAAAAATACGCCTACTGGTTTAATCTTATCAAGACAAGGCATTAAAGATGTTCCTGCTCAAGGTGAATCAAGATATCAAGAGGCTTTAGCTGCTGAAAAAGGTGGTTACTTAGTGAAGGAAGTTGAAAATCCAGATGTGGTTTTAATTGCAAACGGATCGGAAGTTTCAACATTATTAGCTGCAGCTAAAATTTTAGAAGGCGAAAAAGGCTTGAAAGTTAATATTGCTTCTATTCCTTCTGAAGGTGTTTTCAGATTACAATCTAAAGATTACCAAAACAGCATCATTCCTAAAAATAAACCATTATTTGGTTTAACAGCAGGTTTACCGGTGAATTTAGAAGGTCTTGTTGGTGATAACGGAAAAGTGTTCGGTGTTGATCACTTTGGTTATTCTGCACCAGCATCTGTATTAGATGAAAAATTTGGATTTACAGGCGAAAAAGTAAGCAACGAAGTATTAGAATATTTAAAAACCGTATAATTATGAAATTTTTTATAGATACAGCAAACCTTGATGATATCGCTGAAGCACAAGCTTTAGGTGTTTTAGACGGGGTAACAACAAACCCTTCTTTAATGGCTAAAGAAGGTATTACAGGCGCTGAAAACATATTAGCACACTACACTAAAATATGTGATATTGTTGAAGGTGATGTGAGTGCTGAGGTGATCTCAACAGACTTTGAAGGTATGGTAAAAGAAGGTGAAGCTTTAGCGGCCCTTCACCCACAAATTGTGGTAAAATTACCTTTAATTGCTGATGGAATTAAAGCTTGTAAGTACTTTTCAGATAAAGGTATTAGAACAAATGTCACTTTAGTATTTTCTGCTGGTCAAGCTTTATTAGCAGCCAAAGCTGGAGCAACTTATGTGTCGCCATTTATTGGTCGTTTAGATGATATTTCAACCGATGGGTTAAACCTTATTGCTGAAATCAGACAGATTTACGATAACTACGGTTTCGAAACTCAAATTTTAGCTGCTTCAGTACGTCACACTATGCACGTTATTGATTGTGCAAAATTAGGATCTGATGTAATGACTGGGCCATTATCTTCAATTAAAGGATTATTAAAACACCCTTTAACAGATATCGGTTTAGCTAAATTTTTAGAAGACTACAAGAAAGGGAACTAATTTCTTGAAATCATAATAAGTTAAAAGCTTTGCTTTTTAGGAGATATTCTTAAAAAGAGAAGCTTTTTTCGTTCCAATTAATAAAGTTTGTTGTGGAAGTGTTATGTTTTTATGGCGTTTTCGTCTTATAGATATAGATAAACCCTCATTATTTCATAAATTTGGGAGTTAAGTTTTTCGTGCTATGGATATTAATAATTTATTAGATTCACCCCTAGAGTTGAAAATTAGTTTTAACAAACTTTTTGAGCAATACGAAGAGCTCGCTAAAAGTGATAACGCATTTACAGCGGAAAAAGCTAATAGCATTTTAAAATTAGCTGAAGATTATCCAGAATTACGTGATGGTTTTACTGATGCTTCTATATTAAATACACGCGAAAAACAGATTGAATATCTTCTTCAAGACACTTTTAACCCGTTACTTGGTAAAAATGAAATTAAAACCGGAACGGTACCTTTTCAGGACTTGTTTTTTAATCCTTCAGAAAGATTTAAAAACATTATTGAAGCCGGAGGAGAAGATTTTCAGCTTCAGATGGATGCACTGCCTAACGATGATGTTTACAT
Source organism: Pseudotamlana haliotis (assembly GCF_008806375.1). GTDB lineage: Bacteria > Bacteroidota > Bacteroidia > Flavobacteriales > Flavobacteriaceae > Pseudotamlana > Pseudotamlana haliotis. The sequence goes on along the minus strand of NZ_WAAT01000042.1, from coordinate 17,826 downwards.
TATTGTGTGTGCTACGATTTTGAATTTTTATTATGGCTATGATGTTAAATATAAGGTGCCTTTTTACTATAAAATCCCTGATGCTAATGGGGTGATTCGACATTATAAAATTTTATATAATACCGATTTTTGTGAAATCACACCTAAAACTAATACGGTTAAGATCACAGAGAAAGATTATTATGAGTTGTTAGATAATTTTGAAAATGTTGAACTTTGGAAAGAAAAGTTTCCGCCTAACAGTTACATTTTTAGTGGTTTTGTAATTTCTAATATTTTTGATGTTACCGAAGATCAATCCATTTCAAATATCAAGTCTACCTTACTTTCTGGAGATCAGAAAAGTGATAGAACTAAGTTAGATGATTTTGATGGTATTTTTAAGTCCCTGCTTGGTGTTAGCGACATCAAAGTTGGAGTGTCATTATTTGATAAGCAAGAAGGTTTATTTTATCGTTATTACGGAGAAGAAGTGAGTAGTTATATACTCGGGAAAACAGAAAGTGAAAAATGTTGTAATGCATTATGTGAGTGGTCTTATAATAGATTAATAAATGAGCACAAATATCTCACAGTATCTAATGTAGATGGGATGCGTGAAAAAGCGGGAGATTGCTCGCCAGAAATTCAAAGCTTGTACGCTCAAGGTGTGAAAAGTGCGATTTTAGCCCCAATTGCAAATGATGACGGTTTGATGGGGATTCTTGAAGTTGTGTCTTCAACGCCTTATGCCTTAAATAGTATAAACGCGAATAAACTTGGGGTGATTACCCCTTATATTGTGGCCTCGGTTGAGCGTTCTAAACGTGAAGAGGATAATTTAATAGAGGCCATTATTCAAAAGGAATGTACTTCAATTCACCCTAGCGTAAAATGGCGCTTTATCAAAGAAGCAAAAAGTTATATCAAAACGGAAATAGACGGGATAGAGCCTGTATTTAAACACATTGCATTTGAAAATGTTTACCCGCTTTATGGTCAAATTGATATAAAAAGCTCTTCAGAGGCTAGAAATGAAGCAACCAAGTTAGATTTAACTTTACAACTTCATGCGGCCAAATCAATTTTTGAAAAAGCAACCAAACTAAATAAATTGCCCATTTATGAGCAGTTTATTTATCAAATCAATAATTTTTTAGAAGATTTAAATACCCGTTTTCAAGTTGATAGCGAGCAGCAAATTACACAATTTTTCAAACAAGATATAGAACCTGTTTTTGCTCATGTTCGTAAGGATAATGTTTTAAAAATCGATATAGATATTTACTTTGAAAGCATTGATGATAGAACGAAATCATTATATAAACATAGAAAATCTTATGATGATACCATTGCACATATAAATCGTGAGATGGCTTTTTACCTTGATGAAAAACAAATTGAAGCACAAGCCATGTATCCGCATTTCTTTGAACGTTATAAAACAGATGGAGTCGAGCATACCATGTACATTGGAGAGTCTATAACTAAAGAAGATAGCTTTAACCCAATTTACTTATACAATTTAAGGCTGTGGCAGTTGCAAGTCATGTGCGAAATGGAAAACGTCTATTACAGCATGCAAAGTGATTTTCCGGTGCAATTAGATACAGCTTCAATGATTTTGGTGTTTAATCAACCTTTGTCTATTAGTTTTAGAATGGACGAGAAGCAATTTGATGTAGATGGGACGTATAATGCCCGCTATGAAATTGTGAAAAAACGGGTGGATAAAGCATTTATAAAAGGGACGAACGAACGTGTGACCCAAAAAGGTAAAATTAGTATTGTGTATTCGCAGAAACAAGATGAAATAGAGTATTTGCGTTACATCAAGTTTTTACAATCTAAGAACTATCTAGACAGCGATATTAAAATTGTAGACGTTCAAGATTTACAGGCCGTAACAGGCTTGAAGGCGATTCGTGTAGGTGTGGTTTATCATAATGACCAGAATCATATGCCTGGATTTACCTATGACGACTTACTCAATACAATCCAGGATTAGTAGGTGTAAAAATATGTGGAAAAGGCAAATGCTAGTACACTAACGATAATACCAATCATAAACACAGCATAAGTTAAACGCAGAATTTTATATTTTTTATCCAATACCAAACCAAGAAAATACAAGTCTTTTTTCATGGAAGAATATAGGTAATCACGATCTTGCATCATTTCTCCCATAGCCCATTCAAAATCTTTAAGGCTCATTTTATGGAAGTTTCCGAAAAATAAGAGGTTGACTTTTTTGTTTTTTACATCTTTTTTCGTGAATTTTCCGCTAGTCACATTTGGGCGGGTTGCCATGATGGAAAGTATGATTGAAATTACAGTGAAAATCACGAATATGGCGGTAGGTATAATTAAATAATCGTTAGAAGGTTTATCGAGTTTAGAAACAAGGTTTGAAATCAATAACGACACAATAATGGCGTTTACTGAAAGTAGAATATTAGCTTTTGTATCGGCAATATTACTTAATTCAATGTGGTTTCTTAAAGTCACCCGAAACATCGTTTCAATACCACGCTCAGGAACGTCTGCACGATGTTTTTTTAAATTTAAGGTTTCGTTTTTATGTTTTTGCTTGATGCTCTCCGACTTTAATTTCTGCTTTTCTTTTAGTAATTCTGAGACGTTTTTGCCTTTTCTCTTTTGCCAGCTTGCATTGGCTTGTATGGTGTAAAAACGATGTTCAGTCGTTAGAAATTTAATATTTTCATCTAGCCATTCAGCTTCAGAGCTTTGTTTGTTGCAGGTGAGTTCCCATTCTTTTTTTAGTAATTCTAAAATTTCAAAATAATTTTTACTGCCTATATGTGAACAATCAGCATCTCTAATTATTTTTTCTAAAATTGTTTTAGGATTATAATTCCTTTTAGTGGCTAAAATAAGATCGCAAATCATGTCGATATCAGCTTTCGGACACTGTTTGTTGCTTAAAAAGGATTTCGCAATTAAAGTGCTTTCTTCTTCGTGATTTTCAATACTTTTTGTGTAACCCGTATCGTGAAACCATGACGCCAATGTCAGGAGGTTTTTCTCGTGTTCAGTTACACTAGCTGAATTTGCTAAAAACTCTGATTTTTCTACCACACGTTGGGTGTGCGTTAAGTTATGGTACAAAAAAGCCGTATCTAATTTTTCGTTTAATAAATTAGAGGTAAATTTTTTAGCTTCAGCGATAAGTTTTTCCATAAATGCTCCTTATTATTTAGTAAAAATACTAAACTTTACAACAATATTTTTTGTGGTTATAAAATCCTGTGATTTTATAGAGACATCATGTCGTGATGATTTTACGCAGACGATAGCAACGTAAGTTTTTATAAGGTTTTCCGACTGGTTTTATGTTGGAAATAATTAAGGTTATAAAATAATAAAAAGAAAGAATTATGATATGTTAACTTGGAAAGATGTTATGAGTTTCGCCGTAAACGGAAACCCAATTCCTGACAAACGCATAGACAAAAGTGAGGAAGCCTGGCAAGAAGAATTAACGCCAGAACAATTCAGAATTACCCGAAAAAAAGGTACAGAACATGCCCATAGCGGAGATTTGTGTACCACCTATGATGAAGGGAAATACAATTGCGTATGTTGCAATGCCCCGTTATTTGATTCTACAATTAAATTTAGTTCAGGAACCGGTTGGCCTAGTTTTACACAACCCATTAAAGAGAATGCAATTAAGTACGAAAAAGATACCACTTTCGGAATGGTGCGCGTTGAGGTGATGTGCAATGTTTGTGACGCACATTTGGGTCATATTTTTCCAGATGGGCCAGAACCTAGCGGATTACGCTACTGTATCAATTCTGCATCCATGGTTTTAGAAAAGGAGGACGATCATGAGTAAATTACAAATTGCTACCGTTGGCGGTGGTTGTTTCTGGTGTACAGAGGCGGTTTTTCAAGAAGTTAAAGGCGTAGAAAAGGTCGTTTCAGGATATTCTGGTGGTATGGTGCCTGGGCATCCTACGTATCGTGAAATTTGTTCCGGATTAACCGGGCATGCCGAGGTGATTCAGATTTCTTTTGATCCCGATGTGATTTCATATCAGGATATTTTAATCATTTTTATGACCACCCATGATCCTACTACCTTGAATCAGCAGGGCGCCGATAAAGGCACGCAATACCGTTCGGTGATTTATTTTCACGATGAAAAACAAGAACAAATCGCGAAAAGTGTGGTTGAGGAAATAAGTACTTACTATAAAAAACCTATAGTAACTGAAATTTCACCGTTAGATGTTTTTTATGAGGCTGAAGCCGAACATCAAAATTATTACCGCACGCATCCTACACAGGGTTATTGTAGTTTTGTAATCACACCAAAACTGACGAAACTCCGCCAATTACACTCGGATAAATTAAAAGCATGAAACTGAACATCAACGATAAATTTACCAAAGAATTACCCGCCGATCCTGTTCTGGAAAACAACAGAAGACAGGTGGAAAAAGCCTGTTTTTCTTATGTGACGCCTAAGAAAACAGCGCAGCCAGAAATGCTTCATGTATCTCCTGAAATGCTTGACAATCTCGGGCTTTCAGAAAAAGACAGCAAAACGGAAGATTTCTTAAAGGTCTTTACTGGGAATATGGTTTTACCAAATACAACCCCATATGCCATGTGTTACGGAGGCTATCAATTTGGGAATTGGGCCGGTCAATTGGGTGATGGTCGTGCTATAAATTTATGTGAAGTTAAACATGATAATAAAAAATGGGCGCTGCAATTAAAAGGCTCTGGAGAAACACCGTATTCACGTACTGCCGATGGTTTGGCGGTTTTGCGCTCTTCCATTCGGGAGTATTTGTGTAGCGAAGCCATGTTTCACCTAGGCGTGCCAACTACGCGTGCGCTATCATTAGCCTTATCAGGCGACCAAGTGCTTCGCGATGTGTTGTACAATGGTAATCCCGAATATGAAAAAGGTGCTATTGTTTGTCGTACGGCCGAATCATTTCTGCGGTTTGGAAATTATCAAATATTCGCTGCCAGACAGGATACAAAATCACTCAAAACTTTAGTCGATTACACGATAAAACATCATTTTAAAGGGTTAGGTGAACCATCAAAAGATACCTATTTGGCATTTTTTAAGAAAGTGACCCAACGTACTTTAGACATGATTATCCACTGGCAACGCGTTGGTTTTGTACATGGTGTCATGAATACTGATAATATGTCTATTTTAGGGTTAACCATAGATTACGGACCATACGGTTGGCTAGAGGGCTTTGATTTTGGATGGACGCCTAATATCACCGATAGACAGCATAAACGATACCGTTTCGGCAATCAACCCAATATGGGACTATGGAATTTGCTTCAGCTAGCCAATGCTATTTACCCATTAATCGAAGATGTCCCAGCTTTAGAAGCTATTTTAAACAGCTACCAAACTACTTTCGATAAAGTATCTTTTAAAATGATGCGCTCAAAATTAGGTTTACAAACCGAAGCTGATTCAGACAAATTACTCATTCAAGATTTAGAAGATATTCTGCATCTCACGGAAACCGATATGACCATCTTTTTCAGGAATTTAAGTCATTTTCAAAAGGAGAAACCAGAAGAAGGTTTAAAAGTCATACATGATGCTTTTTATAAGCCAGAAGACATTACGGGAACCGTTGAAACCCGTTGGAATACTTGGTTTGAAACTTATGCAAAGCGTTTAAATGAGGCGTCTGTTTCAAATTCCGAAAGGCAAAGCAAAATGAATACGGTAAACCCGAAATATGTGCTTAGAAATTACATGGCACAACTGGCTATTGATGCTGCTGATGACGGCGATTATAGTTTAATTGATGAGTTGTTCCAACTTTTAAAACAACCTTACGCCGAACAACCAGAGCATGAAAAATGGTTCGCCAAACGTCCGGAATGGGCTAGAAATAAAGTGGGGTGTTCTATGTTGTCTTGTAGTTCATAGGGACTAAGTTAAAAAGTAATAATTAAAATTAGCATCATCAAAAAATCTTCAACAGAAATAGGTTTAGGTTTAGCGGCATTAGGGAGGCCAGAATACATTAATATTCGAACCAATCAAGATATTGATAAAACCGAGGAAGCTTTTAAAAATAACACGTTTTCAGTTCTAGATGAAGCTTATGATTTAGGGGTGCGTTATTTTGATACGGCACCTTCCTATGGAAAGGGCGAAGCTTTTTTACAGGAATGGCAAACCCAAACAAAACATAAAGCTGTTATTTTAGGCACAAAATGGGGCTATACTTATGTGGCGAATTGGGAGTTAGGCTATCCAGGGAAGCATGAAATCAAGGAGCATTCTCTTGAGAAATTGGTCGAGCAATGGCAAGTGTCCAAAGCCATGCTGCCAAGTTTAAAATATTACCAAATACATTCTGCGACTTTTGATAGTGGCGTTCTGGAAAATCAAGCGGTTTTAGAAGCATTATGCCGCATTAAAGATGAAACAGATTTAAATATTGGAATCACAACCAGTGGTGAGAATCAGAAAGAAGTCATAACCGAAGCTTTAAAAATTGAAGTAAACGGAAAGCCTTTATTCGATAGTTTTCAGGTGTCTTTTAATGTGTTTGAACAATCCACTTTTGAGGTTTTAAAAACGGTGATAGCCAGCAGCAAAACAGTGATTGTTAAAGAAGCTCTAGCAAACGGACGTGTTTTTGAGAATGACCTGTTTCCTAAGTATAAAGAAGCGTATATGATTTTAAAACAACTATCTAAAAAATACAAAGTTGGGGTAGATGCCATTGCTTTACGCTTTGTGATGGACCATCTTCAACCAGATTATGTGCTCAGCGGCGCATCAAATGTTGAGCAGCTAAAAGCAAATTTAAAAGCAAACGATTTTAGATTAGATACAAAAGATCTCGAATGGCTAAAAAATATGAAAGTCTCACCTAGTTTTTATTGGGAAGAGCGTAGTCACCTCCATTGGAACTAATTTATTAACTTGATATTCAGTTATTCATGTCATGATTATGAAGCGTTTTAAACTTCCTTTTACTATCCTACTTGTATTGCTTTTGCATGCCTGTGCCAATTTTAAAGCACAATATAAAGACCAGGACAAGTTATCTACATTTCCAAATAAGGAAATAGTACATTCTTTCTACTTAATTGGTGATGCTGGTAATGCGCCAATTGGGACTTCCACAGAAACCATAAAGGCCTTTGAAAAAGAACTAAGCCAAGCTTCTGAAAACAGTACAGCCATCTTTTTGGGTGATAATATTTACCCCAAAGGATTACCTGCTAAAGGTGAAAAAGAAAGGGCTTTTGCCGAGCATCAGTTAGATGTGCAAATGGATGCTGTTAAAAACTTTAAAGGCGAAACAATTTTTATTCCTGGAAATCATGACTGGTATAATGATGGTTTAAAGGGCGTGAAAAGACAAGAAAAATATATTGAAAATCGGCTTGGTAAAAACACATTTCTACCTGAAAATGGCTGCCCCATAGAACGTATTAAAATTTCAGACCACACAGTCTTAATTTTGGTTGATTCCGAATGGTATATGACAAACTGGAATAAACACCCCACCATAAATGATGATTGTGAGATAAAAACGAGAGAGAAGTTTTTTGAGGTTTTTGATGGCGAGATTAAAAAAGCCAGAGGAAAAACTACAATAGTAGCTATTCATCACCCAATGTTTACTAACGGGACACATGGTGGTCACTATGATTTTAAAAGCCACATGACACCATTGCCTGGTTTGGGATCCCTAAAAAACCTAATGCGAAAAACGGGTGGTGTTATTACAGTTGATACCCAAAATTCACGTTACTCAGCGTTTAGAAAACGAATAGTGACCTTGGCTCAAAAGAATGACAAAACTATATTTGTTTCTGGTCATGACCATAGTTTGCAGTACATTATTGAAGATAATTTACCTCAAATTATTAGTGGTGCAGGGTCTAAAACGACGGCAACAAGAAATGTTGGTGGTGGACAATTTTCATACGGAGCCCCTGGTTATGCGAGGTTAGATGTTTTTAAAGACGGGGCGTCATACGTTCGTTTTTATTCAGAAAATGAGATAGTTTATCAAACAGAGGTGCTTCCTGAAGACGATTATAAAACGATGGATAGCCTTTCTGTGCCCTTTCCGAAGGAAAAAAAAGGGTCTGTTTACGCAAATTCTGAAACCGAAAAAGGAGGCTTGTATAAATGGTTATGGGGTGAGCGCTACCGTGAAGATTATAGTACCAAAGTATTAGCGCCAACCGTCAACTTAGATACGCTTTTTGGCGGGTTGAAACCGGTTAGAGTAGGAGGTGGTCAGCAATCAAGATCCTTACGTTTAGTAGATGATAAAGGCAAAGAATATGTTATGCGTGCCTTGCGCAAAGATGCCGAGCAATTTATTCAGGCTGTAGCCTTTAAAGATCAATTTATTGAAGAGCAATTTAGCGAAACTTACACTAAAGGGTTAATGTTAGATGTTTTTGCAGGTTCATATCCTTATGCGCCATTTGTGATTGGAAGTTTGGCTGATGCGGTTAATATTTATCACACCAATCCTATATTGTACTATGTACCGAAACAACCAAGTTTAGGACGTTTTGTTGAGGGTTTTGGCGAAGAATTGTACATGATTGAAGAGCGAACAGATTCTGGTCATGGTGATCAGGAGAGTTTTGGGTTTTCAAACGAGATGGTGAGTACAGATGATTTACTCATTAATTTGGCTGCCGATGAGAAGTACGTGCTTGACGAGCAAGCTTATATAAAAGCCAGACTTTTTGATATGCTTATAGGAGATTGGGATAGACACGCCGACCAATGGCGTTGGGCAGAATTTAAAGAAAAAGGTAAAACGGTTTATCGTCCCGTGCCTAGAGATCGTGATCAAGCTTTTTCAATTTTGTCTGATGGCTTTTTACCTAATTTGATTACGGTTTTAGAGCCTTCCGTTAGAGGAATGAAGAGCTATTCTAATAATTTAAAAAAACCAAAATGGTTCAATACCTCGCCTTACGCTTTAGATATGGCACTCATTACGGAGTCTGAAAAAGCGGTTTGGGATAGTCAGGTAGAATTCTTGCAAAAACATATAACAGATGATGTTATTGATGCTGCTTTTTTAAATCTTCCTTTAGAACTTAATCAAAAAAACATAAAAGAAATTAAGGAGAAGTTAAAAGGAAGACGGGCTAATCTTAAGCAAATTTCAGATACTTATTATAAGCATATTAATAGATTTGCTGTAATAAAAGGAACACATAAAGATGATTGGTTTGATATCACACGTTTACCTCATGGCAAAACGAAAGTGAAAGTGTTCAGAATCAAAAAAGGAAAAAAAGCCGATGTGATTCATGACCGAACTTACCAATCAAGAAATACTAAAGAAATTTGGATCTACGGTTTAGATGATGATGACCGTTTTGAAGTTCAAGGCGAAGGAAAGCAGCTAATAAAAATACGATTAATTGGAGGTCAGAATAATGATGTTTATAATATCCTGAATGGTAAAAAATTGAAAATTTATGACCAAAAAACTAAGAAAAATGAATTTTTAACTCAAAAAGGCAAGAAAAAATTAACGGATGATTATGAAGTCAATCTCTATCACTATAAAAAACTAAAAAACAATACCAATCAATTATTACCAGCCATTGGTGTGAATCCTGATGATGGGGTTAAATTAGGTTTTAAAAATACATGGGCTAATTATGGTTTTGAAAGAAATCCGTTTACTTCAAAACACAGCCTTTCTGGAGCCTATTTTTTCGCTACAAATGGTTTCGATTTAGCTCTAAATAGTGAGTTTGCTAATGTCTTCGGTAATTTTAATTTAGGAATAGCGGGTAGATTTACCAGTCCGAATTATACCATAAACTTTTTTGGCTATGGTAACAGTACACCTAATTTTGAAGCCAATGGAAACAACGCAGATGATTTTGATTTGAATTATAACCGTGTGAAGTTAGAAACCTTAAAGTTTGAGCCAACGTTAATTTGGAATGGCCAGTTGGGCGGGTCTTTTAGATTTGGTGTCGCTTACGAAGATATAGTGGTTGAAGCAACAAGTGGTCGCTTTATAAATGATGCTTATATTGGAGATGATGGGAGCTTTAGCAACGAGTTTATTGGTGCTGAAGTTGTTTATCAATATAAAAACTCTGATAATCATGCCTTTCCAACGCTTGGAATGTTGTTTGGTTTAAAAGCAGGCTATAAAAACAATTTAGGAAATACAAAAGAGTTCGGGTATATAATTCCAGAGCTGGGCTTTGATTACAAGTTGGTTGAAAGTGGCAAGTTGGTGCTTGCGACAAAATTTAAGGGGCATTTTAATATAGGTGATGGTTTTGAATTTTATCAAGCTGCAAATATTGGTGCTAATAATGGCTTAAGAGGTTTTAGAAATGAACGTTTTACAGGTAAAAATGCTTACCTGCAAACCGCAGATTTACGTTATAACTTCCGAAAAGTTAAAACAGGGTTATTACCACTGTATTTAGGTGTTTATGGCGGATTTGATTATGGTCGCGTTTGGGTAGGAGATGATTTGGTATTAAATGGGAGCTACAACGCTAACCAATGGAATACTTCAGTGGGTGGCGGTGTTTTTATAAATGGTGTGGATATGTTTACCTTAAATATGGCCTTGTTTCATAGTGAAGATGGTCTGCGTTTTTCCTTTGGAATGGGCTTAGACTTATAAGCTTAATTGATATTAAATTCATATAATTTGCCGCCTTCACTTTTCTCGCGTTCATCGGTAATGTAAACAGTGTGATTGTTTTTAAAACAAAGGCCTTCCTTTTGCGTATCGTGCTTAAATTTTAAAACTTCTAAGGACCCTTTAAAAAAATCATCATTTTTAAAATTTGAAATTTTCATAACTCTGTCGTGATTCAGAAGAACAATGGTTTGTTCATCATCGCTAATAGCGGCAGAAGTGATTTTTTTTAATTGTTTGTCAAATTTGAACTCATCAATCAAAACGGCTGTATGTTTACCAATACTATTCGGAACTTTAAAGACTAAAGTTTTTTTATTCTCTTTACTAAATATGTAAAAGTGGTCTTTCAGAAGAAAAAAGCTTTCAAAATCTTTTGATTTAGTTTTCTTCGGAAGAATAAATTCTATTTTTTCAGCTGAAGATTTATCGTTTTCAAAATCTGAAACTTTGTAAATGAAGAAGCTTTCACGTTTCTTTTTATTGTTTCCAAAATCACCAATATACAGACTGCCGTGTTGGTCTGAAGTTAAATCTTCCCAGTCTTTATTCTTCACATTACTAATTTCAATACTCTTTTTTAAATTTCCATGTAAGTCAAAACCATAAATATGATTTTTATTGCCGGCATCTTCAATGGTCCATAATAAATTGGAGCCTGCCAGTTTTTCTATGGCCGAAGCCTCTTTTAAATCATGAGGTAATTTAGTAATGGTTGTCAATGGTGTTGTTTTACAGTTTATTAATAGTAAGGTAAGCAGGAATAATTTATGAAAAGGAAATAGCATCGTGCAGAATTTTAAGCAAAATAAGGGGATTAGATATCATTTAAAAATTAAATTTTATTAATCTATTGGTAAAACATTCTCGTAGCCGTTCATAATTTAATAAATTTACCCCGTAAAACAAGAACTAGCAATGACCACGGTTGAAGATCTATTAAAACTTTTAGTTTTAGAAAAAGTTAACGATTATGTTTTTAATGGTGTTAGTAAAACTATTGGAAACTCAATTGTGTTTGGTGGTCAGGTGTTGGCTCAGGCTATTAATGCCGCAAGCCGAACCGTATCTAGTCAGCGGTCTTTACATTCCATGCATGCTTATTTTTTAGAAGCCGGGAATTTAGACCACCTGATTACCTATAACGTAACCGTGGTAAGAGATGGCGGAAGTTTTTCGGTACGCCGAGTGACCGCGCATCAAAACGAAAATACCATTTTTATTTTAGCGGCATCTTTTCATATCAAAGAAGAAGGTTATAGTCATCAAATTGAAATGAAACCAGGTCTTAAACAACCTGAAGATTTATTAAGCTGGAATGAAATTTTAGATCAGTTTGGTAATGCTTTACCGAAAAGTTTAAAAGCCTTTTTTGAAGTGAAACGTCCTATCGATTTTAAACCAACGGAAATTGTTAACCCGATGGATAAAAAGGATGTGCCGCCATATAGTGATGTGTGGTTTCGAATAAAAGGAGATGCTAAAGATTTAGATTTAGCCACAAAACAGCAAATTTTAACGTATATTTCAGATTACAATATTTTAGTTTCAGCTCTTAATCCGCATGCTAGTAAAGCGCACTGGGGCAATACACAAACTGCTAGCTTAGACCATTCGATGTGGTATTTTAGAGATTTCGATTTAAACGACTGGATGTTGTATTCTATGGAATCTCCAAGTTCTTCAAGCGCCAGAGGGTTTGCTAGAGGAAGTATATTCACAAGAGATGGTAAACTCATAGCATCGGTAGCACAAGAAGGTTTAATGCGTCCAATTGATAAAAAATGACAAACAAAGTATTAAAAATAGGGCATCGTGGTGCTAAAGGTCACCTTGCAGAAAACACACTAGAATCCATTAAAAAAGCCTTAGACTTGAAAGTTGACGGTATTGAAATAGATGTACACCGTTGTGCTTCTGGTGAGTTGGTGGTTTTTCATGATTTCACATTAAATCGCGTGACTGATGGCCTTGGTGAAGTGTCTAAGCAAACCTTGAACAACTTGAAAAAAGTAAAGGTGAAAGGGCGTTACCAAATAGCGACCTTATCACAGGTTTTAGCTTTGGTCGATAATAAGTGTTTATTAAATATTGAGCTCAAAGGGCAAGATACCGCCAAAGAAGCTTGTCGTCTAATTACATTTTTCGTTGAAAAAAAAGGCTGGGATTATAGTAATATTATCGTGTCTAGTTTTCAGTTTGATTTGTTAGAAGAAGCTTATAAAATCAACAAAGACATTCCGCTAGGTGTGCTTACCAATACCAATTTGGAAGAAGCTGTAACTTTTGCTAAAAGCATTAATGCAGTATCAATTCATCCAAATTATACCATGTTGACTCCTGAAATTGTGGAGGAGCTAAAAGAGAACTTTAAAGTGATTACTTATACCGTAAATAATCTTAAACCTATCGAACGCATGATCGAATATGGTGTGACTGGCATCATTTCAGATTATCCTGATAGAATATGATAAACAAAGACGTTATAATGGTTGGTGGTGGTGCAGCGGGCTTTTTTGCAGCAATAAACATTGCCGCGCAAAATCCGGAGTTAAAAGTCGCTATTTTAGAACGTGCTAAAGAGGGCTTAGCTAAAGTTAAGGTTTCTGGTGGCGGACGCTGTAATGTGACTCACGCCGAATTTGTGCCTTCTGAACTGGTTCAAAACTATCCCCGTGGGGAAAAAGAATTACTTGGTCCTTTTCATCAATTCATGACTGGTGATACCATCGCTTGGTTTGAAGAACGCGGTGTCGCACTTAAAATTGAAGATGACGGACGTATATTTCCGGTTTCAAATTCATCACAAACCATTATCGATTGTTTTTTAAATGAAGCTGAAAAACATCACGTAGACATTTACTACAACCATCCTGTAAAAACGATTGAAGCTGAAAATGAACAATTTATTATAAATACTTCCGAAGGCTTTTTTTCTGCTAAAAAAATCATGATAGCCACAGGAAGCAATCCTAAAATATGGAAATTATTAGAAGGTTTAGGGCATAGTGTTTCACAACCAGTACCTTCATTATTTACCTTCAATATTAAAGATGACCGTTTGCAAGATATTCCTGGAGTAGTCGCTTTAGATGTTGAGGTACGTGTTCTGGGAACTGATTTATTAAGCGAAGGGCCACTGCTTGTCACCCACTGGGGACTCAGTGCGCCGTCTATTTTAAAATTATCGGCTTTTGGAGCTTTGGAATTGGCAAAGCGGGAATATAAGTTTCAAATTGAAGTTAATTTTATAAAGCGCAGTTTTGACGATTGTTTAGAGTTTCTTAAAAGTTTAAAACAGGGTTTTGCTAAAAAAACGGTGTTTAAATCTACGCAGTTTGATTTGCCAAAACGTCTGTGGCATAAGTTGGTTTTAGCGTCTCAAATGACCGAAACGACCCGTTGGGCCGATTTAAATAAATCGCAATTAGAAGAATTAGCCAGTCAATTAACCACCGCTGTTTTTGATGTGGACGGAAAAAGTACGTTTAAAGAAGAATTTGTCACTGCAGGAGGTGTGAACCTCAAAGAAGTGAACTTCAAAACCTTTGAAAGCAAACTGGTAAAAAATCTCTATTTTGCTGGTGAAGTATTAAATATCGACGCTATTACTGGCGGGTTTAACTTTCAGAATGCTTGGACAGGGGCGTTTATTGCAGCGCAGCATTTGTCGAAATAGCTATTATACTTTTCATCTCAAGTTGTCATTAAATATATTTTTAGTATATTTAATGTATATATAATCTATATATAATGGGAAAAACGAAAAAACTTATTGAGTTAGATGATAAAGCTATCGAAATTCTTGAAAAACAAGCTAAACTCGAAAAGCGTTCACTTAAAAATTATATCGAATATACTTTAGAGGAACAAGCGGTGCGTTTTAGCGAACCTTCGGAAGCTTATAAAGCCATGATGGACGATATGATTGATAGAGATGAAAACGGAACATTGAAAACTCATTCTTGGGAAGCTATTAAAGCTCAGTATGGCAGATAAGCACGTCGTCTTTTCTGAAGAAGCTCGTATAGAATTTCATAAAGCGAAATGCTACATGGAATTTACAGGTAAAGAAGATGAGTTTTGGCTTGATGTAAACAGGCAGCTTCAAATTATCCTCGAATACCCAGAAGCCTTTCAAATACGTTATAGAGATATTCGAATCATTCCCTTAGAAAGGTTCAATTATTCAATTCATTACGTATCAAAACCTAATAGCCTTTTGGTGTACCGATTCCTCAACCAAAAACAAAACTTCTAAATGAATATTTATATAGCATTCTTACGAGGTATTAATGTGAGCGGGAAAAATAAAATTCCTATGGCAGCGCTTCGCGAAGTGCTTGCTTCAAGTGGACTAGAACAGGTGCAAACTTATATTCAAAGTGGGAATGTAATCTTTCAGTCTTCCGAAGACAATCTCGAAGTTTTAGAAAATCAAATTCATCAAGCGATAAAAAATCATTTCTCATTTGAAATTCCTGTATTGGTCAAAACACCAAAGCTTTTACAAGAACTTTTTGATGCTTGTCCATTTCCTCAGGATAAAAAAGAAAACAGTTATTTTATGTTGATGTTTAACGTGCCAGAATTAGCATTGGTGGCCGAAGTTTCTAAATTAAACGTGCCTAATGAAACTTTTTCCATCACTAATGATTGTATTTATTTTCATAGTGCTATAGGTTATGGCAAAGCCAAATGCAATAATAATTTCTTCGAACGTAAACTAAAAATCACGGCCACAGCACGAAACTATAAAACTATGATGAAGTTGTTAGAGTTGTGTGAATAAGTGCATAAAAAAACCTTCATTTCGGAAGGTTTTTTTAAAAGTATGTGTTGTGTATTATTATTTCGCTAATTCAGCCTTTAAGCGTACTTGTAATTTGGTGTCAGATTGCAGTGCCATAGCTACTTCTTGGTAGCGCTCAAGCGTAAGTCCTTCTTCTGTAATAACCGTTTCCATTTGCTTTTGAATGCCTGCACGTTGCTGTTGCAGTGCGTTCATGACTTCTCCAAATTTCTCTTTCTCTTCATCAGTGAGATTGGTACCGCTTTTACCAGTTTGAGCGGCTTCGTATATTTCGTTGAATCTGTCTAGTTCAAAGCCATTGTCTTGAACAGTTTTCATCATGCCTTCTTGGGCTTTCACGTTAATGGCTTGTACGCCTTGAAAAACTGAGGCGATTTTGCCAAGTTCTGCGTCAGAAACAGTGACATTTTGTGGTGCTGTGCTCTGGGCCATCATCGTGCCTCCCATCATTAAAAAACAAACAATTAAGGCTTTAATTTTTTTTGAAAATCTCATTCTGTAATAGTTTTTATTGATTTTATTTTTTCAATGATACAATAAAAGCGATGCCTTACCAACTGAGATTAGTATTTAACACAATATTAATATTTTGAAAAACAAGTGATTAAGGTAGGGTTTGGAGAAGGTTGCGCAGAACATCTCCTTGAGCGCTAAACATTAATTAGGAAAAAGTATCTTTGTGAAAATTTTTTACTCCACTTATGACTGAAGCACAATTTATTCCTAAAGCCTACGCAAAAACTGTTGAAAACGGAAGTTACACTTGGTCCTCACCAAGTAACATTGCTTTAGTGAAATATTGGGGAAAGAAGAAAAATCAAATTCCGGAAAACCCTTCAATAAGTTTTACATTAAACAACTGTAAAACCACAACAACTGTAAGTTTTTCTAAAAAGGAAGACAGTGACAGCTTTTCCTTTGATGTGTTTTTAGACGGTGATAAAAAGGATGGTTTTAAACCTAAAATAGAAACGTTTTTTAAGCGCGTTGAAACCTATTTACCGTTTTTAAAGGATTATCATTTTAAGATTGAAACGTCAAATACTTTTCCGCACAGTTCAGGTATCGCTTCTTCCGCCTCAGGAATGAGTGCCTTGGCTTTATGTCTCATGAGTGTTGAAAAGGAATTGTTAAGTGATGATGTCATTTCGAGTACAGTCGAGAAATCTGAAGACGAAACTTATTTCCTTCAAAAAGCATCCTTTTTAGCACGCCTAGGCTCAGGAAGTGCTTGTAGAAGCTTGGAAGGTGATTTGGTGGTTTGGGGAGAACATGCCAATATCGAAGGAAGCTCAGATTTATTCGGCGTTAAATTCCCGCATCAAGTACATGATGTTTTTAAAAACTACCACGATACTATATTGTTGGTCGATAAAGGAGAAAAACAAGTCAGCAGTACCGTAGGGCATAATTTGATGTATGGTCACCCATTTGCTCAAGAACGCTTTAAGCAAGCACATAAAAACTTAGAAGCCATTTCTAAAATTTTACAAGAAGGCGATCTCGATAAATTTATTGCCCTAGTAGAAAGTGAAGCCTTAACACTCCACGCCATGATGATGACTAGCATGCCGTATTTTATTTTAATGAAACCCAATACGCTTCAAATCATTAATAAAATATGGGCGTTTAGAGCAGAAACAGGTTCTAAAGTATGTTTTACCTTAGATGCTGGAGCGAATGTACATGTTTTATATCCTGAAAAGGAAGCCAAAACGGTTTTAGCGTTTATTGAGAACGAATTGGCTGTTTTTTGTCAAAACGGACAATATATTAATGATCATGTTGGCTTTGGGGCGAATTTAATTAAAAGTGAATAATGAAAAATTAATAGTTAAAAGGAAATAATTAAAAATGAGAAATTCTTGTTGAAAATAAAGAACTAATATTGTAGGTTTATGGCTACTTTTAGTTCTGGTTGTTATGAGACAAAATGTTATTAAAAACAAGAGTTTTAATTTTGCAGTAGATATTGTGGGATTATATAAAAACTTGGCATATGATAAAAAAGAATATGTGATGTCAAGACAAGTATTGAAATCAGGAACATCTATAGGGGCGAATGTCAGGGAAGCTGAATTTGCTCAAAGTAAACCAGATTTTATCAGTAAAATGTCAATAAGCTTAAAAGAAGCTAATGAAACAGACTATTGGTTAGATTTACTTCATGAAACCAAATTTATTAATGAGGAGGAATTTAAAGTATTTAAATCGAAGTCTACTGAGCTAATAAGACTATTGGTAAGTATTGTCAAATCAGCTAAGCAGTAAAAAATTAAAATGAATATTACATTTGAACTTCCCTAAATAATGTTGACCGTTTTTAATATTAAA
>NZ_WAAT01000004.1:214-229574 GCF_008806375.1 Pseudotamlana haliotis | reverse complement strand
ATCCTTTAATAATCTGTATCGGTTATTTAGGACTAGACATATATTGGAAATCTTATTTTAAACTTCCTACCATATCTTCTGGTTTTACCCATTCGTCATAGTCTTCAGCAGAAACATGTCCTAAACGAACAGCTTCTTCTTTTAAAGTCGTTCCGTTTTTATGTGCGGTATTCGCGATTTCAGCAGCTTTATAATAACCGATTTTAGGGTTTAAAGCAGTTACTAACATCAATGAGTTGTTTAGTAAAGTATTAATCACCTCTTGATTTGGCTCTATACCAACAGCACAGTTTTCTTCAAAACTTACACAAACATCACCAATTAATTGCGCTGATTGTAATACGTTAGCTGCCATAACAGGCTTAAATACGTTTAGTTCGTAGTGACCTTGTAAACCACCTACAGAAACAGCAACGTCATTACCCATAACCTGTGCACAAACCATAGTCATAGCTTCACATTGTGTTGGGTTTACTTTTCCTGGCATGATAGAACTTCCTGGTTCGTTAGCCGGAATAATGATTTCTCCAATACCTGAACGCGGTCCAGAAGCCATCATTCTAATATCGTTAGCAATTTTATTTAAAGAAACGGCTAATTGTTTTAATGCACCATGAGTTTCAACTAGGGCATCGTGAGCCGCTAAAGCCTCAAATTTATTTGGAGCGGTAACAAAAGGTAGACCTGTGAATTCTGCAATAAAATCAGCTACCATTTCACTATAACCTTGAGGTGTATTTAGTCCGGTTCCTACAGCTGTTCCTCCAAGAGCTAATTCACTTAAGTGAGGTAAGGTGTTTTCTAAAGCACGTAAACCATGGTCTAATTGTGCAACGTAACCAGAAATCTCTTGACCTAAAGTAATTGGTGTAGCATCCATTAAGTGGGTTCTACCAATTTTAACTACATCACTAAAAGCCTTAGATTTTTCATTTAATGTATTTCTCAATTGTTTTACACCCGGAATAGTAGTTTCAACAATTTTCTTATAAGCAGCAATATGCATACCTGTAGGGAAGGTATCGTTTGACGATTGAGATTTGTTTACATCATCATTAGGTTGAATGGTTTTTTCACCTTCTCCAATCACTTTTCCAGCTAATTGCTGTGCTCTATTAGCAATAACTTCATTTAAGTTCATGTTACTTTGTGTACCAGAACCCGTTTGCCAAATCACTAAAGGGAATTGATCATCATGCTTTCCTTCTAAAATTTCATCACAAACTTGAGAAATTAAGTCGCGCTTTTCAGCATCCATAACACCTAATTTGCAGTTTGTATGTGCTGCTGCTTTTTTTAAGTAAGCAAACCCGTAAACAACTTCTAAAGGCATAGAAGCTGCAGGCCCAATTTTAAAGTTGTTTCTTGAGCGTTCTGTTTGTGCGCCCCAAAGTTTATCGGCAGGTACTTTAACCTCGCCCATAGTATCTTTTTCTATTCTGTAACTCATTTTAAAAGTATTAAATTCTAAGATGTAAAGTTACGCTTTTTACAAGGTTTTTAGAATAGGAATTCTGTAAATTTTAGATTGCTTTTTTAACATAGATATAACGATTTTCAACCAATCAAAAAATATAAAATAAGTAACTTAGCGTATATGAGCTAGTTATCTAGTTTATAGTTTTTTAAACTTAACTAAATAAAAATATTATGTCAACAATTAGATTAGGAGATGAAGCTCCGAATTTCACTGCAGATTCTACAGAAGGAACCATTAATTTTCATGAGTGGCTAGGGGGTAGCTGGGGTATTTTATTCTCGCATCCTGCAGATTACACTCCGGTTTGTACGACTGAATTAGGAACCGTAGCGAAATATAAAAATGCTTTTGATAACAGAAATGTTAAAGTTGTGGCCTTAAGTGTAGATGGCGTAGAGTCGCACAAAGGTTGGATTAAAGATATAAACGAAACACAAGAGACTGAAGTTAATTTCCCTATTATCGCTGATGAAGACCGAAAGGTTTCTGAATTATATGATATGATTCATCCCAATGCAGATAGCAAATTAACCGTACGCTCGGTGTTCGTTATTGACCCTGAGAAAAAAGTAAAATTGATGATTACTTATCCGGCGTCAACCGGAAGAAATTTTGAAGAACTTTTACGTGTTATAGATTCTTTACAATTAACGGCTTACCATAAAGTGGCAACGCCTGCAAACTGGAGAAACGGAGAAGACTGCGTTGTGGTTCCAGCTGTGGCTACCGAGGATATTCCGAGTATTTTTCCGAAAGGCTATAAAGAGATTAAACCTTATTTAAGAACAACTCCTCAGCCCAACTTAAACTAGTTGAAAACTCTGTTAATAAATTTAATTTTGATTTTGTATAACCAAGGTCTTTACATTATATTTGCCACAGATTTTATAACCGACACTTTATATTATGTTTGATTTTGATCAATATTTAGGCTTTTTAGCATTTCTAACCATTTTAACTTTAGGTTTTTGGTTGCTGATTTTTTTATTAACCTTTGTGGTACCTTATTGGATTGGAGGTTCTTTAATTGAAAAATTTAAAGAAATGAAAGAAGAAAAGAAGGCTAAGCGCGACGCTTAAAAACATAATTTGATATAAAAAAAGAGCTTAATTTTAAAATTAAGCTCTTTTTTTATGCGTTGTCTTTTCCTTAAATTAACCTTCGAAATCATCATCGCCACCATGATCCATGTTATTTCTACTTTTTTCGTGACTTTGTTTTTTCTGATTGAAACGATAAAGTAATGAAAGGTTAACCTGACGTTGTCTCCATTGTGATTCACTCTCTCTTTCAAAAGAATCTGTTTCTGTTAGAGAGATATACTTTCTCGAGTTAAATACATCACGCACGTTTAATGATACCGTCACGTGATCCCCAAACTCCTTACTGAACGCCAAATCCATAGAAAACACACCTTCGGTAGTCGTTTGAGCATTGGCATTAGGACCTCTATAATTCATGTTTGTTTGCCAATCTATTTCTGCTGGTAAAGTCACTTTACTACTAAACCTTCCAAACCAGCTATTATCACTTGTACCATAATCAACGCCATTAAATTCACCATCCTTTTTGAAATGAAAATAATTGAAAGTTGAATTAATACGTAACCATTTATATGGGTTGAAAAGCACGCCTATTTCTGCACCAGCTCTATCATTTGAAGATAAGTTGATAGGAATAGTTCTAATAATATCAATTCCATCAGAGGTTTGAAATCCGGTTTCTTCTTGAATACGTTCAAAAGATCCGGTTTCGTGCTGGTAGTAAACCGAAGTTGTCAAAGTTAATTTATCCCAACGCTTTAAGTAACCCAAATCAAAGGCACTAGAAAAAGCGGGCTCTATGTTAGGGTTTCCTTGAAAGACATCCGTTCTACTAGATCGTGTTGGAAAGGGATTGACATACCAACCTCGTGGTCTATTTATTCTTCGGTTATAACCAAAGGTGATACTTTCTTCTTTATTATCATCTGTTTTTGCTAAATTATAGATTAGGTTAACGGTAGGGAATAGACCTAAGTAATTATTATCAAAATCTAAATCTATAGGGAAGCCAAAAGCATCTTCTAACTCTTGATCGGTTAAACGGGAGTCAATATTTCCTTTGAGTTGGGTGTTTTCTAATCGGAGTCCGAGTAAAAATGAAAAATCACCAAACTTAGTGCCGTATTGGGAGTAAATTGCTGAAATGTTTTCGCTATAATCAAAGATGTTTGAAATGGTATCATTAACAAAAAAATCACCCGTATTCAGGTCTTCTTGTCTTAAGGTATAATCGGTTATTTCATTTTGAAAGTTTCCTCTTAAACCAGCTTCAAACCTAGAATCTTCTCCAATTGGTAGTACGTAGTCAGCTTGAATTAAATATTCTTTTTCCTTTTCAGTTTGATTAATTTTTTCTTCTTGAAAGGGATCAGGATTGCTTTGATTTGTGATTATATAATTTTCATTAATATCAGAAAATTGTTCTTCATCTTGATTTTCATATTGAAAATCGGCGGTCAGTTCATGACCTTCATCATTGAATTTAGTGACGTAGTTTAAGGCAAACTGGAAACTGTTACCTTCTTCGTTTTCTTTTTCTTTCCTAAGAGTTTCTTCATCTAAAATATTAGAATTGTAGCGTTTACTGTAATTTTGAGATTCGTCGGCATCTTCACCATATCTATAAAATATACTTCCAGTAAGCGAGGTCATATCTGTTAGAAAATATTCCATACCCAAACTGGCATTATAATTACGATTTAATCGTGTCACATCTTGATCTTCATTAATATTTTCAAATTCTGGGGCTTCAATCTGACCGTTTTCAATTTTATCAAAATAATGGGTATCGGTATTTTTAATTCTAGGCGCATTAAAATAACGGAACCCTAAGTTTGAAAATAAATTGAATTTTTCTGTTCTGTAATTTAGATTACTTGAAATACCTGCGTAATCAGGATTTCCAGCGGTAAGCGTTACCGAGCCATTAAAACCAAGGGTTTCTTTTTGACTTAGAATAATATTCAAGATCCCAGCAGTTCCTTCAGCATCATATCTAGCAGAAGGAGAGGTGATGACTTCAACACGCTCTATAGCTTCTGCAGGTAATTGCGCCGATATATTACTATCGCCAAAACCAGCCATTGTTGAGGTTTTGCCATTAATTAAAATACGAACGTTTTCATTTCCTCTCAAACTAATAGCGCCTTCAACATCAACAGAAACGGAAGGGACGTTGTTTAAAGCATCGCTAACCGTTCCGCCAGCAGCGGTTAAATCTTTACCAATATTGTATATCTTTTTATCAAGCTTAATCTGAACCGTTGTGGTTTCAGCAATGACTTCAACGGCATCTAAAGCTTCCATGTTAATGGCTAAAGCAATGGCGCCTAGGTCTAGATCTGTGCTTAACTCCTGATTAGGGAGTTTTATAGTATTGTAGGATATGTATTCTATAGATATATCATAAACGCCTTTAGAAATAGGAATACTAAATTCTCCTTTTTCATTGGTGATTCCGCCTTCAACGATTTTATTTTCAGCTTGGCTAAAAAATGAAACTGTTGCATACTCTAAAGGTTGCTTAGTTTCTTCGTCAATAATTGTTCCTGTAATGGTTAATTCTTTTCCACTAATTTTTTTCTGAGAATACCCAAAATTTGAAAAGAGTAAAAAAGTAAATAGTAAGGGTACTAGTTTCTGCATGGATAGTAATTTGCTGAGTTTGACTGCAAATTTATACCATGGTTTAAGGAAGAATGGTTAATGTTATGTTAATAAAATAGGACTGAATTATATGATTTTACTAATGTTTTCAGGAGGTCTACCTACAACAGCCTTATTACCATTAATCACTATAGGGCGCTCAATTAATTTCGGGTTTTCAACCATTGCAGTAATAATTTCAGCATCACTTAAATCCTTGTTTTTGAAATCACTTTTCCAAATGGCCTCGTTTTTTCTAACCAGTTCAATAGGTTTGATGTTTAGCAATTTGATAATGTTTTTTAATTCTTCTTCCGAAGGCACATTTTCTAAATATTTAATAATCTTAAAATCTTTTCCTGATTCTTCTAGAATTTGAACACCGTTACGAGATTTACTACATCTGTTATTGTGATAAATTGTAATCATTATATTTTAATATTAAAGGTTTCTAATTGTATTTTTAGTTTTTCTGAAGTTGTAAAATGAATGCCGTGTATACCTAATGTTTTAGCAGCTTCAATATTTCTTAGGTTATCATCTATAAAAATAGCATTTTCAGGCTTTATATTGAAGCGATTCAGTGCAAGTTCATAAATATCTATAAATGGTTTTCTTGTGTTTTCTTCACCTGAAACTAAAATCGCTTCAAACCATTGTAAAAATTCAAATCGAGCTTGAGCAATAGGAAACGTCTCTGCACTCCAATTGGTTAGGGCAACAACTTTATACTGTTTAGAATCAATGAGTTTTCTAAGGATGATAACCATACCGTGAATGGCACCACCTAACATGTTTTCCCAATCGCCGTAAAACTTACGAATTTCTTTTTCGTATTCAGGAAAAAGTTTGACACGATCTTCGGTCGCTTGAGCTAAAGGATAGCCGGCATCTTGGTTTTCGTTCCAATCGCTTGTGCAAACATGATCTAAAAACCAACGTGTTTTCTCCTGGTCTCCATTAAAAACATCTAAGAAAACATACTCGGGGTTCCAATCAATAAGAACCCCACCAAGATCGAATATAATCGTGTCTATTTTACTCATAGCTGATTGTCGTCTTCTACTTTTTGTCCCATCATCATGAGATAAGACTTAAGGAATTCATCAATATTTCCGTCCATAACCGCATCTACATTACCGGTTTCATGACTGGTACGAACGTCTTTCACCAATTTATAAGGGTGCATCACGTAGTTTCTAATCTGGCTTCCCCATTCAATTTTCATTTTACCAGCTTCAATATCTTCACGCTGCGCCATCTGTTTTTGAAGTTCGATTTCATACAATTGGGACTTCAACATTTGCATGGCTCTTGACCTGTTGTCATGTTGCGAACGCGTTTCAGAACACTGAATTTGAATCCCTGTAGGCTTGTGGTGTAACTGTACTTTAGTTTCAACTTTATTAACGTTTTGACCACCGGCACCACTAGAACGCGCGGTCGTAATTTCAATATCCGCAGGGTTGATTTCTATTTCAATGGTGTCATCAACAAGAGGATAAACATATACAGAAGCAAAACTGGTATGTCTTTTGGCATTACTATCAAAAGGAGAAATACGTACCAATCGGTGTACACCGTTTTCTCCTTTAAGCCATCCAAAGGCAAAATCGCCTTCAAGCTCTAAGGTTACTGTTTTGATACCAGCAACATCGCCTTCTTGAAAGTTAAGTTCTTTTATTTTGAAACCACTTTTCTCGGCGTACATTAAATACATACGCATGAGCATATTGGCCCAGTCACAACTTTCGGTACCTCCAGCACCTGCAGTAATTTGAAGGACAGCACTTAGGCTATCACCTTCTTCAGAAAGCATGTTTTTAAATTCAATATCTTCTAGAAAAGTTGCTGTTTTATCATAGTGTTCTTGAACCTCTTCAGCCGAATATTCGCCTTCTTTATGAAATTCATAAAGTAAGTCAAGCTCTTCAATTTGTGATTTAACGGTTTTGTAATCTTCAACCCATTTCTTTTTCACACGAAGGGATTTCATAATCACTTCAGCAGCTTTTGGGTCGTTCCAGAAATTAGGGTCGAAGGTTTGCTCTTCTTCGTTTTGTATTTCTATAAGTTTGGCATCTATGTCAAAGATAGTGCCTAAGTTTATCGAGGCGGGTATTTAGATCTTTAATTTGATCGGTTGTTATCATGAATATGTCTTTTGAACAAAAATAGGATTTATAAAAGCAGTTGAAAATATTTCTTATATAATTTTTATAGTTTTACCATTAAAATTGCAGCATGAAAATAGATTTAAGAAGCGATACCGTTACAAAACCTACTAAAGACATGTTAGAAGCCATGATGGCTGCCCAAGTTGGCGACGATGTGTTTCGCGAAGATGAAACGGTTAACCTTTTAGAAGAGAAAGTAGCTCAATTGTTTGGGAAAGAATCTGCATTATTTTTCCCTAGTGGCACTATGGCCAATCAAACAGCGATTAAATTACACACCAACCCAGGCGAACAGGTAATTTGTGATAAATACGCTCATATTTATAATTATGAATCTGGAGGAGCTTCTTTTAATAGTGGAGTATCTTGTAAATTAATTGATGGCGAGCGTGGTATGTTTAAGGCTGAGCAAGTATTAGAAGCTATAAATCCGGAAGATTATTATTATAGTAAAACAAGTTTGGTGGCCCTAGAAAATACAACTAATAAAGGTGGTGGTGCTTGTTGGGATTTTGAAGAGATTTTAAAAATCAGACAGGTCTGTGCTGAAAACGGTTTAGGACTTCATTTAGATGGTGCCAGGCTTTGGAACGCCATTGTTGAAACGAATGATTCTTTAGACCAATATGGTAAAGTGTTTGATACCATTTCGGTGTGTTTGAGTAAAGGGTTGGGGTGCCCTGTAGGATCTGTCTTGGTTGGTAATGCTGATATTATGAAGGATGCTTTGCGTATTCGGAAAATATTTGGTGGAAATATGCGACAAGGTGGATATTTAGCAGCTGCTGGCATTTATGCTTTAGACCATCATATTGACAGATTAAAGGAAGACTATAAAAAGGCTAAAGAAATAGGGGAGGCTCTAGCAAAATTAAATCAGGTGAAATCAGTGGAGCCTATAGAAACTAATATTGTGATTTTTGAGTTGCATGATGACGCAGATGATAAAGCGTTTGTTCAAAAATTAGCGGCACAAAATGTTTTTATAATTAGTATGGGGAATAAAAAATTACGCATGGTAACACATTTAGATTATAGTGATACCATGCATAATAAATTTATAGAATTATTAAAATTGAATAAGCTGTAAAAAGCTTGTTCAAAAACCTTAATCCTCTTTTTCAACTACTTCAGCCGTTGGTGCATTGGTTTTAATAGACTCAATACCATTTTCCATACCATCAGTACCTGCGTACATTTGGCTAGTCCCAATGATTTGACCGTTTGCAGCTTTAATATTAAAGTGAAACTTTCCGTTTGCAGCAGTTTTACGTTCAAATTTAGAATCGTCAGCGCAGTTTGTTTTTACCGATTCAATACCGTTTTTAGCACCAGATTTATCGGCGTAACCTTGACTCGCTAAGATAATTTGACCATTTTTAGCTTTCAGATGAAAATAATATTTTTCGTTGTTTTCACTTTGAAATAATTCGAACATAATTTTGAAATTTAAGATTAAAAACTAAAAATAAGAGATTTATATTTATTTTACTATTCTTAATCGTTAAAAATAAATTAAGGTCTCAATTACTTATTTAAACATGTCCATTCCTGGTATGTCTGGCATACCTTCTTTAGCAACAGCAGCTAACTCAGCTTCGTTAACGCTAGTCGCTTTTTCAATAGCTTTATTCAAGGTAAGAATTAAATAATCTTCTAACTCTTCTTTGTCATTTAATAAGCTATCATCAACTTGAATAGATTTAATCGTTCTATTGGCTGTCAACGTGATTTTTAATTTACCATCACTACTAGCTTCGTCAATTAAAACGGTGTCTAGGCGTTTTTTAGTGTCTTCTACTTTTTGTTGGGTTTCTTTAAGTTTTCCCATCATACCCATCATATCTCCAAACATAATTTTTCTTTTTTTTCGTTTAAAACAAAATTAATTAAAATAGACTAAATTTAGTAGTTAAATAATTTAAAATGAAAAATCAACTCCTATTTCTATTCTTAAGCATTATTTTTGCCCACTCTTGTAAAGAAAATGATAAGATGATAGAAAAAGAATCGCATTTAGAATCACCAGTCGCTAAAAAAATAGCTCATAAACTTACTACTCATAATGATACTCGAGTTGATGATTATTATTGGTTAAATGATAGAGAAAACCATGAGGTTATTGATTATTTGAATAAAGAGAATGATTATACCAAGGCGATGATGGCGCATACGGAAGATTTTCAGAAAACGCTATTTGAAGAAATGAAAGGCAGAATTAAGGAGGATGATGCCTCGGTACCTTATAAATTAAATGGCTATTGGTATATCACCAAATATGAAACCGGAAAAGATTATCCAATTTACGTTAGAAAAAAGGAAACTTTAGATGCGGAAGAAGAAATTTTGTTCGATTGTAATAAAATGGCCGAAGGTCAGGCTTATTTCAGTTTAGGAGGTTTATCTATTAGCCCAGATAACACTATGGCTGCTTTTTCTACTGATTTAGTGAGTAGAAGACAATATACGATTAGAGTTAAAAACTTGGTTACAGGTGAAATTTATTCAGACGAAATAAAGAACACAACTGGAAGTGCGACTTGGGCCAATGATAATAAGACGCTTTTCTATACCATGAAAGATGAAGTGACTTTACGTTCAGAAAAAATATTCAAACACGAGTTGCACACAGATAGCTCTCAAGATACCGTTGTTTTTCATGAAGAAGATGAAACCTTTAACACCTTTGTTTACAAGACAAAATCGAAGAAATATATCATCATTGGTTCTTCTAGTACCTTATCTTCAGAGTACCGTTTTTTAAATGCCGATACGCCTAATGGTGAATTTAAACTATTTCAAGAACGTACGGAAGATTTAGAATATAGCATCGCACATTACGAAGATAAATTCTACATTATTTCTAATGCTGATGGGGCTACAAATTTTAAAATTTCTAAGGTTCATGAGGATAATACAGCTTTAGACAATTGGGAAGATGTAATTCCACATAGAGCGAGTGTTCTTATAGAAGACCTTGAAATTTTTAAAGATTATTTAGTGGTTAATGAGCGTGAAAACGGGCTCAATAACTTAAGAATTATAAGTTGGAATGGTGTGGAAGACTATTATTTGCCATTCGAAAATGAAACCTACACAGCTTATATAGGTAATAACCCAGATTTTGATAGCGATACTATGCGTTATGGTTATAATGGCTTAGCGACGCCTAGCTCGGTTGTAGATTACAATTTCAAAACCAAAGCGAAAAAAATTAAAAAAGAACAAGAGGTTTTAGGAGGGCAATTTAAAAAGGAAAATTACGAGTCGAAACGCATTTGGGCCACGGCAAGAGATGGCGTAAAAATTCCGATGTCAATGGTATATAAAAAAGGTGTGAAATTTGATGGCACGGCACCCTTATTGCAATACGCCTATGGTTCTTATGGTTCAACCATTGACCCTTCCTTTTCTACGGTGCGTTTAAGTTTACTGGATAGAGGTTTTATTTATGTTATTGCCCATATTAGAGGTGGGGAATATTTGGGGCGAGAATGGTATGAAAATGGGAAATTACTAACCAAACGTAATACTTTCACTGATTATATTGATTGTTCAAAGTACTTAATAGCACAAAAATATACTTCAAATAAGCATTTATATGCCTACGGCGGTTCTGCTGGTGGATTATTAATGGGCGCTGTCATTAATATGAATCCGGAACTTTACAATGGTGTTCTAGCTGCCGTACCTTTTGTAGATGTGGTAACGACCATGTTAGATGATACTATTCCTTTAACAACAGGAGAATACGACGAATGGGGAAACCCAAATGAAGCCGAATATTACCAATACATGAAGTCTTATTCACCTTATGATAATGTAGCACCTAAAGCTTATCCAAACATGTTGGTAACTACAGGTTTACATGATTCTCAAGTACAATATTGGGAGCCTGCTAAGTGGGTTGCTAAGCTTCGAGATTTAAAAATAGACAGTAATAAACTATTGCTTCAAACTGATATGGAATCGGGGCATGGTGGGGCTTCAGGACGTTTTGAAAGCTTAAAAGAAGTTGCTTTAGAGTATGCCTTCTTGCTAGATTTAGAAGGAAATCATGGTCAGTAGAAAAAAATGTTTTATTTTTGTACGTTTTTAAGCTGTATTAGTTTCAAATGCTAAGCAATTACTAAAAAGGATTTATGGAACAAAAAAATCACGTTTATAACAACGTATTAGATTTGGTAGGCAACACACCACTTGTCAAACTTAATCGAATAACTTCTCAGTTTAAAGGTGACTTTTACGCAAAAGTAGAAGCATTTAATCCAGGACAGTCTTCAAAAGATAGAATAGCACTTTATATTATTGAACAAGCCGAAAAGAAAGGGATTCTTTCTCCAGGTGACACCATTATAGAAACAACTTCTGGTAACACAGGATTTAGTATCGCAATGGTAAGTATCATAAAAGGCTATGAATGTGTGCTTGCTGTAAGTTCAAAATCTTCTCCAGATAAAATAGATATGCTGAAGACGATGGGAGCGAAGGTATATGTGTGTCCGGCACACGTTAGTGCAGACGACCCGCGTTCATACTACGAAGTTGCAAAACGTTTACATAGCGAAATGAAAGGTTCTGTGTATATCAATCAGTATTTCAATCAATTGAATATTGATGCACATTACTATTCTACAGGACCAGAAATATGGAAACAAACTGAAGGTCAAATTACACACCTTGTAGCTTGTAGTGGAACAGGAGGAACGATTTCGGGAACTGCTAAATACTTAAAAGCACAAAACCCTAATATTAAAGTTATCGGTGTTGATGCCTTTGGTTCGGTGATTAAAAAATATCACGCCACAAGAGAATTTGACGAAAAAGAAATTTATCCATACAGAATTGAAGGTTTAGGAAAGAATTTAATTCCTGCCGCTACTGATTTTGATGTGATAGACGATTTTGTAAAAGTAACCGATGAAGAGAGTGCGCACACTGCAAGAGAGTTAGCTAGGACTGAAGGGATCTTCGCTGGTTACACTTCAGGTGCGGCCATGCAAGCTATAAAACAATTGAGTGAAGCTGGTACCTTTGGAGAAAATGACAAGGTGGTTATTATTTTTCCAGACCACGGTGCACGTTACATGAGTAAAGTTTATAGTGATAAATGGATGAGTGATCAAGGTTTCTTTGATAGTGTAAACGGAGCAGCTGCCGAGAGCATTCAATACATAAAATAATAGCATTAAAAGTTCAAAAAAAGAGTTGGTCTTTCGCTTTTTAAGTGAAAAACAAACTCTTTTTTTATTTTGTAATAATTGAACGTTAAAAATTATGTTCAATGCTAATAAATAATTAATTTTGCATCCATTAACTTCAGACCAAAAATTACTTCTTTTCTTCTCGATGAATCATTACTAATGATGTTTGGTGAAAAAGTATTGGTGTTTAGTTATGTCTTAATTTCAATCGCAACAAGATTTATAATAAATGAGAGATTTATTTGATAAAATTTACAAGGATAAAGGGCCATTAGGAAAATGGGCGTCTCAAGCCGAAGGATACTTTGTGTTTCCTAAATTAGAAGGCGAAATTTCTAACCGTATGAAATTTCAAGGAAAAGACGTTATCACTTGGAGTATTAATGATTATTTAGGTTTAGCAAATCACCCAGAGGTAAGAAAAGTAGATGCTGAAGCAGCAGCCGAATATGGTTCTGCTTACCCAATGGGAGCGAGAATGATGTCTGGTCATACCGATTTGCATGAAAAACTTCAAAATGAATTAGCCTCATTTGTACAAAAAGAAGCCGCTTATTTATTAAATTTTGGTTATCAAGGTATGGTTTCTACCATTGATGCTTTGGTTGCAAAAGATGATATTATCGTTTATGATGTAGATGCTCACGCTTGTATTATTGATGGTGTGCGTTTACACATGGGTAAACGTTTTACATACAAACACAACGATGTTGAAAGTTTAGAGAAAAACTTAGAACGTGCTACTAAAATGGCAGAACAAACCGGTGGAGGGATTTTAGTGATTTCTGAAGGTGTTTTTGGTATGCGTGGTGAACAAGGACGTTTAAAAGAAATCGTTGAACTTAAGAAAAAATTTAATTTCAGATTATTTGTTGATGATGCCCATGGTTTCGGAACATTAGGCGCTACAGGTGCAGGTGCAGGAGAAGAGCAAGGAGTGCAAGCTGATATTGATGTGTACTTTGCAACTTTCGCAAAATCTTTAGCAAGTACGGGAGCTTTTATAGCCGGTGATCAAGAAATCATAGATTATTTAAAGTATAATTTACGTTCTCAAATGTTTGCAAAGTCTTTGCAAATGCAATTGGTGGTTGGGGCACTTAAGCGTTTAGAAATGCTTAAAACCATGCCTGAGCTAAAAAACAAGTTATGGGAAAATGTGAACGCATTACAATCAGGTTTAAAAGAACGCGGTTTTGATATAGGAACAACACAGAGTTGTGTAACTCCTGTATATTTAAAAGGAAGCATTCCTGAAGCTATGGCTTTAGTTCGTGACCTACGTGAGAATTATGGAATATTCTGTTCTATAGTGGTTTATCCTGTAATACCTAAAGGAATGATTTTATTAAGATTAATACCGACATCAACACATACTTTACAAGATGTTTCTGAAACTTTAGATGCTTTTGATGCGATTCGTGAGCGTTTAGAAAACGGAACTTACAAACGTTTATCAGCAGCTGTTATGGCAGCAATGGGAGAGTAGTTCTATTCGATACGAAATATAAAAAAAATCCGATTCAATTTTGAATCGGATTTTTTTATGATTTTAAACTAACTCTTTTCTTAGTGTTTTACGTCTTTTTAAAACAACAGGATCGAAATGTTTCCATATTTTTTTGATAGCCTCATTATCTTCTAATTCCGGTGTTCTGTAGCAGGTTTCTATGCCTCTAGCTTTAAAAGTTTCGTAATATTCATTAAAAATAACTGCGTGAACCCCTTTATTTTGATAATCAGGATGTACCCCGATTAAGTAGAAATCTGCGGTTTTACTTTTCTTTTTAGCATCTAAAATGTATTTAAACCCAATAGGGAATAGTCTGCCTTTAGCTTTTTGTAAAGCTTCCGAGAAAGAAGGCATTACAATGGCAAAAGCTACCAGTTCCTTATGTTCATCCACTACAAACTTGATATACTCAGGGTTTATAAAACTTATAAATTTCTTTTTGAAATATGCTTTTTGAATGTCGTTTATGGCCACAAAAGACGATAATGAAGCGTATGTCATATTAAACAAATCAAACATTTTATCAACATACGGCATCACGTCATCCGTTTTTGTGAAATTTAAAGCTTCTAATTTGTAGCGCTTTTTAATGACTACTTGTGCTTTGTAGAAAAATTCTGGTTTGACATTCTCAAAAGGGAATACACTTTCTATATACGTTTTCTCTACTTTAAAACCTGCAGCTTCATAGTGTTTGATATAATAAGGATAGTTATACCAAGTTACCATACAGGCAACAGAGTCAAATCCTTCAGTTAAAACACCTACTTTGTCAAGGTTAGAAAAACCAACTGGCCCTTCAGTGTATTCTAATTGATGTGATTTTCCTATCTCTTGAACTTTATCTAAAAGTGTTTTAGAAACTTCTAAATCGTCAATAAAATCAAACCAGCCAAAACGCATTTTCTTTTGGTTTTGATCATTTATTTCTAACCAGTTTACAATAGCAGCAACGCGACCAACGATTTCATTATCTCTATAGGCTAAAAAAAGACGTGCTTCTGCATCATTAAAAACAGGGTTTTCCTTGGTGTTAAATGATTTTATTTCTTGACTTATTATAGGTGGCGTCCAATATTTGGAGCCTTTATATAATTTAAAAGGAAACTTAACGAATGCTTTAAGTTCCTTTTTGGTTTTCACTTCTTTAAGTTCTATCATACGTTATTGACGCCTTCTTTCATGCATTACATATCAATCAAAATCGATATCTTCTTTTTTTCTCTTTTCTACAGGTTCAGCTTCGTCTTCTGGGGTTTTTTTAACATTAGTAGGGAGACCGTTCAGTTCGTCTTTCACATCATTGTCAATACTAGGAATCTTGTCTTTATGGAAATCTAATCGGTATGAAGCTCCAATGCCTACGTTGAAAACAGCAGGTGTGTCTTTAGTGTTAAAAGTTATTGCACTATCAAGTTGAAAGTTTTTGTTCCATAAATAGGCACCGCCTAATCTAAATAAATTATCGGCATAAAAGTCACTTTTAATACCTTGAGTTTCCCCAAAGATAACCCATTTAGGAGTCACTGCATGGGTTAAAGTTAAAATGTACTGGAAATCTGATTGATCGGTTCCTATTCGATCTTTAATGAAATTCATGACAAAAACCCAACCACTAGCGAAATTGTTTTGTGTAGCGATCATAATTTTCGGGCTCACACCTTCAATACCACTTGCGGTAAAAGGGTTGTCTTTAGAATCGATATTAGCTCCTGCATATACAGAGATTGCAGGAATTAGAGACTTCCATTTAAAAGTTCTATTGGCTTTCCAGCTGTATAGGTTTGGCTTTTCTTCGGGTTTGTTTTTAAGTGGATCGAAAACCAAATATTTTGCTCCAATAGTTAAATACCTGAAGTTAGATCGTTTGTATTCGGAATCGTAGGTTGATGAGTATTTTTGAGTGTCATTTTGGTAATTCCCTTCAATGCTTATTTCTAAAGGCTCCCATAACAAGCCATAACGTGCAGCAAAATCGATTCCAAATCCATTAGCTTCATATGCTGCCGCCGGCGTACGTGTTTCTTTAGAATAATAGGGGCCTAGCTCAAATTGAACGACATTAGTACCAACAGCAAAAGCACTTCTGGAAACACCAGGTCTATTAGAGTTAATAACTTCGGTATACTGTGAATAGCCTTGGGTTGAAGCTAAACATAACAGAACAATCAGTGTGGATTTTAGTAGGTTCATAGGCTGTGGTTCGAAAAGCCGTTTAATATTCAAGTTATTAAACGCTGCCCAAATATAGATATTTTATAGTTTTTTTATCATTTTTCAGCTTTTTTTAAAGAGATAGAATTGTATTTTTGCTAAGAATTAGAAAATAATAGTTAAATAATGGGCGTATTAAGAACCATAATTATAATTGCTTTAGTTTATTACGGTATCAAAATTCTTTCAAGATTATTTGCTCCGTTTTTGATGAAATATGTTTCTAAAAAGGCTGAAGAGCGTTTTGGAGGACAATTTGGTCAGTTTCAACAAGGACAAAAAAGAGAAACCTCTAACAAGGAAGGTGAAGTAACTATAGATAAGATTCCTCAAACAAAAACTTCAAATAAAAAGGTTGGTGATTATGTTGATTTCGAAGAAATAGATTAATTTTCGCAATCATTAGAATTAAAACCATTTTATGCCATTTTCATTAAAAAAGTTTTTACCTCACATATTAATACTTCTAGGTTTTATAGTTGTTTCACTCGCGTATTTTAGCCCAGTTTTAAAGGGTGAAGTTATTTATCAAAATGATATCGTGCAGTTTATCGGGATGAGTAAACAGCAAACCGATTTTAAAGCTGAAACAGGAGAGGAAACCTATTGGACCAACAGTGCCTTTGGTGGGATGCCTACCTATCAACTAGGTGCTAGATATCCTCACAACTACATTAAAAAATTAGATTTAGCCCTGCGTTTTTTACCGAGGCCTGCAGATTATCTGTTCCTTTATTTAATGAGCTTTTATGTGTTTTTGCTGACACTTAAAGTCGATTTTAAATTGGCGGCACTTGGTGCCTTGGCATTTGGGTTTTCAACTTATCTTATTATAATACTTGGTGTTGGTCATAACAGTAAAGCACATGCCATTGCTTATATGCCTTTAGTTTTAAGCGGAATTATTCTCGTTTTTCGGAAGAAATATGTTTGGGGCTTTCTCCTTACAGTAGTAGCCATGGGTTTAGAATTGGTGTCTAATCATTTCCAAATGACTTATTATTTAATGTTTTTGGTCATTGTTTTGGGTATCGCTTATTTGGTTGATGCCTATAAAAAGAAAACGCTTCCAGATTATTTTAAAGCCATAGGTGTTTTAATAGGAGCAGTAGTGCTTTCAATTGCATTGAATGCCACGAATATCCTAGCGACTCAAGAATATGTTAAAGAGAGTAAGCGAAGTAAAAGTGAATTAACCATTAATCCTGATGGTTCGCCTAAAGAAGTGACTAACGGGTTAGATAAAGATTATATTACGCAATTTAGTTATGGTATTGTTGAAAGCTTAAATTTATTTATACCGAGGTTTGTAGGTGGTGGAAACTATGAAGATGTAGGGAAGGAGTCAGCAACATATGATGCTTATCGAAAATTAGGGGCTTCACCAACACAAGCTTTACAAGAATCGAAACGCGCACCTTTATATTGGGGCGATCAACCTATTGTTGAAGCTCCAGCATATATTGGAGCAGTTGTTTTGTTTTTATTTGTTTTTGCCTTGTTTTTAGTACGAGGGCGATTAAAATGGTGGCTCGTTGGAGGTACTATCTTGTCTTTATTGCTTTCTTACGGAAAAAACCTAGGGTTCTTAACCAATTTCTTTATTGATTATGTCCCTCTTTATAACAAGTTTAGAGCAGTGAGTTCTATTCAGGTTATTTTAGAGTTATGTGTACCGGCCTTGGCTGTTTTCGGCTTAGTTAAGCTGTTTAATAATTCAGAAAAGAATGAAGAAAAGTTAAATGCTTTAAAATATGCAACCATTATCACAGGTGGACTAACTTTGGTGTTTATTTTATTTAAATCCTCGTTATTTGATTTTGTGGGTGCAAATGATGGTTTGTACCGTCAGAGTTACGGTCAAGATTTTGTTGAAGCGGTTAAATCAGACCGGAAAGCAGTTTTCACAGCAGATAGTCTTCGTACACTAGTATTAGTGTTGCTTTCAGCAGGAGCTATTTTTATGTATTTGAAGGATAAACTGAAGGAAAAATGGGTGATTACGGCGTTTTGTGTACTTATTTTATTCGATTTAGTCGGTGTAGATAGGCGTTATGTGAATAATGATGACTTTGTTGCTGGAATTAGAATGCGTAAACCGTTTCAGGCCTCTGAGGTTGATAAATATATTCTACAAGACACCGGTCATTACCGTGTTTACGATTTAGTTTCAGGACCTTCAAAACCTTCGTACTTTCATAATTCTTTAAATGGCTATAATGCTGCGGAATTAAGACGCTATCGCGAAGTTTTTGATTTTTACATTGCTCAAAATAACATCAATGTGCTTAGCATGTTGAATACAAAATATATTGTTGCTCAAGATGAAGAAGGGAAAAGTTTTCCTTATGAAAATGATGAAGCGAATGGTAATGCATGGTTTGTAAACAACCTAAAAGCTGTTGATTCTGCCAATGAGGAAATTTTAGAATTGGATAGTTTAAACACGAAAATTACGGCTATTTACAGTCCTCATGAAGCGAGTCGTACTATTGGCGGAGTAAAATCAAATTTTAGAACTGATTCAACTTCGGTTATTGATTTAGTTGAAGTTAAGCCAAATTACTTAAAGTATAAATCTAATAGTGAAAACACTGGTTTCGCTGTTTTTTCTGAAGTGTTTTACTGCAATGGTTGGCAAGCTTATGTTGACGGGAAGCCCGCTAATTTTATGCGTGTCGATTATATTTTAAGAGGGATGCCGGTGCCTGCGGGCAATCATGTTATCGAATTTAAATTTGACCCAGAAGTGGTGAAAACGGGAAGCAAAATCACGCTTGCAAGCTCTGTTTTATTAGTTTTATTATTGCTTGGTGGTTTGTTTTATGAGTTTAAGCGCAAATCTAGCAGTTCAGAATGAACTTAGTTTTTCGTTTTACCACGATATATTTTAATTCCGAAGTTTCAACTTGAAAATGGAGCAAAAAAAAGTGCTTATAATTTGCTATTATTGGCCACCAGCTGGTGGGCCAGGCGTACAGCGCTGGTTGAAGTTTGCCAAGTACTTACCTGGTTTTAATATAGAACCCGTTGTTTATGTTCCTGAAAATGCCAATTATCCTATAACTGATGAGAGTTTAGGTTCTGAAGTTTCAGAAGCATTAACTGTTTTAAAACAACCTATTGCTGAGCCTTATAAATTGGCTGGTGTTTTATCTAAAAAATCATCAAAAACTATTAGCAAAGGCATTATTTCCGAAGAAAAAAAACAATCAGTTTTAGAAAAAATAATGCTTTTTGTTCGTGGCAATTTCTTTATTCCTGATGCACGCGTAGGTTGGGTGAAGCCCTCAGTGAAGTTTCTTTCTAAATATATTGAAAAAGAGCAGGTTGATACGGTAATAACCACAGGGCCACCGCATAGCATGCATCTTATTGGTTTACAGCTAAAGGAGAAACTAGGAGTGAGGTGGTTGGCTGATTTTAGAGACCCATGGACAACCATAGGATATCATAAGCAGTTGAAACTAACGTCATCTTCAGAAAAAAGGCATAAAATGCTTGAAAATCAGGTTTTAAATGCAGTAGACCAAATAATAGTGACTAGTTATTCTACAAAAACGGAATTTCAAAGTATCACAGATAAACCTATTGAGGTGATTACAAATGGTTATGATAATGAGGTTTCAGTGGCTTTTGACATGGATACTAAATTTACTTTATCGCATATCGGGTCCTTGCTTTCTAAGCGGAATCCTGAAATTTTATGGAAAGCATTAAAGGAACTTGTAAATGAGAATACTGATTTTTCTAAAGATTTTCGGTTGAATTTTATTGGCTCAGTGAGTGAAAATGTTATGCGCTCTATTGATGATATTGGTTTAAGTGATTATATAAATGATGTAGGTTATGTGTCACATAAAGAATCTGTTGTGTTCCAAAAAAAATCACAATTATTGCTTTTGGTAGAAATAAATTCTGAGGAAACAAAGAGCATTATCCCAGGGAAATTATTTGAATATATGGTTTCAAACCGACCTATAATTGCTGTTGGCCCGGAGCAGTGGGATGTGAAGAAAATTATTAAAGAAACAAATACAGGAGATTGTTTTTCTTATGATGATTTTAGCCTTTTAAAAAACACTATTTTAGAGTATTATAAGGCTTTCAGACAGGGGAGTTTGCGAACACATCCTATTGGATTGCAAAAATACCACAGAAAAGCACTTACTGAATCTTTGTCAAAACTGCTTTAGATGGGAATTGTTGCTGTTCAATCTTTTAAAAATATTTTATCCACCTATTTAGGATTCTTTGTTGGGGCAATAAATACATTATTTCTCTATACAGAATTTTTAAGCGATGAATATTACGGCATGGTGAGCTATATGCTGTCTTTAGCCTATGTGATTATGCCTGTGATGGCATTAGGGATGCATAATACTCTGGTGAAATTTTATTCTTCGTTTAAAACAAGGGTTTCCTTAAACAGCTTTTTAACCTTGATGCTGTTTTTACCCATGTTAGTTATAGTTCCAATGATTGTAGTTATTTACTTTAGTTATGATTTTATAGCCGAATTACTGTCTAAGAAAAACACCATTATTAAAGGGTATTTGTGGCATACGGTGTTTATAGCTATCGCTTTAGCGTATTTTGAAGTGTTTTTTGCGTGGGCTAAAGTACAGATGCAAACCGTAGTGGGGAATTTCATGAAAGAGGTTTTTCATCGCGTTGGCACGATGATTTTACTATTATTGCTTCATTTTAATGTTGTTGACTTGGAGCAATTTATGATGGGAATCGTTGTGGTTTACATGGTAAGAATGTTGGTGATGAAGATTTATGCATTTAGTGTTAAATTTCCCGTAATTACATTTAAGCGATTAAATAATATTTCAAGTATTTTAAAGTATTCTTTTTTAATCATTATAGCGGGGTCAATAGCAACGATTTTACTAGATGTTGATAAGGTCATGTTGGGGCATTATGTCGCTATTGAAGAGGTTGCTTATTATAGTGTAGCTGTGTTTACAGCGGCAGTTATTGCGGTGCCTCAACGTTCTATGCATCAAATTCTAATGCCGTTATCAGCAAAATACCTCAATGATAAAGATTTTGAAGCATTAAAAGATTTGTATAAAAAAAGTTCTTTAAATCTATTGGTAGTTGGAGGTTTTATATTCCTGTTGATTGTACTAAATATTAACGAGCTCTATCATATTATTCCGGAAGAATTTAGTGGTGGTTTGTTTGTGGTGTTTATTATAAGCGTCTCAAAACTATATGATACGGCGCTTGGAAGTAATAATGCGATATTGTTTAATAGTGATTACTATAGAATGGTGCTAGTTTTAGGGGTGCTTTTAGTATTACTAATGGTGTTGTTAAATATGTTTTTAATTCCTGTTTTAGGGATCAACGGAGCTGGATTAGCCACTTTTATAGCGATTTTTATGTACAATTCTGTTAAGCTCTATTTTGTCTATAGAAAGTTTAAAATGTTTCCTTTTACCTGGAATTCACTTAAAATAACAGCTTTAATCGTGCTTACTGTGTTGTTGTTTTATTTCTGGGAATTTCCATTTCATCCGATTGTAAATATAGCTTTGAAATCATTTTTGGTTGCCATACTTTATGGGGGAGTAGTGTATCGGTTTAACTTTTCTGAAGATATTTCGTTGCTTATTAATCGCTATTTGAAAATTAAATAAGCTGAAGTTTTTAATACAATTAAATTGGTATATGAAAAAGAAAGCCCCACCATGTTAAGATACATGTGCGGGGATTTCAATACTAACCAACCAAAAAAAAATTTTAAGATCGTGTTCTGCTTGACGATCTTGTATTATTGTTAGATCTACTCGTTTGATTTTGAGCAGTTCTTTGTGAATTGCGATCTCTTGAGTTTGAAACAGTCGGTTTTCTTGATGTTCTCTGGTTATTTTTTACCTGATTTACCTTTTGACTGTTTCTAGTCTTATTTACGTTTGTATATGATATACGCGAATTTTTATTATTTGGATTTTTTGTTACCGTTTTATTTCTAATTGTTTTGTTTTTTGTATTTCTGCTATTTACTGATCGACTATTGTTAGCTGTAGCTTTATTGTTTTTGTAAGTGTTGTTTTTACGATTTTTATAATTTCTATTATTCGAATTTTTTGCTACATTTCTTCTTGTTGTTACATTTTTAGAGCTTCTATATACTGTAGCGTAGTTGCGGTTTCTCTTTATTTGATTTCCTCGCCTTGTAGCTATAGAAGTTCTCGGTCTGCTGTTATTAACAAAAGGCCTTACGTAGTTGTATCTGACAGGACGGTAATGTGTTCTGTAAGGTCTCGTGTAAACCACACAGTAGTTTGGACGAGGAACGCGGTAATATCTGTGCCATGGGCGGTAGATATACCCTCTATTGTAGATATTGATATATCCAGATGTATATGCGAAGTAGTTATTAGCGTTGTAAAACACATTTAAACCACCTATACGGGCTATGTTTCCGAAATTGTTATAAAAAACATTAATATTTCCAACTTGTGTAATACGACCATATGGATCATAGTAAATTGGGGTGTTTTCAATTTGAATTATTGCGCCATACTCGTCATATTGTACATAACTGTTGTAGTTGTATCCAGAATTAAAGCTAATGCTTGTGTTTCCTGTGTTTATCAATACACTTACTGCGCTATTGTTTCTAAGTATGTTAAAGTCAAATTGGCCATCACTAAATATTGAAAACTCAATATTATTCTCTACCAAAATGAAAGATTTCCCGTTAACATTATAGTTTGTTGTAGAAGATGAATTAGTTTCATAGGCGAACAAATTACTTGAAAACAGGGTTAAACCTAAGCATAGTAATAACAGAACAGTTTTATTATTAGTACGACTCCATTTTGATGACTTCTTGTTTAATCTTGTAGTTTCTTTCATAGTTGTAAATTTTAAGGTGAACAGTTGGAGATAAACAAACAGCGTGCCAAAAAAATCTTTTTTGTGTTAATCAACTGTATTTGAGTATGTTGCAGTTACAGGTTGTTGTGTTTGATATGCAAAAATCAAGGTTCTGTATAAGTTTGTATTGATTGATTAGTGCTGAAAAAAGCGTATTTTAGGCTTCCTAATTAGATTCAATGAAGAAGAAAGAAATTTGTAAAAATTGCGAGAAATGGTTTAAATCCTCCTTTAAATTTTGTCCGCACTGTGGTCAACAAGCTAAAGTGGTTTTAACGGTTAAAGTGTTATTTTATAATACTATTCATAATTATTTTTCTTTTGATGCACGTTTTTATAAGAGCTTTTTTCCTTTGTTGTTTAAACCAGGCTATTTAGCTATTAAATTCAACGAAGGGAAACGTTTAATGTATTTGCATCCAGCGCAAATGTATTTATTTGTAACTGTTGTGTTTTTCTTTTTGTTTTCATTTGTGCAAAATGAACAGGTAAAATATTTAGATGATGAATTTGAGAAAACTATCCCGGTTTCTGATATATCGAAATATGTTAAACCTGAGAAAGCTTTAGATTCTATGGAATCTCGATTTGTTATAAATGAATTCTTAATTGATCCCACAGAAGAAGCTGCAAAAGGAGAAAGAGAAAAGGAGCTGCATGTTATAGCTAATTTTTCGGAAAAGCGCTTGTCCAAAATGTTGGATTCTGATAAAACTAAGCACAATGGTATACTTAGTATCGATTTTGATGTAAAGTTGCTGGATTCTATGATAAGTGTAAAAGCGCCAAAAGAAGCTATTTTAATTCATATGGGTATGAGTGATGATCCTGGGTATATTGAAAAACGATTTTACACTCAGGCTTTACGATTTTACGAGACAAGAAAAGGAGGTCGCGTTTTACAGGCGTTTTATGATGCTATTCCATTTGCAATGTTCTTTTTGCTGCCCATTTTTGCTTTGATTTTAAAGTCACTCTACTATAAACGAGGATTGTATGCAGAATATCTCGTTTTTAGTTTTTACTACTTTTCGTTTATTTTCATGGTGCTTGGTTTGATGCTCTTGGTGTATTTCTTTTTCAATGTCTCTATTTGGATTGAATGGATTTGTTTCTTTTTGATGTTTCTTTATCTCGTATTTGCTATAAAGAATTTTTATAAACAATCATGGTTTCTGACTATTGTTAAAACCTTCATAGTGAGCTTTGTTTTTTTGTCTATAGTTATTCCAATAACAGTTGCGACACTTAGTGCTTTTGCTTTTCTTTTCTATTAGTTTTGTGATTTCTATTCTGGATAAAACTTAGGTATTTGAACTTCTCCTATAAGTGCATTTTTTATTTCAAAAGCCTATTGAGGTCT
Organism: Pseudotamlana haliotis; assembly: GCF_008806375.1. GTDB lineage: Bacteria > Bacteroidota > Bacteroidia > Flavobacteriales > Flavobacteriaceae > Pseudotamlana > Pseudotamlana haliotis. Next base: position 205,033 of record NZ_WAAT01000004.1, on the reverse strand, counting down.
TTTATATAAGGCACCAGTTATGAATTTGTTGTTTTACAACTTGTCTTCTAGATATTTACCTATTTCAGAATCTTTATTTTTACTAATTTCTTCCGGGGTACCTGTGGCTACAAGGTTTCCGCCGTTTTCACCGCCATTTGGACCTAAATCAATAATAAAATCGGCACATTTAATTAAATCAATATTGTGTTCGACTACAATAATAGAATGCCCTTTTTCAATTAAAGCATTAAAAGACTTTAAAAGCTTCTGAATATCATGAAAATGAAGGCCCGTAGTGGGTTCATCAAAAATAAAAAGTGTCTTTTCTTTGGTGTTTCCTTTGCCTAAAAACGAAGCTAGTTTAATACGTTGCGCTTCTCCACCAGAAAGAGTAGAAGAGCTTTGTCCTAAAGTCACATAGCCGAGACCAACGTCTTGTAGTGGTTGTAATTTGTTTTTAATTTTTGATTGTTCATTGGCATCAAAAAAAGTAATGGCATCGTCAATGGTTAAGTTTAAAATATCATCAATATTTTTTCCACCGAAAGTCACTTCTAAAACTTCTTTTTTAAAGCGTTTGCCTTTGCAAGTTTCACATTCTAGGTGTACGTCGGCCATGAATTGCATTTCAATGGTTACTTCACCTTCACCTTTACAAGTTTCACAGCGTCCGCCATCTACGTTAAATGAAAAGTGTTTTGCTTTGTAGTTCCGAATGCCGCTTAGTTTTTGTTTTGCGTATAGGTTTCTAATATCGTCGTAAGCCTTAATATAGGTTACAGGGTTTGAACGCGATGACCTTCCGATAGGGTTTTGGTCAACAAACTCAATATTATTGATGTTATTAAAATTGCCTTCTAAAGCTGAAAATTGACCAGCCTTATCACTGAAATCGGTTAATTTTTTCTGTATAGCTGGAAAAAGTATTTTCTTAACTAGAGTACTTTTTCCACTTCCAGAAACACCTGTAATTACGGTAAGCATACCTAAGGGGAAACGTACATCAATATTTTTTAAGTTGTTTTCACGAGCCCCTAAAATATCTATATAATACTTTGAAGTTCTTCGAATTTTAGGTACTTCAATATTTAGATCACCATTGAGATATTTAGCAGTAAGCGAATCTGATTTTAAAATCGCTTTGAAATCTCCTTCGGCAACGACATGGCCGCCAAGTGTACCTGCTTCTGGTCCGATATCTATGATAGTATCAGACGCTTTCATGATGTCTTCATCATGCTCAACCACAATAACCGTATTACCTAAGTCGCGTAAGGCTTTTAGAACTACGATTAGTTTCTCTGTGTCTTTAGGGTGTAATCCAATACTAGGTTCATCTAAAATATACATAGAACCCACTAAACTACTTCCCAACGAAGTGGCTAAGTTGATTCTTTGACTTTCACCACCAGATAAGGTGTTTGACTTTCTGTTTAGAGTAAGGTAGTCGAGGCCAACATTAGTTAAAAAGCTGAGTCTGTTATTGATTTCTTTAAGAAGTCTTTTGGCGATTTTAAAATCGTAATCGTTTAATTTGAGTTCTTTAAAGAAAATGGCAAGTTTGTCTAAGGGCAATTCTACTAAATCTGAAATCGTAGCCTCAGCAACCTTTACATAGTTAGCTTCAGGTCGTAATCGCTTCCCGTCACAGGCTTTACATTTTGTTTTTCCGCGGTAACGCGAAAGCAAGACACGATTTTGAATTTTATAAGCTTTGGCTTCTAATTCAGAAAAAAACGAATTTAAACCTTCAAAATATTGATTACCGGTCCAAATAAGTTGTTTTTGGGCTGCTGATAGCTCAAAATATGGTTTGTGAATCGGGAAGTCGAATTTATGTGAATGATTCACGAGCTGGTCTTTATACCAACTCATGCTGTCTCCTCGCCAAGGAAAAATTGCGCTTTCGTAAACTGAAAGCCCTGTGTTTGGAATGACCAAATCTTCATCAATGCCAATAATATCACCATAACCTTCGCATTTAGGGCAAGCACCATATGGGTTATTGAAGCTAAACAAGTGTACGTTAGGTTCTAAGAAACTCATACCATCTAATTCAAACTTGTTGCTAAACGGTCTTTTTTTGTTATCACTAAGAGTTTCAATATAGCAGGATCCTTTGCCTTCAAAAAATGCTGTTTGAATGGCGTCTGCTAGGCGGTTGTAAAAATCTTCTTTGTCTTTTTTAATAACGCGGTCTACCACTAAAAGAATTTTGTCTTTTTCTGAAGTGTTTTCAACTTCATCAATTCGAAGTACCTCGTCATTTACTTTAATTCGGGCATAACCTTGCTGATTAAGCGTTTTAAGCTTGTCTTCCATAGTTCTGCCTTCTTCTAAAATAATAGGAGCGAGCAGAAGTAGCTTTTCGCGTTCAGGAAATGTTTTTATGTGGTTAATAACATCAGTTACGGTGTCTTTTTTGACTTCTAAGCCAGAAATAGGCGAGTAGGTTCTTCCAATTCGAGCGAATAATAGTTTTAAATAGTCGAAAATCTCGGTGGTTGTTCCAACCGTAGACCTTGGATTGGTTGAGTTTACCTTTTGTTCAATAGCGATGGCTGGGGCAATACCTTTAATGTATTCAACCTTCGGTTTGTTTAATCGCCCTAAAAACTGACGCGCATAACTAGATAAGCTCTCAACATAGCGCCTTTGACCTTCTGCATATAGCGTGTCAAAAGCTAAGCTAGACTTTCCGGAACCAGACAAACCAGTTATGACTACTAATTTATTTCGAGGGATGACAACATCAATATTTTTTAAGTTGTGCAATTGCGCCCCTTTAATGATGATGTTTTCTTTAGGATTTACGTTGTCTATGCTAGATTTCATATGCTTATTAAGGAGATAATCGTGCAAAGATACTACAAGTAATTGTACCTAAAAAGTGAATTATTTGAGCTTAAATTAATAAAAAAGGGTGTGTTTATTTTTATATTCGGATTTAATGTTGTTATATTTGGTGGAATTATTTATCATTTTTTAAAACAAGATAGCCTATAGCATAACATTACTTTCTAAACATTTTAACCACAGACAGCAAAGTTTAACTAGCTGTATGAAAAAGTAATTGATATGCAAAACGAACTTGTTACAGATGCAACCTTGGTTAGCAACTATATAAATGGCAATGAAGCTGCCTTAGAAACTCTTATTATTAGGCACAAACAAAAAATCTATAGTTTTATTTATTCTAAAGTTTATGACAGGGATGTTGCTGAAGATATTTTTCAGGACACTTTTATCAAAGTGATACGCACCCTAAAACGTGGCGCTTATAATGAAGAAGGCAAGTTTTTACCATGGGTAATGCGTATTTCTCATAACTTGGTGATTGATTACTTTAGAAAAAGCAATAGAATGCCAAAATTTGATAATTCTGGTGAGTTTAGTATTTTTTCTGTTTTAAGTGATAGTAGCTTAAATGCTGAAAAAACAATCATTAAAGAACAGGTTGAAAGTGATGTAAGACGTTTAGTTGAAAAACTTCCTGAAGATCAAAAAGAGGTGTTATTAATGCGTATTTATAACGATATGAGCTTCAAGGAAATATCTGATAAAACAGGGGTGAGCATCAATACAGCATTAGGGAGAATGCGATATGCTTTAATTAATTTACGTAAAATTATAGATAAGCATAATATTGTTTTAACCAACTAGACAATAATTTAGTTTTTAGGCCGTTATCTTATTGCAACCGTTAAAAATAAGACATGGCAAAAATTTACTCTGAAAAATCTATTAACAAGATGAATGATCTTGAACCGAAAGAAGAGACGGTCAAATTTCTTCTCAGTTACTCAAAGGCTTTAAGTGTTATTGATTGTAATAAAATGAAGTTTGAAGCGCTTCTAAATTAAGTTTTCGAAAGTCCTGAAATTTTAATTTCAGGACTTTTTTTGTTTATAATAGTCTTTTAAAACTGTTTGTCTACCAATGGTTTTAGTGATAACATCTTTCTCTAAATTCCAACCTCTTGCTGGCGAATATTCTCGGCCATACCAAATAATTTGAAGATGAAGGTCGTTCCATATTTCTTTTGGAAATAATCGTTTAGCATCTTTTTCGGTCTGTACTACATTTTTTCCGTTAGTTAAATTCCATCGGTACATGAGTCGGTGTATGTGTGTATCTACTGGAAATGCTGGAACCCCAAAAGCTTGTGAAATCACTACGCTCGCTGTTTTATGACCTACAGCGGGTAATTCTTCAAGAGCTTCAAGGTTATTAGGGACTTCTCCATTATGTTTGTCGATGAGAATTTGTGATAAACCGTGAATGCCTTTACTTTTCATAGGTGATAAGCCTACTGGTTTAATAATTTTTCGAATTTCTTCAACCGATAATTTTACCATATCATATGGGTTATCAGCGCGTTCAAATAATAGTGGGGTAATTTGGTTTACTCTAACGTCTGTACTTTGCGCCGACATTAATACGGCAACTAATAAGGTATAAGGGTCTTTATGATCTAAAGGAATTGGAATTTCAGGATAAAGTTCGTTTAAGGTTTTTATAACAAAGGCAACCTTTTCTTGTTTAGTCATAAATTGTATTTTTGTTAAAAATCAAAGTTAAGACTATGCAGACATTAAAACAAGGTGAATCGGTTCCAGATTTCACATCAAAAGACGAACAAGGAAATCCAGTTTCACTAAGTGATTATAGAGGAAAAAAGCTTATTGTTTTTTTCTACCCTAAAGCAAGTACGCCAGGTTGTACTAACGAAGCGTGTAATTTAAGAGATAACTACGAAGCACTTCAAGCGGAAGGTTATGAGTTGCTAGGCGTTAGTGCTGATTCTGAAAAACGTCAAACAAATTTTAAAACTAAATATGAGTTTCCATTTCCGTTATTAGCAGATGAAGATAAAACGGTCATTAATGCTTTTGGAGTTTGGGGTCCAAAAAAGTTTATGGGAAGAGAATACGACGGTATTCACAGAAAAACATTTCTAATTGATGAAAACGGTGTTGTAGAGCGAGTAATTGATAAGGTGAAAACAAAAGACCATGCCGCTCAAATATTAGAGTAATTATCAATACCAGATAATATAGAATAAAAAACGCCCGTAAAACTTAAGTTTTACGGGCGTTTTTTCAATTATTATTGAAAACTTAATTTCTTTTTCTGTTTAAGGTTAAAGGTTTTCTGGTGTAACCAAATAGGCGATAATCCTTTATAAGTTCTGCGGTTCCTTCTGGCACCATGTCTTCCCAACCACGGTCTCCGTTTGAAATCATTTGTAGAATTTCTCGAGAGAATATATTCATGATTTTAGGATCGTAATCGGTAATGTCAATTACTTTTCCGTTGTATTTAAAGAACTTATATAGTTCTTTCATTCTTGGGTAAACTTTAAGGTTTTCACTAGTAATTAGTTCACCTGTTTCAGGGTCATGCATTGGATAAAGATATACTTTCAAGTCTTTAAAGAAAAGTTTTCCGAAAGCTTCCAAAATACCACCACTAATATGTCGGTAATACTTTTCATCAAAAATATCTACTAAATTACTAACTCCCATGGCAAGTCCCATACGTGCTTTAGTGTAGTTTGAGAAGTACTCAACAACTTTATAGTATTCCTGGAAGTTAGATATCATAACCGAGTGTCCTATAGAGCATAACAAGTCTGCACGATCTATAAAATCTTGCTCATCAATCTCACCTTCAGCACGTAAATTTGATAAGGTGATTTCAAAAACAACAACTGTTTTATTGACATCAACTTTATTTTCTTTAATAAACATATCGTATGATTTCTCATACATGGCCATGTTTACTTTAGTTACTGGTCTAAAACTTCCGCGAAGGGCTAATATATTCTTCTTATAGAATATTTTTGCTGGTAGTACGTTTGTGCCGTCAGGGCCAAACATTACGGCATCGGTCATACCGTTTTTAACCAATTGCAAACTCATTAAACGGTTATCCACGTCTTTAAAAACAGGCCCTGAAAAGTTTATCGTATCAATTTCTAAGCGGTCTTTATCAAGATGGTCGTATAAGTAGCGGAGTAATTTTTTAGGTTCATTATATTTATAGAATGCCCCATAAATTAAGTTTGTACCTAGAATACCTAAAGTTTCTTGTTGTAATCTGGCGTCTGTTTCTTTAAAACGAAGGTGTAAAATAATTTCGTTGTATTCAGCTCCAGCTTCAACTTGATATTTTATACCTACCCAACCGTGTCCTTTAAATTGCTTTGCAAAGTCAATGGTAGCAACGGTATTGGCGTAGGTGAAGAAAATTTTATTCGGATTTTTTTCACGGGTTAACCTGTTTTCCATCAAACTCATTTCGTGAGCTAGCATTTTACGTAAACGGGCTTCAGTTACGTAACGGCCGTCGTCTTCAGCGCCATAGATGGCATCACTAAAATCTTTATCGTAAGCAGACATGGCTTTGGCGATGGTACCTGATGCACCTCCAGCCCTAAAGAAATGTCGACAAGTTTCTTGTCCAGCTCCAATTTCGGCAAAAGTTCCGTAAATATTTTCGTTTAAGTTGATGCGAAGTGCTTTAGATTTTAATGATGGAATATCATCAAACTCTTTATCTCCTTTAATGGTAATCTCCATATGAAAACAAGTTATATCGTGTATTACAAAGGTATCAAATAAGTATATCAAACAAAAAAATAACCTTATTTTTGGCTAAAAATTATCAAATTTTGAAAATAACGTTTCTCGGCACAGGTACTTCGCAAGGAATCCCCATTATAGGGAGCGACCACCCGGTTTGTAAAAGTGCAAACCCGAAAGATAAACGTTTACGTGTGTCTGTTTTGATTGAATGGAAGGGCTTTAATTACGTAATTGATTGTGGTCCAGATTTTAGGTATCAAATGTTACGATCGGGTTGTGATAAAATTGATGCTATTTTATTCACGCATGAGCACTCAGACCATGTTATGGGACTCGATGATATTCGTCCGTTTTACTTCAAACAAGGTAATATTTCCATCTATGCACATCAACGTGTTTTGAAAGCGTTAAAGAAACGATTTGACTATATTTTTGCGATAAAAAACAAATATCCTGGAGCACCATCACTAAATGTGCATCGTATTAAGAATAAACCTTTCCAACTTAATGAAGAAACGGTTGTTCCTATTAAAGGCATGCATGCCAATTTGAAGGTGTTTGGTTTTAGATTTCATGACTTTGCTTATTTAACCGATATGAAATCGGTTTCAGAAAAGGAAATTGAAAAACTAAAAGGCGTAAAAATATTGGTGGTTAATACTTTACGCGTAGAGCCCCACCATTCGCATTTTAATTTAGAAGAAGCGTTAGAATTTATTGAAAAAGTAAAACCTGAAAAAGCGTATTTAACTCATATTAGCCATCTTCTCGGATTTCACGATGATGTAGAAGCATCGTTGCCGGACCACGTGTCTTTAGCTTATGATGGTTTAGAAATAACAATTTAAAAATTTTACAATGAAGCAAAAGATTTTCCTGTATTTATTCATTTTCGCCAGTTTGCTGGTTTTATTTCAATATGTAAATGCTAAGAATGTATTTGAAGACATGGACAAGCAACTGGTGAGTAGTAGAACACAGTTGAAAAAATATAAAGATTCGGTAGCGGTTTTACACAATGAAATTTTAAAAGTATCTCATTTTAACTTAGACCGAAATGAAGATGCTATCACTTATTTTGAAAATGATGGTTATAAGGTTGATGAGCTTATTCCGTTTATTAAAGATGAGTTGTATAAGTTGAATGAAGTTAAAGGGGAACATCCGCTTGTGCCTTATGCTTCAAGTGCGGGTAGAAAAATGATGATAAACACTGTGAAACTACTCAATCACAAATGGATTATAGCTGATTTTTCAGATGGTGAATTTTGGGGTGAATTGCTTTTAACTTATGAAATCACTGAAGATAGAAAGTTAAAGTTCAATCTTGTCGAGCATTTCCTATATCCACTTCAATAATTTTATTTCACTTTATAAGCAACGCCTTTTTGTTTAGTAGTTTCTCCAACATATGAATATTCATAGGTGTAGGACGAATCGGTGGTGGTTAAAATCTTCAAATGAACGTCCTTGCGTTCAGCCATATTCTTAGGGTTTATGGTTTTGAAAATAACTTCGCAATCATTTACCCAGCGTACTTGAGAAGAATCAACTTTATTGTCGTATGTTTCTACTTGGATCTTTTTGTTTCTACGGAAAGTCGATTTAAATACTTCGCCGTCTATAATGATTTCACTGTAAAATTTACCAGTTTGATATGGTTTACAATCTCTAGCTTTCTCATAGCAGCTTGTTAAGACGAAAAGTAGCAAAAGGGGCAGTAGGCGCATAAAATGGTTTTTAAGCAAAATTAGTAAAGAATAGGCTTAATTCATGTAATTTTTAAAAGTTCCGTCAGAATAAAAAATAACGATACGTTCAATCCTTTTCGTTTCATTTGAATTTTGCTCGTTAGTAGCTTGTTCTGTAATTTCTTCAAAATTAAAATTTGTTTGCGGATTTTGAATTTCGCGATTCTCAGGCTTCGGCAGTTTTTCTTCGTTTTTAGGAAATTCACCTTTACCATTTAGAAGCCAATATAAATTCACTTCAGGAAAAGCTGAAAGTATTTTAAGTACAAAATCTAAACTCGGTTTATTTCTTCCCGAGAGGATATGAGAAATGCTAGAACGCTGTACGTCTATTTTTTCAGCGAAAGAAGAGGCTGACTCCCCGTAATAATCCATGACTTTTTGAAGTCTTTTTGTAAATGCTTCGTTGTTTACCATTGTAAATACTGTTTATTGAAACCGCCGTTACAAATGTAACAAAATATACAAAACCAATGTATGTAATTGTAAATTATATAAATAATACCTGTAACTTTAACTTAATATAAAGTGTGATAAACTTCTAGTTATCATGAAAATAGAAGTTGAAAATAGAAGGTGTTTAAGTTTCTAAACATCGTGCATATATGCGCCTTAATAGTAGTTTAGAAATGTAAACTAAAAGCTCTAAAAGTCTGTTTACAAATGTAATTTAGTAATTGTTTACATTTGTAACCTAAATAAACAGCATGAAATTAGAAGACATTAAATCCTTATTTTCAAAACACAAAGAGGGTCAGCTCTACGGTCGATATATCACAAACCAGGACATTGAACCTTTATTGAATAAACTTCCTAAAGAAGCTTCAGTAAATGTTATTGGGCGTTCTGTACAAGACAATCCTATTTATAGTGTACAAATTGGTAGCGGACCAAAACGTATATTATTATGGTCTCAAATGCACGGGAATGAATCCACAACGACTAAAGCACTTTTTGATTTATTAAACAGCCTTTTAAATGGTCAATCTGCTCTTAAACACCTTTTAGAAACTTGTACCTTATATATTATACCAATATTAAATCCAGATGGTGCAGCCGCTTATACACGAATAAATGCTAATGAAGTTGATTTAAACAGAGATGCACAAAACCTTACACAACCTGAAAGTCGTGTGCTGCGAGCTGTTTTTAATGACTTTAAACCTCATTTTTGCTATAATTTACATGGACAACGGACTATTTTTAGTGCTGGAGCCACTAACAAATCGGCTACAGTTTCGTTTTTAACCCCTGCAGAAGATGAAGCCTGTACTATTACAGCTCAAAGAAAGGTGTCTATGGAAGTTATTGCTGTTATGAATGCTGCGTTACAACAGGAAATCCCAAATCAAGTAGGCGTCTATGATGATGCTTTTAATATCAATTGTGTGGGAGATACGTTTCAAAGCGAACAAGTACCAACTATATTGTTTGAATCTGGGCATTATCACGAAGATTATGACCGTGAGAAGACGCGTGAGCTTATTTATTTGTCTTATATCGTATCCTTAAACTACATTGCTAAAAATGATGTTACAGGAGCCAATTACAAAGCTTACTTAGAGATTCCTGAAAATGATAAGCTGTTTTTAGACATTATTATTCGTAATGCCAAAGTAGAAGGGGAGCTGGTGGATATAGGAATTCAGTATCAAGAGACTTTAATCGATAAAAAATTAGAATTTGTACCTAAAATTCTAAAAATTGAGAAACTTGACGGAATTTATGGTCATAAAGAAATAGAAGCAAATGGTAATGAGGTACTTAATGAATCAGGTGAAGCCTTAGAAATTGATAGCGAAAACGTTTTAGTTCGGATAAATGGCGAAAAAGTGTTGTTAAAAACGAAATAAATCACATCTTTTATTTATTATCTTTAAAGAAAATGTATTAATTTTGCTGTATATTTAAGAATAGTTAATTATGGGTAAAATAAAATTAGACGAAATTGATCACCAGATTCTTGACATGTTAATTGATAACACAAGAATTCCTTTTACAGATATTGCAAAGAAGTTATTAATTTCTGCAGGAACTGTACATGTGCGTGTTAAAAAGATGGAAGAATCAGGAATTATTAAAGGTTCGTCATTAATGCTAGACTACAAAAAATTAGGATATTCTTTTATAGCCTATGTTGGAGTTTATTTAAACAACACCTCACAAACAAAATTTGTTTTAGAGCGTATTAATGAAATTGCTTATGTTACTGTAGCACATATCACTACAGGGAAGTTTAATATTTTCTGTAAAATTAGAGCTAGAAGTACTGAGCACGCTAAAGAGGTTATCTTTTTATTAGATGACATTGAAGGTGTTTATAGAACTGAAACTATGATTTCTTTAGAAGAAAGTATAAATGATAAAAAACGTTTAATGCACTCTATTTTTAATGAGATGTAATTGCTTAAACGTTTAAACTTTCAAAAAGCCCTTTAAAAGGGCTTTTTTTATGTTCTTAATAGAGTAAATCGGTCACTCATCTAATCTAATACTTACGTAATATAAATTCATGTACATTTGGTTGTATTTCAAAATTTACACCCAATTTTTCTATGAATATATTAATTACCTCGGCAGGTAAAAGAGTGTCATTAGTTAAGGCTTTTCAAAAGGAATTAAAAGCTTTAATACCGGAAGGGAAGGTATTTGCTGCTGATTGTAATACACGTTTATCTGGAGCGTGTTACGTGGCAGACCAAGCTTTTCAACTTCCTCGTGTTAATGAACCTCATTTTTTAGATGAACTTTTAAAAGTTTGTTTGGATCATGATATAAAGCTCATTATTCCTACCATAGATACCGAATTACTGATTTTGAGTGAAAATCTAGATCATTTTGCTCAAAACGGTATTACCATAATAGTTTCTTCCTTAGATTTTATTAAAATTTGTAGAGACAAGCGCCAAATGAGTGCTTTTTTTACAGATCATCAAATTGAAATTGCTAAAGAATATTCGAAAACGGATTATAAACTCCCTTTATTTATTAAACCGTTAAACGGAAGTAGGAGCGTGGACACTTTTATCATTCTGAAAGAAGACGATCTTACTGATTACCATTTCAACAAAGAAAATTTAATGTTTTTAGAATATTTAGACCACTCTGAATATGAGGAATTCACGTGCGATTTATATTATGATAAAACGAGTACTTTAAAATGTGTGGTTCCGCGAAAGCGTATAGAAGTCAGAGATGGCGAAGTCAATAAAGGCATGACTGAAAAAAACATGCTGGTTGACTATATAAAAACACATATAAACAACATTGAAGGTGCTAGAGGTTGTTTGACGGCTCAGTTTTTTAAACATAAAACCAATGATAAAATTTATGGTATTGAGATTAACGCCAGATTTGGTGGTGGTTTTCCATTGTCATACCTCGCAGGAGCCAATTATGCAAAATGGCTGATTGAGGAGTATCTTTTAAACAAGACTATAACGAATTTTGATGCCTGGGAAGATAAATTATTAATGCTTCGTTATGATCACGAAGTTTTAGTTCGAGATTTTCATGAGTAAAACAGTTTTAATATTTGATTTAGATGATACGATTTGTAAGGAAATCGACTATTTAAAATCGGCTTATCGTGAGATTGCCATTTTTTTAGCATCTAAAACTTCGACAACTTCAGAAGCTATTTTTAATACCATGTTTGGTTTCTATGAAACGAAACAAAATGCTTTTGATTTAATTCTAAACCAATATAAAGTTGAAGGTGTTTCAGCATTAGATTTGGTTCAAATATACCGAAACCATGAGCCTTCAATAGCTATTTCTGAAGAGATTCAGGAATTATTGATAAGATTAAAAGAAAAAACTTTTAAAACAGGCTTAATTACTGATGGTCGTTCGGTGCAGCAGCGTAGTAAGTTAAAAGCTTTAAATCTCATAGAATATTTTGATGATATAATTATTTCTGAAGAATTTGGCTCAGAAAAACCAAGTCTGAAAAATTTCGAATACTATTTGAAAAAGTACGGTTCTAATTTGAACTATTTCTACATTGGAGATAATACAAAAAAAGATTTTATCGCGCCCAACCAGTTGGGGTGGACTAGCGTTTGTTTAAAGGATAACGGACAAAACATTCACAAGCAAGATTTTGATATCCCTGAATTTCAAAAACCAAAATATATTATTGAAAACTTATTAGCTGTTGAAGCTTTGATTTGAAATTTTCTTAACCAGAATATGGAGCATAAAAAAGAGGTTGTACGATAAGTATAAAAGTGCGTCATTCTGAATTCTTGCCAGTAACATGCGGGTATTTCAGGTTGACGACAACTTTACTTTTTGTACAGCCTCTTCTTAGTAAAAGGTTTTATGTGTGTTATTTGCCTAAAAGAAACGATTTTAAATCCTCATAAGTAGAAATCAAAGTAGCTTCCTTTTCTTTACCCATAACCGATTGAATCTGTTCTGGTAAAGGTTGTTCTTTTTTAATAACCTCTTCAACAACATCTAAAAACTTCGTTGGATGTGCTGTTTCTAAAAAGACACAATGTGCATTTGGGTTATTTTCTAAATGTGATTTACAGCCTAAATAGCCTACAGCACCATGTGGGTCTGCAACGTAGTTAAATTCATTGTAAATTTCCAACATGGCTTCTCTGGTTTCATCATCAGAAAAACTGTATGAAGACACATTATTTTTTAATTCCTTGAAGTTGTTTTTATAGATTTCTTGGATGCGAATAAAATTACTTGGCGCACCAACATCCATAGCGTTACTTATAGTTTGTACCGATGGTTTTGGTTCGTAAAGTTCAGACTGTAAATAACGTGTTACCACATTGTTTTCGTTATTTGAAGCTACAAAATGTTTGATTGGTAAACCTAATTTTTGAGCCATCATACCAGCACATACGTTTCCAAAATTTCCGCTAGGAACAGAAAATACAATATCATCGTATTTATTATGCAATTGCTTATAGGCAAACATAAAATAGAATAATTGCGGCAACCAACGCGCTACATTAATAGAGTTGGCAGAGGTTAATTGCATTTTGCTGGTTAAACTTTCGTCTAAAAAAGCTTCTTTAACCATGGCTTGACAATCATCAAAAGTACCGTTTACTTCTAAAGCTTTTATGTTTTGACCAAGTGTTGTTAATTGTTTTTCTTGAATATCACTAACTTTTCCACTTGGGTAAAGAATAACGACATTCACACCTTTTACACCTAAAAAACCATTAGCAACAGCACCTCCCGTATCACCTGAAGTCGCTACTAAAACAGTCACTTCGTTGGTGTTATCTTTATTGAAATATCCTAAACAGCGCGCCATAAAACGAGCTCCAACATCTTTAAATGCCATGGTTGGTCCGTGAAACAATTCTAAAGTAGAAATATTGTCATTTAATTTTACTACAGGAAAATCGAATGATAAGGTTTCCTCAACAATGGTTTTTAAAATAGCTTTTGGAATTTCAGGAGAAACAAATTGTTTAATCGCTTCAAAAGCAATTTCCGAATTTGATAAATTATCAATATTATCAAAGAAAGACTTTGGTAACGGTGTAATACTTTCAGGGAAATATAGTCCTTTATCTGGCGCTAAGCCTTTAATAACAGCGTTATCAAAAGTGGTGTTTGGTGCTTTTTTATTTAAACTGTAGTAGTTCATTGTTGTATTAATTTCAATTCTAAAATTTATTTTTTTCAGCTTTTTCGTCATGCTGAACTTGTTCAGCATCTCATAATATTAGAGTTTATTTAACTTGTGAGACCCTGAAACTAGTTCAGGGGTGACGAGTATATTGCGCTAAATCATCACTCTTTATTTAATCTTAACCCCTTCAGTATTAATCGGAGATACATGAATATCAAAATCAATATCTGTTTTCGAATAAATACTTTCCATGGCCTCTTTAACTTTATTAGCGGTTTCTAAACCTTTATTTAAGGTGAAAATAGATGGGCCTGATCCAGAAATCCCACAACCTAAAGCTCCAGTGTTTAAAACGGCAGTTTTCACTTCGTTAAAATGTGGGATCAACTGACTTCTATGCGGTTCTACAATCACATCATGTAACGAATCTTTAATTAATTCGTAATCTGAAGTATGTAAAGCATGTACCAAACTACCCACATTAGCCCATTGTGAAATAGCATCAGTTAAAGCAACTTCTTTTGGTAAAATCGCTCTAGATTCTGAGGTTTTAATTTCTATTTGCGGGTGTATAATAGTGGCATAGATATCTTCTGGCGAAGGAATTTCTAAAATCTTCAAAGGTTTTACGCTTTTAACAAGTGTAAATCCACCAAAAAGAGCGGGAGCGAGGTTATCGGCATGCTCACATTTACTAGCTAAAGCTTCGCCTTTAATAGCAAATGCTGTAAGTTGCGTTTTGTTAAACGGACGCCCAATAAGCTCGTTCATTCCAAAAACACTACCTACTGCGCTTGCAGCGCTACTACCAATACCACTTCCTGGTTTGATGTTTTTATAGATTTCAATTTCAAATCCGAAATCTACATCAATAGCCTCATACATGGCTAAAGCAGAAACGCCAGCGACATTTAGCTCAGCTTCGTAAGGCAAATCAAAACCTTCAATACGTGTAATATGAATGCCTTTTTTTTCAACCTTTCTAACAACCATGTCATCTCCAACGCTGTCCAGGCAAAAACCCAACACATCAAAACCGCAGGCCACATTAGCAACCGTTGCTGGTGAAAATATCTTTATTTCATTCATACTATCTACTAAATAATTTTCGGCAGCACTAGAGCAGTAACTAGAACTTCTTTCGTGTAACATTATTTTTATAGTTTTTTAAACCTAATAATTAATTATTACCAACTCTAATGATATCAGCAAATAACCCAGAAGCTGTAACATCGGCACCAGCTCCGGCACCTTTAATAATCATTGGTTGTTTTGGGTAACGTTGTGTGTAGAACATCACGATGTTATCGCTTCCTTCTAAGTTATAGAAAGGGTGTCCTTCAGGAATTTCCTGTAAGCTCACGCTCGCTTTACCATTGTCAAATGACGCCACATATTTTAACTGGCAATTGTTCGCTTTCGCGGAAGCGTATAAAGCCTGATAATGGTCTTCGTCTTTAATTAAAGTCTCGTAGAAATCTGCTACTGTATCGCTTTTTAATCCAGCTTCAGATAAGAACGATTTGTTCTCAATATCTTCCAAATTCATTTCAACACCGCTTTCTCTAGCAAGAATTAAAATCTTACGCGCTACATCAACACCACTTAAATCAATTCTTGGGTCAGGCTCTGTATAGCCCTCAGCACCAGCTTGTTTTACAACATCATAAAATTTAGTGGTATCGTTGAAGTTGTTAAATACAAAGTTTAAACTACCTGATAAAACGGCTTGAATCGAGTTCACTTTATCCCCTGAAGCTATTAAGTTATTTAGGGTATCAATAATTGGTAATCCTGCACCAACATTGGTTTCAAAAAGTAGAGGGGCGCTGTATTTTAACGATAATCGTTTCAGTAATTTATAATTTTCAAAATCACTAGAACAGGCAATCTTATTACAAGCCACAACACCAATACTTTCTCTTAAATACTGAGCGTATAAATCGGCTACATCTTTATTGGCTGTAACATCAACAAAAATGCTGTTGCGTAAGTTTAAGCTTTTTGTTTTTTCAAAGAAGCTTTGTAAAGTTGCTGGTTCAGCATCTTTTTCTAATTGCGCTTTCCAATTGGTTAAATCGATACCATCTTCTTTGAAAAGCATCTTTCTTGAATTGGATAAACCAATCACACGCATTTTAATTTTTAAATTCTCTTTTAAGAATTTCTTTTGTTGGTGGATTTGCTCAACCAAACGTTCACCAACATTTCCAACACCTGTAATGAATACATTAAGTTGTTTGGTATTGGTTTCAAAAAACTGTTCGTGTAAAGTGTTTAAAGCTTTCTTGATATCATTTTCAGCAATGACAGCTGTGATGTTTTTTTCTGAAGCCCCTTGAGCAATCGCTCTAACATTCACGTTGTTTTTTCCTAAGCTACTAAACATTTTACCGCTAATACCTTGGTGGTTTTTCATGTTGTCACCAACCAATGCGATAATCGATAAGCCTGTTTCAATTATGATAGGCTCAATTTTATTTAAGGCAATTTCGTTTTCAAATTCTTCATCAATGACAACTTTAGCATTTTCAGCATCTTTTTCTTCAATACCTAAGCAAATAGAATGCTCTGAAGAGGCTTGCGTAATCATGATGATATTAATTTTCTCTTGCGATAAAGTTTCAAATAAACGCTTTGAGAACCCTGGAATACCAACCATGCCACTGCCTTCTAAAGTGAGTAGGGCAATGTTACTGATGTTGCTAATTCCTTTTACAGGTGCAACAGAATTAGTTTTATCATTAGAAATTATGGTTCCTTCAGCTTCTGGTTCTAAGGTATTTTTAATATGAATAGGAATGCCCAAGTTTAAAACCGGCTGTACTGTTGGTGGATATAAAACTTTAGCACCAAAATGCGATAATTCCATAGCCTCTTGGTATGAGATTTTATCGATAGGGTAGGCCTGTTTCACTAATTTTGGGTTAGTTGTGTACATTCCACTAACGTCTGTCCAAATTTCTAATTGTGAAACTTTCAATGCCGCAGCAATAATTGCCGCAGTAAAATCTGAACCACCACGACCTAAAGTAGTCTGTTCCCCAGCCTTAGATTTTGAAATAAAACCAGGAAGAATAGTAATGGTTTGCGGCGCAGATTTAAAGTAATCTTGGAAGTTTTTATCCGTGATATTGTAATCTACTTCAGCTTTTGTGAAATTTGAATTGGTAACAATAAGTTCTTGAGAATTCTTTCTTTCAGCTGAAAGCCCTCTGTTTTTAATCGTTTCAGCAATAATGAAAGAGGATAATAACTCACCATAACTTACCAGTTTATCTGATGTTTTTGGTGATAATTCGTTAATTAAGAAAATCCCCTCTAATAAGCTCTTTAAACTATCTAATTTCTCATCAGCATAGTTTAAAATCCCTTCGTTGTTTTCTGGATTTAGCGCCTTTATAATATCAAAGTGTCTGTCTTGAATGCCTTTAAAAGTTTCTAAGAAAGCTTGATCTTTGTTTTGTGCTTGTTTTCCAGCTAGAAGCAGTTTGTCTGTAATACCACCAACGGCAGAAACCACACAAATTACAGTATCTATTTTACCGTAATTTTCTAAAATGCTTATAACTTTATTTATGTTTTTTGCAGAACCTACTGAAGTTCCACCAAATTTTAAAACCTTCATTTTTTAATGAATTGATAATTAAAAATAATAATTGATTTGTTGCGATTTAAAAAATCACAAATGTTGACCGAAGAGTATGTAATTAGCAACCCCAAAGGGTTGTAGTATTTGTAGTTGTTCCAAAAGTAGACACCATTCCAATTGTTGAAAAGGAATTTATTGTGTTCATATTTTGGTTGAAATGATTCATTATAATTACATAGTACAGTTCAAAAGTATTATTTTTAAGCTTATAAAAAAACTTTAATAATCTTTTTACAGTATTCTTATATTGAATGGGCTTTCGTAAAAAAAAATCGACAAACCTTAATAAGTACTGAAAAATCCACAATAAAATTTAAGATGAAAATATTTTCAAAAGATCAAATTTACCTTGGTGATAAATTAACTTCCGGAAGACAGAAAATTAGTTCGGTAGAATTAATGGAACGCGCAGGATTACAAATTTTCAATTGGATGCATATGCGCATGCAGGGCGCTCCAGTGCCAATTCATATATTTTGTGGTATAGGAAATAATGGGGGTGATGGCCTGGTTTTAGCTCGTCATTTAATTTTACACGGTTATCATGTGAAGACCTATATTGTTGATTATAATAATAAGCGTAGTGGTGATTTCTTGGCACATTATGAGCGGCTTAAAGGTGTGACTAAGGAGTGGCCTGAACCCATTCATGATGCCGAAGATTTCCCAGAAATTGATGCCAAAGATATTATTGTTGATGCTATTTTTGGTATTGGCTTAAACCGTCCGGTGACCCAATGGGTTAAGGCATTGTTCATGCATTTTAGAAAAAGTCAGGCTTTCACTTTGTCAATTGATGTGCCTTCAGGGTTGTTTACCGATAAACCTGTCGAAAATGAAAACGACGTCGTTTGGGCTGGTTTTACTTTAAGTTTTGCATCGCCCAAATTGGTTTTCTTTTTGCCAGATACGGCAAAATTTACCGAGCAATGGGAGGTCTTAGATATAGGATTAGACCAAGAATTTTTACAAACTACTGAAACTGGTGCCGAGTTAATTACAAAAGTTGAAGTTTTACCCAATTTTATCCCTAGAGAAAAGTTTGCTCATAAAGGTGATTTCGGATACGCATTAATAATTGGAGGTAGTTACGGTAAAATAGGTGCCGTTACTTTAGCGGCTAGAGCGGCTCTAGGTTCAGGGGCTGGTTTGGTTACAGCATACATTCCTAAATGTGGTTATACAGTGCTTCAAACGGCATTTCCTGAGGCTATGGTGATTACTGATAGTCACGAGGAAAAAATAACCGATATTAATTTTGATATTAAGCCTAATGTGATTGGTGTCGGGGTAGGACTAGGAACTGATGAGGCTACTATAGCTGCTTTTGAAACTTTCTTGAAAACTAATAAGACCCCGTTAGTTATTGATGCTGATGGTTTAAATATCTTGTCCAAAAAGAAAAACTTATTAAAATATCTTCCAGAAAACTCAATTTTAACCCCGCATCCTAAGGAATTGGAACGTTTGATTGGTACATGGGAAAATGATTTTGAAAAGCTAGATAAAGTAAAAGCCTTTACTAAAAAACACCAAGTGATTTTAATTATTAAAGGGGCTTATAGTGTGACAGTTTTTAATGATAAACTTTACATTAATACTACGGGAAACCCAGGATTAGCTACAGCAGGCAGTGGTGATGTGTTAACAGGTGTTATTACGGGATTACTTGCTCAAGGGTATCATCCATCAGTTGCCGCGATTTTTGGGGTCTATTTGCACGGAACATCGGCTGATATCGCTGCAAATCAATTTGGATTTCAAAGTTTAAGAGCCAGTCATGTGATTGAATTTTTAGGTGATGCTTTTTTAGATTTGTTTAAAGAACCTGAACTAGCTGTAGTGGAAAAAAAGCCGGAAAATGAAGTAAATAAAAAAGAAGTTTAATCAGTCTAAGTTGAAATAATAATTTCAAAATTAGTCCTTAGTACTTTTGGGTATTTCTATAAGTGTTTTAGTATAAATTACTAGAGGGTTTGAGATTATCATCATGTAATTAAACTCCCAGAAAAATAAATTGTTAGGTCCATATGTGAACTCAACCAAGGCAAGGCCTATCCAATTTATTGTTAGTTCAATCAAAGTCTTAAATAAATAAAATTGCTTGATATAAAACACTTGAAATAATTGTTAGTTTAAGGTGTGAATTTCACAGTAAATTACTGTTAATTAACTTTTGTAATTAGGCTTAACGTTTTGTACTATCCCTGTAAAAAGAACACTTTCAATTGAATCTTTACATAAAAAAACTGAAATTCATTTTTATATTTTGTATTTTAAATGATTGATTGTCAGTAAACTGGTGTTTTAATTAGTAGAAACTAAATAATTTAGGTTATGGGTGAGAAAAAAAATGAGATGACACGGCGTAAGTTTGTTGAGCTAGGAGTTAAATGTATTGCTAGTGCTCCCTTAGTTTCTGGTTTACCTAATATTATGTTCGGCTCAACTAGCGTTAATTATTTAGAAGCTTCCAATTTTCATGGTGTATGTCCAAGAGACTGTCCTGATTCCTGTAGTTGGGAAGTAAAGGTACAAAATGGTAAAATTGTTTCTTTTGGTGGTGACAAGGAGAATCCCTTTACAGCAGGTAAGCTGTGTGTTAAGATGGAAACCTTTCCTGAAGATATTACTTATCACCCCGATAGGTTGCTCACCCCGATGAAGCGAGTAGGTGAAAAAGGAGAAGGGAAATTTGAACCTATTAGTTGGAAACAGGCCATCAGTGAAGTGGGAGTTCAACTCAAAGAAACGATTGCCAAGCACGGCAGTGAATCAGTCCTTTCTCATGGATATATGGGCACACAAAGTATCGTGCAAAAAACCGTAATGAGTAGCCGCTTTTTTGCCAGAATGGAAGCTTCTAATATTGCCCATACGATTTGTGGAGGTGCTGTGATTCCCGCCAACTTTGAAGTAAACGGTACTGTGCTGGGAGTGCTTCCGGAAGATATGGTTTATAGTAGATATATAATCCTGTGGGGTACAAATACTAAAAATTCAAATGTGCATCAATGGCCTTTCGTTTTAAAAGCAAGGGAAGCTGGAGCGAAAATTATTGTGATAGATCCTTTTGTTTCGGCTACAGCCAAAGAAGCCGACTGGCACATACAGCCATTACCTGGTACAGATGTCGCATTGGCTTTGGGAATGATGCATGTGATAATTCATGAAGGTCTGGTAGATCAAGATTATATTGATAATTACACCTCGGGGTATAAAGAATTAGAAGAACATGTCAAACTCTACGATCCTAAAAGCGTTTCAGGTATAACAAGTTTGCTGGAAGAGGATATTATTCAATTGGCCCATGAGTATGCCAAAGGCGACCCTTCATTGATCCGTATTCTTGTGGGGATTGAACACAATTACAATGGAGGAGACGCTACCAGAGCAGTGGCAATTTTACCATCGTTAACTGGAGCGTGGCGTAAACAGGGTGGAGGTTTGATGCATTTGACTTTTGAGATAAGTGGTCAGGCTCTCAATTGGGAAAGGTTAAACTATCATCGTCAAATGCCAACACAACCAAAGCGTAAACTCAATATGGTTCAGATTGGACAACTGCTCAATAACCCCGACCTTAATCCCAAAATAAAATCGGTGTTTATTTATAATTCAAATCCGATGGTTACAACACCCAATGCAAACCTGACAAAAAAAGGACTTGAGCGCGAGGACTTACTGACGGTGGTATTAGAGCATTTCATGACCGAGACTGCAAAGTATGCAGACTATTTATTCCCTGCTACAACACAGCTTGAGCATTGGGATATTGGGGATTCTTGGGGACAAGTGTATGTCAACATTAATCAACCAGCAATTGCACCGCGGGGTGATGCTAAGCCTAATAGCGAATTCTTCCGTTTGATGGCACAGGAAATGGGTTATACCGAGGCGTGCTTCAAAGAAACCGACAAGGATATTGTAAAATCAGCTTTTGATACTGACCATCCCTATTTAGAGGGAGTTGATTTTGAGTATATGCAAAAAAATGGTTGGGTTCGTTATAAGATTCCTGAACCATTTTTACCTCATGCAAAAGGTAACTTTGGAACAGCTAGTGGCAAATGCGAATTTATTAGTCCAAGTAGCGGTCTTCCAGCTTACAAGAAGGTGGTCTACACGGAAGGAGATAAGAACGATTATCCACTGCAGCTATTGACAATTAAGAATACGAAAGGATTTCATAACTCCTCGCTCGCTAATGTCAAGCACCTCCAGGAAAAAGAAGGTCGTCTATGGCTTGACATACATCCGGTTGATGCAAAAATAAGAGACATCCAAAATGGAGATGAATTGATGGCATTCAATCAGCGTGGCAAAGTAATTCTAGAAGCTAAAGTAACGTTAAGCGTTCGTCCAGGTGTAGTATGCATGCCACATGGATTTTGGCCTTCATTGGTTAAAGGTGGCCAGGCATCCAACAACCTTACAGATGACTTATTGACGGACATAAAGAAATGGGGTGGAGGTGCGGCCCTTCAGGATTGTCGTGTTCAAGTAGCAAAGGTGTAAATTAAAGATGGAGTGATGGTAACCGTTTGTTATTTACAGAAGGAACCATTTTATTGCATAAAAAAAAAGCTGTTTTAAAGATGAAATATCACCTATAAAACAGCCTTTATAATTTATAAAAACTAGAAATTAACGTCTAATTATATATTCAATTCAGTTAATAATTCACCCAATTTAGGATCTGATGGTCTTGGTGCATTTGCATCTACAATATTTCCTTCGGTATCCAATAAAATGAATCTTGGAATGCCTTGAATTTGGTAATCTTTTACAAATTGAGATTTCCAATCGTTATCGGCTAAGATTTGAACACCTTGTAAATTTTCAGATTCAATCATTTTTCTCCATTTCTCACGATCTGAAACTTTATCAATAGAAAGGCTTACAAACTCAATGTTTTTATCGTGATAGCCTTTTTCTAATTCTTTTAAGAATGGTATTTCGCGTTTACATGGTCCGCACCATGTAGCCCAAACATCAATATAAACAAACTTACCTTTTAAATCGTCTAAAGATGTTGTACCACCATTGTAGTTTTCATAATCTACAAATTTAGGTGAAGGTTTACCTTTAGCTATAGCCGTTAATTGATTGTATTTCTCCGTGATTTTAGTGTTGTTTTCTTCATTAGTAGAAGCTTCCATGTAATTTTTATAAAAAGCCTCAATATCTTTCGAGCGTCCAATGGTTTGGTTGGCTACATCAAATAAAAACGTGTTTTTAATTTCTTCCGAAGGAATAGATCGAGCTACCTGGAAAAAAGCCTCATCTTGTGATAAGCTATCATTTGTTACCAATTTATTGATTTTTAAAGCATAGTGGTCGGCAACAATTTTCTTATAACTTTTAGATGCTTTATAGTCTGCGTCATTAGCATAGTCAAATCCTTCAAAATCATTTAAGAAATCTTCAGAAACTTTAAAATTTGTGTCTTTAGTAAAGTAGCCATGAGCTCTTTCGTAAATGTTTAAACTCGCTAAATAAGCGTATTGTAATTCATTTTCTTCTTTTGTTATAAAGCTTTTAGAAACACCTTTTGTTTTATGTAGTAAAACTGATATAGAATCTTTTATAGCTAATTGTTTGTCTTTGTATTCTTGTTCAGATAAATTATACAAGCTAGCATTATCACCTGCTATTTCACGTGTTTTGTTAATCTTTTCAATTAAATAATTGTTTTCAGGAGCGCCTTCACCTGTAATAGCTAAAGAGTTTTGAAAATCTTTAGTGTCATAATTGATATTAATATTATAACCTGGTTCAAGGTAAAGGAAAACAGGGTTTTTAGTGTCATATAATATGTAAGAACCAGCTTCAACAGTTAAAGTGTCTGAGAAAGTGCCGTCAGCTGCGACATTAAATAGCTCTTTAAAAGAGCGATCTTGAGTATTAAGAGAAAGTTCGGTGGGTAATTTATTGGTGATTTTACCTGAAATTACAACATAATTCGGTTTTTTTTCGGTGTTACAGCTAAAGGCAGTGATAGCTAAAGCTAAAAGTAGTAGTTTTTTCATGTTTTATTTTGGATTTTTCCAAATGTAATAATTTGAGCTAGTCTCTATAGTATTTTAGAGTTTTATTAACATTTGGAGGTTTTTAGGTAACAAAAAAACTGCCTGAAAAGTATTTAATTTCGTCATTCTGAATTGATTTCAGAATAACAGAAAACTTACTTTTCAGACAGCCTCTTTAACTTTTTAATTAAGCGTTTTATTATTTGATAACAACGCGCTTATTAATTGTTTTAGCTTGTCCCGTAAATTGGAATATATATAAACCCGCTTTTAGGTTAGAAACATCAATTGAATTTCCCTGAACAGCATTTGTCGCCACTCTTTTTCCTATTAAATTATAAATAGTAAGGGTGTCAAAATCGCTGGAGTTCTTAATATTTATTGTGGTGCTTGCAGGGTTAGGGTATAATGAAAACACTTCTTGACTGGAAACTTCATTGGTGCTTAAAGTTGAGCAATCAGCATTATCACCATAAATTCTAATTTCAGCAATACTGGTCCAACCAGAACCCGCACTATTACCATTTCCTGTGATTTTCACATAACGCCCTTTGTTTCCTGTTAAATCAAAAAGTTGTTCATCATCAACGGTAAGCCCTGAGGATGCACTGTCTTGGCCTAAAATAACATTAGTAAAGGTTGTCCCATCTTCAGATACTGACACATCAAAATTAGTGGTTCTCTCATTTGCTTTTAAGAAATAAAGTCCGAGTTCTGTTAAATCACGAGTACATTCTAAATCTAATGTAATTGAAACTTCTGGTTCAGTACTTGCATTTCCTGTCCAGTAGTATCCGCTACTAACTACGCCGTCATAGGCGTAATGCGGACTAACGTAATCTTTGTCAGTGCCTACTTCAGTACCTAAAGCTGTAGCATGAACAATGTTAATTTCATCAGCTCTTGGGGTTGTCGTACCTGGAGCAGGTGGATCAACACCACCAACACCACCACCATCAACATCGGTGCCATGTCTTACACTAAAATCATATACAATAACTTCACCATAGTTAGGTGCGTTATAATCATAAGTTACTCCGTCATCTTCAGCTTCTTGAACCTCTCTTCCTAAATTAGATTGTGTGTAATTACCAACTTTAAAGTACGACTGATCATAGGTTATATCCATAACGTAATTTCTTTCAGGGATGGTATTGCCATCATCGTCTTTATCTGTCTTTATAAGATATTGTGAAGCCGTTCCAGCTTCATAAGCAGCTAATAATCCACCAGCTTCAGAGTAGTAGCAATAGTGTTTTCCGTCAATCACTTCAAAAATCACTTCATGCTTTGTTCCTAATTGGTAATCTGTTTTAATGGTAACCTCTTCTCTTAATTTTCCACCGTTAAAAGATAAGAATAAGTGTTTGCCTTCTAATCGCAATACCATGGCATCATCAATTCCAGCATCTTTATCACCATGAATTTGAGTGGCTACTAAGTGATTTTTGTAAGTTGGTAAATGTGTAATAGCTTGTTCAACGTAAATCACATGCCTTCCAGCTGTTGTCCAATACACATCTAAACTACCATCAGGTAATCTTTCACGTAGTTCTGAGCGGATGTAGTTAGAATTAGCTGTCGAGCCATTAGAGTTGTCAATCTCTACTTTAAAAACGATAGCATCATCAGTATCGTTTACGTAGAAATAAGATTGATTGTCGTATTCACAAAGAGGTTTTTGTTCAGAGCCATCTGGTTTAGTGATTTTCCATTGGCTACAGTTTCTCATTAAATCTGCTGGGATTTGTGTTGCTGACACTTGAGCATTTACTTGGGAAATTGCCAAAGTAAACATCAAACATAATAACATACGAATGCTATTGTTTTGTAAGTTTTGTTTCATTTTTGTTAGATTAAGGTCGTTTTATTTAGTTGTAACTGGTTTACCTAATTGGTTGACCAATTATACGCTTGCGAATTTATACAAATCAACTTACATTCCCAAACGTAAATTTGGAATAAAGAGGCATAAAATCGGATAAAACACCTTTTTTGTAGGAATTATATTCTAAGGTGGATTGGTTTTGTAATCTTTAACTTATTATAATGATTGAAGTCTATTCTAGACTATATAGAAGCTTGATTTAATTAGATGTCTTCATTTTCAACAACAATTTAGAGGTCTCGAATCTATTTCTGACTAATCAAGGCGATTATTAAATGATTTAAATTAAGGCCGTTAACTTGTTATAATCTACTGTTTTAGGAATAATGTCTAAAGCAAACAATTGTTTTTGAACTTCAATCACCGTAGCTTCATCAGTTAATTGCTGTGACGACTCGGTAAGTTTTAGCCAGTCTTGAACATCTTCAATCTTTTGATTATACTGGTGCGCAATGGTTTTATCGATACTCGGAATATCTTTAAACTCTGAAGTCGTATTGTTAATAATATTAAGAATGCTTTTTATTGTTGAGCTGTTACTAGAAATAAAATCTTCACGGGCAGCAATCACGAAACAAGGCCAGGGGGAAGGGCAGTCACCAATATGTCTAAAGACCTTTTGATCAACCAGTGGTTTTGTCATAAATTTTTCCCATAAAAAATAATCGGCATCACCTTCAGTTAAACCTTTTACAGCGCCATTTAAATCATTAATAATTTCAAAATTTAAATCGGTTTTTAAATCCCAATTATGATTTTTAGCATGAACATAAGCCATTAAATGTGACCCTGATCCATAACGACTAATCGCGGCTTTTGTACCTTTTAAATCTTCAGAAGTTTTATAATTGGAGTTTTGTGCAACGTGAACGCCCCAAATCAAGGGTGTTTGCACATAAGTTTGTATAATTTTACTTGGGTTACCTGCAATGATATCTTTAATAATGCCTTCAGTTAGAATAACAGCCATGTCAATTTCACCAGACCTTAGTGCTTTACACATGGCGCCTGTGCCTTCAGGATAATCTATCCAATTTAGGTTAATGCCTTGTTTTTCATATGCTCCTGAATCTATAGTTAAATGCCAAGCTAAATTAAAATGCTCAGGAACACCGCCAATATTTACTGTTTTCATATTTGTTTCGAGGGATAGTTTTAATTTGAAGCTTCTCGTTAAAGATAATAAAATATCAATTACTCTTTTTCCATTCAGTCTTGAGGATGCTATAAAAGTAGGTGCCATCGCTTTCACCGTATGATTGGATGTTATAATGCCTTAGTAATCCTTCTTTTACCGCACCTAATTTTTCAACAGCTTTTTGAGATTTTATATTACGAATATCTATTTTAAATTCTACTCTTCTTAAGTTTAAAGTATCAAAACAATAGTCAAGTAAAAGCGCCTTACAGATGGCATTTATGCCTGTTCCTTGAAATTTTTCGCCAATCCATGTCCATCCAATTTCTAATCTTTTACTAGAAAAACTAATGTTCCCAAACATGGTTAAACCTATTGGTTTGTTATTTTCTTTGTTAATAATGATTAAAGGATATAATTCTTTAGTTTTTTTAGCATTTAAACAGAAATCGAAATAGCCTTCCAAATCACTTCTGTTTTTTACACGAGCACCAAATTCACCTAGTGCCTTATTATAACTAATGGTTTCTATGCTGTCAATGTCTTGAATGGTGAGCGGACGAAGTAAAACGGTTTGATTCTCAAGAATCAATTCTAAAGCAAAAAAAGTATCTAAATTCATGTTTTTAATTTGAAGCTACCAACTTATTTAAAGTGTAAATAATAAGTTTTTCAATAGCGGCAGCAGGGTTTTTACTAAAGGTACCATTTGCTCTATTAGCAATTATCGCATTTAGAGAAAGAGCCTCATGACCAAGCAATTTCGATAATCCATATATGGCAGATGTTTCCATTTCAAAGTTTGAAATACAAATTCCATTATAGTTGAAATTGTCCATCTTGTCATTTAAATCAGGATCTTGAACAGCTAGACGTAATACACGTCCTTGCGGACCATAAAACCCGCCAGCAGTAGCGGTTAATCCCTTGTGAGTTAGTTCGCTTTCTAGTTTTTTTTCTAGAGTAGCACTTCCTTTAATGACGATTGGTTTGGCTTTGTTAGCACTCCAATTAGTGTGTTTTATAAAGGCTTCTTCGATATTTGGGTTTGAAATATTTCCTATTTGGTACGCTTGGAGCATCCCATTCATATCTAAGCCGTAAGTGCTTAATACAAAAGCATCAACAGGAATGTTTTTTTGAAGAGACCCTGAAGTTCCAATTCTTATAATATCTAGTGAAGTGATTTCTTTTTTAGATTGGCGTGTTTCAAAATCAATATTAACCAAGGCATCCAATTCATTTAAAACAATATCGATGTTATCGGGGCCAATACCTGTTGAAACCACTGAAATACCTTTCCCTTTATAAGTTCCTGTATGTGTTTTAAATTCGCGTTTTTGTGTTTCAAATTCAATGGTGTCAAAATGTTTAGAAATTTTCTCAACACGATCTTGGTCGCCCACTAAAATAACGGTATTTGCGATATGCTCGGGTTTTAAATTCAAATGGTAAATGCTACCATCGGGATTTAAAATGAGTTCAGAATCTTTAATCGTCATAGTGCACGGTTTTAATGAGTTTATTTGCCGATTTACTGAAGTAAAATGCCGCTTTCTTTACGCCTCCATAGGTCATGCCGTTTGCTATGTCGTCTGCAAAATTATGTTGGTTTTGAAGTACTAACAAGCCTTTGCGATTTAATTCAAGATGATCTTCTTTAATCGTGTAAAATACAGCCAACTCATCAATAATACGTTTTAATTGAAAATCGCCATAACCAAAATACCCTTGATAATTAAGAATATAGCCTAATAGATGGTTTTTAGAGGTGATTTTATAGGTGTTTAATATTTCAAGGATATTCTTTTCAATATCATTTAAGCCTGTAACAGCATCGGGAAAACGTTCTAAATGCGCTTTGAGGCAGTTACTTAAATAATCGAATGATGAACTTTTTACAATGAGTGGTTTAAGTAAATTATGATCAACACCACAGTAAATACTCCAAACATTTCTTGCCATTTCGAGGTCGTCAGCGTTAAGTAGAACTTTAGCTTCGTAATGTTGCATTAGTTGTTCTGAGCTTAATTCTCCTAGGCCTTTTAAGGTTTTACTCCCTTTTTCTCGTCCGCTACAAATTAAATATATAGGTAAATCAATTTTCTTTTGTTTGATTAAACTGATAACGGCCACCATATTGATGTGGCAAAATAAATCGTATTCAAACCATAGTATGATTTCAGAATAATCTTCGGTGTGGTTTAATTTATCTAATTCTGTATGAATAAGTTCGTTGTCCACTTCAACATCATAAAAATCCTTAAAATACTCACGTCTAATTTTTAAGAATTCTTCTGAAAAAACAGCTTCAATTGTAGGGCCTTCGCAAAGCATGGCTTGCCAAGTTAAAAAATCACCTTCAATTTTTAATTCTTCTAATAATGAGGTGAGTACAGAGCCGTTTGTAATATGGAGTGGGTGTTTTTTCATCGTTTAACCTCCCACACGCTTTACGTTAAAACCTTTTTCTTTTAGCATATCCATGATTTTATCACGGTAATCCCCTTGAATGATAATTTTATCATCTTTAAAACTACCACCAACACTAAGTTTGGTTTTAATTTCTTTGGCTAAGATTTTGAAATCTTCAGTAGCTCCCGTATAACCATCTAAAATCGTAATGGGTTTGCCTTTACGTTTTTCATATTTGCAGAGAATAGGGTCATCTTGCATCCAAATATTTGACGCCTCATTGGTGTCTTCCTGATTTTCCTCTACTTCATGATCAGGAAATAAGTTCTTTAATTGGTCTTGTAAGTCCATGTAATCGGCTTTGTTATTTTTTTATAAGTCCTAATTCAATTAAACGTTCGGTTAAAAATTCACCAGCAGTAATGTCTTCAAAGGCTTTTGGGTGGTCTTCATCAACGCAATTCTCTAAAACATCCAATTTCATGGCGCTAATTGGGTGCATGAAAAACGGAATAGAATAACGGGAAGATCCCCAAAGTTCTTTAGGCGGATTGATAACACGATGTATGGTTGATTTTAATTTGTTGTTAGTATGTCTAGAAAGCATATCACCAACGTTTATCATCAGTTCATCAGGTTCAGCAATGGCATCAATCCATTCGCCTTTATGGTTTTGAACTTGTAAACCACGACCTTGAGCACCCATTAAAAGAGTGATCAAATTAATGTCGCCATGAGCTGCAGCGCGTTCGGCAGCCTTTGGTTCTTCCTGAATAGGTGGGTAGTGAATAGGTCTTAAAATAGAATTCCCGTTTAAAATATATTGATCGAAATAAGTTTCGTCTAAATTCAAGTGAATAGCTAAAGCACGCAGTACGTATTGGGCTGTTTTTTCAAGCATTTTATAAGCTTCTTTTCCAACTTTATTGAATTCTGGAAGCTCATCAACAATCACGTTTTCTGGGTATTCTGCCTTTAGCGCGTCGTTGTCTTCAACATATTGTCCGAAATGCCAAAACTCCTTTAAATCGCCTTCTTTTTTGCCTTTTGCACTTTCTTTTCCGAAAGATACATAACCACGTTGACCAGCAATTTCAGGGATTTCATATTTCTGTTTGGTTTCAAGAGGAAGATCAAAGAAGTTTTTGATCTCTTTATATAGGTTTTCTACAAGATTTTCATCTAAAAAATGACCTTTTAAAGCCACAAAACCAATGTCTTCGTAAGCTTTACCAATAGCTGCTACAAAGTTTTCTTTTTTAGTAGCGTCATTAGAAATGAAATCAGATAAATCGACACTAGGTATCTTGTTCATGAGGTGTTTTTATTATGAATTAATAAAGATCATTTTCAGTTTATTTTAGTCATGCGAAAATGTCTCGTTAAAATAAGGTAATACACAAATGTACGAAAAACATTGAAAGATTTAGCAAGACATGATTTCCTTCGGAAGCCCTTATAGAATTACTTTTTATGGTATCTTTGATGGTCTTTTAAAAGTTGAAATTTCACAAAATACGTTAAGCATAACTGATGAATTATAATACTGAAAATCTAGATGATAAGCGTTTAGTGGCGCTTTACAAAAAGATGCTATTACCACGTTTAATTGAAGAGAAAATGCTGATTTTACTACGACAAGGTAAAATTAGTAAGTGGTTTTCGGGTATTGGACAAGAAGCCATTGCAGTAGGTGTGACTATGGCCTTAAATGACGATGAATATATTTTACCGATGCATCGGAATTTAGGCATTTTCACAACTAGAAATATTCCTTTAAATCGTTTGTTTTCACAATGGCAGGGGAAGGCTTCGGGTTTTACAAAAGGACGAGACCGTTCTTTTCATTTTGGATCTCAAGAACATAAAATTGTGGGTATGATTTCACATTTAGGTCCGCAATTGGGGGTTGCCGATGGTATTGCATTAGCGAGTAAATTGAAGCATAAAAACCAGGTTACAGCCGTGTTTACGGGAGAAGGTGGCACTAGTGAAGGTGATTTTCATGAAGCTTTAAATGTAGCTTCGGTATGGCAGTTACCCGTACTATTTTGCATTGAAAATAATGGCTACGGACTATCAACCCCAACAAAAGAACAATATAATTGCGAGCATTTAGCCGATAGAGCTGTGGGTTATGGTATGGAAGCTCACATTATTGATGGAAACAATATTATTGAAGTTTATACGAAAGTTCAAGAGCTTGCTGAAAGCATTCGGAATAACCCGAGACCTGTTTTAATAGAATTCAAAACCTTTAGAATGCGTGGTCATGAAGAATCTAGCGGAACAGATTATGTGCCCAAAGCGCTTTTTGAAACCTGGGAAACTAAAGATCCTATTGCGAATTTTGAGCAATTTTTGTTAACTGAAAATATTTTATCTGCCGATAATATTGAGGAAATAAAAATAAAATACACTAAGAATATAAACGATAATTTAGAGCTTTCATTTAACGAATCTAAAATAGAATCAAGTGAAATTAAAGAATTGAATGATGTTTTTAACATTATTGAAAATGAAATAATTACACATTCTTCGGAAGAAAAAGAATTTCGATTTATTGATGCGATATCAGAAGGTTTAAAACAATGTATGGAACGCCATGATGATTTGATTATCATGGGACAAGACATCGCAGAATACGGTGGGGTTTTTAAAATTACCGAAGGTTTTTTAGAACAGTTTGGAAAGGAACGTATAAGAAATACACCCATTTGTGAATCGGCTATTATTGAAGTTGCTATGGGATTGTCTATAGCCGGAATGAAGAGTGTTGTGGAAATGCAGTTTGCAGATTTTATCTCTTCTGGATTTAATCCTGTCGTGAATTTATTAGCGAAATCGTATTACCGCTGGGGGCAACAGGCTGATGTAGTTATCAGAATGCCATGCGGTGGTGGTGTGGGTGCAGGACCTTTTCATTCGCAAACCAATGAAGCTTGGTTTACTAAAACCCCTGGGTTAAAAGTAGTTTACCCCGCTTTTCCTTATGATGCTAAAGGTTTATTAGCTTCCGCGGTGAATGACCCAAACCCTGTTTTGTTTTTTGAACATAAAGGATTGTACCGAAGTATTCGTGAGGACGTTCCAACTGATTATTACACCCTTCCGTTAGGAAAAGCTTCTGTATTAAAAGATGGCACAGAAATCACTGTCATTAGCTACGGTATGGGTTTGCACTGGGTTTTAGAAACTTTAAAGCAGTATCCTGAAATTTCAGTAGATGTTATCGATTTAAGAACCCTTCAGCCTTTAGATACTGAAACGATGTTTAATTCGGTTAAAAAGACCGGGAAAGCTATTATTTTACAGGAAGATTCACTTTTTGGTAGCCTGTCAAGTGAGATTTCAGCATTAATTATGGAAAACTGTTTTGAATATTTGGATGCGCCCGTAAAACGTGTGGGAAGTTTGGATACGCCTATTCCGTTTGCTAAAGCATTAGAAGACCAATATTTAGGTGAATCTCGGTTTGAAGCCGCTTTAAAAAGCTTGTTAGCGTATTAATTTCTTATATTAAAGGAATGAAAACAACAGGTTTGAAAGGTATTTTAATGATATTGACAATGGTTATTCTAGGTTGTAAGCAAGAGCGAGAACAGCCTGTTAAAGAACTCTATGTATGGAAACCCTTAACAGTGAAAGCTTCAGCATATAATTCGGTTCCTGAACAAACGAGTCCGAACCCACATATCACGGCCTTTGGTGATAGTATTCATCCGGGACAACAATTTATTGCGGTGTCTCGAGATTTACTGAAAGGGGAATTAAAATATAATACCCTTGTTAAAATAGAAGGACTTGAGGGCATATATATTGTGAAAGATAAAATGCATTCACGATGGAAAAATCATATTGACGTTTATATGGGCTTAGATATTGAAGCTGCCAAGCAATGGGGCAGGCGAACGGTTGATGTTTTATATGCTGTAGAAAAGGAGGACTCAGAGCAAGAGTAAGCACCCAAAAAACAAAAACTAACAACCAATTATACCTTCTCGCAAAGACCCGAATGCGTAAAGTGTAATTAATCAGTGAAAATCAGTAAAATCTTTGTCTTAAAAGTTTTCTGTGAGGCTTTGTGAAACCTCAGTGTTTCTCTGTGTAATAATCAGCACAAGCGTAAGCACATAGTAACTAAAACAAACCAATTAAACTTAAAAGTTCTTTCTAATTCGACCTTGATAGAACTTGTTGTCAAAAAGCACATCCTTAAAAAACAGAAAAGCTTGATGGTAATCTTTATTAGGAAGATTAAAAACATCATGCCCTCGTCCTTTATAAGTGTATAGTAAGAAACTTGCATTAAGGTTTGCTAATTTATTGGTTATTTGTTTCGAACCTTCTAAGATGAAAAACCCTTTTTGAAAGACCGTACACGAATGATGAGCGCCTTTACTATAAGGTACTACGCGATCATTTTCACCATGATAAAAAGCACCTGGAATGGCGTTATCTTTTTTTATGGCATTAAGATCAAAAATAGCACCTGAAATTGAAAAAACGGCAGCAATTTTAATCCTTTTATGTCGCGACAAACTACTCATAAGTTTTCTGTTATAGGCGATATTTAAAATCGTTTCTGCTCCAGCGCTACTTCCTGCCAATATTATTTTTGAAGCATCAATTTTAAACTCCTTTTTATACTTAGTTAAATAGAATAAAGCGTCTAAAACATCTTGTGCACCTCTTCTATATACCTGAAAAATTTCATTTTGTGGGGTACCACAGCTTACATCTCTGTGCTCTTGTGTTAGCCGGTAGTCAATGCTAGCCACATTATAGCCCTTTTTAGCAATGTTTTTTGCCATAGAAATCAAATAACTCTCATTTCTACTACCGCTATAAAAACCACCGCCATGTACCAAAACCATTAAAGGTCGTTTCTTTATACTATCTCCAACAGGTTCATAAATATCAAGTTTTAAGGTGTCTTTGTCTTTAATAGCATAATTGTACGTACGCATTGATGCGTCACTGAAAACAGGGTCAATATAACGTGTTTGTGCGCTTAAGGCGTAAAAACTAAGTAGGAATAAAAGGCTTAATCTTAAAGCTGTCATAAATAGAATACATGGTAATTCGTAAAGCTAATTTAAAATGAATTTTTAATAATTGATGTACTGTTAGGATTATATTGTGAACTCTAACCTTATTTTAAACTGAAAAGGTTGCCTGAAAAAGACAACCTTTTAGTTTTACTGCATGAAATTTAGCAGTATATTAATTTGATGAGCCACTGAATCACCGTGCCCGTCGTCGGGCAGGAGTACTGGTTGATAAAATTTTACTTTTCAGACAGCTTCTTTTTATGCAAATAGATGAAATATATTGATTCGTAATAATTTTCATTATTATTTTATATTTTAGCGTAAATAATACGCATAATATGAATCAATCTATAAAGCTTTCCGTAGATGCTGTGGTATTTGGGTATGAAGCAGGTACTATCTCCGTATTACTCATAAAGAGAAAATATGAGCCTTTTAAAGGGAAATGGGCAATTCCAGGAGGTTTTGTTCTAAATAATGAAGCTTTAGAGAAGGCAGTAGAAAGGGAGCTAAAAGAAGAGACTGGAGTAGAAATTAATTATTTGGAACAACTATATTCGTTTGGAAATCCAAATAGAGATCCAAGAGGACGGATTGTCTCTATAGCGTATTTTGGACTAGTTCACCCTAGTGCTTTTAAAATTAATGCTTCAACAGATGCAGAGGAGGTGCAGTGGTTTAAAATAGATGAACTACCACAACTTTCTTTTGATCATAAAGATATTCTAAAATTAGCCATTTCTAGATTGCAAAGTAAAATAACCTATGAACCTCTAGGCTTTGAACTTCTTGATGAGAAATTTCCTTTTTCAGATTTAGAAAATTTATACACTACACTTTTAGGTAGACCTATTGATAGACGTAATTTTAGAAAGAAATTTTTAAAATTAAATATTCTTGACGAACTAGATGAGAAAATTTCAAAAGGATCGGGAAGACCAGCTAACTTATTTAAATTCAATCAAAAAAGATATTTTAAATTAAAACAAGAAGGTATCATTTTCGATATATAAAAGCTTAATATTTGTTTTTGTGTAAAAAAAACACAAATATTGTTTTGTGCAATCTAAATCTTGAATTATATTTGCGTTATAATTACGCAAAAACATTTTATTATGAATGGTTTATTATTAACAGACGGCTATAAAACAGGACATCACCAACAGTATCCAAAAGGAACAGAAGAAGTATATTCAAATTGGACACCTAGAAGCAATAAGTATGCTCCTAAAGGATGTAACCAAGTCGTATCTTTTGGGCAACAATATGTATTCATGTGGTTACATGATTTTTTTCAAGACAATTTCTTTTCAAAACCAAAAACTGAAGTTTGTAATGAAATTAAAGAAGAATTATCAATGTATTTAGGAGCAGATTATGATGTGACTCATTATGAAAAGCTCCATGATTTACAATATTTACCAATAAAAGTAAAATCGTTGCCAGAAGGGGTAGAGGTCCCTATTAGAGTACCTATGGTAACTATTGTAAATACTGATAAAGAATTTTACTGGATTACAAATTTTTTAGAAACTATTTTATCTACCATGTTATGGCAACCCATGACATCGGCTACCATAGCTTTGTGTTATAAAAGAATATTCAAAAAATGGGCCTTACGAACAGATAAAGAAAATTTAGGTTTTATTGATTTTCAAGGTCATGATTTTTCAATGCGAGGTATGGGTGGTTTACAAAGTGCTGTTTCTTCCGGGATGGGACATGGTGCGGTCTTTTTAGGATCAGATAGCTTGCCTATAATTAGCAGCTTTAGAAAATATTATAATGCACAAGGTTTTGTAGTAGGTTCTGTAAATGCAACAGAGCATTCTGTAATGTGCGCAGGAACTAAAGATGATGAAATAGGAACTTTTAGAGCGTTAATGAATACATATCCAAGCGGAATATTATCTGTGGTAAGCGATACTTGGGATTTATGGAAAGTACTTACAGTATATTTACCAGAATTAAAAGATGAAGTATTATCAAGAGATGGAAAATTAGTAATTCGCCCTGATAGTGGAGATCCTGTTGATATTATTTGTGGTGAAAGCCGAACTCTTGGAGGTAAAGCTGCAAAAGACAAAGGTGTTGTAGAACTGCTTTGGGATATTTTTGGAGGCGCTACAAACCCACAAGGTTTTAAAGTTCTAGATGCACATATAGGAGCTATTTATGGCGATAGTATTACAACAGAAAGAGCTGAAAATATTTGTCAGCGATTAAGCGACAAAGGCTTTGCAACAACTAATGTGGTTCTAGGAATAGGTTCTTTTACGTACCAATTTAACACAAGAGATACTTTTGGTTTTGCAATGAAAGCAACTTCTGTCGTTGTAAATGGAGAACGAAGAGAAATTTTTAAAGATCCAATTACAGATGATGGTGTAAAAAAATCGGCAAAAGGTTTAATGAAAATTGATGTTGTAGATAATGAATATGTTTTAATTGATCAGGTAACTCCTGAGGTTGAAAATGAAGGCGCTCTACAAGTTATTTATCAAGATGGTAAATTTGTTAATCAAATTAATTTACAAGACATAAGAACTAAAATTAATGGATGTATTTAATTTCGACTTCTATCAAAGACTGCAAAAAGACTATTTAGAGCATAAAAGTCTTTTTGTAGCATTTGATTATGATAATACAATTTTCGATTATCATAATCACGGTATTAATTATGATAGAATTATTTCTTTGTTAAGAACATGTAAGTCTTTAGGGTTTACTATGATACTTTTTACTGGTAACGAAGGCGAAAAATTAGAAACTATTAAAAGTGATTTAAAAACTCGAAATATCCCCTTTGATTTAATTAATGAAAATCCATTAATGCCAACAAGAAAACCTTATTACAATATTTTGTTAGATGATAGAGCGGGATTAAAAGAAGCCTATAATAATTTAAAAAAACTTACTGATGCAATACGAAATAAAGAAATTTAAAGACGGTCAGGTAGCTGCTAAAATTATTGAAAATGGAAATATTCATATAAAAATTAGAGGAAATAGCTATGAAGGTTTATTTGAAGCCGCCGCTGCAAAAGAAGCTTGGGATGCTGAAAACGCTATAAATAAGTCTGCAATTGCAGAATTAACGATTTACTGTTTAATTGGCCAACGTTCAGACCGACGTTTTAATAAGGGTGAATCTTTCGATTTGAAGCTTATATGTAATTTCATTAATTCTATGAAATTTGATAAGGTTTATATTCTACATCCGCACAGTCCAATTTCACTAGCATTAATTAATAACTCTGAAAAAATATCACATTTCAGTTTTGTTGAAGATGCTTTTAATAAAATTGGAAATCCAATATTAGTAAGTCCCGATGCAGGAGCTTATAAAACAACACATGAAATTGCTGAAAAACTTAATGCCGATTTAGTGCCTTCAAATAAAGTTAGAGTAAATGGAGCTCCAGAAATAAGCATACAAGGCGATGTTAAAGGTAAACCCTGTTTAATTATTGACGATTTGGCCGATGGAGGTAGAACCTTTAAGTTTTTAGCTGAAGCTTTAAAATTACAAGGCGCTATAAAAGTATTTTTATATGTAACTCATGCCCAATTTAATTATGGGTTTGAAGAATTAAAAGAAACCATTGATCATGTATATTGTACAAACAGCTATAAGAATATTGATGATGAGTTTGTAACGCAATTCAAACTAAAAGGAATTGAGTAAAATTCATAAATTTAAATTGCTTTATAAAAAAGGTTACTTAATTAAGTAACCTTTTTTTTATCTAGCAACCTCTTAGTTATTACTAGAAATAACGTTTAATATCTCACTTTTCTGAAGCACTCCAGATTGTCTCCAAACTTGTTTACCGTTTTTAAATAACAGCATGGTTGGAACGCCACGTACTTGATATTTTGTTGCTAATTCTTGATTTTTATCCACGTCAATTTTAACAATTGATACGTTTTCTCCTAAAGTATCTTTGACTTCCTTTAATATAGGACCTAATGTTTTACAAGGGCCGCACCAAGTAGCAAAAAAATCGATTAGAACAGGCTTGTCTTGATTTATTATTTCTGAAAAATTACTCATAATTTAAAATTTTATTTATCAAAAGTAATGCTCCATATACCTCGCACTTGGTTGGTATTATATCCAATTGCTTCATCTTTAGGGTAAAGAGCTTTTAACTTCTTATAAGTTTGTTGTTCTATATTTTGACCAGGGTTGCCATGACATTGTAAACACATGGAATTTGTTACAATTGGATAGTAAACATTCACTTTTTTACTTGTTTCTTCAAGAATAGGTTGTGGTTCACCTTGATTCTTTATTGTGTTCTTAAATGTTTTGATGTGATTTAATTCTTCAGCATTTGCTTGATTATCAGGGTTTCTTGGTTTATCGGATACCCTTTTAATAGTTGCATGATGTACAACCGACATACTATCTGTTAACGGGTAAGCTGCTTCATTACAAAATGCTAAAGCTTCTAGTGTTCCTTCTTTCTGAATAGTGCCTATTAAGTTTTTTCCTAAAACAGTTTTAGTTGATAAGGCATATTTTAAACCACGTTCTCCATAAGGCAGTTTTTCAATGGCTGATTGACCAGACGATGTTTCTGAATTCTTATTTCTATTTTTTTCACTGAAACCTTCTGGTTTATCAATATCATTATCAAACATATAACTTGCAATTTGTTTGATGGTCTCATCAGGATAAGCTGATTTTGGCATCAAACCAAATTGTTCTACAGCACCAGGCATTTTAGAGTCTTCAACATTAGGGTTATTAATCCAAGCGATCATGTCTTCAATAAATTCTTCTTTTGTGGTAGAAGGACTTATGTAGTGATTTTTAATAGCACTCATAGGAGGTCCTATTTTGTTGCTTTTAGAAGCCGTAGGACTATGACAGGTATAACAATTGGTTTCCATAAGCTGTTTACCTGGATGTGCTATACTTTGTTCTTTTTTATAATCAGTTACGTTTTCCTTCTTTTTTGACTGATTGCAATTGAAAATAAAAAAGGGTACTATTAATAGAATACAACCTTTCTTCATGTTATTATGGTTTATTTTGAAAATTTACCAGTTGCACAATTTACATAAGATTTTGCTTTAAAAATGTAGTTATTATCATCTTCAACTGATGGATAGCCTAAGCTTTTTAATTTTTCCTTTACTAATAATGCATCTTCAGTCGTTTCATAATTAAATGAAACTTTACTTTCTTCAATATCAACATGAATTTCAGAAATATTTTTAATACTAGCGAGTTTAGAGGAAATGGTATTCGCACAACCTCCACATTTTAGATTTTGAACAATTATTGATGTTTTCATAATTTAATTAGGTGTTTTACAGCTAATGTTAAAGAGTTTTAAAAAAAAACATTTATCGTTATCAAAATTAAAATTTAAAAAATAAAAAATAGGTGATATTTGTTACCTAAGGTATAATTATTTATTGGCTACCACCTATTTTTTATATTATATAATTAATAAGCCATTTTCACAATTTTCTCAACTTTATCAGGTGATAAGTCTTGGTGTTCACCCAAGCCAGTCCAACCACGATCGGTAAAACGTTTTGAAATTTCTTCAGCTGTACCTTCATAATCTTTGGTATAATCTGATAATTTCGTATCTATTCCTAATTCATGGAAAAAAGCTACTGTTTTTTCAATGGCCGCTTGTGCTTTATCTTCGGTAGAACCTTCAGTGATATTCCAAATGCGTTCGGCATATTGGGCTAGTTTTTCCTTTTTTGCTTCAAAATTGAAATGATAATGACTTGGTGCAATCACGGCTAAAGTCCTAGCGTGATCAATTCCGAATAAAGCGGTAAGTTCATGACCCATAGCATGTACTGCCCAGTCTGTAGGTACGCCTTTTTGAATTAACCCGTTTAAAGCCATGGTGCAACTCCACATGAAATTTGATGCCGCTTCATAATTGGTAGGATCTTCAATTACTTTCGGAGCCACTTCAATAAGGGTTTGCATGATACTTTCAGCAAAACGATCTTGAAGCAAAGCACCAGCAGGGTAGGTCATGTACTGCTCTAAAACGTGGCTAAAAGCATCAGTAATACCATTTGCTAATTGACGCTGCGGAATAGACTGAATGACCTGCGGGTCTAAAATTGAGAACTCAGGAAACAAGCCAGGGCCACCCATACCTAATTTTTCTTTAGTTTCGGCATTGGTAATCACGGCACCAGAATTCATTTCAGAACCCGTAGCTGGTAATGTTAAAACCGTTCCGAAAGGCATGCCTTTTTCAGTTCTAATCTTTTTACTTAAAATATCCCAAGGAGTATCGCCATCAAATAAAGCAGCAGACGATAAAAACTTCGTTCCATCAATAACAGAACCACCGCCCACAGCTAGTAAATAGGTGATATTTTCAGATTTAATCAATTTTAAAGCTTTCATTAAAATCGCATATTCCGGATTTGCTGGAATACCACCAAATTCAAGAACTTCGAACTCAGATAAGGCTTTTTTTACTTGGTCATAAATGCCATTCTTTTTGATGCTTCCTCCGCCATAGAGAAGGAGGACTTTGGCATCTTTAGGAATTTCATTTTCTAATTTTTCTATAGTATTCTTACCAAAAATAATTTTGGTAGGATTTTTAAATTCAAAAGTGTTCATAATTTAAGTTTTTCGTTTGTTTAAATTTCAACAATCATTTTCCCTTTGTTTTTCCCTTCAAATAAACCGATAAAAGCATCTGGGATATTATCAAAACCATTAACAACGGTTTCGGTATAAGTGAGTTTACCTTCAGATAACCAAGTAGATAGTTCTTTCATTGCTTCAGGAAATTTTTCAGCATAATTAGAAACAATAAAGCCTTGCATTAAAGCACTATTTTTAACCAAAAAAGGCTGTACACTAATACTTTTAGGGATTTCAGTATTATTATAAACAGAAATAGCACCGCAAATGATGATTCTCGCAAATCGGTTGATGTTGAACAATACCGCATCTGAAATTGGTCCGCCCACATTATCAAAATAAATATCTACACCGTAAGGTGCTAATTTCGAAATTTCAGCATTAATATCTTCCGTTGTTTTGTAGTTAATTCCAGCATCAAATCCGAATTTACTTTTAAGCATATCAACTTTTTCATCGGTTCCAGCGATACCTATTACATGAAGTCCGAGAATTTTTCCAATTTGTCCAACAACGCTTCCTACAGCTCCAGCAGCACCAGAAACCACTAA
This sequence comes from Pseudotamlana haliotis, assembly GCF_008806375.1. Taxonomy (GTDB): domain Bacteria; phylum Bacteroidota; class Bacteroidia; order Flavobacteriales; family Flavobacteriaceae; genus Pseudotamlana; species Pseudotamlana haliotis. The sequence goes on along the minus strand of NZ_WAAT01000004.1, from coordinate 163,714 downwards.
AGTTTCGCCTGCTACAGGTTTTCCTATTTCGGTTAAACCACAATATGCGGTTAAACCTGTCATACCTAAAATACCTAGGTAAGCACTTAATGGTGCTTTCGCTCCATCAACTTTTAGTAGCCCTTCGCCTGAAGAAAGTTGACTTGTTTTCCAATTGAGCAATCCTGAAACATAATCACCTTCTTTAAAATTTTCATTTTTTGAGGCTATTACTTTCGCTACGACACCAGACTGAACCGGTTTATTGAGTTCTAAAGGTGCTACATATGATTTTGCATCGCTCATACGTCCTCTAAGATAAGGATCAACAGATACAAATTGAGTTTCTAAAAGGATTTCTCCAGAACTAGGTTCTAAATTTTTATCTTCCGTTATAAATTCAAAATCTGAAACTGAAGGTTTACCTTGTGGTCTATTTTTAAGTAAAATGCTTTTTGTCTTCATCTTTTAATCTATTAAAGTTACTAAGTCTTTCATAGGTTTTCTAACTTTTACCAAGTTAACCAACCAATCATTTTCTTCTTTTCTGTAGCCTAAAGGTAACATGACCGCACTACGTAATCCTTTTTCTTTTAATCCCAAAATCTCATCTATGACAGCAGGATCAAAACCTTCCAATGGCGTGGCATCAACACCTTCAAAAGCAGCGGCGATAATGGCTTGAGAAAACGCAATGTAGGCTTGTTTTGCGGCATGGTTAAAATTTTCTTCGGCTGGTTTTTGCGGATATGAACTTAAAAGCATCTGACGGTAATTTTCCCAACCTTCGTTTTTAAATCCGCGAATGTCGTTTGTTAAATCAAACATGTAATTGATACGGTCTTCGGTATAGGTATCCCAAGCCACAAAAACAAGTAGATGCGAACAATCAGTAATCACAGATTGGTTCCAAGCTACTGGTTTAATTTTTTCTTTAATCTCTTTGTTTTTTATTACTATAATTTCAAAAGGTTGTAAACCACTTGATGTTGGGGCTAAACGTGCAGCTTCTAAAATTCGTTCTATTTTATCTTCAGGAACAGTTTCACCATTCATGGCTTTTGCCGCATATCTCCAATTTAATTTATCTAATAATTCCATAATTGTAACTGTTTATTTAATTCTATTTTGAAAGTGTTTTTATATTGTGTGATGTAATAATCGATTCTGTTTGAGAACTCGAATTAGCGAGGTTTATCATCCCTTGTGCAATGGTGTCAGGTTCAATGATTCTATAGTTTTTTAATGAGCCGAAGAATAAAGGTTGAACAACTTTAAATACCGCCAAACCTATTTTTTCTAGTGTTCGTTGTTCATTACGTTCGCCACCGATTAAAGACGGTCTTAAAACATATGTGTTTTTAATATTTTGCTGAAATACATCACGTTCCATTTCGCCTTTAGTTCTGTTATAAAACACCTTGCTTTTTGGATTAGCTCCCATTGCTGAAATCACCAGAAATGTTGAAATATTATTCGTATTAGACAGTTTTGCCGCCGTTACCGGAATACCATAATCAATTTGTTTGTAAAGTGTTTTATCTGGTGTTTTACTAGCCGTGGTCCCTATGCAACAATACACTTCGTTGGCCGTAAATTCTGCTCTTAACTGTTCCAATTCTAACAGATCACCGATAAACTGAGTCACTTTACTTGGAAGGTTTTCAATTTTAGAACGCGAGAACAGTTTAATTTGGCTATATCGGTCATCTTCAATTAATTTTTGAAGTAAAACACCTCCTGTTAAACCAGTTGCTCCTAATATTATGGCTGTTTTATTCATTGTATTATTTAAGTTTTATGCTATCCCAAGCCGCTTGATAGGCTTCTTCAATTTGATTTTTACTTAATGTAAAAGCCGCTCTTTTTTGTATCGTCAATAAAAACGACAAGGGGTTTATTGAATAGGCATACAAAAGGTAATCGTCTATGGGTTTAATAACACCTTCTTGTTTTCCTCGAGCCCATAAATCGAGTAGGGGTTGCAGGTGTTTAATACCTTCTTGCCTAGAGGCCTCATCTATAATAGGCGTATTATCACATTGTGCTAAGAAAAAAGCGTATTCACATTCTTTGAGTTTGAAATCGGCTATACGCTTCCAAATCACTTCAAAACTCTTTTCAACACAAGCATCTTCATTATAATTAGCGAAGGCGTATTTGGTGTATTCAGCTTTTACTTCAATGTAAGTCTGATTCACCAAATCCTGCTTATTTTCAAAGTATAAGTAAATCGTTCCTGGAGAAACATTCGCCATTTTAGCAATTTTACTCATGGGTGTCGCATGGAATCCGTTGTTGTTTACCAACTCAATAGTGGCCTTAATTAAGGCATTTCGCTTGTCTATACTTTTTTGAAGTTGTGCCATGATTTTATAATTGGACAACAAAGATATTAAAAAATGAACATTCATTCATTTTTTAACAAAAGTTTAATTTTTGATGTTACTTGATAGTACTGCATTTTAGTGCTTACTCTTGCGAGATTATTACACAGGGCTACGCTGAAATTACACAGGGATGCGCAGAGGATTTTGCAGACAACAATAAAAACGGTGATAGAGGGAAGTCGATATCCAATAATAACCTACGAATACAAAATCAAAAAGACACCCAACATAATCCCAACAAGTGGCACCAGTTTTTTACGCTTGTTTTGTTCTTTGAATAGGAGTCCGCCAACAAGAACTGAGATTAAAATCTGACTACGTTTAATAGCTGAAAGCAACATGATTAAGGCTTCTGGATCTTGTAGGGCTTTAAAATAGAAATAATCGGCAGACAATAGTAAAACGCCAACCGCAGGAATAGACCAACGCCATTTAAAAGCTTTTCGTTTTTCGGCATACGGAAACCAAGTAATGCTTAAAATAACTAGCAAGATTAAAACCACATAAAAACTAAACCAAAAGATTAGGGTAAAAGGAGTTAAGTTCAAGTATTGAATTAGGAATTTATCATATAATCCGCTTGAAGCTCCTAAAAACGTGGCTACTATTATCGCTAAAATCCATTTGTCCTTTTTGAAAACAATGCCTTCTTTTTTTCCGATTTTAGAATATAATAACACTGAAAAAATGATGAGAAAGAACCCTAACCATTGCAATAAATTTGGGTTTTCATGGTAAATAAGTATCGCCCCAATAAAGGTAAAAAACGGACCCGCAGAACGTATTGGTGTTACAATAGTAATAGGCAAGTGCTTTAAGGCTTGATAAGCTAGAATCCAAGATGCCGCCATGATGGCTGATTTTATAAATATATAGCCATGGAGAGTCCAAGATATGGTTCCGATGAATACACCATTTTTTTGAGCATATTCGGGCGCATTAACAGAGGTTAAAAATAAAGGAATAAGGAATAAAAAACCTGAGCCAACGGTGCCCAAAAGTACTGGAAAAACTTCGTTTCCTCTAACAGCATGCTTTTTACACAGGTTGTGTAAGCCTAAAAATAACGCGGCTAAAAGCCCTAAATACATCCACATGCGCGCGAAGATATGTTAAAGCTATTTTTTGAGGAATAAATTTCGTTTTTAATTTCATCACAGCTTTCTGAAATCAATTTTTAGTGTATTTTTAGAAAAGATATTGTGTGTTAAAATATTTGAATATCTAAAAAAAGCCAACTAAAACCACCACTTTTATGTCAACTTTAGAATCAAGTACCCAGATTAATATGAAATTAATAATCTTAGGTTTACTCGTTTTTTTTAGTATGATTTTCTTTGTGGACTTGCAACCTGGAAAACCTGAAGTCACTTATACTGCTGCGATTGCCGTTTTAATGGCTTTTTGGTGGGTTACTGAGGCTTTACCCATTGGCATCACATCGTTTCTTCCTATTGTTTTGTTTCCTACACTTGGGGTTTTGGATGGGAAAATGATTTCTGATGCTTATATCAATTATGTTATCTTTTTATTTATTGGTGGTTTTGTTATGGCTTTGGCTATGGAAAAATGGAATCTCCATAAACGCATCGCCTTAAAAATTTTATCGCTAGTAGGAGGGAGCCCTTTTAGAATCATGTTGGGTTTTATGCTAGCTTCTGCTTTTTTATCGATGTGGATGTCTAATACAGCCACGGCCATGATGATGCTTCCTATTGCATTTTCAGTAACGACGGCTCTTGAAGAAATTTATGGCTCAGGGAAAATAAGTCGATTTGCGGCAGGTTTACTCTTATCGATAGCGCATGCTTGTTCCATTGGAGGTATTGCAACTCTTGTTGGTACGCCTCCTAATTTATCATTTTTAAGAATTTTTGAAATTATTTATCCTGGTGCACCTGAAATTTCATTCGGACAATGGATTTCTTTTGCTTTTCCAATTACGCTTATGATTTTTATGTTTTCATTAGGCTTACTCTACTTTTCTTACCGACCGAAAGGACAAATAGAAGCTCTGGATAAATCCTTTTTCAAAGACAAATATCAAGCCCTTGGGAAAATAAGTTTAGAACAAAAGCGTGTGTTTCTTTTATTTGTGACTTTAGCATTTTTGTGGGTGTTTCGTTCAGATTTAAATCTAGGGTTTCTAAGTATTCCGGGGTGGAGTACTGTGTTTAAAAACCCGAAGTTCATAAATGATGGTACTGTTGCTATTTTTATTGCCATGCTTTTATTTATTGTACCTTCTAGCAAACAAAAAGAAGCCTTAGTCGATTGGAAAATTATGAAGAAACTCCCTTGGCACATTGTTTTCCTTTTTGGTGGTGGCTTTGCGCTTGCGAAAGGCTTTATTGACTCTGGATTATCAACGTATGTTGGCGGACTACTAAGCGGAACAAAAGGAATGTCACCAACACTTTTGGTTGGTTCACTCACCACATTAATGTCTACACTAACTGAATTTACATCAAACACAGCAACTACCGAAATGATGCTGCCAATAGTTTCAGGTTTGGCTTCAGAAATTCAAGTAAATCCCTTGTTGATTATGGTTCCGGTAACCCTGGCAGCTTCTATGGCTTTTATGCTGCCTATTGCTACACCACCAAATGCCATTGTTTTTGGCACCGGGAAACTCAAAATGATTCATATGATTAAAACAGGTTTAATCATTGATATTTTTGCCACTATCATCATTGTATTCATGACCCTTGTTTGGGGTACCATCATCTTTGATATTGACCCGAATGTTTTTCCTGAATGGGCTCATAATTCCGCGGAAGCGTTAAAACACTAATTGGTAAATGCTTTATTAACTCTCGATCTAATCCTTTATTCATAGGGTTTCAATAAGCATGTTACATATCTTTCACGATTTGTAATATATGAAATACATTGTACGGTTTTAGGGTGGTAACTTTATAAATGAAAAGTTAAACAGCTTGAATACATATATTTATTGATGAAAAATTTATTTCGAATTAGTCACTCGAAAAAAGCGAGATCTTAATTTTTAAGGTCTCGCTTTTTTAAAATTGTTATTATTGGTTTACGGGTTTGTAGACCATAATGCAGCACTTTTTAACATAGCGCGACGTGGAAGTTTCAACCCTGCTACAATTAACTCTGCAAAATCTTCAGGTTGTAAAACAGTATCTTCAGAATCTTTGTTGGCGATACCTAAATCAACAGACATATCTGAAACAATGGTACTTGGTGTTAATGTACACACACGAATATTATTTTTACGCACTTCTTTCATCAAGGATTCCGATAGGCCAATAACTGCAAATTTAGATGCCGAATATGCTGAAGTTGTAGCATTACCACTTAATCCAGCTGTTGAAGATACATTAATAATTTCACCTTCATTTTGATTAATAAGATGCGGTAAAACTTCTTTAGTTACGTAATACATGCCCATCACGTTGGTTTGCATAATTTGAGTCCATTGATCAACAGGCATGTCATTTAAAGTACCAAAGGCTGCAATTCCAGCGTTATTCACTAAAATATCAATGCCTCCAAGTGTACCAATTAGATTTTTAATTGCTGGTTTAACAGCTTCATAATCACTAATATCAAAAGCGGCGTAAGTAGCATTGACACCAAGCGCCTTAATTTCACTAACGGTTTCCTTTAGTGTGTCTTCATTTCTGCCTGTGATAGCCACATCAATACCTTCTTTGGCAAATTCTAAAGCTGTAGCTTTTCCTAAACCTCTGCTGCCACCCGTAATAATGGCTTTTTTTCCTTTAAATTCTGTCATTTTTCTTTTTTTTAGCGTTCTATGCAAGTGCAAAATCTTACATTTTTTTTAAGCTTCTAAGTTACGAATTAGCACAAAAAAGACCATAAATCTTATATAGTTTTAAGGTTAATTTATGAGTTAAAAGAAATTTATTTTTATCGAATAAATGGTATAAAAACAGACTAGAAACGTCAATCCCTTAGTGTTTAAATGAAGTCTATTTCTTGTTAATTTTTTATACATTCGTCTTTTTTTAAGACAAAGACTACAATTAAACAGCTTTTATGTCAAATGTTTACAAAATCATTCTGGTTCTAATACTAATACTTTCCATAGGGCATTTACTAAAATCTATATTCAACGATCGTGCATTGGATAAGATTGAAACTGAATTGAAACTGGTAAAACAAAGTTTAGATTCCGCTCTGTTTTCAAATCAAAAAGCTAAAACCGAAATAGAACAGTTACAAGCGGTTATTTCAAATTACCAATTAGAAAACGAGACAATTCAGAATGAAATTGACATTGTCAATTTAGAACATGAACGCGCTAAAGTAGGAACATTTAAGCAGCGCATAGTCATTGATTCCTTACTAAAAGTGAAACAGGAACGTCTTATTACTCTAAAAGCAAAAGATTCTGTTTTCAACTAAACAAACCCCTTATTTATGAAGCTCTTTTTACTTAATATTTTGTTCACAACCTGCTTTAAAAGTGTTTTATGGGCTCAGGGAAGTGTTACTGTCACAGGAGATACCACTACGGTTCATGAAACTTATGCCAAACAGCTAGAAAAACCGATTGAAATCAAGTCTTCTAATTATTTAATAAACAAAACAAACAGTACACTTTATGTGTTTAATGCTGTAAGCTTCCAATATTTTCAAGATTTAAGAATGCTTTTGGATGAGGAAGCCAATAGCAGCCTCATGGAAGCCATTAGTTTATATCATAAAAATTATTCTGAAAACCAAAAGCATTATCAAATATTATTCAACGCCTGTAATGAGCAACAAGCCTTATACAAAAGAAATATCACTGATTTAAAATTAGGTTTAAATGACTTAGAATCTACAGTTGAAAACACACAAAATGCCTTGCTACTAACTAACACCCATTTAGACAAAGCTAATGAAGCGCTTAAAACTTATAAGAAAAAGCAATTTTGGAAAAACTTTGGAAAGGTTGGAGTAGGCGTCGTTGTTGGTGTTGTTATAGGTGTATTGATAGCACATTAATAAGCTACTGACCTGAAATACCCGGAAATCATATATCTTTATAGAGTTGAAATACAGTAATTTATCACAAGCTAAACAATCAATGTCAAACCAGTTTAAACCTTTTGAAAAAATAGGGCTTTGCTTTAGCGGAGGTGGGTATCGTGCCACCTTTTACGCTTTAGGGATTTTATCTTACTTAGAGCAAATTTCCTATGAAAACCAAACCTTATTGAAACGTGTTAAAGCTATAAGTACGGTAAGTGGGGGAACTTTAACTGGGGTCGCATATACCAAAGCCGTGCAAGCTCCTGATTATAATTTTGATAGTTTCTTTAAAACTTTCTATAGCACGTTTACTCCTGAAAATGATAAACTTTTAGAAAACGCCATAGCAAAACTTGAAGACGATACCGTTTGGAAGGCTAATCCGTATAAAAAAAGGTCACTTATTAATGCTTTCGCCTTAACCTATTCGGAAATGCCTTTATTTCAAGGTACGTTTGAAAACTTAAAAAAAGATAAAATTAAGCAGCTAGAACAAGTTTGTTTTAATGCCACCGATTTTTCATTCGGACTCACATTTCGATTTCAAAATCATGGTTATTTTGGCAACACCCCGCTATATAAAAACAATCAGAAGGAAGTTAATGCGCTTCGTTATCAAGTGGAGCTAGGGGATGTGATCGCCTCATCGTCCTGTTTCCCTGTAGGTTTTGAGCCTTTAGTATTTCCCGACGATTATTTTAAAAATCAAACAGACACTGATTATAAAAACCTCAAATCACTAGATCATTTCATTGATGGTATTGGGATTATGGATGGTGGTATCGCCGATAATCAAGGTATTGGAAGTATGATGCTTATTGATGATCGTATGAAAAACACTTTAGACCTCATAATTGTGAATGATGTGGGAAGTTTTAAAATGCAACCCTGGAAACCTGATGATACACAAGTAGAAAAAAAATCAACGTTTAAACAAATTGTAAATAAAACACTTAAGTACTTTACTTTAAAACCTTTATACTGGATTGTTTTATTGCTAGGTTTAATAATTATTGTATTGAATGATATGCATGTTTTTGGAGTTCAAGCCTATAGCAGTCTTTATATTTTAGGTGGTGTGATTTTAGGTGCGGGCATGCTCTTAACACTTTTTGGTATAGTGGCTTCAGTGATTAAAATGTCCGTACTTTCCCGATTAAAAAGTATCTTTAAAAGGCAGGTTCCAGAGCCTTTGTTAGACGATGTTTTAACTTTTCAGAAATTAGATATCAGTTTAATTCAGCGCATGCTTTCTGAACGTTTAACTTCAGCAATGAGTATGATTAACGATGTGTTTTTAAAACAAATGCGACGCTTAAATTACGACTTGTTTTACTCAAAAAATGCTTTAAAAAACAAGCGTATTACAGCTACGGTTTATAAGTTAAACGGACAAAAAACACCTTATAATAAAGGCAAAAACTACAACAAGGCCATTCCTGCACCAAGTAAAGTCCTAGAATATGTATGTTTAACGGCTTCTGAAACCCCAACAACTTTATGGTGGGACAAAGTAGACGTCACTAAAAATCGCATGGAAAAATTGATTGCCTGCGGGCAATTTACCATCTGCTATGAGCTCATGGACTACATTTTAGACTTAAAAAAAGATCATGAAAATTTATTTGTTGATTTTCCTGAAGTAGAAGTCATGTATAGCACTTTAGAAACCGATTGGAAAAACTTCAATGCCAATCCACTCTGGTTAGTGAACCAACTCAAACCCTAATTTTATAAATTAAATTGTACTTTTATTCTTTAAACCAAACCAATGAGCAGACCTATAGCCGACCTACATTGTCACCCTTCATTCAAACCTGCAAACAATTCTGAAATCACTGATATCTGGACCTACAAGAAAAATCCTTGTACCAAAACCTTATTTAAGGGTGTTTTAGGATTTAGTCTAAGACGACTCATGGTCAACCTCTTTGTTAACGATTTAGCCACATACACGCAATCAAATTTAGATCATTGTCATGATGGTGAAAATCGACTCCTGTTTTTATCCATTTACCCTATTGAAAGGCAATTTGTTAAGCCCAATAGACCATTTTCATCTTCAACGGCTAGCCAACGTTTCATTTTAGGTCGCGTTTTTGGCATTAATCTGAAGTTACACCTTGATGCTAAGATTTTTCAGGTCCTCACAGGGTTTTCAGAAACTAAAGTAACAGGCTATTTGGATAGTGCTCATGGCTCAGAAGTGGTTGATTATTTCGATGACGATTTGGCTTGTGAATATACCTATCTTAAAGAAAGTCACAATAGCGAGTCACCAAATGAAACTTATGAAATCAGGCCAAAATTTCAGATGGTTTCTAACTATGAAGAATATGCTGCCTTGGAAAATCAAAATATTATTGCTGGAATAGTCACAATTGAAGGCATGCATGCTTTGGGTAAATATAAAAGAACCGATTTATTTGGTTCAAGCACTATTGACGGACTTTCAGATGAAAACAAAACCGATTTAATAAACAGTTTTATACAAAATGTGAGGCGCCTTAAGAATAAGGATGAATTTGAATTCACACCCTTTTTTATCACATTCGCACACCATTTCAATAATCTATTAACGGGACATGCCAAAAGTTTTGGTGATCCTAAAAACAAACTGCTTCCAGGTTTCTCCAATGTTTTTAATCAAAAACCAGGATTAGATGCAGGCATAACAGCCTTCGGAAAGGTTTTAATAAAGGATCATCTACTTTCAACAGTGAATGGCCAACGTATTCTTATCGATACTAAGCACATGTCTTTAGAAGCTAGAAATGATTATTTCAGCATTGTAAAATCCCTTAGAGACGTGGGTGATCATGTGCCTATAATTATCAGTCATACTGCGATAAACGGTATTTCTACAAGAGCCAGAGCGGCTGAACAGCCAGATACTAATAAACTCGACAAAAACTCTTATATAAGCCGTTGGGATATTAATATCACTGATCAAGACATTAGAGAGGTTTTTGATTCCGATGGGATTATCGGGGTATGCATGCACGATGGCCGTATGCCAGGAGGGAAGTTTAAAGCACTAATGAAAACCTATAAAAGACGCTTTACAAAAGAGGAAACGTTAAATAAATTGCATACACAAATGTTCTTAACCAATGTTTTTCATATTGCAAAAGTGAATTTGGAACATATTAGAGCTCACAATTCTCAAAATCCTAATCATCGCTACGAAGAAATTGAAGCTTGGAAAACCATTTGTTTAGGTTCAGACAATGATGGCATTGTTGACCCGTTTGATAATTTTAATTCAGCTAAAACTCTAGATGGTTTTAAAAATAGAGTAGCAAAATCTATTCATCTTAATTTTGACCCGTTATGGGAAAATTTTAAAATTCTTAATATTCAAGAAACGTCTTATACCGTTTTCACGGAAGATGAACTCCAAGATCTTATGTTAGGTTTAACTCCAGAAACGATATCAGAAATGATCTTCTGTGAAAACGCGCATCATTTTCTTAAAAAGTATTTTACACGATCGTATTTGGAAGAAGGTATAGTAAATAACATAGAAGCAATAGTTTAAAAGATTCGTTTCTAGCGGAAATCTGGTTAACCAATTTTTTTGCTTGTCATATATTTTCTATATTTAGGCACCAAAAACTAACCAAAACTAAACCATGTTAAGAAACATAACCGTAGGTTTATGCTTTTTATGCTGCATTTTTATGCCATTAAACGCACAAACTTCAAACCAAGCTAAGGGCAAACCAACCCAACAAAGCTCTACAGCTTCTTCCGGTACTTCAGATCGTGCTGTAGATGATAACAACAATACATTCACACAAACTAATAGTCAGTTAAATTCTTGGTGGCAGGTTGATTTACAATCAGATACTAATATTGACCTAATTAAATTATTTAAGGGATCAACCAGTCTTTCTAACTTTTATATTTTTATTTCAGACAGTGATTTAAGCTCACGTAGTTATTCAGATATCCTATCAGATTGTTCAGTCGAGTACATCTTTGTTTCTGAAAATATTGATGAATCATTGAACATTCCAGTTTCAGTGAGCGGCCGTTATGTTCGTATTCAATTAGCAGATACCAATATACTTTCTTTAGCTGAAGTTGAGGTATTTCAAGACACATCATCAAACGCTGTGTGTACTGATTTTTGTCTCATTGAAAATTTTGATAATAAACTCAACGGAAGCATTAGAGATCAAGACGGTTGGGTTGCCAATCCACCAGGTGCTTTAGATGGTGCCATAGTTGATTCTGAACCCAATGAAGCCTTTACAGGGAAGGCTTTAATGTTAGATCCTAACAATGTGCAATTCCGCGGAAACGCATACAAACCTTTAAATAACCAAAGCATTGTAGAAGGGGATTCTGGGACTTTATTTTTTCAATTGCTTACTGAAGATTTAGCTAATACTAGTACATCTATCGGTCTTAGTGATTTAATAGCCCCACGTTTAACTGATAGTGGAACAGGGCAATTGGATTTAGAGAATGATTTTGAGGTACAACTCATTTTAAAAAATGGTCAAATCGGCATTCAAAATGGAGGTTCAGCAGACTATTTTAATAATATTCAACTAGAAAACAATGTTGTTTATAACATTTGGTTGGTTGCAGACAATCAAAATGATAGTTTCCAAGTCTTTGTACAAGGTGGTGCTCATGTTTTTCCTGCTCAAGCGGAAATCACAGGTGGTGTAAACACTTTCACGTTTCGTAACAACACTACTGCGTCATTACAAAGCCTTTATTTTCTTAATGACCCTAATCAAATAGGAAACAGCTTAGTTTATCTTGATCAATTTTACCTTGATAACCAAAAAGAAAATCTTTCTATTCCTGTTGAAGTGTCTTCAATTTCAAAATTCACCTTAATTGAAAACTTTGAAAACCTAAATTTAGGTAATATTAACGGTCAAGATCAGTGGATCGCCAACACAGATGATGCCAAGGTGGCAACTGATCCTGAGTATAGTACGAATCAAATCATGACTTTTGATGCGTCTGAAGCTACGGTTTACCGTGACATTCCAGATGTTAGAGACTGTGAAACAGGTACACTATTCTTCCGAATGAAGCGTAATGGTTCGCTCAATGAAAATGTTGGTTTTTCAGATGTTCAAATACCTTCTGAATATGCCGATTTTGAAAGTCAGATTAATATTTCTGGAGACGAACTTAATGTACGTGATGGTGGTTCTTTTAGAGGTTTAGAAGATCTTGATAATGATTTGTGGTACTGTGTTTGGATGGTTTCAGATAACACGACAGATACCTATAAAATCTACATTCAAGGTAATGATGAAGAGAAACCAAGGTTATTGCGCAGTGATATCAACTACCGTAATGGTAGTGCTTCTAATGCTCTAACCACCTTTTTGATGAAACAAAGTCAGAGAGACGGTATTACGGGGACTTTTAGTATCGATGATATTTATTTACATCACAATGAAGAAAATTTAACTCACCCACATACTGACACCTGTATTCATGAAGAACCTATTCCTGATCCTAGTCAACCGCTTGACAATCCAATTGTAGAGCGTATTCATACTGATGGTTTAGGGCTTATTTTAGAAGAGTTTGTGACCATTCCTGCAAGTAATGGAGGTAACCCGAATACTAGAATTAATTTTTTAGACCATGCTAATGATGGTAGTGGACGCCTTTTTGTAAATGACCTAAACGACAAATTACACGTCATAATAAACGGAAACGTTTCAACCTATTTAGATGTAAGTGCACAATTTCCATATTTTGCTGAAGAACCACGATTAGGTTCTGGCTTTGGTTTCTTCGCCTTTCATCCTGAATTTGCCAACAATGGTAAGTTTTATACCGTACATACTGAGAGATTTGGTGCTTTAAGCGCTTACACACCAGATTATACTTCAGCCGGGACTGATGATATGCATGGTATTATTACAGAGTGGACGGCTTCAGACTCGTCGGCCAACGTATTCTCAGGAACAAAACGTGAAGTCATAAGAATTGGGTTTGACACTTACCTTCATGGTTTTCAACAAATAGGATTCAACCCCAATGCTACCCCAGGAAGTGATGATTACGGTTTACTATATCTCGCTCTTGGTGATGGCGAAGAAAACCCTGTGTTTTCAGGAGCACCGCAAGATCTTAGCACGCCGCATGGTAAATTATTACGAATTGATCCGCAAGGGAATAACGCTCCTAACGGCAATTATGGTATCCCAAGTAATAACCCATTTGTAGGTAATGCAGGGGCCTTAGGTGAAATTTATGTTTATGGTTTTAGAAATCCGCATCGTTTTAGTTGGGATACAGAAGGCACCAATAAAATGTTTATTGGAAATATTGGAGAGAAAAATGTTGATGGCGTTTATATAGGCGAACCAGGTGCCAATTATGGCTGGAATGAACGAGAAGGCTCTTTCTTGTTTAAGACAAACGACCCTAATAACGTATATCCGCTGCCTGCAGTTGATAATTTTGGCTATACTTATCCTGTTGCTGAATACGATCACGATGAAGGCTTCGCACTTGTGGGTGGTTTCGTTTACCGAGGAAATACTTACCCAGACCTTCAAGGCAAATATATTTTTGGAGATGTAGTAAAGGGCCGTATTTTTTATACTGAAGAAAGTGACATGATTTCTGGCCAGTCTTTTGCTGAAATCAAAGAATTTATAATTTATGATGAAAACCTTAATCAAACCAGCTTTTTAAATTTAGCCGATTATTCGCGTGCCGATTTACGCTTCGGAATGGATGCCAACGGTGAGTTGTATGCCCTTTCTAAGCAAAATGGTAAGATTTGGCGCATTAAAGGAGAGCGAACGCTATCTACCGACGCTATAGCTGAAGCCACTGAAGTCAAGGTGTTTCCAAATCCGGTTAAAGATGTGCTTAACATAAAATGGAATAACTCATTTCAAGGAAATGCCGAAATCAGTATTGTAAATCAGCTAGGTCAAAGCATAAAAACCATAAATGCTAAAAGTTTTTCAGGTAGAGTACAAGTATCTTTGAGTGACTTACCAAGCGGTTTGTACTTGGTAAATGTTTTTACAGGCACCGTTAATCATAGCGTTAAAGTTATTAAAAATTAGTAACTATGACCGTTATCGACCAGGCTCTAACGTGATCTCTGAAGTTGTTTCTTTATAGTCTTCGGAGTCGAGAAGCAATTTAACCACACAAGCGATGTTTTAAAGTGTAAACTTAAAAACATCGCTTTTTTTGTAATGGCAACTAATTTTTTCGACAGTTTTGACATGAGATAATCATAACATCTCTCAATAAAAAAACTCATGAAAGATAAATTAAAAATAGATATTGTTTCTGATGTAGTTTGCCCATGGTGCATCATCGGCTACAAACGTTTAGAAAAAGCTATTAATGAACTAGGTGTACAAGATCAAGTAGAAATTGAGTGGCAACCCTTTGAATTAAACCCCAATATGCCTGCGGAAGGCCAGCTCCTTACAGAGCATATCGCAGAAAAATACGGTTCAACACCAGAAGAACAAGAAGCTTCTAGACAGCGTATGACTGAAATAGGCGAGGAGCTCGGTTTTAAATTTGACTATTTTGAGGGTATGAAAATGGCAAATACTTTCAACGCTCATGTTTTATTGGAATACGCTCAAGAATTCGGCAAACAAACTGAATTAAAAATGAGATTAATCACCGCTTTTTTTGGTGAACGTCAAGATGTTTCAGACCGTGACGTTTTAAAACAAGCTTCGTTAGACGTTGGTTTAAATGCCGAAGAAGGTATGGCTTTGCTAGATAATGATGAAGCCCGTTATAATACAAGAAGCAAACAAGCGTTTTGGCAAAATGCCGGTGTACAATCTGTGCCAACTATCGTTTTTAATAAGAAAAGTGGCGTAACAGGAGCTCAGCCAATAGATGTTTTTAAAGAAGTATTAACCGACATGCTTAAAAAGTAAAAAAAGCTAATTAATTATGTCACGATTGTGATGTTAGCTTAATTGAAATATATATATGATTAAAAATAAATTACTATTAGGCTTGCTTTTAATGACGTTTCAACTCTTTGCTCAAAAGTATACTAGGGCAGAAGTAAATAATTTAATTCAAGAGAATTCTACTTTTACAATTCATCAAGATAACTATATTATTACTGGAATTCCAACGAATACAGATATTAATTCTGACACGGCAGATATTAAATATCAAATCAGTTTTAAACAATTAATTAGTCGTAAACCTCTAGTGTGGGATAGTTATATATACGCAACCTACACCCAAAAAGCATTTTGGAATATTTATAAATTTTCCAGTCCTTTTGAAGAAATAAATTTTAACCCCTCCATAGGTTTAGCGAAAGTGATTTATGATAAAAATGATCGCGTTCAGGGTTTGGCATCGGTCATGCTCAATCACAATTCCAATGGTAGAGATAGTATATACTCCAGAAGTTGGAACAGTTTGAATTTTAAATATTCGACAGCTTTAAATAAAAAAACGTTATTGAGTGCCGAAGTTTGGGCTCCTTTTGTTTATAAAGAAAGTAACCCCGATCTTTTTGATTATATAGGTTTAGCAGCTGTGACAGTATCTCGTAATTTAAATTCGGAAAAATTAATTTTAGAAATCGAAGCCAAAAAAGGATTAGAGTGGGATTGGAAAGGTTCAATTAGATCACGCCTATATTATAATCCGTTTAAAACAAAAAACCAGTATTTAATGTTCGAATGGTTTGCAGGTTATGCCGAAAGTCTCATCGATTACGATCAGTTTACAAGCATTGTTAGAGTTGGTTTTGTGGTAAAAACGAACGAATTAGATTTCTTAAGGCAAAAAAGATAATTATGAATCATTTAAAAAGGATCGCTTCTAAAAATAACAAGGTGTTGCGTTAAATACTTTGTAAGCTTTTTTCAAATGCTTAAATTTGATTAACAACTATCAATACGTTTATACTATGCTCGCATTATACAACTTATTACTTCAAATCCCGATGGGCACACCAAACCCAGACGATAATCAAAAAGTAGATTTATCAAATCCAGTTGAGATTATCGTCTTTATTGTGATTCCTATTGCAATTATAGCCCTTTATATTTTTTGGAGGGGAAAGAAGAAAAAATAGGTATTTATATCATAGTTAAAAAGTTACCGAGTTCACCCTATCTGCTGATAGCTAGGCTCGAACACCATTTCCAATCAAACCTTCGGAACGGTGTTTGAGCGAAGTCGAGAACCATTAAGCAATAGCTATTTATTTCTCCTTCTTTCCTGGTTTAGTATCAAGCTCGATATTTTCAATAGGTTCTTCTTCTGATTCTTTTTCTTTCTGCAGTTTATCACCCTTATGCCTGTCGTTCGTCAAAGGTCTTGCCGTGCGAGCTCCAGGAAAGTCTAAATTTTCTTCAGCAATCTCTGGCTCATTAGGGGTTTTCTTTACGATTGCGTTATTATCAGCATTTTTATTTAAATCCTTGGTATTCTTTTCTGAATTTTCTTTATCTGATTTATTCATGGTTTTAAAATTTTAAGTTCGTATTTACTCAAACTTAATGAATAGAATACCATAAGATTAGCTGGTTTACTTAAAACATTGATGCTTTTAATTAATTGAAGACAAATTGATAAAGTCATTATTTTACATAGAATAATCTATCAATATGAGACAGCAGTTTTGAGGAGTGATTTAAGTGTTTTAGGAGAAGTTTAAGACATTTTTTTGCTGTAAATATTTTTATCATATTATCTTTAATGAATAACTATAAAAAAACATTACATGAAAACTTTATATGAAGCAACTACGATTGCTACTGGAGGAAGAAAAGGTCGCGTAGAATCTGAAAACAGTCCGGTTAATTTTGATTTATCAGTACCTAAATCTATGGGAGGTGATGGCGGAGACGGTGCAAACCCAGAACAATTATTTGGTGCAGCCTATGCTGCCTGTTTTGGTGGAGCGTTACAAGCTGTGGCTCAAAATGAAGGAATAGACATTGATGATAATGAACTAAGTGTAACAGCTATCATCGGTTTTTGTAAGGATGACGACGGGTTCTTTTTAGAAGCCACTTTAGATTGTTATATCCCAGGAGTAGATCTTGAAACAGGTGAGGACTTAGTAGAGAAAGCTCACGAAATGTGTCCGTTTAGTAAAGCAACACGTGATAACATCACAGTTACCTTGAATTTGTTATTGGATAAGTAGAACCTCACAAATTTAAATTTATTGGAGGCTGTCTAAAAAATAAAGTTTTCGTTAACCTGAACTCCTGCCTACTAGCAGGCGTGATGATTAAGATTTTCATATTACCTGATTATCATAATAATACAACCCTTAAAGCGAAGTTTTAACGGGGTTGTATTACTTCAGAATGAGGGACTTTAATACTTTTTAGACAGCCTTTTTTATGCTTGTATTTTAAAAACTAAATTTTAGTTATAACGTATTAAAATGTTTTAAAATTTCGGCCCGATTGGATTTGCTTACCGGGATTTTTTTGTCCTTTATATAAAGCATATTTCCTTCAAAGCCACTCACTGCCGAAATATTAATGAGATAGCTTCTGTGCACTCTAAAAAACATATTTTCAGGCAATTGTTCTTCAAAATTTTTTAATCCTGTAGAATATAAAAATTTATCTAATTTGGTGTGGATTATGGTGTAATTATTATCTGCTTCTAAAAACTGAATATCTTCCAAAGCAACCCGTTCGTAGTGATTATTTTTTTTCAGAAACAAATCATTTTTAATACTCAGAGCCTGATTATCACTTTCTATAACAGGGTTATTATTTTGATTATCAATAGAATTTTCGACATGGCTTTCCTTAGAAAAGTTAGACAATGCTAATTCTATAGCAATATTTATCTGCCTGTCATTGAATGGTTTAAGAAGATACGCATGGGCTTTTACATCTTTAACACGATCAACAATTTTAGCATCAGTAAGCGAACTTAGAAAAATTAAAGGAATGTTATATTTTTCATTAATTATATGTGCTAATTCAATACCATCTTTATCACCCTTTATCATGATATCCATGAGTATAATATGAATATCAGAAGTGTTTTCTAATAAAGATAGTGTGGTTTCCGCCGAATCAGTAACACCTACTATTTCATAAGACATGTCTAAAAGTCGCCATGAAATATCTTGGGCTAATAGCTTTTCATCTTCAACAATAAGTATTCTAATATTCGAACTGAAACTCTTCATTCAAAAGTTATATTACTAAATTTATTTTCCACTGAGTGCCTTCGTTGCTCTCAATGTTTACGCTGCCATCTAATTGATCTATTAGTGAGTTAATAAGCTGTAACCCCAAAGAATTCTTTTTTTGTCGCTCTGTAGGACCGAACCCTTTGCCATTATCGCTCACTTCAACATGTAATCCTTTTTCATTAGAAAGTGCCGATATTTCAAGTTTAGGGTTAGGATTATCTTTATAAGCATGTTTGATGGCATTGGTTACAATTTCATTTAAAATTAAAGCAATAGGTATAGCTTTGTTAACGTCAATATTTATGGGGTCAATGTTAAATTTTGGATTTAATTCGACACCAAAACCATAAATAAGATTTAAAACAAGTTCCTCTACATATTCTTTTAAATTAATTTTGGTCTCAAGTCCTTCTTGGTATAGCTTACTGTGTACTAATGACAAGGCCTCGACTCTGTTCTTACCAGAAACGATAATTTCCTTATCTGAATTTTCACTAAGCGATCGGCTTTGCAAATTAAGTAAGCTAGATACCATTTGTAAATTATTTTTAACACGGTGGTTAAGCTCTTTTAAAAGAAAGGCTTTTTCTTTTTCCTTTTTCGATAAATCGGCATTAACGATACGTATACGATTGTACAATCTGTATAACAAATAACTTAATACAATAAATAATACAATCACAACTGATAATCCTATAACAATATTTTTTCTTGTAGCACTTATCTCATTAATACGCTCAATTTCCAACTCCCTTTTATTAATGATATACCCAGCTTTAAGCTGTTCTACTTTTTTTATATTCTCTTTATTAACAAGGCTATCGTGATAGGTTTGATATATGTTTTGATATTTAAAAGCTTCTTTATAATCTTGCTTTTCTTGGTTAAACAAAACTAGCGTTTTACTAAAGTCTTGTATTTGTTCTTTTAAACCAATTTTTTTAGCAATTTTGAAAGCCTCTAATAAGTATTTTTCTGCGAGATCGTGATTGCCTTCTTTCTTATAAATATCACCTAATTCCGCGAGGTATATGGAAACACAGTAATCATCTTGTAAAATCTTAAGAATATTTATGGCTTTTTTCAACGCATTTTTAGCCTTTTCAAATTCATTTTTAGAAGCATAAACCATTCCTAAATTACCAGATGTGTAGCCCGAAATGGCCTCAATGTCAAGGACTTTGTTTAATTCAAGAACATCTAATAAGGTTGTTTCTGCTAGATCGAGCATCCCAGCAACGCGATATGACTCACCTAAATTAATTAAGGTTAAAGCATATTTTATTTTTTCGTCAAGATCTTTGTAAATCGATGCTGTTTTTTTAAGATAAGTTATCGATGATTGATATTCTTGTAAAGCTGCATAAACAGTAGCTATTTGAGCTTGAACTGCAGCTTGATTATCTATTAAATTTAGTTCTTCATATATAGTTAAAGCTTCAAAAGCAGCTGATAAAGCATTGCTATAATTGCCTAATCGTTGCTCTAGCATTCCAATACTTTCTAGGGCTTGAGCTTCTAAAAGTCTGGAATCAATTTCTTTTGAAACTTTTAAAGATTCTTGAGCGAAGTAGAGCGCGCTATCTAATTTAGGGTGGTAAAATGAAATAGACTCTAATAAGTTAGCGCGCTCCTTTTTTGTGAAATTTTTAGCTTTTAGTAAATCTAGTAAACTATCAGATTTTTTTCTGTCCTGCCCATAGCCAAGCTGGCACAAAAGGCAAAAGATTAAACAAAAAAGGACTTTTAGTTTACTATACATATATTAATCGTTTAAATACTAATTGTGTTTTGAATGAATTTTAACAAACGGATCAATTTTAAAGTAATATTCTTTGTTGTCTATTTCAAAAGATAATACAATCGTATAGTATAAATACAAGTCTTTTAAGTCGCAATCTGATTGGTCTTTGTCTTTACTTTTAATTAAGAAATACTCTTCATTGCTCTCTTTAATGGTTCTAGGTTTAACAAAAAGGCTACCGTCTGGAGCTACCGAACTATGTTTATCATTTTTTTTAAAAATAATGTGTTCTTGCCAATCTTCTAAACTCATAAAAGTTTGAGAAGCTTTACTTAAATTGATGAATTTTAAGTAATATAATTTAGGAACGATACTTGTTCCTGGAAAATTTAATTTAAATTGAACACTTTCTCCACAAACTAGATTAAGGAAAAAGCCTTTTAAATCGTTTTTCACAAAAAAATCTAACAGTATAGGGTTTAAGTGTGAGCCTTCTCCAATATGTGTATTTTCAAGGGTTTCTTTTAGTTCATTAAAATCGAAATCAAGATCTAAAACGACCTCTTTAGGTGTTGGTTTTTGTTTCATAGAAAATTATGATTAATTAATTTAATTGATATTCTCAAATATATAGAATTATTTTCCGAAAGGAGGTTTGAAAAAAATTATCATTTTAAAAGTATCCACTTACTAGGTTTTTAGGTCGATTCACACAAAAAGATTGATATTCTTAGTGATGTCATATATATTCGATGTATGATATTAAAACAATTGGTGGTTATCTGAAAAACCAGAATAGAGTAGGAGCCTAATTAAAAGATGACATTATGAAATCAGAAAGTTTAGGAAATATAATTAGTGCTCATGATTTTTACAACCTAACCAATGAAGATATTGAAAAATTAACTTCTGGTATATCAAAAAGTTCTGCAATTATTTTTAATGATACTGGCAAACCTGTAGATTTCTACGTTTATAATTACATGGATGCCATGTGTTGGATACCAGCTCAAAATACTACGATAGACCATGGGAATTTTGGTACCATGACAACATTTGGTAAATACTTTAAAATTCATCCTGATAAAAACGAGGTCTATGAGTTTTTAGTTGCCCCAAATAGAGCTTATATATATAAAGGTCCGGGAACATTAGTTCATATTGACAGAAAATGAAAATATGATTATAAGTACTTTTCAATTCATGGATTGCTCATTTGTGTTTTAAAAAAAATTAGTGAAGGGATTAATGATTCAACTAAAAATTAAATTTTTAAAAAACACAAACTTCTCTAAATATCCCAAGAAATAAAGTTTATTTTAAACTGAGTTTTTTGGGATATTTTAAATTCTTGATGAACTTAAAAAAATTAAAGTATACAAACTTCAGATTGGCCTTGAAGGAATAAATCTTCTCAATTGTTACCTCGACAAGGTTAATAAAGTTAGTTTTCGAGATTCAAGAACATTCCTAAAACAATATTAACCTAGTGGTTAAACACTTTTTATTTAACGACATAGAAAGGAAGCCTATTGTATGTGCTATGGCAATTCAAATATTTTTATTATCTTTAATACAATCACTTGATATTTAGTGATTAACCCTCCCGATTTAAGAATACAATAGCAATGTTTTTTATTATTTACCCAGTATTGGGTATGTTTTAGTTTTAGCTGAAATCATAAGCATTAAGACCGATATTAATTTATGCAACGAAAGTTGAGTACTTTTTTAACTGGTCGTATTACCATTTATATGATTTACAAAAAACGAATAGTTATGTTATAAAGATATGATTAAGTATCGTCTTGCAACTTCTAAGGATAACCAACAATTATTAGAACTAACTAGGTCTGCAGGAATGCCTGGTAAAATGGCTTTGCGTATTGACCGGTATCCAGATTTTTTCAAGCTAAACAAATTACGAGGAGCGACTACAGTTTATGTAGCTACCGACGGCGCTAATATAGTTGGCTGTATTTGTGTTTCAGATCAAAATGTATATATAAATAAGCAACACTATCCGTTATATTATATAAGCGATTTTAAAGTATCTAAAACGCATAGACATCTTGGTATTGGACTAGAATTAACAAATACAGTTGTTAAGTATTTAGAAACTCAAAATGCCGATTTAGTCTTTCTAAATGTCGCAAAAGGGAATAAAAGGCCATTTGTGTTTTTTAGTGATAGAGGGCATTATCCAGATTTTCAAAATATAGGGACATTTACAACATTTCAATATATAGGAAAAAAAAAGAAATTATCGAATAAAAAATATAAGATTGAATTAAGTAGAGCAACAAGTGAAGTGATCGAATTTTTAAACGATTATTATTCTCAATATGAACTGGCAAGCATTATTACAAATGATAAAATTAAAGATACAGACTTGTACGTTGTAAGAGAACAAAACCAAATACTCGCAGTTATGGCTTTAATAGATACGATGGAAATGAAGCAGAATGTCGTATTAAAAATGCCTTGGCATTTAAAAGGGATTATTGCATTTATAAATGTGTTTTGTCAATTGTTTAAACTATCAAAACTTCCGAAGGAAAATGAACCAATTAAAATGCTTTATGTAAGGTATTTGGCAATAAAAGTATATGACAAAGCCCTTGTGTCCGCACTTATTTCATTTGCAAAACAACAAGCTTATAATAAATCGTATGCGTTTGTTTCAATAAGCTTACATGAAAACGACAACTTACTTCAAAAACTACCAAAATTTATGAGATTTACTTTTAATTCAGTAGGCATGTTGGTAAGCATGAAAGACAATAATAAACTGATGGAAATGGTAAATAAAGGCATGCCTTTTAGAGATTATTCAACCATTTAACATATTAATTTAAAACGCGAATTATGGAAACTACCAACAATTATTTTAAAAGTATTGAAGAATTTAATGTGGTGTCCGATGTGTTTTCTCAAGCCATAACTGGAGAGCTTATCGGTATGTCTAACTTTGCTTCCCTGTCAGGAACGATAGAAGATCCACACGAGAAAATGGAAGCCGTAGAACATGCCGACAGCGAAAGGCAACATGCCGAAGCTTATTTGGCACATGCCAAGAAAATGGAATTGAATATCAATATTAATTTAAATGGTGAATACTGGAGACGCGTAAGAGAAGTTTTTTTATCATACTCAAATAAAAATGACTTTATAGCATGCTTAATTATTCAAGAGGTGATGCTTGAATCTTTTGCTGTTTCCATGTATACTGATGTTGGAAATGCTCTTAAGAATTCAGCAGGAAAATTATTTTTGAGTATAGCAGATGAAGAAAAAGATCATATGGAGCATTCTATAGAATTTTTACGGGAGGAGCTCAAACAAAATGAAGCTGATTTCTTAATTAGGTTTGAAAAAATTCATTTCGATTGCATGACGATCCTTTCTGAATTTTCGGCTAAAACAGATTTAAATGGTCATTGTGGTGTTTGTAATGGAGATTGTATGAAAAACGCATTGCATCATATTGGGTTGGATGTAGTTAGTATGCGCGGAAATGCCTTGTCGCTATATGCAAAAACTTTAGATAGCATTGGGATTCCTGGTGAAAAATCTATTCAATGGATAGCCAATTTACCAGCGTAAAAAAGGGGAGTAGTTTGATCTAATATGTACAAAGTATAGTCCTTAAAGTCATCTCTATCATCTTATACTTCATTGAAGTATATAAGACAGTGATTTATTGATGCGGGATATTACACTTGAGAATAAAAGTAAATTATTACAACGCTTATGTCTAAAAAAAATAATTCAGATAGATTAGATTTTGCCGTTATTGGACATCAAGATAGTTGGTTAAATATAAAGGCGTTTATTAATGGAATGAGGTCTATTAGTGTTGGTGAATTATCGATGGAACATATTAAGGATACCTTTTGCTATATACCACCCAGAAGTGTTTTTAAAATGAAAGTACGCTCAAAAAAAGGTGATACCATACATGGTGTTTACATCGAAACTTTTTTAGATCCAGAAAAATTAGGTCCGCAATATATAAGAGGAAACATAAAAAAAGTAAATGAAGCCATAGCAGTAGCTCAAAAGCTTAATGCCAAAATTATAGCTCTTGGCGGTTTTACATCTATTGTATTAGAAGGAAATTTAAATCCTTTTAATACTACTGAAACTAAAATAACCACTGGCAACTCGCTTACCTCTGCGTTTATAATTAAGGGACTTGAGAACGCTTCAAAAGAATTAAATATTGACATCAAAGCGAGTCAATTATTAATTATTGGTGCTACAGGTGATATAGGGAGGGCATGCACCAATTATTTTAAAGGGAAAGTAAAGGGTTTATTATTGTGTGCAAGAAATAAAAAACGTTTAGAGCTTTTTTCAAAAGAAATTTCAAAAGAAGGCATAGCAGTTAAATACAGTACTGATTTAAACCACTTAATCCCTGAGGCAGATATTATTATTAGTGTAGCTAGCTCAAAAGAGATCGTGATAGAAAATCATAAAAAATCAGTTCTAATATGTGATGCTGGTTACCCTAAAAACCTAGAACAAAAAATTGATGTAAAAGCAGGAGTTTCTTTATTTCATGGAGGTATGGGACAAATAGAGGAAGGATACGATTTTCACCCAGATTATACCAAATACTTTTATAAATATCCTGCACCACACATTGGTCATGGTTGCGTACTTGAGGCCATAGTCTTGGCATTCGAAAATATATTTAAAAATTATTCCATTGGAAAAGGAAACATTACCACAGATAAAATTGATCAAATTTATGCTATGAGTGTAAAACATGGCATTGAATTGGCTCCTTTTTACAACTCTCAAGGCTTATGGGGTAGAAACCAAAAAAACATCGTGCTATGAATAAAAATCAAGTTCAAATATCAAAACTGGTATTCACACACAATTGGGAGGATCCATTAAGTGATGCTCTTGCTCTTAAGATCAAACCAAATGACACCCTGGTTACTATAACATCTGGAGGCTGTAATGTACTTGGTTTTTTATTACAGGACCCCAAAATTATTTATGCCATTGATATTAACTTGGCTCAAACTTATCTTCTTCAGTTAAAAATAGCAGCTATTAAAGCTTTAAGTTTCGAGGAATTTATAGCTTTTTCTGGTTTAAAAACACACCCAAATAGACAACTTTTATTTAACAAATTAAAGCAAGAACTCAGTCCTGAAACTGCATTATTTTGGCAAAAACAGAATAAAATAATTGCAAATGGTTTTATTATGAATGGGAAATACGAACAATTTGTAAAGTTTGCAGGTAAGTTTTTGAAACTTTTACAAGGTAAAAAAAGGGTTAATGCTTTATTTAATATAAAAACTCAAGAGGAACAAATAAAGTTTTTTGATGAAGTTTGGAATACTAAACGTTTTAAATTGATATTTAAAGTTTTATTCAATAAACATATTTTAGCCAAACGAGGGTTGGTAGCCGATTATTTTCATTTTGATGATGGAAGCACATCATTTGCAGAAAGTTTTTATCGCCGTTCAAAAAAGGCATTTAGAAACCTACCTATAAAAGGAAATTACTTTCTGACACTTTATCTTTTGGGGAAATACATGAACAAGGAAGAGGTTCCAGATTATTTAAAAGAAGAAAATTTTAGCCTTATAAAATCAAGAGTAAATCGGATTAAAACATTTACATCAGACGCCCAAAGTTGGATTGATACCATGCCTAATAACAGTATCAATTGCTTTGCGCTTTCTAACATTTGTGAATTAATGAGTGAAGAAGATACAAAACGTCTTTTTACGGCCGTTAACCGAACAGCATTGCCAAATGCAAGAGTAATTTTTAGAAATTTAATTATACCACGTGAAGTACCAGAAGAATTGAAAAATCATATTGTAAAAGATAAAGAATTAAGCAAATTTATATATGACAACGATCGATCTTTTGTTTATGGAAAAGTAGCAGCTTATAATATTTTTAAGGATGTAACATAAGGCTTGTCCACAATACATTTGTATTATAAAGTTCTGCGTTATGTAAGTTGAGCTTTGGTCAAAAGCGAGAGTTTTTATTTCAGTTTCTTGAAAAAAATATTCCAAAATGTTTCTTCAAAGATGTTAATGAAATCGAGTTGGCGAGATTCAAGAACTCCTCTAAAATAGTTTTAATCTAGTGATTAAACACTTTTATGCGAAAATGTGGAGGGGAAGTGTAATATGTGTGGAATGCACATTAAAGTATTTCAATAGCACATTTTTTATTACCAAAATTAAACTCAAATCCATATCTGTAACCATAGTATAAAACAGGATCATATGAACTTATGCATTGCAATCCACTTTGAGATATAATGGGGAAAAGCGGAAATAGTGTTGTTTCTATGGAATCTATTAACTCATAGCTTGAATTAAAAACATGAATTAACTTTTCACCTTGTACTGTCGCATATATATTATTGTTTTCATCAAAACTTGCTTGAAAATAGTTTTTACCTGTAATTTCTTTTAGATTAAAATCGTTAGAAAGATCATTTATATTCATCACATTTCCGTAATATGAACTAATAAACTTAGTCTTTTCGTTATTCCAAGAAAAAATAAAAGGATCAAAATAAAATTTTTCTCCTGATTCGTAATTGTATATGTAGAGATTATTAGGTATACAATTGTTTATGTCTATGCAACTTTCAGTTGTAATTTCTGTTACACTAAATCCCCCAAATAATATGGTATTGGGTTTTATAGTTTCCATGTAAGAACTATGTAAATAAGCCCAACCTTGATTAACAGATTCATTTTTGATAAGATCATAAAACTTTAAAACATTGTCATCATGATAGTAAATCCTATTTCCATCAATTGAAAAAGACTTCAGTTTTTCATTAATAGCAACAGAAAATTGATTATTTAGATCATATGAATTTTTATCAATTAATTTAAAATTCCCGTTATCATCTGAAATATAGATGGTGTTATCTTTTATTTTAAAGACTACATTATGGTAAATATTTTCACTTAAGTCAATACTATCAATTATTTTATTTTGTAGCGCATCATACTTTTTCAATTTTGCAGTTTGCATTCTATCTATCCAATGAAAAATATGATCCTCCACAGGATCTTTCACCACTTGAAATGGCACAGCCTCAAAAGCAACAATCTCTCTATTGTAAGTTTCTATTTGGCTTTCGACATCAAGTATATCGTAAAACTCACCTTCTTTTAAATCTTTGTCAATGAAATAAATAGCTTTAACTTTATAACTAATCGAAGATTGGTAAGGGATATTTCTATCTATATATGTGTTTATGTTTGTAGGTATATTGGCAATAGTATTTGAGGTAAACCTTCCATCTTGATCAATTACTTCTCTAATAATAAGGAGATCTTGAATAATTACATTATTACTTTTCTCGAGAGACCAATCTATTTTAACCTCATTATTTGAAGGTACTAAATCTGTGATTAATAAATTTAAAACTGGATCAGTCATGCCGTCATCAGTGTCACAACTATTTAAAATCAGAAGAGTAATTAATACGAATATTTTATAAAATCTCATTTATTAATTCTTTTTTAAGTTTGTAGGTAGCCAATTCAACTTTACCATCATAGAGCCACCCGCTTTTATGATAATATATGTTATCGTTGATTACAAAAAACCGACCTGCGGAGTGGTATGTATCACCAAATGCCAAATCAATACCGTTTGTTTCGTCAAATATGTTGTATAATCGCATTCTTTCATTAACTATATTAGATCTTCTTCCAATGAGAGATGTGCCATATGAGAATAACATATTAGTACCTGGCATTATTGTAACACTATAATCAGCATTAAGCCTGTAAATACTAGTATTTGCACTACTTGAAAAATACAAGTTGCCATTGTGAAAAATCTTTTTTACTACTGATTTTTTCCAAACTGTATCACTAAATAAGTTTGAAGTAATTTCTTCCCATTGCTGCACGTCACTTTTATAACGGTATTTTTTGTTTGATACTATAGATTGGTCGTTTTCGTAGGTCATGCCATTAAGAACAAATAAATCACCGTCATTACAAAAAATTGCCGAATGAGACAAACTTTGATGGAATGGGATATCAATTTTGGTTTCAGTAAAGGTATTAAGGTTTAGTTTGGTGAGTTCATTTCCATTAGTGCCTTCACCTTTATAAAGGTAAATGTTGCTATCATTGTCAAAAACCACATTATTTATATACCCTTGAAAACCAAAACTTTCAACTTTTGTCCATTTTTCAGTCTCTGGTGAAAATTCAAGCATCTCAATAGTTTGCATTGTGTCATTACTATTTACTTTTTTAGAAGTAAAAATGTATCCTTTGTTATTGTATACCACTACATCACCGTTTAAGTTAGGACATAGATCTACCATTACACCAACATTTTCAATATCTACGTCTAAATCAAAACTAGTTGTTAAACCAGCAGTAGAGTAGGTAATATTGGTAATCTTAAAATCAGAATAAGGTCCCAAAGGTACATCTATAAACAAGCTTGTGTTTTGAGAGGAGAAGTGACTTTTAACCCCATTAACAAATACTTCTCCATATTCATATTCTGGATTAAAGTTGATACCACTTATCGTTAAATTCCCTCTAAGCCAAGCTACATCATTAATTATATTTTGAATTTCAGGAGGTCTTAAGGTAAGCAGTCCTGTTGATATTGCTTCCTGAAGTTGAGATTTTACTTTAATAGTTAATGAGGCCTCTGTAATTTTGTGCGGAATCAATACTTCAAGTTGATCGTAATTAGTGTGAATTAATTGCGCCTTTTCATCATTTACATAAACTTCCACAAAATCTTTTTGAATATCAAAGTTTTCGCCGTTGATAACTAAAGTTTCATTAAAAGTAATTTGATTTCCACCAAACCCTGAAATCTTTGGCGCCCGTAACGTAAAGTTTTCATTAAGAATATCTTTATTTGTAATAAGGTTAATCACTTTTATAGTAGGATTGGATCTCTCAAGCGTTCGGGGTACAATAACTTCAATTAATTCTGGGGATAAAAAGTTAATTTGTGCTTTTTCCAGATCAAAAAATACCTGTAGTTTATTTGGTTCAAAATTTTCACCTTGTATAGATATTTTTTCACCAAGAACACCGTTGAGTTCTACTTTAGTAACTAATTGTTCTGGAGGTGTATCATTATCATCGTTACTACACGAAAAGACATGTAAGGTTAACATTAAAATAATAAGTAGTTTATTAAAACGCATAGGATAGATTTTGAGATGTAAATATATATTTTTACACCTTATAAAAAAAAGCGACCTCAAAAATATTGGCTAAAACATATGCGAATTTTAATTAATGAAAAAAGGTTAGTTTTTATTTTGGCCTCTGCCTGCAGGCAGACATGTTTGCGAGAATTGGAAGTTATTCGGAGATTTTTATTGTTTTAATTATAATGCTTCGTATTTGTGTTTCTGAAGTTTATTCAGAATCGCGTATTTGAAAATTATTGAAGCATTATACTGAATATTAAAATTATACGATCATTATAAGGACTCAAGTATTAAGGTTCATTTAAGCTTATAAGTTTAAAGGCCACAATTAGCTTGACATCATTACTATCGATATAAGCCTGTGACGTTGTTTCTTCAATGATGTTAATGAAATCAAGTTGGCGAGATTCAAGTACTCCTCTAAAATAGTTTTAATCTAGTGATTAAACACTTTTTATGCGACGACATAGGAGGGAAGCGTAATATGTGTGGAAGGCATCAAATATAAATGTTTTCAATAATTTAATTTACATTTGTTGTCTCCAAAAAAAAATATTGATTAACCAAAAATCCATAGCAGTACTACCATTCGTCAATATGAGTAATTCTATTGATAACGAATACTTTTGCGATGGATTAACAGAAGAAATCATTAATGCGCTTGCCAAAATTAAAGATCTAGCTGTAACTTCTCGTACATCTTCCTTCCATTTTAAAAATAAAAATATCACAGCCAGAGAGGTTAGAGAAAAATTAAAGGTGGCTACGTTTATAGAAGGAAGTGTTAGATCTTCTATAAATAAAATGCGCATTACAGTGCAAATGATTGATACTGTAGATGACTTTCATTTCTGGTCAGAAACATTTGATAGAAAACCAGAAGATGTTTTTGAAATACAGGACGATATCAGCCTTTTTATTGCTGAAAAACTACGCGAACATGTAGGCCATTTAGAAATAGAAGATAAGCTAGTAGAACCTATTGACGTCCCTACGGATGTTTACAGAGAATACCTAAAAGGGAGGTATTACATCATGAAGTTGGATTATAAAAACACTATAAAGGGTATCAAAATTCTTCAAAACCTCATAAAAAGGGCACCTAATTTTTCAAATCCCTATCTAGATATTAATCAAGCCTATGTTTATATGGGAACCATGGGGCTTTTACCTGCATTTGAAGCTTATGAGAAGGCTCAGCCATATTTACTGAAGGCATTGGAGCTAGACCCAAACTCATCGAGATCACAATTGAATTTGGCTTGGATAGAATGCTGGCAAAATTGGAATCTTAAGAAAGCTTACGAACATGCCAACAAGGCTTTGGATATTCAACAAGCAGATGATATATACTTAACCATTTCTAATTTTTTGACAGTGGAAGGAAAATTAGAAGCGGCACGTAATTATCTTGACAAAGCTTTACAATTAGATCCTTATGCTGCTATCAACCATCATTATAAGGGATTTTTATATTACTTACAAGAAGATTACACCACAGCAATACCTTTCTTGAAAAAGGCATTAGTGCTAGACCCCATGTTGCCCTTTCCACCAATTTATATAGGGATTTGTTTATTAATGTCAGGCAAACCAAATGAAGCTTTGTCTTATTTCGGTTCACTTGAAGGCGTTTCTGTTAAAGATCTTACCAAATTAGGAGGTGAAACCATGTGCTATGCAAAGCTCAATGAAATGGAGAAGTGCCATGATGGATTAGAAGAATTAGAAACCTATTTAACAACAACACAGGTAGATAAAGCATTGACGTTTTTAATATTAGTAAATGCCTTGTTGGGTAATAATAAAAAGGTAGTCGAATTAGTAACTCAAGCCTACGATAATAGGTTGCCATTAATTTTATTATTAAACCCCTCACCAATTCTGAAACCTATAAAAAATCATAAAAGTGTCAAAGAAATATTATTAAAGGCCATTCCAGATAACTTAAATTATAAACAAAATAAAAAGTACAAACAAGCCTTATTAGATACTAACGAAATTGAAAAGTACAGTAAAGAACTAGAACAAATTATGGCAGATTATAAACTATATCTAAATCCAGATCTGGCATTAAAGGATTTAGCATCCTATTTGGAACTTCCTGCAAATTATGTGTCTCAATTGTTAAACATGGGCTTTCAAAAAAACTTTTCAGAATTGGTGAATTCTTACAGGATAACTGAATTTAAACAACGCATCCTTTTAGAAGAAAACAAAGGTTTAACCATTATGGCAGTGGCTTATGATAGTGGTTTTAATTCTAAAACCGTTTTCAACACATTCTTTAAGAAAATTGAAGGTATGACACCAAATGCCTTTATCAAAAGCACTTTAAAGAATTAGTTCCGATTTCATAATTAGAACATTCGTAAAGGCATTCAATAATACTTTTGTGGTCTAAAGTATAAGTATTGAATAACAATTATGAAAGCAGCAGTTTACACAAAATACGGTTCTCCAGAAGTGATTCAGGTAATTGATGTTGAAATTCCATCACCAAAACCAAATGAGATTTTAGTAAAAATTAAAGCCTCTTCAGTAACCAGGGCAGATACAATGATGCGACAAGGAGTACCCAAATTTGGTAGATTGTTTTTAGGTTTATTTAAACCCAAAAATACAGCTTTAGGAACTGGATTTTCAGGAGTTGTAGAAGCTATAGGTACACAAATCACAAAATTTAAAGTTGGTGATCAAGTTTTTGGAGAAAAACTATTTAGTAATGGTTGTAATGCTGAATATATATGTATAGCAGAAGAAATGGTAATTGAAAGCAAACCAACTAATATTCCACATCAAGAAGCGGCTCCAATCTGTGATGGTTTTTTAACCTCGTATAATTTCTTAAAAGACATTGCCAATATAAAAGAAGGGCAACATATTTTAATAAATGGTGCTTCTGGAAGCTTGGGTTCAGCAGCAGTGCAATTGGCTAAAGTCATGGGAGCAAAAGTAACAGGCGTTTGTAGTACTAAAAACTTCAGTTTTGTAAAATCGATAGGAGCAGATGATGTTGTTGATTATAAAAATGAAGATTTTACAAATACTCTAAATAAATACGACATCATTTATGATTCAGTTGGTACTTTAAGCTTTAAAAGTTGTGAGAGTGTGTTAACTCAAAAAGGCATTTTTATGACACCTGTTTTAAGTTTTGGAATATTATGGCATTCAATAGTAAATTCAAAAAAAGTAAAATTTGCGGCTACAGGGCTTAAAAAAACTGAAGAATTAAAACGATTATTCTTAGAATTGGTAGACTTTTTTAAACAAGGAAAACTTTATACAAACATTGATAAAAGCTACAAGCTGTCAGATATCGCACAAGCACATAACTATGTTGAAACTGGTCGTAAAGTGGGTAATATAGTTATCATCAATCCTTAAATCATCAACTAAAAAACGAGCAGTCTATGTTTTTCAAATCAAAAGTAGGAAAAGAAAAAATCATAACCCTTTACAATCAAAAATTAAAAGAGCAGGAAATTGAGTATTCAGAAAAATTAGTAGAAACAAAATTCGGAAAAACCAATGTAATTCGAGTTGGTAACACTAATTTACCACCATTATTGCTTATTCATGGAACTGGTGGTTGTGCACCGCAAATTTTAGATTCTTTCCCTAATTTAGCTTCAAAATATTGTGTCTATGCCATTGATGTCTTAGCACAACCCAATAAAAGTGCAGAGATCAGATTAGACATGAAATCTTTAGAGTATGGAAAATGGCTTATTGAAATAATCATAAAACTAAGACTGAAAGATGTGACACTTGTTGGCTTTTCCTTTGGAGGTTTCATTAGCTTAAAAGCACTAGAATTTAATGAGATACCAATTAAGCAGGTTTTCTTAATCTCCCCAGTCTATATCGTAAATGGAAATCCCTTTGTAGGCGTATTCAAAATGTTTTTACCACTAAAAAAGTTTATCAAAACAAACAATCAGAAGCATATCAAAAAAGTTTTGGGAGCACTTTTTTCTGAATACGATGATTTTGCTTTAGAGTATATGTCGCTTACGTTTCAACATTGTAATATGGATTTTTCTCCTTTACCAATAATAAGTAGGGATAGAGCAAAAAGTATAAAAACCCCAATCACCATTTTTGCTTGTGAAAAAGACATCATGTTTCCTGGAAAAAAAATGATAAAACGGGCAAAAAGAGTTTTTCCAACTTTAAAGGAAGTATTTTTATTTAAAGCTTCTAAGCATGTTCCGACTAATAAAGAATTTAATAAAATAGAAGAGGTGATAATAAATAGCATATAAGTGGGATATCCAAACAATCTTAATAAGTTCCGAAATTGAAGTTTGCCATGTTCAAGTTATAAGTGCAACAGGCCAAGTAGATTTTAAATATGACAAGTGTATAGAAATTTGTTTTTACTCACATATTTAATTATTTGCATAAACTTCAAATGTGTTCGTGAATCTCCTAAAAAGTCGATTTCTTAAAATTTATGCTCTTGTGGCAAGCTTACGAGAATCGCGTAAAATTTTTTATTACGTATATTTTATCGAATCTTCGATTTTTAATACTAGCAAAAAGTTTAGCCTTTATTTGGTGCCGGCAGGCAGGTTGGCAAGCGTTGGAGAGATATTCACAAGATTTCTATTGTTTTAGAGAACCAAGTTCTAATTATTCTTATGATAACGAATGCTTCTGGGATATTTTACATAATACTGAATCATAGCTTACGAATGTTTAATAAAGTTTTGGTCATAAAATAGCTGTTACATAATTGCTATCGATATGAACCTAAAGGCATCATATCTGCAACTATGTAAAATAGAACTGAAAAAGTTCTATTCGCTATTTTACTCATGACAACAATTGTACTATAATTTATATTATGTAAAATAGAGATTCTCAACACATACTCTAGTTTGGTAGTTAGCTGAAAAATAAATTACAACGATATATCCCATTGGACTCTAAATCGTAATCCATCAGATGGCTCTATCACATTGTACGATTGTATTTGAAAATAAGTAAACTCAGTAGTTAGTTTATTTCTATGACCATTAAAGAACCAGTTAAACGCCAAACCAAATTCTTCTTCTAAATCTTGTTTGATTTCAATATTTGGGTTGTAATAACCAAATCTCCCAGCAACTTCAAG
Source organism: Pseudotamlana haliotis (assembly GCF_008806375.1). Lineage (GTDB taxonomy): Bacteria > Bacteroidota > Bacteroidia > Flavobacteriales > Flavobacteriaceae > Pseudotamlana > Pseudotamlana haliotis. The sequence goes on along the minus strand of NZ_WAAT01000004.1, from coordinate 129,061 downwards.
TGGTTCTGGTACGAAATCAAAAATATTAGAGAAAAAATAACCGGCTTGTACATACATACCTCTTAAATGGGTTTCTGTATCATTCACGTTATCAAAAATAGTTTTATGATGTACTTCACTTTGCCATGAAAAGCCTTTATACTTAAATGCCGTTTCAATTAAGCCCTGATTTACGGTGTATTGCCCAGAAACACCATCTTGAAAGCCTTCTAACTGTCCGCCACCAGATTGTGAAAATCGTGTATACGGACTCGTATTAGTCGCTGCAGCTAAAGCAATTAAGGCTTCTGGTTTTGTAACATGCTTTAAATCTGATCCTGACATTGAAACTTCTCTTCCTAAGAAATTCCATTGTAAACGCCCTACATACATAAGCCTGTTATCATCATTTTCAGTAGAACCACGCCCCGTTCCCGTTAATAATGACAAGTGATAAGTCAAATCTGCCGGTGATTCTTCAAAAAGGCGGCCGTAAAATGAAATTCCTTGCTGACGGTCAAGCGTAAACGGTCTGTTTATAATCGAACGGTCAACCATTTGTTGTTTCCCTGATGAAATGATACGCTCTCTACTGTAATAGGTTTTCCACTGTCCGACTTTGATGTGAAAGCCCTTCCACTTTTCAAACATCAGTCTGAAATCTAATAGATTAGATTGCGATAGTTCATACTCAAAATAATACTTTAAATCTGGTGTAAAGGCGTGACCTCCAATTTTTAAACGCGCTCGGTTAATTTTAAAAACCGTATTGCTTGTAGGGTAGATATCATCAAAAGTTAAAGGATTTTCATCACCTGGTGTAGCGAATCTAAATTGCAAACGGGACTCAATATGCAGTAAATGCTTATTATCTGAGGTTTTAAATTGAAAACCTTTGTCTGTATACTTTATATCAATTTTATTTTTTACAATCGAATCTTTTTGAATTTCTTGAGCCAAAACCTTACCCGTTGTTGCTAAAGTAAGTATTAAAAGGAATTTTATTAAAGTCTTTGTTTTTAGCCCTGAAAATTTAGCAATCATAAACCTTATTATTTACTGTAAATTTATAGCTAATGTTCTAATTATTCAAATTTGATTTGCTTTTAAGAAAACACAAATATTTTAACATAAACCATGCATAAATCTAACATTATTATTTATGTAATTCTTAGAGTTAAGACTATATTTGCATTTTAATTTGAAGCATGAAAAACAGCCCAAAATCTAAAAGCGAAAAATCACGTATAAAGCTATTGCACCAGTACTATAGCTACACTGGATTCTATAGTTTTGTGTGGCAAGCTGTTAAAAAGGCCTTGCCCTATATTATTGCAGTTGTTGCTTTAGTTTATGTTATCAATCATTTTTTTGATATTAATAAAGCATTAACTGAAATGACAGAAATACTTCCTGCATGGGGAGTATTAAGTTTCTTCTTTGTTTCTGAAACTTTATTGGGGCTTATTCCTCCGGAAATATTTATCGCCTGGTCTGGCAAAATGTACAGTCCGTGGTTTTTCCTAAGCCTTTTAGCCGTTTTATCTTATTCTGGAGGCCTTTTGGCATATTGGATGGGACGCACCATTACTAAAATCCCGTCTGTTCGTCATTATTTAGAAGTGAAAATGGAAAAACAACTGAAAAACTCTAGAAAATGGGGAGGTTTTCTTATTGTTGTTGGTGCGCTACTACCACTACCCTTTTCAATTTCTTGTATCGCAGCAGGTATTATTAAATTTCCTTTCAGAGCGGTTATACTATATGGGTCCTTACGATTATTACGATTTGTAATTTATGGATTGGTTATTTTTCACGCCTTATAAATCTGTTTACCATTCTAGGGCGCCTCTAGGAATATATTAACTTTATAAAAAACAATTCATGTTTTCATCTATTAACCTTTTCAGACTTATTGCCTTTTTAGAAGGTGTTTCTTATATTTTATTACTATTTATTGCCACTCCAATTAAGTACTTCGCCAATGATCCACAGTATGTTAAAATGCTTGGGATGCCTCATGGCTTACTGTTTGTTGCCTAAGTATCCATGGCTTTTATGTTTAAAAAAGAATTTGCCTGGAACACCAAAGAATTTTTAATTGTATTGGTAGCTTCGTTAATTCCTTTTGGTACTTTTTATATTGACAGAGTGTACTTGAAAAACTTAAAAACAAAATGAACAGTTTAAAAAAACGCTTTTTTGATTACTTAATTTCCGTAGGTATAGACGAAAGTATTGCTAAATACCTAGATGCTTTCGTATTTTTCTTAGGCTTGCTCATTGTTATTTTTTTAATAGACTTTATTATAAAAAAAATAATCCTTCAGGCCTTTACACAATTATCAAACCGTACAAAAACGAATTTTGATGACTTATTAGTAACCAATAAAGTGCCTCGGAACATTGCCCACATCATACCTTTTATCATTGCCTTAGAATTTATTCCAAATATTTTTGAAGATTTCCCAGATTTTGAAATCAGGGTAGAAAAAGGCTTGCAAGTCTTTGCTATTTTATTAACCCTTTGGGTGGTAAGAAGCTTACTAAACACCTTAAAGGATTACCTAAAAACCTTACCTCGCTTAAAAGACAAGCCTATAGATAGCTATATTCAAGTCTTTATGATTTTTGCGTGGACTATTGGTGTTTTTTCCGCCATTGCGATCATGACGGGGATTCCGTTTATTAATTTTATAACGGGAATGGGGGCCATTTCAGCGGTAGTACTTTTGGTTTTTAAAGACACTATCTTAGGCTTTGTTGCGAGTATTCAAGTTGCTATAAACGATATGGTACGTATTGGAGATTGGATTACTTTTGAAAAATATGGTGCCGATGGTGATGTGATTGAAATTAACTTAGCCACAGTAAAAGTTCAAAATTTTGACAAAACCATCACTACCATTCCGCCTTATGCTTTAATTTCAGATTCGTTTAAAAACTGGCGAGGTATGACGACTTCAGAAGGCCGACGAATTAAACGGGCCTTATTGATTAAGCAAGGCGGGGTTAAATATTTATCGGAGGCAGAAATAACAGATCTAAAGAAAATTCAACTCTTAACCGATTATTTAGAAAACCGTCAAGCGGATATTGATAGCTACAACAATGCACACAACATTGATAAAAGTATACTGTTAAACGGTAGAAACCTAACGAACTTAGGGGTTTTCAGAAAGTATATCGATTCTTACTTGAATAATCATTCGGCTGTTAATAAAGACATGATGATTATGGCCAGACAATTAGCGCCTACAACACAAGGAATTCCTTTAGAAATTTATGCTTTTAGTAGTGATAAACGTTGGGCAAATTACGAATATATCATGTCTGATATCTTTGATCACCTGATTGCAGCACTATCTTATTTCGGATTAGAAATTTTTGAACTGCCTAGTAATTCAACATTTAAGTAGTTATCATTCTAAACTCTATAAAGTAAAATTTATAACACCTTATAGCATTTGTTAAAAGAGTTAATAGAAGAAGAAGTTAGCTACTCTTTTACAACAATAACCGTTGCTTTTACTCCTTTAGCTAAATTCCATTGATTATGAGTAACCAAAGCTCCAGTATCATCAGTGACTCTAAACTCTGCTGTATTTGGTCCAGACTCTCCTTGATTTAGAGCTAAGAAGTCAATTTTGTTAATTCCAGGGTGTAAATCTAATTTAAAACCTTTGAAAGAATTTGATAGAAAAATACGGGCTTGCACCACGTCATCATTAACACGTACCTGTATAACATCACCATCCATATAACCATGATCACGATAAACCACATTTACAGAAGTGGCATTACTTCTAAATTCACCTAAGAACTGATCTACGGTACTTCCGTTTCTCATTTCCAACTCTTCTTTACTCAGTCTTAAATGATCTAAGGTTTTATTGATATTATCAGCGTACAATTCACCAGGATCACCAAACTCTTCCTCTGGTAACATTGAAAATGGTTTTTTAGGAAAAGGTGTATTGGTTACTGGCTCTGGTATATCTAAATTAGATTCTGGCTTAATTTCTGGTGTTTCAGGCTTTAAATCTGAGGTGTCTTTTGGTGCTTCAATAGCCGGAATACTAAACGCGTTATTCCTACTATCTATTTGAGCATAAGTAGATAGCGATAAAAAAATCATAAAAAGAAATACCAAATTAGATTTCATGAATCTTTTAAATTTTTATTAAAATTCAACGCGTAACGCTGACAAAGATATTTTTTTCTACGAAACACAAAAATTTCAAATTCATATTTAGTAGATGTTTAACAATTATATTTAGTTAATGGTCGATAGTTTTTGGTTTCTGGAGTCTTACTCATATGAGATAAACTCATAAAACAGTAATGCGTACCTTCTTTTTCTTTAAACGTGAATTGTTTAGCTTTTCAACCAATTCATTAGCAATGGTCAAAGGCACTGCCACAAAGGCACAATCCTGCTTCAGCTCAATAACGCCTAACTGTTCTTTGTTAATGTTTCCACTTTTAAAAAATAAACCAGCAATATCCCCTTTTGAAATTTTATCTTTTCTTCCTCCAGAAATAAATAAAGTTTCCCAGTATTGTGGAATAACTTCAGCCTTTTTTGAAATATTAATACCTTTTACATCTTTTATAAAATCTGGTAATAGTTGGTCTTGCCATTTTAAAACATAGGCTGTTCCTTTGGCATTCACTCGAGCGGTTCTTCCATTTCTATGAATAAATTCTTCTTCATGTCTAGGGAGTTCATAATGAATGATATAATTAAGTTCTGGAATATCTATACCTCTTGCAGCTAAATCGGTTGCTAATAGTACTTGAGACGTACCGTTTCTAAATTTTATTAAAGCACGCTCTCTATCTTTTTGTTCCATGCCTCCTGAGAATGTGGCATGACTGATGTGATTTCTTTTTAAAAACCGACTCACCTCACCTATACTCTCTCTTAAATTACAGAAAACAATCCCTTGCTTGTTTCCAATGTGTTGCATTAATTGTAACAAGGTTTTTAGTTTGTTTTTATCTGGAGAAATCACCGTTTTTATGGCTAATTGCGATTTTCTTTTTTCTTTTATAAAATCAATAATTTCGGGTTTGTCTAATCTTACGAAACCAGGAATCTTTACGCCTTGTGTGGCTGAAGTCAAGATTCGCTTGTTGATGTTCGGCAAATAATGCATAATGGCCTTCATTTCTTCTTCAAAACCATCTTCTAATGTTTTGTCGAATTCATCTAAAATCAAGGTTTTTATACTTTCTCTAGAAAAGCGCTCACTATCAAAATGATCTAATAATCTGCCTGGAGTTCCTATTAAAATTGCAGGATTGTGCTTGAGTTCTATTTTATCTTTTGAAATTGGCCTACCTCCATAAACGGCATTGACCTTATAACCAGAACCCATAGAACGAACGACTTGCTCTATTTGAATGGCTAATTCTCGTGAAGGCACCACAATTAAAGCTTGAATATGTTCTGAATCGGGATTCAAAAACTCCAATAAAGGCAGTAAAAAGGCTAAAGTTTTTCCGGTACCTGTTGGAGACAATAACACGGTATTAGTTGAACCCTCCATAACAACAAGGGCTTCTTCTTGCATGGGATTTAAGGCTTCGATATTCAGTTTATCTAAAATATCTTGCTGATTTTTGACGCGATTAGCCATAATTTGTTAGTGCTTTTTACGTTTTTTAGATGGGGCTTCCGTTGGTAATACTTTAGCGTTTTGAGCCAAATAATTGGCTAATATTTTATCTACCAGTTCTTCTTTGGTTAAATGATGAAAAATGGTTTTTATTTGAGATTTTAAATCTTCTGAAACCTCGCGATTTGGCTTAGTTTTAAAGATTTTCCTCGCCCATAATAAGGTGTTGTTTTCTTCAATGCTATGAGCATCAGCTTTTGGAAGGTTTTTAAATTTAATACCTAATTCATCTTGAAAATCGGCAATATCAACCACTTCCTCTTCTTGAATGATGGTTAATGCAAGCCCCTTTGCTCCTGCTCTGGCTGTTCTTCCGCTTCGATGTACATAGGCCTCATAGGTATCAGGTAAATGATAATTAACGACGTAAGAGAGCTCTTTAACATCAATACCACGGGCTGCCAGATCGGTTGCAACCAAAATATCAATATGTCCTTCTCTAAATTGTCCCATAATACGGTCACGGATCCCTTGAGATAGGCTTCCGTGTATGGCTCCCGAAGAAAATTTATTGATGGCTAAATTCTTAGCTAATTTATTTACAGCTGCTTTGGTTTTACAGAAAATGATACCACGTTGGCCCACTTTTGAGTTTAAAAAGTGGAGTAAAACGTCAAGTTTTTCAATAGGCTCAACCACTACATATTGGTGATCGATGCCTTGGTGTCCGGTCGTTTCCATATCAGCTTCAATTTGAACCACATGTTTAGACATGTAATTCTGAATTAATTGCTTGATGGTACCGGGCATAGTAGCCGTAAACAAGAAGGTTCTTCTGCTTTTAGGAATAGATTTTATAATGTGATCAACCTCTTCTTTTAATGCGGTAATCATTTCATCAGCTTCATCTAAAACAAAGTATTTCAAATGATTAAGATTGATTACTTCACGTTTTAAAAGATCTACCAGTCGTCCTGGTGTGGCTACAACCATATGAGTAGCTTCTTTAAGTCGTTCAATTTGGGGTTTGATAGGCGTACCTCCACAAAGCGATCCTATATTTATTTCAGGGTTTGCCGCAGCTAAAGCATGGAGATTCGTGAATATTTGTTGCCCTAATTCTCTTGTAGGTGCCAAAATTAGTGTTTGAATACGAGTCTCACTGGTATCGGTTAGCTGTAATAATGGTAATCCGAAAGCTGCAGTTTTACCAGTTCCCGTTTTTGCTAAAACAACCAAATCATCTTTTTTGTTCAGGACTACAGGAATGGCTTTTTTTTGAACATCTGTAGGTTTCGATATGCTTAAATCTGATAAGCTTTGCTGAAAGGATTCATGAATACCTAAATCTGAAAATTGTTTTAACATGCGAAAATTTTTCAGCAAAGATAAACACAGTTTTGTTGGCAAGGCTAATTATTGAATGCTTATTCTATATGCCTTCTGAAATTAGAAATCAATTTCCCTTTAGGCGTTTCCAAAGATCTGCTAAAAGACCTTTAGCATCCTCCCTATCCTTTGGAGTTTCTATAAAGGTAATGATGCCATCTGAATTTTGATGAATCTCATATTTAAACACAAACTGATCAGGATCTTGTTTAATGCCCATTGTGCCAAAACGCAAATCATTGAAGTACAATTTATTGGTATGTTTTGAAATGGTATACCAACCGTTAGAAATGGCAATCATACGTTGAACTTTATCATTTTCTTTTAAATCTTCCAAATACTCATGATGTTTCGGGTAAGAGTAAAATTTAATAGGTTTGGAATCAAAAAAAGAATAGTAGCCTACTAAATAAGTGTCTTTGGTATCCACATTGGCCGTCCACAATATCGTATTTAAAGGTGTTGGTCGGGTATCTACATCAAAATAATCAATGTTTTGTGATTTTAAAGCATCTTCAAACTTAGAGTAAGCTAGAACTTTTAAAACAACAGTGATTAGCAAATAACTAGAGCTAATTATGAGTCCTAAACGGTTATAAAATTGCCTTTTTTTTGAAGTTCTTTTATAACACATCACTAAAATTAAGCAGACTAGAAAAGGTAAAGTGTACAAAGGGTCAACTACAAATATAGTTTTATAGGCGACTCTTAAATCAAAGGGCCAAAATAATTGTGTGCCCCAAGTGGTGTGGGCATCTAAAAGCGGATGTGTAATAAATCCCCAGAAAAATAACCAAGACCAGCCTTTGAAATCTTTATAACGTTCATAACGGGAGACTAACCAGCCAAAAATGGGCGCAAATACAATGGAAAAGACTATGGAATGCGTAAAACCTCTATGTATTTCTAAAGCAGAAACCGTATCGGTAAAATGACTAGCCAATACATCTAAATCAGGTATTGTACCTCCTATAGCACCATATAACAAAGCTTTGTTGCCAACTTTTTTACCTAAAACAGCTTCGCCAACGGCAGCCCCTAAAACAATTTGAGTCAGTGAATCCATAAGGTTACAAACTTAACGGAATTCTTATCAAGAAAATAGAAAATGTTGCGTGTAATATTGAAATTGGGGTATTAGTAGATTCGTAGTCGATGTTCGAACGAATTAAAAACAGTCATTTAGAGTGAAGTTCTATCTGATTTTTTTAATGAATGCATCTGCTAGACTGGTCTCGAAAACCATCACTAAACATCTAATAAAACGGTGTTCGAGCGAAGTCGAGAACATTTACAACTCTAAAAAATTAGTGAAATCTGTTTCTAAATAACCTCTGAGAGCCTCTGTGAAATCTCAGCGTATCTTTGTGTAATAATAACGTAAGCATTAGCCCTTCTCTACTCGTCTCAAAACCATCACCAAACGTCTAATAAAACGGTGTTCGAGCGGAGTCGAGAACATTTATAACAATAAAATTCAGTGAAAATCAGTGAAATCTGTTTCTGAAAAACCTCTGTTAGTCACTGTGAAATCTCAGCGTATCTTTGTGTAATAATAATGTAAGAGTAAACCCTTCTCTTCTAGCCTCAACAACCACCACCCAACATCTAATAAAACGGTGTTCGAGCGGAGCCGAGAACATAACTATCTATTAAAAAAACCTCTCGAAAAGGCCAAACGACACAAGAGCTGGAATGTGACTAACATCTTTGAAAATCACCTTCTATTTAATAGGAATTTCTTCTCCTAAAATAATATCTCTAGTGGTGACATAAACACCTTCCTTTTTATCAAGCTTTAAAATCCTTCTTGGGTTGGTTTGTTCAACCAATTCGCGGCATTTATCCGTTAACCTCGGGTCATCATCAAAAAGAAAAGGTTCTATTTTATATTCTGGTTTATTAGGCTCTTTTAGGATAGGATGAATTTGTTTAGGGTCATTACCGTACATGGAACTACCTGGAATAAAAGTGTATAGGGTATATTGTCCTTTATCGTCAGTTCTAACCCAACCGCGATGTTTTACATAACGTTTTTTATTGTATCGACGTAATTGAAAATCACCGTTTTCATCACTTTGCTCAATAAATAATAATATGTTTTTTGCTATTGTAACCCCATCACTCTCATAAATTGTTCCCGTAATTTTAAGTTTGTTATTTTGAGTCAAATAATCAGGAATCGTATCTACACTATTTAAGTTTTTTTCTGAATAATCATAAATCGGACTCCTTTTTTTATAGTTTTTAGCCTTTGTGCCAGTTATATAAATGGTGTCTTGAGCGTAAGCATTTGAAAAAAGACTAATAATAAAAAAGAGACATAAGATTGTTGCTGTTTTCTTCATGAGAGTGAATATTAAAGTGATCACTTTAAATTAACGGATAATCTTAATTTTTAATAAAAAAATCGATGGAACTGTTATAAACACGTCAAATAACCAAAATTTATATGCTTTTAAATCTATGTATCAAAAATTAAGGCATAAAAAAAACACTTACTTAAGTTTAAACAAGTGCTCTTTATGTATGATATATTACTGATTTCTATTGTTTTGAAACTATAGCATCAGCCATTTTTAAAGCATTATAAGCATTTAAAATACGTCCAGATTTAGAAAACTCACTAAAATTCATTTTCTTTTTATCTTCAGTATTTGGTATAATAACATCCAAATCTACCTTAGATCCAGAATTCATAATAATTTGTTTTACTTGTGGTGCAGATAGTTCAGGGTAATAAGCTCTAATTAAGGCGGCAACACCTGAAACCTCTGGCGTTGCCATAGAAGTCCCACTTTTAAATCTATACTCATTATTAGGAATCGTTGAATAAATATCTGCACCAGGAGCAAAAATATCAACTGTGTACTTGCCATAATTTGAAAATCCAGCGACTAATTTCTCATTAAAAAATGGTGCTGTAGCTCCAATAGTTAGTACGTTATCTGTAAATTCGTTACGGTTGTTCATTGCATCATTTGGGTACATTGTTATTATATCAATATTTTCACCATCGTTTCCAGCCGCTTTTACAATTAAAACATCTTTACTTGCTGCATATTTTAGAGCGTTGTAAACCCATTCTGGGTTTGGGGATATGGTTTTCCCAAAGCTCATATTAATAACTTTAGCTCCATTATCTACCATATAATGAATGGCTAATGCCACATCTTTATCATGCTCATCCCCATTAGGTACCGCTCGTACTGCAATTAATTTAGCCTTATTCGTGACACCGTTGACACCTTTTTGATTAGATCTATCACCAAGGATAATACCAGCAACATGAGTACCATGACTTTCCTTGGTAAGTGATCCTTTTACCAAGTTATTCCCATAAACGACATCACTGATATCATAAGGGTCATCGTTAGTTTGACGTCCAATAAAATTGGGATTGAATTTTTTCTTTAGAATGTCACTTAAAGCACTCAATGGCACGGCATAGGGTGTTTTAGCATCTTCCATAGTGGCACCTTGAGCTAAAACCTCAATAACCATTTTTGTATTATCTGTCTCTGGAAGCGCTTTAACTTCTTCTAAAGTGTAATCCTCTTTATTAAGGGCAGTTCTAACTTCCAAATCAGCAGCATCTATAGATTGAACTATTGCCGTGTATTTATCATACATCTCTTGGTATTGCTCAGAACTGGTTTCATATTCTTCTTTTAATTCTAAATACTTTTGATAATCTACCCTATCGGCTTCTGCAACTGAAGCCTCATTAGCACCTTCAAAACGCTTTAAATATTTAGCATATTCACGTGTGAGGCCGTTTCTAGCGTAAATAGCTTCATTTTCAGTCCCGCCTAAGAAATTCCAGCCATGAATATCGTCGATATATTTATTGTTATCATCATCACTATTATTAGTCGTATTGTCGCTAGGGTTTGTCCACAGCATTGATCTTAAATCTTCATGATCGATATCAATACCAGAGTCTATGACGCCGACAAGAATAGGCTGAGCACTTTTGTCTTTAAGAAATTCATAAGCTTTGTTTAAACTCATTCCAGGTATAGAATCGCTAAGTAAGTCGGTGTGCGCCCAACCATGCTTTTCTGCTTCTGAAAATGACCCAGATTTAGGCGTCATTAAAATGGCTTTTTCATCACCTAAAGGCACTGGTTTGTCCCAAATAGCTTTAGTTTGGGTAACTTTAGAGCCACCACACCCAAGTAAAACTAAGGATGCTATTGAGTACTGTAAAAGTGTAGAGGTTTTCATAAATGGTGAAATATTTAATTATAAGTTGGTTTTTTTTAATATACTGAGGGATCAATTAATAGCGAACAGTCAACATGATTAATTATTGAAAGTAAACTATTAAATCCATGAAATTTAGTTATTCTTAGAGGTACTCCCTTTAGAAAGCGCTGCCATTTTACCAGTGTAACGAATCACAGTACGTGTACTTCCAGATAAAATCATAGTAGTTTTCAAATTAGGAAAAACATTGATATTTACATTAAAATTTTCAGAATGACTTTTCGCTTCAAAGGAGATATCATAACTAGAATCTTTTTTTTGTTTGATTTTATAGTTACGCATTAGACCTTTAAATTCAATTGTGGTGTCATCGCCTCCATAGCTTCCGCCGCCTTGTCGTTCTCCAAAATATGGAAGGTAAGAGCTAATACTATCACCTGAAACAGTTAAAAAATTACTATTACCAATTAAGTTTATCGCACTGGGATTGTTACCAGGCCCTAATAGCATCGAAGCTTCTTGCATAGCCATGCTTGCTATAGGGTGCGCCCAATCAGACTCAATGGTAAATTTCTTTTTGTTTAAAAGACTTTCTAAATGACTAATTTCAGCAGGACTTGCTGGCGTTTTTGATGACACACAAGCTATCAAGGATAAAGCAAAAACACTAACTGCTAGTTTTAAATAAATAGTTTTCATAGAACAAAGCAATATATTTAAAGTTATAATATTAAAAATCTAATATGGTATTGTGAATTTACGCATAAAAAGTTGTTTTTTGAATGATGTATTGTAAATTTAGCTTCCATGAATGATCACCCAAACCGTGTACAAAGGCAATTTGAAGGTTATTTTAATACGCACCTTCTATGGAAAGGAAAGGATTTAATGGGGATAAACCAGTTAAATTTAGTTACTACGGCACTTCCTCGTTTTGAGTCAATGAAGGAACCTAATACGCGATTGGGTAAACGTGTTGAGCAGTTTGTGTTTTTTGAACTTCAAGAGCATAATGAGATAAAAATCCTTTTACATAACACTCAAATTCAGAATGGAAAACAAACCGTTGGTGAAATTGATTGTATTTTAGAACATAATAATACTACTGTTCATCTTGAAATTGTGTTCAAATTTTACCTCTATGATGCTAATGTAGGTGAAACTGAAATAGAACATTGGATTGGCCCAAATCGAAAAGATTCCTTAATTCAAAAACTAACTAAATTAAAGGAAAAACAGTTGCCTTTAATTTTTAATCCACACGCCTCTTCCGTTTTACTTAAATTAGGATTAAAACCAGTAAAGATAACCCAAAGCGTGTATTTTAAAGCCCAATTATTTATCCCATTTGGAAAAGCAATCCCTGAATTTAAGCAACTCAACGAAGCTTGTGTAAGTGGCTTTTATATTCATTATTCTAAAATTGATCAGTTTAAAAATTGTAATTTTTTACTTCCGAATAAAATAGATTGGCTACAAGAACCTCAAAACCATTTAAATTGGGCCACCTACTCTACTTTTATTGAACAACTGATGCCCTTGATTAAAAATGAAACCGCTCCACTTATTTGGATTAAACAGCCAAATGGTCAAATAAATAAGTACTTTGTAGTGTGGTGGACCTAAAATAATCTTCACTGATCTGTAAAAAACCATAGAAAAACTAAATCAACTAATTATTCGGTATTTAGACGATTTTATTGCACTCGCGACTAGATACTTTTGTTCTTTTGATAGTGCTCTCTCTTTCTTAGTCTAGTTTAATGTTTTCAATCTGTTTAATAAAAGAAACAGTTGGAGTTGCATTGTTTTTATTTTATTAGTCATATTGTTTATATGAGAAAAGAAATTATTAACTACTTGTCCGTAAATAAAGATGTAAAATTTATTTTTACTGATTATTTTGACACTATTGTTCATAGATGTGTACACCCGAACTTCGTGTTGCGTTTATGGGCAAAAAAGATGATTCAACAATTGGCACTTCCGTTAAGTATCGATGATTTTTATTTTTTAAGAAACGAGTCAACTATCTTTTTAATGGAATCTCTTCATGTATATGCAGGTGAAATTCCTTATAGCCAACTTATAAGTGAAATTTATAGACGATTAGATAACAATTGTTTATTAGGCAACTCTAGTGATCTTAATAGTTTCACATTAATTAGCGAAGAAGCAGAATTTAGTTGTGAAATCAGTGTTCAATTCTTGAATATGGATACTGTAAATACACTGAAGCAGTTGAAAAATGAAGGGATTAAAATTTATTGCATTTCCGATTTTTACTCTAATGAAAATCTTATTAAAAATTTAATAAAAGCACACGGATTAGAATACCTCTTTGATGATGTTTTTGTTTCTGCAGAACAGAAGTCGAGCAAGCATGTAGGTGGTATTTATAAGCATTTAATGACTAAACTTAATATTTTGCCAGGTCAGGTTATCATGATAGGAGATAATTATAAAAGTGATGTTGTAAATGCTGAAAAATCGGGTATAAAAGCATTTCATATCCCTAATACGGCTCAAATTAATAAACAAAAGAAGTTGCGTTTTGGAAATGATACTAAAGATTATAAAAATTTAATTAAAGATATTTATAAAAAATGTAATGCTAAGGATGCTCCTCCTTACAGTGATTTCATCATTTTCTTTCAACAATTTACTGAAAAATTGTATCAACAAGCTTTAGAAAAGAAATTGAATAATTTAATATTTTTAGCTCGTGAAGGTTTGTTTTTAAAACGGTTATTTGATTATTTTCAAGAAGTTAATAAACTAAAAAACGGGCCTGTAGTAAAAACACATTATTTAAAAATGTCTCGCTTAGCGGCGTTACAAATTAGTTTCAAACCTATTGAAGATGAAAACTTTGAGTACTTTAGAGAGTTTATAAAAAATTTATCAGTAGTCAATTTTCTGAAAAACTTTAATTTCTCAGAAAATAAAAAACAAGAGATTATCGATTCAATAAATATAAAAGAAACAACTGCAATTATTCCAGATTTTTTTGAGAGTGAAACTTACCGTGTTATAAAAAACAACTCTGTATTTATTAAAGCCTATGAAGCTAATCGATTAGATCAAAAACAAGCTTTTAATAATTATTTTGACTCTTTAGGAGTTCCTAAGGAAGAAGGGATTAACCTAGTTGATATTGGTTGGTTTGGGACTATGCAGGATAAACTATTCAATTATTTCAATGGTGAATTTCCAGTGAATGGTTATTATCTTGGTATAACAAAATTCAGACACCCTTTAGAACATAAAAACACAACAAATCGAAAAAGAGGTTTAAACTTTGAAGTGAATTTATTTAGTAGTTTCGAATCAAGTGTTTTAATGTCGAGTACTGGCGTTTATGAGCAATTGGCACAAGCACCACACGGCAGTACTATAGCTTATAAAAATGTTCCGGGAGACTATACTGTAGAATATTTTAATCCTTCAGAAAAAAAAATCTATAACGATTTTATTAAGGACACTCAGGATTTCATGTTCAATATATTCAAACAATACTGCAGTGATACTAAAAAAATATGCTATAATTCGAATATAATACAAGAAGTTAGTATAAAATATGCCCTTAAAATTGGAACGATCATTTCTAAACGAAAATTGATTAGGTTTCAAGAGTTATCTAATGGTTTTTATAATAATATTGGTAATAATGATGTTGGATTTACCAATTATGAAATGGGCATAAAAAAAATGATTAATAAGAACATCTCTACTTTAAGAAGTTACGTGATTTCTCCAGAAAAATTAATCCAGTATGTATTACGTACCAAACTTACATTATACAATAAAAATAAAATGTATTTCATTCCAACATTTCCATTGTATTACTATTTATTAATAAATCGCTTAGCAAAAAAAACACTCGGTAAACGTGTGTATTTAAAATATTCACATTTTAGATAAGTAATTATTTTGATACTCCAGAAACTTAACCAATAATACAAATTATGAGAAAATTAATTGCTGATGAAATTTTAAGTAACCCGAGAATAAAACACATTTTCTCCGATTACTTTGACACCATCGTGCATAGAACAGTGCATCCTAATTATGTACTAAGGTTATGGGCTAAAAAAATGATTCAACAGTTAGCCATGCCGTTGAGTATTGATGAGTTATATTTCACGCGATTAGAATCTACAAAATACTTAGTGAGCGCCTTGAAGCGTGACGCTAGTGAAATTAATTATGAAGTTTTAATTTCAGAAATATATACGAGGTTAAATAATAATAATTTAGAAGGTCACGCAAATAGTATAGAGCATTTTATTAAAATTAGTGAAGAGGTTGAATGCAGTACAGAATATTCAGTTCAATTTTTAAATGATGAAACGGTTAACACTTTAAAACATCTTCAATCAAAAGGTTTGAAAATTTATTGTGTATCCGACTTTTATACTTCTGAGAAATTAATTAAAAAATTAATTAAAGCCCATGGTTTATCAGATATTTTTGAAGCTGTTTTTGTGTCTTCCGATCAAGGTTTTAGTAAACATGTAGGCGGGATTTATGAGCATTTATTAGATCAACTTGATATAACTTCAGATCAGGTGACTATGTTTGGTGATAACTATAAAAGCGATTTTATTAATGCTGAGAAAATTGGAATTAAAGCATATTTTATTCCTAATAAAGATCAAAAACGTATTCAAAAAAGACTCGTCTTAGGGAATGATACCAAAGACTATAACCAAATTATAAAATCTATTTATACTAGGTGCAACAGTAAAACAGCTCCTCCCTATAGTGATTACGTCATGTTTTTTGCTCTTTTTACTGAAAAACTTTATGCAGAATGCATGAAGAAAAAAATTAAAAACCTTTTCTTTTTAGCTAGAGAAGGATTATATCTGAAACGTTTTTTTGATCATTATCAAGAGATACATCGTTTAAAACACGGACATACAATAAGCACACATTATTTAAAAATGTCTAGGCAATCTGCTCTTCAAATAGTTTTAAAATCAATAGAAAATGAAGATTTCACTTATTTTAGAGATAAATACAAAAACATATCTTTAGATAATTTTCTGAAAAACTTCAGTTTTAGCACAGAAGATCATACACTAATAATAGAGGCGCTCAATTTAAATGAGCCAAGTGATGTTATAATCAAAGATTTTTTCAATTCAGAAACCTTTGAGGCCTTGCTTAAGAATGACATTTTTAAAATTAATTATGAATCGAATAGACAAAATCAAAAAAAAGCGTTTAATAATTACTTAGATTCTTTTAATGCGCCATATCAAGAAGAAGGTGTAACATTAGTTGATGTTGGTTGGGGAGGCACTATGCAAGATAAATTACATGAGTATTTTGATAAAAAAATTACAGTAAATGGTTATTATTTAGGCCTGAAAGAATTTAGACATCAAATAGGGCATCAAGAAAAAAACATTAATCGAAGAGGTTTAAATTTTGAAGTTAATTTATTTACTAGTTTTTCAAGTTCAGTAATGATGGCCAATACGGAGCTTTATGAACAACTGAGTCAGGCGCCTCACGGTAGTACATTGGGCTATAAGGATAATCCTGATCAATATACTATCGAGTATCACGAAGTGAATGAAAAACAAGTTTACGATCAATACATTAAAGAAACTCAAGATTTCATGTTTGATGTGTTTAAAGATTATTGTGAAAAAACCAATTTAGTATGTTATAATCTAGATACAGCTTCAGAAATTATTACAAAATTTGCGCTTAAAATAGGAACCATTATTCCAAAGCGAAAATTGAATCGTGTCATTAACTTATCTAAAGGGTTTTATGATAATATCGGAAATAATGAAGTTGGAGAGTCTCTTTATGAAATGAATGTTTTAACTGGTTTGAAAAATAAGCTATCTACATTTAAAAACTATATCATTTCACCTGAACAGCTTATTCCTTATGTCATGCGAACCAAGCTAACCCTGTATACTAAAAACAAACTATTTTTTATTCCAAGTTTTCCACTATATTATTACATTCTGTTAAATAGATTTTTAAAAAAACAAATAGGTAAAAAAGTTTATCTGAAATATGCCCATTTTAGATAGAAGTTAACAGTAATATTCTAATTCCTATCCTTTTTAGTATAAACTAATGAAGGTTACATTATGTTTGTGAATGGGCATGCTTTAAAGAGTCAAAATGTAATTTAATTTCGCTTTTTTATAAATGTAGATTATGAAATTCATAATTATCCCTGTTTAAAACAATTATATCAAAAACAATCAGGCTGTTTTTTACAGGCTTTCTTAGCTGTTTTTCACTCATTTATTACTAATTTTAGAATGAACTTATAAAATAATAAGTGTAGGTATAATGATTTCAAGTGAAATAACATCTATTTTGTTATAGATCTGATCAAATCAAACAGAAACCACAACATATATTTATTTGATTATAAGCGTTTTAATTCATTAAAATTTATAGTGTAATCTATGGCATTAAAAATCGTAATCTCGCACAAAACGAAATACAAATATGATAGAAAAGTATCATTATCTCCTCACATTTTTAGGTTAAGGCCAGCACCACACTCGCGAACTCCCATTGAATCCTATTCTATTAAGATTAAACCTGAAAACCAGTTTTTTAATTGGCAGCAAGATCCTTTTGGTAATTATGTGGCACGCTTGGTATTTCCCGATAAAACAGATGAACTCTCTATTGATGTTGAAATTATAGCGGATTTAAAAACGATTAATCCATTTGATTTTTTTATTGAAGAATCAGCTGAAGAGTATCCTTTTAAATACAGTGAAACTATAAAAAAGGAATTACTCCCCTATTTAGAAATCACTGATAACGGAAATCTTCTAAAGGATTTTATAAAAACCATAGATTTCACTCCTAGAAAAACCATTTATTTCTTAATTGATATTAATAGAAAGATCTATGAATATTTAAGTTATAATATAAGGATGGAACCTGGAGTTCAATCTTGTGAGGAAACCTTAGAGCGTAAAAATGGTTCTTGTAGAGATTTTGCTTGGCTATTTGTACAAACCTTGCGCCATCTTGGTTTTGGAGCGCGTTTTGTTTCGGGATACTTAGTACAATTAAAATCTGATGAAAAATCATTAGACGGGCCATCTGGTCCTGAAGAAGATTTTACCGATTTGCACGCTTGGGCGGAAGTCTATCTTCCTGGAGCGGGATGGATAGGTTTTGATGCCACCTCTGGCCTACTCGCTGGTGAAGGACATATTCCTTTAGCATGTACGCCTTCGTTTGAAAGTGCTGCGCCTGTTTCAGGAGCAACCGATGTTTGTGAAACAGAATTTGAATTTGAAAATTCAGTAACCCGTATTTTTGAATCACCTCGAGTGACAAAACCTTATACTGAAGAACAATGGAAAGCCATAAACAGACTTGGAGTTAAAGTTGAAAAACAACTTCAAAAGGGAGATGTTCGTCTAACCATGGGTGGTGAGCCTACTTTTATCTCTATTGATGATTTAGAATCTCCTGAATGGAACACGACAGCTGACGGTCCGATGAAACGAAAATTAGCTAAAGATTTATCTATAAAACTTCATGATGCTTTTGGAAAAGGAGGTGTATTACATCATGCCCAAGGAAAATGGTATCCTGGTGAACCTTTACCACGTTGGCAAATAGAAATCTGCTGGCGTAAAGACGGAAGACCAATTTGGTATAATAAGAATTTACTAGCCACTTATGTTGATGATTTAGTTGTTCCGCAGCATTCAGATAAATTGTTCTTAGAAACACTAACCAAATATTTAAGTGTGACTAATGAACATATTAAACCGACCTACGAAGATCCTTTTTACTATTTATATGAACAAGGAAACTTACCAACAGATTACGATCCTGAGGAAGATGAAGACGGTGAATTGGCCAAGAAAAAGGTTAATGAAATTTTTGAAAGAGGCATTAATAACCCTGTTGGGTATCTTTTACCGCTCAATAAAACCGAAAATAAATGGTTTACAAGCGCATGGACTTTTAGAAGAAGACATCTTTACTTAACACCTGGAGACTCCCCTATTGGTCTACGTTTACCATTGGCGTCTTTAGAATCTAGACCTGAGCATGAAATTTTTCCAATATACGAACCAGAACTTTTTAAAATAAAAGGAAGGCTTCCTAGTTTTAAAAACATTGTAAAGGCCCGTTATGAAGATTACTGTAATAATGGTTTAGACCTTAATACACCAAATTATTTTGTAAGAACAGCGCTTTGTGCTGAAATTAGAGACGGAAAACTTTATCTGTTCTTACCACCATTAGAATCGGCTGAAATCTTTTTAGATTTAATTGCTTCTATAGAAATGACGGCCAAAGAACTTAATATTCCGGTGATTTTAGAAGGGTACGAACCACCAAAAGATTACCGACTCGAATCTCTAAAAATCACTCCCGATCCTGCTGTTATTGAGGTGAATGTACATCCTGTTAAAAACTGGGAAGAATTATGTCATAACACATTTACTTTATATGATCTGGCGAAACAATCGCGTCTTGGTACTGAAAAATTCATGCTTGATGGCAAACATACTGGAACCGGAGGTGGAAACCATGTAACGCTTGGAGGTACAACACCACAGGATAGTCCACTGCTTCGTAAGCCTAGTTTACTTCGTAGTTTACTAACGTTTTGGCAACATCACCCAGGGTTAACGTATTTATTCTCTGGTGCTTTTGTAGGACCTACAAGTCAGGCACCTAGAATTGATGAAGCGCGCATGGAAAATTTATATGAATTGGAAATCGCCTTTAGTCAAATTCCTAAAGATAGTGAAGTGCCTTATTGGTTAACCGATAGATTATTCAGGCATCTATTGACTGACCTTACTGGAAATACCCACCGCGCAGAATTTTGTATTGACAAATTATATTCTCCTGATTCGTCTTCAGGACGATTAGGAATATTAGAACTTCGTGGTTTTGACATGCCACCACACCCACAAATGAGTTTAACTCAAATGCTACTAGTTAGAACTTTGGTAGCCTGGTTCTGGAAAAAACCTTACGAACACAATTTAGTGCGTTGGGGTACCGAATTACATGATAAGTTTTTAATCGAGCATTATGTTCGTGAAGACATTAAAGATGTCGTAAATCAACTTAACCGTGCTGGATATGCTTTTAAAGAAGAATGGTTTAATCCGTTTTTTGAATTTAGATTTCCATTGCATGGTATGGTTGAAATCAACAAAATTCACATGGAATTGCGAGCAGGTATTGAGCCTTGGAATGTTTTAGGTGAAGAAATGACTGGTGGCGGAACCGCTCGTTATGTAGACTCTTCTTTAGAGCGGTTACAAGTTAAAGTTTCTAATTTCATAGATGAAAGATTTGTGTTAACTTGCAACGGTGTAAAAGTTCAATTAAAAAGCACTGGTGTTCAAGGTGAATATGTAGCTGGAGTCAAGTATAAAGCTTGGGATCCTTACTCTGCATTACACCCTACCATACCAGTCGATACGCCGTTAGTTTTTGATATTGTTGATACCTGGAATAGACGTTCTATTGGAGGATGTACTTATTTTGTATCTCATCCTGGAGGGCGATCTTATGAATCATATCCTGTGAATAGTTTTGAAGCAGAGTCAAGAAGAATTAACCGTTTCTGGGAATTTGGTCATTCGCAAGGTGAAATGGAGGCTGTAGAAGAAATCAACCCAGACACCGATAATCCGAATAGAACGGTTGAAGAAAAAGGAAGCTCGAAACGATTTAAATATAAAGAACTACCAGTTAATTTTGAATTCCCTTACACATTAGATTTAAGAAAGAAATAATAAAGTTGCTTTAAATTAATATTGAGATTATCTTTATTTAACTCACTATAACCTTTTTGTTGTAGTGAGTTAAAGTAAATTAATGTCTTGAATTGCTTTTTAGTGACCATATCAAGATTAAGGAATCCAAATTAATGGAGACAAAAGAAAATACCATATTCGAAAATTACTTTAAGGATTTTAGTAAGTATGACGAATTATTAACTGCAGACATGACCATCAAACCTGATTGGAAAAGTCTGTTGGATAATTTATTGAAAATTGGTAGTAAAGAACTGGCTTCTAAACAATCTGAAATTGATTGGCTTTTGGCTGAAAATGGGGTAACTTACAATGTTTATAATGATCCTAATGGGTTAAATAGACCTTGGAATTTAAATATCATCCCTTTCATCATTCAACAAAAAGAATGGCGTTTAGTAGAAAAAGGCATTCAGCAACGTTCTGAACTTTTAAATTTAATTCTTAAAGATATTTATGGTGAACGTAAATTGCTCAAGGAAGGCATTGTCCCTCCTGAAGTGCTTTATGCTCATCGTGGATTTTTAAGGGCTTGTGATAAAATTCAATATAAAACAGCTAAGCAATTATCTATTCATGCGGTAGACTTAGCTCGTGGCCCTGACGGACGCATGTGGGTGGTGAACGATCGTACTCAAGCACCTTCTGGCATGGGCTATGCTTTGGAAAACAGATTGTCTAATAGTCGCGTGATCCCTGAGTTGTTTGATAATATTAATGTCAAACAACCGTCAAAATTCTTTAAAGATTTTAATCAATTATTACTTAGTGCTGTTCCTGAAAATAAAAGCAACCCTACCATTGTTATTTTAACGCCTGGACCTCATAATGAAACTTATTTCGAACATGCTTATTTATCTAATTTTCTAGGTTACCCTTTGGTTAAAGGCAATGATTTAGTGGTTAGAAACGGCAAAGTTTGGGTGAAATCCTTAAAAGGTTTAAAGCAGGTTCATGTCATATTACGTCGTGTTGATGATGCTTTTATGGATCCATTAGAACTTCGTGAAGATTCTTATTTAGGTGTCGCTGGTTTACTTGAAGTGGTACGACAACAAAACGTGGCTATTGTAAACCCTATTGGAAGCGGTGTTTTAGAAAACCCAGGCTTAATTCCGTTTATGGAAAATATTTGTAAATATTTCCTTGATGAGAAATTAATTTTGCCACAAATTGCTTCTTGGTGGTGCGGACAAGAAAAAGAGCGTAATCATGTTTTTGACAATTTAACGTCTTTTGTGGTTAAGAAAATTGACCGTTCGCAACGTGAAAACATTATATTTTGTGAGTTTTTATCTAAAAAAGAACTAAAAAAGCTTAAAAAAGACATTCTAACAAATCCGAATCAATATGTTGCTCAAGAAAAAATTTATTTTTCAACCGCTCCTAACTTTGTTAATGAAAAACTAGAACCTCGTAAAATATTATGTCGAACTTTTTCTATTGCTAAAGGAGACGGTTATAGTGTGATGCCTGGGGGTTTGGTGCGTGTTGCTGCAGAGCGTGAAAAATTATTTGTTTCCAATCAACGTGGTGGAACGAGTAAAGATTTTTGGGTGGTTGGCGAACAAAAAGAAAATCAGCTTCAACTGTATTCTTGGAATAAAACCTTCCCTAATAATATTATTAGCATCAATGATGTGCCTAGTAATACAGCTGAAAATCTATTTTGGTCAGGAAGATATGTAGCGAGAACTTTATTAACCGCTCGATACATTCGTATGGTTTTGAACCAAATGACCAATACACAATTCAATAGCAAGTATCAACCCAATTCAGAGAGTTTAAATATTCTATATCATTCTATTACCACAATAACCTCTACTTTCCCTGGTTTCTTTGATGAAGAAAAGGGAGATGACATGCTTAAAGATCCACTTAAAGAAATAATTTCTGTGGTTATAGATGAGACACGTATTGGAAGTTTTGCTCAAAGCTTACAAAGTTTCAATGGCTCATATTTTACTTTGAGGAACTTATGGTCTAAAGACATGTGGCGTGTTTTTGATAGTATTGATAAAATTTGGAAAAATTTTAAGACTGAAGAAAACTATAGTGTTTATGCCATGACTAAGTTCTTTGATAAAATTATTACCAGACTTATTGCTTTTATGGCGCTTACCGAAGAAAGTATTATGGTAAGACAAGGGCTCCTACTCTATTTTATTGGACTTCAACTCGAAGAAGCTTCTATTACCATTGAGAAATTTAGAGCACTTGTTGTTGTAAATCATGATGAAGATTTAGAATATGAAATTCTAGAATCGCTATTATCTAGCCATGAAAGTTTGAATATATATAGGTATAGTTATAAGTCGTATTTAAGTCTTGAAAATGTGCTCAAATTATTGCTTTTAGATAATGAATACACCAGGTCATTTAGCTATCAGATTACAAGATTGCAAAAGGATATCAATAAACTGCCTAATAACGGCTTAAATAATGAACCTACGGTTTGTCAAATAAATATAGATAAAGCTTTAAGTTTAATAGAAAACATTACTCTAGAGGCTATTTTAGAAGTGGATGAAAAATCTAAAATACGCTTGAAACTGGACACTTTATTATCAGAATTAAGTGATTTATTTCACGTAACCTCAATGGCGATTTCTGATACCTATTTCAATCACTCACAACAGCAAAAGCAATTGGTTAACCGAAATATCACAAATTAAATGGTAGTCTTTGATCTCTGGCATAAAACAAAATACAAATACGAACAAGGCGCTTCATTTTGTCACAACTTAGCGACACTTAAACCTAAAAATTTCAAGGGTCAAGAATTGTTGGAATACAGCTTAGAAATTAGTCCGAAACCTACTGAAATATCACAACGTGTTGACTTTTTTGGTAATACGGTTGCACGGTTTGATATTCAAGAAAATCATGAGGAACTGATAGTGATTTCACGAAGTAAGATAAAGCGTGATTTTAGTCTTCAGGTATCAGAGGATGATATTAAAAAACGTGATAGTATCACTGTGTCTTCGGCTTTAAGTTTATTAAAAGGTGTTGATGATGAAACGGTTAATGCCAGACAATTTCAATTATTTTCACCATTAATTTCAAAAATAACTCCTGAAATAAGAAAATACGCTAAAGTTTCTTTTAAGCCAGAGCGTTCTCTTTATGAGGCTGCGCATGAACTCATGCAACGCATTTTTATAGATTTTGATTTTGTTTCAGGCTTTACCAATATTGCTACACCTTTAGATGATGTGATGAAAGCTAAAAAAGGTGTTTGTCAAGATTTTGCTCAAGTTGCTATTGCATGCGTACGATCTATGGGTATACCTGCTAGATATGTAAGTGGTTACATTGAAACGCTTCCGCCGGAAGGCAAAGAAAAATTAATAGGAACCGATGCTTCTCATGCTTGGTTTTCGGTATATATCCCTTCTCATGGCTGGGTAGATTTTGATCCTACAAACAATCAAATTCCTAAAGACCAACATATAGTTGTCGCTCATGGTCGTGATTATTACGATGTACCTCCTCTTAAAGGTGTGATTTATTCAACAGGAAAAAACGATATGGAAGTTTCTGTAGATTTAAGACCGGCAAAACCGGCTACGCAACAACAAAGTCAAACTCAAAGTTAAAAGACTGACTAAAAGTATAAAAATAAGTCCTTCTGAGTTTATTTCAGAGTATTATAATTCATTGATAATCCACTTATATGACAACCTGAATCACCGTGCATGTCGGCAGGCAGAAGTTCAGGTTGACGAAAATTACACTTTAGAAAGTTTTATTTAAAAACAACTAGGCTTTTACTTTCTTAACCTCTAAACTGTGAGAAATATCAAAGTAATCTTCTTCTAATTTTTCAGCAATATCAGCTAATTTAACAATCAAGTTAGCAAGGCATTCTTCTAAATTATTATCAATTTCATCAATCAACTTGTACTCAAATTCAGAAGCCATTTTCCCAATTAAAAAAGCTGCAGAATTTACAGGTTTTTCATGTTGCTTTGAAATCATACAAATGTAATTATTCATTTTATTCAAGCTGTCTTTTATTGATCTCGGACATTTCGAATTTAGTATTAAAAATTCCAAAGTATTAATTCTTTCTGGGGTTTTTTTATAGCTTCTACGCATCATATCATAAGACAACACACACTTTAATAAAGTGCTCCATTGATAATTACCATCTACCTTGTCGCCATAAATATTCTTAACCGTACTGGCATCACTAACTTTAGAATTGATAATCCGCGCGACTTGCAACCCACGTTCAATATGAATACCTAACATAATAATAGCGTAAACTTCATCATGCAATAAAGTGCTTTCTATTTTGCTTTTGATTTCTGAAGTGGCATCCGAAACAATGATTGAGAAATCATATAACTGACTCTTTACCAGTTTTTCAACGGAATATCCTTTAATAGTATGTTTAATTCTATTGATAGTTTCAAATAACTCATTGGAAATTAAATCTCGTGCACTTCTAGCATTCTCGTGTGCGTTGACAAAACCGTTTACAATGGAATATGGTGTATCTTGATTTAAACCCACATTGTAAAGAACTTCTTCCTCTTCCAAAGCGATGTCTGAATCTATAATTTCATTCGCGGCCATGTACATCACCGATCTCAAGACAAATTGCCTCGATTGCGATAATTCATCTGGAGCATCTAAAGATGAAAAATAATTAACCCTTAAAAATCGTGCTACATGTTCAGATCGTTCAATATATCTTCCCATCCAAAATAAATTATTTGCTACTCTTGCTAACATATATATCCTATTTTTTTAATACCCATGTATCTTTTGAACCACCACCTTGTGATGAATTCACTACTAAATTTCCTTTTTTAAGTGCGACTCTGGTTAAGCCTCCTTTAAGCACAAAATCAATATCTTTACCCAATAAAGTAAAGGTTCTCAAATCCACATGCCTTGATTCAAACGATTGACTGTCATCAATATATGTGGGGTGCGTTGAAAGTGACATGATGGGTTGCGCAATGTACTTTCTTGGTTCTTTTTTTATAGTTTCTTTTACTTTTTCTATTTCTGCCTCACTCAGTTTATTTCCAATTGAAATCCCATAACCACCAGATTCATCAACTGGTTTTATAACCAGCTTATCAATATTTTCTAATACATAGTTCAATTCATTTTTACGACTACAATGGTATGTATGTACATTGTTTAATATGGCATCTTCATCTAAGTAATATTTTATGATTTCCGGCATATAAGTGTAAATGGCTTTATCGTCCGCCACACCAGTTCCTGGAGCATTTACTAATGCCACATTCCCTTTTAAATACACCGAAAATAACCCTAGAACGCCTAATAGAGAATCTGGTTTAAAAACTAACGGATCTAGAAACAAATCATCAACTCTCCTATAAATGACATCAACTTTTTCAATACCATAAATGGTTTTCATGTAAACAAAGTCATTTTCAACAAATAAATCACGACCTTCCACTAAAAGAATTCCCATTTGTTTGGCTAAAAAGCAGTGTTCATAATAAGCCGAATTATAAACTCCTGGCGTAATAATCACGCAAACTGGATTATCTACACCTGTAGGCTTTACAGATTGCATGGTTTCTAAAAGCTTAGAACCATAATTAACAATGGTATGCGCCTTATATTGGTTAAAAACACCAAATAATGCATGTTTTACGGCACCTCGATTTCCAATCACATAGCTCACTCCAGACGGACAACGAATATTATCTTCTAAAACATAGTAATTACCATCGGAATGCTTGATTAAATCAGTTCCAGAAATGTGGTTGTAGATGCCTTCTGGAGGATCTAAATTGATCATTTCTGGTAAAAAGTTCACCGAAGATTCTATGAGTTCTTTTGGAACAATACCTTGCTTTATGATTTTTTGATCATGATAAACATCCCAAAGAAACAAATTTAATGCCTTACTTCTTTGTAAAACTCCTGTTTCAATGGTTTCCCATTCATTATGTTCTATGATTCTAGGAAATAAATCGAAAGGAAATATTTTTTCGTTTACTTCATTGTCACCATAAACCTGAAATGTGATTCCTGAATTGAAAAAAGAATCTTTTGCCTGAATGTTTAGTCTATTAAATTCGGATACAGAATAAGACCCAAACAACTCAAATAATTTGGTGTAAATGGACCTAACGTCCTCTCTTTTAGAAAACAATTCATCATAAAATCTAGAATCAAACTCATATGAAGAAAATAATGGCAGGTTAATAGCGTCTTTCAAATTTTATATTTTAGTAATTAAACCTTCGTCAATGATTTAAATTTAATAAATATTTATTGACAAATTACTATTTGTGGTAAGTACTTTTTTTAGAGCACTTATATCTGTTGCGTATTTAACAATTAAAAGAGTGATTACTTAAATAATAAAAAATTTATAATCAAAAAACGACCTGTAAAACCTATAACTCTAAGGTTATACTGCATATTTCGTAATTTTTTTTTAATTAAAAATGGATTAAATAGTGTTTAATAAACAAATGTGATTGATGTAAATAAATACTAAAACATTAAAAACAAATACATTATACCTTAGATCAAAGTTAGGAATTACAACATAAGATCCTATTCTTGTACTAATTCAAGAATAGTTTGTACGGTAGATTCATTATCTACCCCTAAACCCCTTCTTGTTGATGCACTAATTCACCCTTATTATTGAAGACCGATATGATGTTTGAATGCTAAAAATCTATGGGTGAAATTTGCTTGTATTTCATAGCTAATACATTAGCCAACTCACGAACACCACTTTCTGTACCCTGTAAAAAGGTCCATTGTTTATCATTCATATGGTTTTCTATAGCAAAACATTCAAGCGTTCTGGAGTATCCGTTTTAGGGTCAATACTTATTAGTATAAAGTTTAAACCATCAAGGTTTTCTTTTGGAATTTTATTTTCAATATTTCGCATATCTGCTACAAGACTAGGACAAGCTGCTTTGCAAGTCGTATAAATCATCACCATCACTAAAGTTTTTCCTTTCAGGTCTCTAAGTTCGATGGTTTTATCTTCTTCAGTTTGCCATTTTGAAGTTAGGTTGAAAATGGAATTTTCAGAAATCACATTACTATCAGTGACTTGCTTGGTAGTTTCTATCACCTTTTTTATTATTTGATCCTTTAGAACTGCATGCCACCAAACAGATCGTGATAGCAAAAAGGCTAAACATGATTTTAAGTAGTTTCATAACATTATTTTTGTACATCTTTTACACATCTAAACCCTAGGTTCTTCATATAATATTTTGCTTTTAAGCTCACCCGAATGGCGTAACGCATAAAAGCGGCATAGTTCATTAAATCGATGGCGTTTAAAGCAGCGCTTCCGCAGAATAAATTATTGTCTTTATCAACATTTTTTCTAGACTCCCCTGTAATTAATACAGAATTAAAATCCAAGGTCCATTCCCAAACCAAACCATGCAAATCATAAACACCCCAAACATTTTTAGGCGTTAGCCCAATGACATTTTCATTGGTCCGCGGCGCTTCATACCATGAAAGTATTTTTGCATTATACTCTGGTTTTATTCTCGCATCTTTTGTGGTTTCGTCTGCCATAGCCACATATTCCCATTCATCAACCGTTGGTAAGCGCTTGCCTTGGCATTCACAATAAGCCTTTGCAGCATACCATGAGATATAAGTAGCGGCGTTATTGGGTTTTAAAGTTGGCTGAATTTCTAAATCTGAAGTATAATTAGCGAGATAACTTTTATCTGAAAACAAACTTATAACTTGAGATTTGCGCCATTTAGGATACTTTTTTAAAAACTCCAAATATTCTGAATTTGTTACCGGATAAATATCCATTTCAAAATCTTTGACTTCGACGACTGTAGAATCCCTTCCGTACAAAGGGATATACCGACTACCTTTAATGATAGTCATGTCTTTAGATTGGGCATTAAGGGCTGTTTGTATGTATAAAAAAAACGACTAATAATCTAAAGACTTGGCTTAGCATACTATTAACTATTTTTTGTTTTTAACTTTTTCAACCACTTTTTTGGAATTGCCCCAACTGTTATAAACATAAGTCATTATGTTGGCAATTTCTTCTGTAGTCAACATTTGTCTGGTCATGACAGTGTAGTATTTTTCACCATTCACTGTAATTTCACCTGTTTTTCCGTGTAAAACAATTCCAATAGCACGATCTACATCTGCGTTTAAATAATCTGAATTTGCTAAAGGAGGAAAAGCGCTTGGAATCCCCTGCCCTTCAGCTTGATGATAAGCATAACAGGTTTTCATATAAACTTGTTTACCGTATTCCATTTGTTCATCAAAAGATTGCGCCGAAGTGTTAGATTCTACAACCACATTTGTTGTTGGCATGTGATGAATTCTTGGTCCTTCAAGGTAAATAGATTCCATCGCTAATTTCGCCAGAATAAATAGTCTTATTTTCTTCGCCTTCGACTTTAAGCATCCCTAAAGCTCCTTTGTTAAAAGCTCTAAAAATTGAATGATCGACTAGTATAAATGTTACTGGCACAGCAACTTTAAATTCCATCATAGCTGCACCTTCGGCTGCATGCCTACAGGCGCCGTAGCACAGTGGTAAACATACAAACCTGGATGTAAGGTTTTAAACGAAAATACTTTTTCATGACCAGGAGCCACAAATAAAGATTCTGCACCTCCTCCTGGTCCAGTTACAGCATGCATATTAATATTATGAGGTAATTTGTTGTCTGGGTGATTTTGTAAATGAAATTCAACTTCATCTCCTACTCGAGTTCTAATAAAACTTCCTGGTACGGTACCACCAAAAGTCCAATACATATATTTAACCTCATCTGTCATTTCACCTTCTTGCTCCAAAATTTCCATTTTGACTTACAGTAATTTGAAGAGTAAACTATTTATA
Organism: Pseudotamlana haliotis; assembly: GCF_008806375.1. GTDB lineage: Bacteria > Bacteroidota > Bacteroidia > Flavobacteriales > Flavobacteriaceae > Pseudotamlana > Pseudotamlana haliotis. Next base: position 99,176 of record NZ_WAAT01000004.1, on the reverse strand, counting down.
AAGTCTATAGAAATAGTATTAAACTTATCCATGGAATAATAACTTCCATGGATAAGTTTATTTAACTCAGAGGAATGATGCTAAAAAATCACTTATTCCCTTTATACAAGGCATTTAATACTAAAGCACCAATAATCATCGCGATACCGAGAAGACTCAAAAGTGTATACACTTCACCAAAAATAAAGGCTCCAAATAGTACGGTAAAAATCACCTCTAAATACTTAAGAGGTGCCACTTGATTGGTTGCCGCTATTTGAAAAGCTTTGGTCATATAAACCTGCCCAAAATAACCAAAAACACCTAGAGAAAGCAGTAGAAACCAGTCCATCCCAACAGGTGTGGTCCAATTAAATGAGGCTATTACCCCTCCTATTATGGTGGATATTACCATAAAGTAGTTTACCACAACCACCGGGTGATCAGCTTTTCCAATTTTACTTATTATGACATAAACCATACCGCTAAACAGCGCCGAGATAAAGATTAGTATAAGTCCGTAAGTATCTAAAGTTGCATCAAAACCTTTTAAAATAATAACCCCTATAAATGCGGCCAGAAAAAACAACCATTGTATGGGCTTAACTTTTTCTTTCAATAATAAAACAGCAAAAATTCCCGCGAAAATAGGTGCCATATAACGTAGTGATACCGCTGTACCAATAGGAAGGTATTTGGTTGACATAAAGAATAAAGCCATAGAAGTCATACCTACCAAAGCACGTAAAACTAACAGCTTCTTTTTATTTCCTAGAATAGGAATTTTATTTTTTAAAAGAAACCCGAAAGTAAAAAATAACGAACTAATAGATCGGAAAAACACGATTTCAAAAGCATCAAAATGTGCCAAATATTTGACAATGCCATTCATACATGTAAATGCTATTGTACTAATAAGCATAAATTGTAGTGCTTTTTTAACGTCCATGAAGTCTAGGTTTAAATTTTCTTTTAGAATTAATAAAATATACCCCGGTTAAAAGAATAATCGCAGCACATATAGATTGTAATGAAATATGTTCGTCTAAAATCCACCAGCCTAAAATTAAGGCGATAATTGGGTTGACATAAGTCGAGGTGGCTACTTTTTCTGGTGAAACTGTTTTTAAGAGATAATTAAAGGCGGTAAATGCAATGAGACTACCAAATAAAATCAAGCCCAACATAGCCCATTGTACGTTTTTTGGCCATGTCATTGGTACTGACCAAGGTTCGTCTAAAACGAGGCTTATAAATCCTAAGCACAATCCGCCACAAAGCATTTGGTACCCTGTATTTACAAAATGATTTTTTGGTAAATCGGCTTTGCCAACAAAAATACTAGCATAAGACCAACTTACCATACAGGCAAAAATGGTTATCATTCCTGTGATTTGCCCCTCCTGACTTAGTATTTCTTTTTGACCAACAAGTAGAAAGATGCCTATAAAACCAAGGAAAACACCTAAATACGACATTAGAGAAATACGTTTACCTTGAAGAATTCTGAGTAATATAAGAACTACCAAAGGCTGGGCTGATATTTCTAAAGCAGCAAAACCACTATCAACATATTTTAATGCCCAAACAACAACGCCATTTCCGAAGGTTAAAAACAAAAAACCAGCTATAGCCGCATTTTTTAATTGCGGCAAACTAATTTTTAAGCTAATTTTTGAAATTTTGGCTATAGTGAATATTAAAATACTAGCCGTAACAAATCTTAGTGATGCCAAAAAAAATGGAGGCAAATAGGTTACAGATATTTTGTTAAGCAGATAAGTAGAGCCCCAAATAACATAAATGGCAAAAAATGCTAAAATGATTAGAATCGTTTTACGCGATACATTCATATAATGTTAGGGGGTACTTGTATTTTAAAATAACGCTTTTGTTAAGTTAAATCTTTTTAACTTGAACAGCGTTCATACCTTTTTGACCACGTTCTAGTTCATAGGTCACTTTATCATTTTCTTCAATAGGTTCTAATGTTCCACTAACGTGAACAAAATACTTCTCTTGATTAATACTGTCAATGATAAAACCAAAACCTTTAGAATGATCAAAGAAAGACACTTTTCCTTCCTTTGCTGCTGGCTCTTCTTCTTCTCTGTCTTCTTTCTTAGGGATTCCTAATTCAATAGATTCAGCTTCAACCTTTTCGCGCATTGCAGGATCTGGTGGGGTGTCTGTAAGGTTTCCGTTAAAATCAACGTAAGCAAATTGAATACCTTGTGGGTTTTCTTTAGCTTCAGCTTTACGAGCTTCTTTCTTTTTTTGCTTTTCTTCACGTTTCTTTAAACGTTTCTTTTCTTTTTCAATTTTGTTAAAGGTAACTTGCGATTTTGCCATAGTTTATCTAATCGTGCAGATTTTATGAGTTAATAATAATGCAAAGATAAACCTTATTTTAAGTAAGCGACAATTATTATGTGTTATAATTTTTAATTTAAAGCCTAATCTTCTGGCGGATATCCATGAATATCTTCAAAAACTTCATCAAAATTAGAACGCAAGTACGAATTTAATTTCTTTCGGTAATCCCCTTTTAACCAGTCAACAAAGTTATATGTACTCTTGCTAATACACTTTGTGTAACGTTGAATTCTGAAATCAATATCGTCACCTAGCATTTTAGCTAATCCTAAGGCGTCATAAACGTCTTCACTATTTTCAATACAAATTTTAGCGTGTTGTTCTATTGATCGTTCTAAAACCACTTTTGAAGATTCTCCATTTCTTATCGAGTCTACATAGGTTTTCTGAATATCGAAATAAACATCTTTAGATTTTCCAAATTCAGCACGTAGTTCATCAGGCATTTCATATCTGAAATTACTTTCTAAATCTTCGTCACTTAAAATAGAATCTAAATAATAGGTTGGCGATTTAAAAATACGTTGCCAATCTAAATCTTCACCCCAAGGTCCAAATCTATGGAAGTTATTTCCTAGGTCAATAACCGAAAATGATTTTTTGTTTTTTAAGATACGAGAACCACGACCAATCATTTGGTAATAAAGCGTTAAGGATTTTGTGGCCCTATTTAATATAATAGCATCTACGGTTGGTTCATCAAAACCTGTCGTTAAAATACTTACCGAAGTTAAAATAGCATCAGGCGTGTTTTTAAACCATTTCAAGATCATGGCACGCTCTTTTTTACTATTGGTGTTATCTAAATGTGCAATTGGATAACCTGCTCTTCTAAAAGTATCATAAACATGAAGCGATGTATTAATACCGTTGTTGAAAATTAATGTTTTCTTCCCCTTGGCACGCTCTTCGTAGGCTTGTAAAAGCTTCGAAAGCATATCGTTATCGGTATATAAGTCTTCCGAAGATTTCACGGTGTAATCACCATTGGCACCAACAACTAACGAGGTTAAACCTACATTATAAGTGTACATTTCAGCACGGGCTAAGAAACCATTTTCTATTAAAGATTCGATACTTTCACCTACAATTAATTCATCATAATTGTCGGTCATAGGCAGTTCAATACTTGAACTTAAAGGTGTTGCAGTAACTCCTAAAATAAACGACTGACTAAAGAATTTAAATAGTTTTGTAAAGGAATTATAGTGTGCTTCATCTATAATCACTAAACCAATATCAGAAATATCAAGTTTATCGTCATTTAAACGGTTGTTTAAGGTTTCAACCATAGCAACAAAGCAACTAAAGTCAGCCTGATCACTTAAATCAGCCTTACTATCTACCACTTTATTGTGTACACCAAATTCGGTTAAAACTTTAGAAGTTTGACGACACAACTCAATACGGTGCGTCATCACCAATACTTTTTTCTTATGGTGTTTTAAATATTGTCTAACAATTTCAGAAAAGATAACCGTTTTACCTCCTCCTGTTGGCAATTGATACAGTAAATGATAGTCTTCTCGAGATTCTTCAAAGGCTTGAAAAATCTTATCTATAGCCCCCTTTTGATAACTATATAGATCTTTTCCTTCTTTTCTTTCTTCTAATTCCGCTTTTGTTGCCGACATGCTAAAAATTTTATGACGTGCAAAAATAACATCTTTAAAGCGTTTATCATGCATGATTGGGTGTAAATTATCTCGTAATTCATCTGAATATACTAAGACAAAGAGTATTAGGTCGTTAATTGGTATTATAAAACAAAAAATGTTATCAAAAAAAGTAATATATTTATGTTTTTTGATGAATTTTGATTATTTCCTTGAATATTTTGTAACAAAAAGTCACTTTTACCTTCTAATCATTTCTGAATATTTAATTAACTTGTAATAGAATTTTTAACTTTACTCCTTCAAATGAAAACAACAATCTTTAAATTAAGCAGTGCTTTATTCTTATTTTTAAGTATGATAACACAAACAGACGCCCAAGACATTTCCGGAGCTTGGAAAGGCAACATAATGCTTCAAAAAACAGAAATCCCCTTATTATTTAACATCAAAAAAGAAGACAATGGTTTAAGCTGTACTATGGATAGCCCGGTTCAGGGTGCTATGGGTATTCCTATGGATGAAGTTACTTTTGTAGACCAAGTTTTAACCATTAAATTAAAGCAAGTTAATTTAAAATATGTTGGGACTTTAAAAGGTAAAACTATTGAAGGAACTTTGTATCAGGCTGGCGATGAAAAGGCATTGGTTTTGACAAAGACTATAAAAACCTTACCTGGTGATACGAGTTTACCGTCTTCGGAAGCTGATTTAGCCAAGCTAAAAGACAACAGTAAAGGTAATTTTAAATATGCTGTTAAAGATTACTTTGCCAAGCCTAAAGCCAGCTCCTTTGCATTTTCACCAAATGGAGCCTATTTAGCTTATAAAGAAAAGGACGATGATACTAAAAATCATGTTTACGTGAAAAATCTTGAAAACGACAAGGTAACTCAAGTCATTAAAGAAGAAGATGAACTTATTCGTGGTTTTGGATGGGCAAACGACAACCGTTTGGTTTATATCATGGATAAAGGTGGTAACGAGAACTACCATTTGTTTGCAGTTAATTTAGATGGCACTAATGATGTTGAACTAACGCCCTTTGACGGTGTTAAAGTAAATATTATCAATGGTTTAAAAGAAGATAAGGAACATATGATTATCTCGATGAACCAAAATAATCCGCAAATTTTCGAGCCTTACAAGATTAACATTGTAACCGGTGAATTAGTTCAGCTATATAAAAATGATGATGCCGCTAATCCAATCGATGGCTACGAGTTTGATAAAGATGGTAACTTAAGAGGATTTACAAGACTGCGTGACGGTGTAAATGTTGATATGTATTACACAACAGACGGAGAAAACTATGAGATAATAAAGCAATTGAATTGGAAAGATAGTTTTAGCATTGCTTCATTTAATTATGCAAGTGACAACCCTCATGATGCTTATGTTATTTCTAACCTAGAAAGCGATAAATCGGAGATATACTTGTATGATTTGAAGGAAGACAAGGTTATAAAAAAGCTATTTTCTAATAAAGATTTTGATGTTTCTGGGTTAAGATTATCAAGAAAAAGAGGTTATGAATTAGACTATTATGCTTTTGAAGGTGAAAAGCAGGAAATTATACCTATAAGTCACTACTATAAAAAACTTCATAAAAAAATCACTAAAAAATTCCCTGATTACAACTACTCTATTTCTGGAGTTACAGATGAAGAAGATAAATATTTGATATTTCTTCAAAGTGATAAATTATACGGAACATATTATGCATACGATGCTAATAAAGATGAGTTTAAGTTACTTTATAACTTAATGCCGAACCTTAAAGAAGAAGATATGGCGGAAATGCGTCCTATTTCATTCAAAAGTCGTGACGGCTTAGATATACATGGCTATATCACGCTACCTCAAGCAGCCATAGATGGTAAGCAAGTACCTGTCATTGTAAACCCACATGGTGGCCCACAAGGTGTAAGGGATTCTTGGGGGTTCAACCCAGAAGCGCAACTTTTTGCAAGTCGTGGCTATGCAACATTACAAGTGAACTTTAGAATTTCAGGAGGTTATGGAAAAACCTTTTTAGAGTCAGGCTTCAAACAAATAGGAAGAAAGGCGATGGATGATGTTGAAGACGGCTTACAATACGTTATTGATAAAGGTTGGGTAGATAAAGATAATGCAGCTATTTACGGCGGAAGTCATGGTGGTTACGCGGTTTTAAGAGGCTTAACCAAAACACCTGATTTATATGCTTGTGGAGTGGATTACGTAGGAGTTTCTAATTTATTTACATTCATGCAAACCATTCCAGCGTATTGGAAACCTTATTTAAAAATATTAAAAGAGATTTGGTATGATGAAGATGTCGCTACCGAAAGAAAAATTATGGAAGAAGTGTCGCCAGCGTATCAAATTGATAAAATTAAAAAACCACTTTTCGTGGTTCAAGGTGCAAATGATCCACGAGTTAATATTGATGAATCTGACCAGATCGTTAAAGCTTTAAGAGCAAAAGGTGTTGATGTTCCTTATATGGTGAAGTATGATGAAGGTCATGGTTTTCATAAAGAAGTGAATAGACTAGATCTTTATGAAGCTATGTTAGGTTTTTATGCCAAACATTTAAATAATTAAATTACTAGTTTATTTTAAATATAAGCCTTCTGCATAATTTATTGCAGAAGGCTTTTCTGTTACCATACTTCATGTCTCTTTAAACAAATTACTGTCATTATTGTAAATTCAATAGTGCATAAGTGCTAAATTGATTTCTTGGTTGTGATGCTATAAAATGATTTAAAAATTAGTTTTTTAATTATTAAAAATCAGGTAATTAAATGGGAATTCTAAAAAATTTAATTATTACAAAAATTAAATATAGAAGTCTGAAATAATTTTATTAATATCCTTAGATGCTTATCTTTGCAACTAAATGTAATTAATTAAAACAAAGAACAAAATGAAAAAACCCACTATTGGATTTATCGGACTCGGCCTTATGGGGGCTAATATGGTTGAAAACCTTCAAAATAGAGGTTACGAATTGATCGTGATGGACCTAAATAAGGACGTTGTTGAAAAGGTAATCGCACGTGGTAATGCAACTGAAGCCGCTTCACCAAAAGAATTGGCTGAAAAAAGTGACATTATTATGTTTTGTTTGACAACTTCGGCTGTTGTTGAAAAAATTGTTTATGGTGAAAATGGTATCCTTGAAGGAATTAAAGAAGGTGCTGTTTTAATAGATTTCGGAACATCAATCCCTGCTTCTACGCGTAAAATTGGTGAAGACCTTGCCAAAAAAGGTGCTGGAATGATTGATGCCCCTCTAGGACGAACTCCTGCTCATGCCAAAGATGGTTTATTAAACATCATGGCGGCTGGTGATAAAGAAACTTTTGAAAAAGTAAAACCAGTTCTTGATGAACAAGGTGAAAATGTATTCCATTTAGGTGCTCTAGGTGCTGGACATACAACAAAATTAATCAATAACTTTATGGGAATGACTACAGTTGTAGCGATGTCTCAAGCTTTTGCTGCAGCTAAATTGGCTGGTGTAGATGGGCAACAGTTATTTGATATCATGTCTGCAGGTCCTTCTAATTCTCCTTTTATGCAATTCTGTAAAAACTATGCGGTTGATAATGTAAGTGACTTAGGGTTCTCTATAGCAAATGCTAATAAAGATTTAGGTTATTTCGTACAGATGGTTGATGATTTAGGTTCTGTTTCTGATATTGCTAAAGCAACTTCAGGTAACCTTACAGCTGCAGTTAACGCTGATATGGGTAATGGAAATGTTCCTGAAATTTTCGATTATTTCGTGAATCTTAAGAAATAAAACAAACAAATAATGTTTGTATTAGATTTTAGGCCGTAAAGTTTAAAATCTAAATCATAAAAAAGCCTGAATAACTTAGTTATTTAGGCTTTTTTAATTTTATATAGAAGTATTTCTTTCTACTAGATATTAGCAGCTAAATAATCACCTACTTCTTTTGTTCCGTATGATTTTCCACCATCAGCTAAATCTTCAGTTACAAATCCTTCAGCTAAAGCTTTGTTTACAGCTTCTCTAATGGCTTTACCTTCTTCTGGTAAGTTAAAAGCAGTTTCAAACATCATAGCAGCAGATAATACTGTTGCCATTGGGTTAGCAATATTCAACCCTGTAGCTTGTGGGTAAGAACCGTGAATTGGCTCAAATAAAGCGATATCAGATCCCATAGATGCTGATGGCATTAATCCCATAGATCCTGAAATTACAGAAGCCTCATCAGTTAGAATATCTCCAAAAAGGTTTTCAGTAATTAAAACGTCATAGCTATTTGGCCATTGTACCAAACGCATCGCTACCGCATCAACAAACTCGTAACTTACTTCAACTTCTGGATAATCTTTTTCCATTGCTTGAACCGTTTCTCTCCATAGTCTAGACGTTTCTAATACGTTGGCTTTATCAACACAACATAATTTTTTAGAACGTGTCATCGCTAATTCAAAACCTTTTTTAGCTAAACGTTGAACTTCTTCTCTGGTGTAAACACAGTTATCATAAGCGGTTTCTCCGCCATCTCTTCTACCCTTTTCTCCAAAGTAGATACCACCAGTTAATTCTCTTAAGAACACTAAATCTGTTCCTTCAATACGCTCTTGCTTTAAAGGTGATTTATCTAATAATGACGGGAAAGTAAATGTTGGACGTACGTTAGCAAATAAACCTAATTTTTTACGCATTTTAAGTAAACCTTGTTCTGGTCTTACAGGCGCAGAAGGATCATTGTCATACTTTGGGTGTCCGATAGCTCCAAATAAAACGGCGTCAGAAGCTGTACAAATATCATGGGTTTCATCTGGATAAGGTTCTCCAACAGCATCAATTGCTGCAGCCCCTGTTAATGCAGGTTTCCATGTGATTTCATGTCCGAATTTCTTAGCAACAGCATCACTTACCTTAACGGCTTGATCTATAACTTCTGGTCCTATGCCATCTCCGGCTAATAGTGCTATTTTAAATTTCATAGTATATTAATTTTAGTCTGTTTTTTTATTCTTTATAGTTTTTTGATCAGAATGAGCTGTACTATTAATTCGTTATAATATTCAGCATTTTTTCTGTGGCAATAATTGCAGAAACGGTTTGATCTGAATCTAACCCACGGGTTTTGAATTCTTTTTCAGCGCTTTTCCAAGTGATAATAGTTTCACATAAAGCATCTGAACGACTTCCTGGTGGTATTCTTACAGCATAATCAATGAGGTCAGGTAGTAAAATCAGCTTTTTACTTTTAAAAATACTTTTAATAGCATTCATAAAAGCGTCAAATTGCCCATCGCCTTGAGCATTCTCCTCAAAAGTCTCCCCTTCAATCGTAATTGATACAGATGTCGTTGGCTTTAATCCTTTTGAGTGCGTTAGCACGTAGGTGTTAACCTTTACCTTTTCTTCATAAGTTCTGTCTAAAACATCAGAAATAATATATGGTAAATCTTCTTTCGTAACCACTTGCTTTTTATCACCAAGCTCAATGATACGTTGAGTAACTTTCTTTAAATCTTCATCATTAAGTTGAAGTCCAAGTTCCTGTAAATTCTTTTGAATATTAGCCTTTCCGGAAGATTTTCCTAGAGCATATTGGCGTGTTCTACCAAAACGTTCTGGCATTAAATCACTGAAATATAGGTTGTTTTTATTGTCACCATCAGCATGAATACCAGCAGTTTGTGTAAAAACATTGGCACCAACAATTGGCTTATTAGAAGGAATTACTAGCCCTGAAAAATTCTCTACCAATTTACTTACGGTATACAGCATTTTTTCATTCACGCCAATTTCAACATGAGGCATAAAATCATTAATGACCGCAATAGTACTTGACATTGGCGCGTTTCCAGCACGCTCGCCCATACCATTAACCGTTAAATGTAAACCATCTGCACCAGCATTAATTCCTGCCATAACATTAGCAACACCTAGGTCGTAATCATTATGGGCATGAAAATCAAAATGTAAGTTTGGATACTTCTCTTTTATTTCACTAATGAATTTAAAAGATTCTTCAGGAGTTAATACACCTAAAGTATCTGGAAGCATAATGCGCTTCACAGGTTGTCTAGATAAAAACTCTAGAAATTCAAAAACATAAGCCTTAGAATTACGCATTCCATTACTCCAATCTTCTAAATAAATATTGGTTGTAATACTGTGCTTTTCTGCTAAATAAATATTTTCTTTTATTTCCTCAAAGTGCTGATTTGGAGTCTTTTTAAGTTGGTGAGTTAAATGATTTAATGAACCTTTAGTCAATAGGTTTTGCACCTTAGCACCAGATTCAATCATCCAGTTGATAGAGATGCCTTTATCTACAAAAGTTAAAACTTCAACAGCTTCCAATTGATTATTTTCAGAAGCCCATTTAGTCACATCTTTCACCGCTTGAAGTTCACCTTCAGACACTCTAGCCGAAGCAATTTCAATACGATCAACCTTAAGCTCATCAAGTAAAAGCTTAGCAATTGTCAACTTCTCAGAAGCAGAAAACGACACACTCGAGGTTTGTTCACCATCGCGTAATGTCGTATCCATTATTTCTATTTTTCTCAAACTCATGCTCTAGAAAGGGCGTGATTCTGTGAAAGTTTCTATCTCACCTTTCATGCTTTGTAAGTAATCAATATCATCAAAACCATTTAACATGTTACCTTTTTTGTAACCGTTAATGTCAAATGATTCTTGAGTTCCAGATGACGGTAATGTGATCGTTTGTGCTTCCAAATCGATTACTAATTCTGTTTTAGGGTCTTCATAAACCGCTTCAAAAATCTCATTCAAAAATTCAGGAGAAATTTGTACTGGCAATACCCCAATATTTAGACAGTTATTTTTAAAAATATCTGCGAAGAAACTAGAAACGACACAACGGAAACCATAATCGTAAACTGCCCAAGCTGCATGCTCTCTAGAAGAACCAGAACCAAAGTTCTTACCTCCTAAAAGGATTTTACCGCTATAAATTGGGTTGTTTAATACGAAATCTTGTTTTGGTGAATCGTCACCATTATATCTCCAATCGCGAAATAAGTTATCTCCAAATCCATCACGCGTTGTTGCTTTAAGAAAACGTGCTGGTATAATTTGATCAGTATCTACATTCTCTATTGGTAAAGGAACTGCAGTACTTGTTAGTGTTGTAAATTTATCGTAAGCCATTATTTTTAAGTTAAAAGTGAATAGTTAAAATTGAAAAGTTTTAAATCCTTTACTTTATTTTTCAACTATTCATCGTTAATTATTAATTATAAAAGTTCTCTAGGGTCAGTCACAACGCCTGTCACAGCAGCTGCGGCAGCCACTAAAGGACTCGCTAATAAGGTTCTTGAACCAGGACCTTGACGACCTTCAAAGTTTCTATTAGACGTACTTACTGCATATTTCCCAGCAGGTACTTTATCGTCATTCATAGCTAAACAAGCCGAACAACCAGGTTCTCTTAAAACGAAACCAGCTTCTTCAAAAATATCTAACAAACCTTCTTCCTTAATTTTAGCTTCTACAACATGTGATCCTGGAACTAACCAAGCTGTTACATTATCTGCTTTTTGTCTTCCTTTTACAATCGATGCAAATGCACGGAAATCTTCAATACGCCCATTAGTACAAGAACCGATAAATACATAGTCGATTTTCTTACCAATCATTTGTTCGCTTTCAGAATAGCCCATGTAAGCTAAAGACTTGTCGTAAGTTGCTTTACCACCTTCTACTGATTCTGCAGATGGAATGTTTTTTGAAATTCCCATCCCCATACCTGGATTTGTACCATATGTAATCATAGGTTCGATATCTCCAGCATTATAAGTTACTTCTTTATCAAAAGTAGCATCTTCGTCAGATTTTAAAGTCTTCCAATATTCCATGGCTGTATCCCAATCAGCTCCTTTAGGCGTCATGGCACGGCCTTTAATATATTCAAATGTCTTTTCATCTGGAGCAATCATACCACCACGAGCACCCATCTCAATAGATAAGTTACAAACAGTCATACGACCTTCCATAGACATGTTTTCAAAAACATCACCAGCGTATTCAACAAAATAACCAGTTGCACCAGAAGTTGTTAATTGAGAAATAATATATAAACCAACATCTTTTGGAGTAACCCCTTTATTTAGAGTTCCGTTGATGTTAATACGCATTTTCTTAGGCTTAGGCTGCATGATACATTGTGTGGTTAAAACCATTTCAACTTCTGATGTACCAATACCAAAGGCAATCGCACCAAAAGCACCATGTGTTGATGTATGTGAATCTCCACAAACAATGGTAGCACCTGGAAGTGTAATACCATTTTCTGGTCCTACTACGTGAACAATACCATTATTTTCGTGACCTAATCCCCAGTGGCTAATACCGTATTCATTAGCGTTATTTTCTAATGTTTTTAATTGATTAGCAGATAACGGATCTTGAACAGGTAAATGTTGGTTTATTGTAGGGGTATTGTGATCGGCAACTGCAAATGTACGCTCAGGATACAATACACTTAAACCTCTACTTTTTAAGCCAACAAATGCTACAGGACTTGTTACTTCATGAATTAAATGACGATCGATATAAAATACATCTGGACCATCTTCAATTTTTCTTACAACATGTGAATCCCACACTTTGTCAAACAATGACTTACTCATAAATAATATATTTTCTATTAAAATTGCTTTAAGCTTAGCTGTATAAAGCCTTATTACCCTATAAAAAGGCTTACAAATTTATGTTTTATTACATTTATTAAAAACTTAAAGCGCCTTTGTTATTTAATTTTTATAAAATTGATAGTGGATAGAATATAAATTGAATTTTATTCAACAAATACTTAGAATTGATTGTTTTTTTTAAACAATTCTATTGTAGTCTATCCTTAACGTATTCTACCTCAGTTTTACCATGAGCCTTAGCCTTTCCGTCAGGCCCTAAATTCACCATAACAATGTTAGAAATGGTAATAATGGTTTCTCTGGTCATTTTATTTCGAACCTCGCAACTTAAAGTTAATGAGGCGCTTCCAAATTTAACTGGTGTGATACCTATTTCAATGATGTCCCCTTGCCTTGCTGAGGCTTTAAAATCGATTTCACTAATGTATTTTGTAACCACTTTCTGGTTCTCTAATTGGATGATGGTATAAAGCGCCGCTTCTTCATCAATCCAATCTAATAATCGACCTCCAAATAAGGTGCCGTTGGCATTTAAGTCTTCAGGTTTAATCCATTTTCTCGTGTGAAAATTCATGAATAATTATTAAGTGTTAATTTTTATTTTTAATAGTTTTCTTCCCGTTTATACTTCTTCTCCCATGTCACAAAAAAGACTGTTTTTGCACAAAAAATTAAGACGAAAAGAGGCTTGTTTTTTTAAGTTCATAAAGGTAAGGAATTCTTCAATGTTAATAAACTCGTTGATAAGTATAAAGTTAATTTAATATCAACAACTCTAATAATCTCTACTTTTAAGTAAAATCTCCAAAAAATGAACACTAGACAATCCAATCTGACTAATATTCGACCTGAGATTTTAGGCGAAACAATTAAAGAAAACATGAGTCGCGATGAGCGTTTTCAAAATTTAGTTCTAAGACCAATCATCAAGCTTCAAAATGATTTACTTGTAGAAGTTTTTAAGAATTACATTAGAAAACACAAATCTGTTTTTCATGATTACACTTTAGAAAAGCGCATGTCTTACATAGAGAATGCGATTCAAAGGGATATGAAACTTAGAAATTCAATGAAAGGTATGATTATTGGCCAATTTACAGTTGAAGAATATCATACTTACATTGAAAATTCATCAGCACTAAACAAACGTATGATGAATTTGGTTAAAGAACGTTTATTGAGCCAGATTCAACTTTTTGAAAAACCAGAGCTACTAGAGGCGGTTTAATCAATAGTTGAAACACCATTTAAATCTGTAGTTAAAACGGCGCTCATATAATCAAAATATGGGCGTATGGTTTTAAATGAACGGGCAATTTCAGCTCTAAAATTAGGAGCTAAAACTTCAGAGTCTGTAAACTTTTTTACAAAAATAAATTGCTTTTTTCTTATTAAGTCAATAGATTTATGGTCTTTACTAAAGCCTTTAGGTGCTGTTTTAACCTGATCACCAACAAGTTCACCCCAATCAGATTGAAAGTTTTTATCTTCAATAATTTCACGAATTTCAGCATCATCTATTTCAAATTCTTTTCTAATTCTTAGTAAATCTTCTTTAGCGGGGTCCCAAAATCCAGCAGCAATAAAGCTTTCATTATTGGGCTGAATCTGGAGGTAATAACCACCTCTTAATCGTGGTTTAGTTCTATGAAAAGAACCTCCAAAATGGGTTTTATAGGGTAATTTGTTTTTTGAAAAGCGTACATCACGGTAAATTCTAAATATTTTAAGCCTGTCAATATCATCATGAATATTTAAATCTTCATAAATAGCCTGGTAAAAGGCTTTCACCTCTTTTTCAATGGCTTTAAATTCTGGTTTATGTTCATTAAACCATTCTCGATTATTATTTTTTTCTAATCTATTGAAGAATGTAAAAACAGACTTTGGTACTGTTAGGCTCATGGTATCATTTTTAATTAGTATCTAAAATACAAAAAGCCCTGAGTAACTCAGAGCTTTTCGTATTAGTTTTCACATTGAAAATTCAACATGATATTGTGTTAAGCAGGATTAATCTACCTCGTCAACAACGTCATCTACGGCATCGCCAACATCATCTGCAGCATCTTCAATAGCATCTCCCGTATCTTCAGCAGCTTCTTCAATTTTTTCTCCTGTACTTTTTTCTTCTCTACAACCTGTAAATACAGTAGATACTGTAAATAATAAGGCCAGTGCTAATATGGTTTTTTTCATAATTTTAAAGTTTGATTATTAAAATGTGTAATATTTGATCCTCTTCTTATTATGTTCAGAAAAGAACTTTTTTTATTCATTATTATTCGCTAACAATAAGTAATTAACGTTTTTATTTTTTCACTATACCTCTCAATAAAGAGATAACAAATAATATAATAAATATGTAGAAACATATTTTAGCAATACCTGCTGATGCTCCTGCAATTCCACCAAAGCCTAAAACTCCGGCTATTAAAGCAATAATAACAAATGTGATTGTCCAACGTAACATAATTTTTGATTTTTAAGTGTTAATAAATAACTGTATACTAAATAACTAAATAGCTATTTTTTTACATTTATAAAGTTAGTAAAATATATCTTACAGTCAGAAACAAACTTTACCTCATATATATTAATGTTGACTCATTTCCTCTTTGGCTTCTGTAAAATCAATTTAAACTACTAGCATTCAGTTGTTTAAAGTTTAATTTATTTTTTCAAACACCTAATATGTATCTTTGTAAGGTCTATTTTGCCTTAATATAAAACTTTATTACCACTTTTAAGAACTGAATATATTTGTACCATGCGATAAATGGTTTGAGTAAATATAAGTGATGTGAGAAGAATTAAATAAAGTCAATTTTATTTAAAATAAGCCCGGAAGCTGGGGCAATATAATTCATTTTAACCGTGCTATCTTGGAGTAAGCTCACTCGAATATCCTCTAACGTGAGTTTGCCCTTACCCAAATCAATTAAGGTTCCCATCATTAAACGGATTTGATTTCGCATAAAGCCCTTACCTCGAACTCGTAAAATATAAGATTGCTTTGGAAAATAATTGGCGGTATAAATGGTGTTTTCTACGATTTCACAGGTTAGAATCTCTCTATTATAAATCCCGTTATCAGTAGGTTTATAACAATATGATTTCACATAATGCTCCCCTTGAAAGAGTTTTGCCCCGGCTTTCATGAGTTCAATATCTAAATCATCCAAAATCGTTGTCATGATTGGCGCACAAAAAGGATGGCATTTTTCTCCAAATGTGAACAAATAAAGATATTCCTTGATTTTGGAATTATTGATGATGTTGAATTTCTCATCAACTTCACGTATACTTAAGGCACGAATATCTTGAGGAAGGTTGTAATTGAATAATTCTAAAAACGCCTCTTGGTCTTCAATAGGCTCATGAACAAAAAGCTCAAAAGCAGCACATTCCGCTGAAACCATGGCATCCGTACGTCCTGAACTTAAACTTTTAAACTTTTTACCTTCTAAAATATAATTTAAGGTTCTGTCTACCATCAAATGTAAAGTTTTCACATCTGGTTGTTTTTGCCATCCGTGAAAACGGTACCCTAAATATTGAATATTAAAAACGTAGAAATACTTTTTCAAACCGAAAAATTACTTATGTCTACCTTTTAGCTCCGCTTCAATATCTTTTAACGTAAAACCTTTAGCCTGAAGTAGCATCAAATAATGGAATAACAAATCGGCCGATTCATACAAAAACAATTCATCGTTATTATCCATAGCTTCAATCACGGTTTCAACGGCCTCCTCGCCTACTTTTTGAGCCACCTTATTGATGCCTTTTGAAAATAAGCTTGCCACATAAGATTTGTTAGTATCTTTATTAGCGACACGTTCAGCAATAACATCTTCTAGATTTGAAAAGAAACCATACGTTGAATTATTTTCTTCACCCCAACAGTTTCCAGTACCCTTATGACAAGTAGGCCCTGCAGGATGGACTTGTATTAGGAGGGAATCATTATCGCAATCATTTTTTATACTTACAAGGTTTAAAACATTTCCGCTTTCTTCGCCTTTAGTCCATAAACGTTGCTTACTTCTGCTAAAAAAAGTCACCTGTTTGGTGTCAACAGTTTTTTTATAAGCTTCTTCATTCATATAACCCAACATTAAAACTTTACTTGTTGTTGCGTCTTGAATAATGGCTGGTACTAAACCTTGTGCATCGTATTTAATTGTCATGATTCTTCTTTTTTATAGTACTGAAATAGCTTCAGTATATAAGATTCATTTATAAACGAACCTCAATATTATTTTGTTTTAATTCTTTCTTTAATTCTGGGATTGGGATTTCACCAAAATGAAAAACACTAGCGGCTAAAGCGGCATCAGATTTTCCTTCAACAAAAGTATCAATAAAATGCTGAACATTTCCAGCACCACCAGAAGCAATAATTGGGATGTTTAATAACTCTGATAGTTTTGCTAAAGCTTCGTTGGCAAAGCCGTTTTTAGTACCATCGTGGTTCATAGAAGTAAACAAAATTTCTCCGGCACCACGTTGTTCAACTTCTTGAGCCCATTCAAACAGGTCAATTTCAGTTGGAATACTGCCTCCTGCTAAATGCACTCTCCATTG
Source organism: Pseudotamlana haliotis (assembly GCF_008806375.1). Taxonomy (GTDB): domain Bacteria; phylum Bacteroidota; class Bacteroidia; order Flavobacteriales; family Flavobacteriaceae; genus Pseudotamlana; species Pseudotamlana haliotis. The sequence goes on along the minus strand of NZ_WAAT01000004.1, from coordinate 81,945 downwards.
GCCGTCAACTTGTTTCGCGTCTATAGCAACAACTACACACTGACTTCCAAATTTATTAGATAATTCGTTTACCAATTCTGGTCTTTTTACTGCTGAAGAATTTATAGACACCTTATCGGCACCACATTGTAATAGCGCATCGACGTGCTCAACAGATGAAATACCACCGCCTACTGTAAACGGAATATTGACTTGTTCGGCAACACGTAAAACCATATCTAGAGTGGTTCCTCTACCTTCTAAAGTTGCTGCAATATCTAAAAACACCAATTCATCAGCCCCATGTTCAGCATATTGTTTTGCTAATTCAACAGGGTCTCCTGCATCACGCAAATCGACGAAATTCACCCCTTTTACGGTGCGTCCGTTTTTAATATCTAAACAAGGTACAATTCGTTTTGTTAACATTTAATCTCTTTTTTTTGAGTTTCCATCGAAGTGGAAATCATTATCTGCTTTAATTAGATTTTTGCTTTCGCGGAAATAGAAACAACAATACTTCTAAACGTATCTTTCTAATTGATGTAAGCTAATTCTATTTTCGTAAATCGCTTTACCTATAATAACCCCTTCACAGCCTAAATCTCTCAGTTTCGGAATTTCACCAATTTCTGAAATGCCACCAGAAGCGATTAATTTGATAGACTGACCGGTACTACTGTTTGAGCATTCTGAAATAATTTGCTTATATAAATCAAACGACGGCCCTTCTAGCATACCATCTTTAGAAATATCGGTACAAATCACGTATTTAATGCTTTTTTTCTGATAGCCTTTAATAAACGGAAGTAATTCTTCTTCACTATCTTCCTGCCAGCCACTAATAGCTACTTTTCCGGCGTTAGAATCTGCCCCTAAAATTATTTTTTCACTGCCATATTTTGAAATCCACCCTTCAAAAGTTTCACGGTCTTTAACCGCAATACTACCACCAGTAATTTGTTTAGCTCCAGAATTAAAGGCAATATGTAAATCTTCATCAGATTTTAAACCACCGCCAAAATCAATTTTTAAGCGTGTTTTTGAAGCAATTTGCTCAAGCACCTTATAGTTAACAATGTGTTGCGCCTTAGCACCATCTAAATCTACTAAATGTAAATTCTCAATTCCTGAAGCTTCAAACATTTTAGCAACTTCAAGCGGATTTTCATTATATACTTTTTTGGTATCGTAATCACCTTTGGTTAAACGAACACATTTTCCGTCTATAATGTCTATGGCTGGGATTATTCTCATCTGTTGGTTGTTAGTTAATTGTTTCTGGTTATTAGTTAATAAATATTAGAAGTTAAATATAAAATATTAAAAGTTACTTTCGTTGTCGGTTGCGCTTTGCGGTGTTAATTGAAGCTACGGTTATTGCTAATAATTCCTTTCCTTCTTTTTGAAGTTTTAATACCTCTTCTTCATGTTCAGGTAAAACTTCTTGAAAAATTTCTAACCAATAAACACTTTCATCCACTTCCTCTTTAACAATTTTTAATTTGTTTATAAAATCAGCTGTAGATTTTGCTCGTTGTGCTGCACGATAATTGGCTCCTACAGAACTTGAGCTTCTAATTAACTGATTAACAAAAGCATTATATTCTCTAGATTTAGGCACTTTGAAACAAAAGGACCAACAATCTAATGCAAAACATTTTGTTCGTAGAATTAATTCGTTCTTCATTACAGCCTTCTAATATCTAACTTTTAAAATTTAATATTTATGAAGTTTTCTAAAATTTTTTGACCTTGAATTCCACTTTTTTCGGGGTGAAATTGAACCCCATAAAAATTATTATGTTGTAAAGCAGATGCGTAATTGAGGCCATAATCTGTTTTAGCTATGGTTTCCTTACAGTGCTCGGCATAATAACTGTGCACCAAATACATGTATTCGTTTTCTTTGATGCCTTTAAACAAATCAGATTTCAAATCTTTAATCACGTTCCACCCCATTTGAGGTACTTTCACATCATTTGAAAAACGCTTTACTTCGGTTTGAAAAACTCCTAATCCTTGAGTGTTACCTTCTTCACTAGATTTACAAAGCAATTGCATGCCTAAACAAATTCCTAAAACTGGTTGTTTTAAATTCGGAATTAAAGTATCTAACCCAGAGGTTTTCAACATTTTCATGGCTGAACTCGCTTCACCTACTCCAGGAAAAATTATTTTATCAGCCGCTTTAATGACTTCTGGGTCGTTAGACAACATAGCATCAACACCCAAACGTTTAAAAGCAAACTGTATGCTTTTAATATTTCCAGCACCGTAATTTATGATGACTACCGATGACGCCCCATCTAGCTTCCCCGAAGGGGAAGAACTCTCACTCATATCTTTATTTTTACTCATTATTTTTACTTTCTTATAATTTGTTTTTAGCAACAGTGTTCCCCTTTCTGGGGGTTAAGGAGGTCTACAACACCCCTTTCGTTGATGGTAAAAACATTTTATTTGAATCGCGTTTTACTGCCATTTTTATGGCCTTAGCAAAAGCTTTAAAGATACCTTCAATTTTGTGGTGCTCATTAACACCTTCGGCTCTAACATTTAGGTTACATTTAGCACCATCAGTAAATGATTTGAATAGGTGGAAAAACATTTCAGTTGGCATATCACCTATTTTTTCACGTTTAAATTCAGCATCCCATTCTAGCCAGTTTCTGCCACCAAAATCAACAGCGACTTGCGCTAAACAATCGTCCATAGGCAAACAGAATCCGTAACGCTCAATTCCAAGTTTGTTACCAAGGGCTTTATTGAATAATTCTCCAAGGGCAATCATAGTATCTTCAATAGTATGATGTTCGTCAACTTCTAAATCGCCACTAACTTTAATAGTTAAATCCATATTACCATGACGACCAATTTGATCTAACATGTGATCAAAAAAGGACAAACCGGTATCAATATCATTTTTTCCTGAACCGTCTAGATTTAGTTTGATGTAAATCTGCGTTTCGTTTGTGTTTCTTGTGATTTCAGCAACACGATCTTTTAATTTTAAAAACTCGTAGATTTCTTTCCAATCTGTGCTCGTTAAAGCAATACAATCGTTGATTTCTTGCTGCGAAGCTTCAGTTTCATCTGCTCCTAATTCAGGATTTTCTGAAAGGTAAATTCCTTGAGCTCCTAAGTTTTTAGCCAATTCCATATCAGTGATACGATCACCTAAAACATAGGAATTTTCTAAATCGTAATCCTCTGAAAAGTATTTTTGTAACAAACCTGTTTTTGGCTTACGCGTTTCGGCATTTTCATGCGGAAAGGTTTTATCGATATGAATATCACTAAAAACCACGCCTTCCTTTTCAAAAGCCGAAAGTACTTTGTTCTGTGCTGGCCAAAAGGTATCTTCAGGAAAAGAATCTGTACCTAAACCATCTTGATTGGTTACCATAACCAATTCATAATCCAATTCACTAGCAATTTTAGCCATGTATTGAAAAACCTTCGGATAAAACTCAAGTTTTTCTAAACTATCTAATTGGTAATCAACAGGTGGCTCTAGAACAAGCGTACCATCACGGTCTATAAATAATACTTTTTTCATTGGTTTGTTTTTATCTTTTGTTTACGTTTCGGTAAACACTTACTTTATGTTTTAGCTTACAATAAACAAGGTTATGAAAGCGCCTTTAAAGTCTCTATTAATTTTTTATTCTCCTCAGGTCTTCCAACGGTAAACCTAAGCGTGTTTTCACAACCCGGTTGGGTAGTTCTGTTACGAATTACGATACCTTTTTCTATAAGTTGATTATAGCGCTTTGTAGCATCATCAACCTTGGCTAAAATAAAATTAGCATCTGAAGAGTAGATTTCCGACACATAATCCACCGTTTTTAAAGCATCAACAAGCAAACTACGTTCTTTTAAAATACTTGCAATTTGCTTTGCCGTTAAATCTTTATTCTCAAGTTGAGCAATCGCTTTTTGCTGTGTTAACTCATTTACATTGTATGGGGGTTTCAATCGGTTTAAAATTGAAATAATAGCTTCAGAAGCATAACAAATACCTAAACGAATACCAGCCATACCATAGGCCTTTGACAAAGTTTGCGTGACAATCAAGTTAGGGAATTCAGCTAATCTACTCACCCAACTTTCTTCATTTGAAAAATCAATATAAGCTTCATCAATAACTACAATGCCTTTAAAATTATTGATTAATTTAGAAATAGATGCTGCTTCAAAACTGTTTCCCGTTGGGTTATTTGGCGAACACAAAAACAACAATTTACTATTTTCATTAGCTGTTTCTAAAATAGCATCCACTTTTGGCTGAAAATTGTCATCTAACTGAACCGCTTGTATGTCAATCGCATTAATATTTGCCAAAACACTGTACATCCCGTAAGTTGGTGGTAAAGTGATGACATTATCTTGATTTGGTTCACAAAATGCTCTGAAAATCAAATCTAAAACTTCATCGCTACCATTTCCTAAAAGAATATTTTTAGTATCAACATTTTTTATTTCAGAAAGCAAGGCTTTCACTGAACGTTGTTGCGGATCCGGATAACGATTTACGCCGTTTTCATACGGGTTTTCATTAGCATCCAAAAACACCATATCGTCACTATTACCCTGAAACTCATCTCTTGCCGATGAATAGGGTTTTAGTGCTTTTATGGTTTCGCGGGTTATATTATCTAAGTTAAAATCTGCAATCATGTTTATTCTATTCCTGTCTGCACAGGAATTTTTTATTTTAAATCTTTTAATCGAATGCTTACCGCGTTTTTATGCGCTTGCAAACCTTCTGCCTCAGCCATTAGTTCAATCGTTTCACCAATATTCAAAATCCCTTCTTTTGTGATTTTTTGAAACGTCATGCTCTTCATAAAACTATCTAGATTTACACCTGAATAAGCTTTTGAAAAACCGTTTGTCGGTAAGGTGTGATTGGTTCCCGAAGCATAATCTCCAGCACTTTCAGGGGTATAATCACCAATAAACACAGAACCTGCATTGCTGATGCCGTTGATGTATAAATCTTCGTTTTTTGAACAAATAATGAAGTGTTCCGGACCGTATTCATCAATCAACTCTAATCCTAATTCGTCATTTTCAATATAAATTAGTTTAGAATTAGCTATAGATTTTTCTGCTATCGCTTTACGCGGAAGTACAGCTAACTGAGATTCAACTTCCTTTGAAACATCATCAATTAAATCTTTTGAAGTAGATACCAAAATCACTTGACTGTCTGTACCATGTTCGGCCTGACTTAATAAATCGGAAGCAATATAGGAAGCATTCGCAGAATCATCGGCAACCACTAACAATTCACTTGGACCAGCAGGCATATCGATAGCCACTCCAAATTTCGTAGCCAATTGTTTAGCCACTGTTACGAATTGATTTCCTGGTCCGAATATTTTATAAACCTGCGGAATAGATTCCGTTCCAAAGGTCATACCAGCAATCGCTTGAATCCCTCCTACTTTTATGATTTTGGTGACGCCACAAAGTTGTGCTGCAAACAAAATTTCTGGAGCTAGTTTCCCTTCTTTATTTGGTGGCGAACATAAGACAATCTCTTTACAACCTGCAATTTGAGCAGGTACAGCAAGCATTAATACCGTTGAAAACAAAGGTGCGGTACCTCCAGGAATGTATAATCCTACTTTTTGAATTGGTCGTTTTTCTTGCCAACAAGCAACACCCTTAGTTGTTTCAACATCAATTCTGGATGTTTTTTGTGCTGCGTGAAAGCCTTCAATATTAGATTTTGCCAATTTTATGGCCTTCTGAAGATTTTCTGGAACTAATGCTATGGCTTCTTGAATCTCTTCTGAAGAAACGATATTTGATTCTAACGAAACCCCATCGAATTTTAAGGTGTATTTTTCAACAGCCTTTTCCTTATCTTCTGAAACTTCTTTAAAAATTTCATTGACGATACTCTCAATATCATTAACCGTTTGTGTTGGGCGTTTTAAAATTTCCTTCCAACTGTCACGATTGGGATTGTTTATGATTTGCATAATAAAACCTTTTTTCTATTTCCGCGAAAGCGAAAATCTCTTAAAACTAAATGGCTTCATGATTTGTAAAACATATCATGAGATTCCTACTTTCGTGGGAATTAAAAATTGTACTATTTATAACACCATTTTTTCAATAGGACAAACTAAAATACCTTGAGCTCCTTTTGCTTTAAGGTCATCAATAACACCCCAGAATTCATTTTTACTTATCACCGAGTGAATAGAACTCCATCCTTCCTCAGCTAAAGGTAAAACCGTTGGACTTTTCATCCCTGGTAATACATTAATAATCTCTTGGACTTTGTCGTTTGGTGCGTTTAATAACACATATTTAGAATCACGTCCTTTTAAAACCGATTTAATTCTAAACTGAATCGTATCTAAAATCGCTTGTTTTTCATCTGTTAATTTCGGAGAAACTGCTAACACCGCTTCCGAAGTTAAAATGGTTTCAACCTCCTTTAAATTGTTTTTAAACAAAGTACTGCCACTAGAAACGATATCGCAAATTGCATCAGCTAATCCAATATTTGGCGCGATTTCAACAGAACCATTAATAATGTGTAGGTTAGCGTTTACGCCATTTTTCTTTAAATACATTTCAACAGTATTCGGGTAAGAAGTCGCAATACGCTTACCTTCTAAATCCTTAATAGAACCGTATTCAGTGGTTTTTGGTACTGCAATACAAACGCGACAAGAAGAAAAACCTAATTTTTCAACAACGTTGATATCGTTTCCTTTTTCAATTAAAACATTTTCGCCAATAATAGCGGCATCTACAACACCATCTTTTAAATACTGTGGAATGTCTCCATTTCTAAGGTAAAAAACTTCTACAGGGAAATTTCTTGCTGAAGCTTTTAATTGGTCGATACCGTTATCGATAGAGATTCCGATGTCTTTTAAAATTCTCATCGAATCGTCATTTAATCGACCCGACTTTTGTACTGCAATTCTTAATTTACTCATTTTATTGGTTTTATGAGTTTGAAACAATCGTTTTGGTTGTGAAAAATAAAAACCCGCTTGATTGTCTCAAACGGGTTTAAAATATATGTTGATTTTAGTCAATACAATTTCATTTCGCTTGAGTGCAAATATGGAAATGATGATGTAAATGAATAAAAGTCATAATCTTTTTTATTTTCTGACACAAATATCAACAAATTATCTTTATAATTCTTCAAGATTTGTATGAAATATTAACAAAATATATAATTGGTATTTTTCTTTAATGAATATTAAAAATCATTTACCAAAACAGGATTTTGTTCAAACATTTTTCAAAATTATTGATTTCCTAAGATGATTGGCATACCGCTATCTCCTGAGCCTATAACAATAATTTTACTGTTTGATGATTCTGAAAGCTTAATAGTAGCTTCAATACCTTTGTCTTGAAGAATTTTATCGGTTAACGACTGACTTAAAATCGTGTTTGCTCTCGCTTTACCTTCTGCTTCAATAATTTGTTTTTCTGCTTCTTTTTGTGCCGTTACTAATCTAAATTCATATTCTAAAGACTCTTGCTCCTGCCCTAATTTACGTTCAATAGCATCTTTAATAGCAGTTGGTAAAGTCACGTCACGAACTAGTACTTCAACTAAATTCACATATTGGTCTGAAACAATTTTTTTAGTTTCGTCAAAAATCTCAGCTTGAATTGCATCTCTTTTTGAAGAGTAAATTTGCTCAGGCGTATAACGACCAACAACACTTCTAGTTGCCGAACGAATAGCTGGTTTTAAAACACGGTCTAAGTAACTAGCCCCTTTTTCTTGGTGTAATTTACCTAAATCTTTAAATTCTGGCATATACCAAGCTGTTGCTTCTAATTGAATATCTAGTCCGTTTGAAGATAGTACTTTCATACGTTCTGTTAATTCTTGCTGACGTACTTCATAAACATAAACTTTGTTCCAAGGCGCTACAATATGAAAGCCTTCTCCCATAGGAGCTTCATCAGTTACAACACCACCTCCAAACGTTTTGTATAATACGCCGGCCTGACCAGAATCTATGGTGACTGCCGATTTGGTGATGATTACAACCAGTACGACGATTGCAATAATAAAAGGTAATGCTACTTTAGGTAATTTGTCCATTCTATAATTATTTATTTAAATTAATCCGTTATATTTTCTTAAAAACCACTCTAAACCAAGGCTTGAGGCAATGATTGCCAAGAGGTATTTCCAATCTACCAAAGGTATGGTATTTTTAGTACTTTTCTGTATAGCTTGGTAGCGATTATCTGCTAATATTTCGTTAATTATGCCTTCTGAATTACCCATAAAATAAGGTGTTCCAGAGCTGTTAGTTGCCAATTGCTTCATCTTTGAAACATTAGCATTTAAAAATTGTTGTTCGACGTTATATTCTAAAATTTCAAAACTACCTGATTTTGAAATCTTTTCATTTGTCGCTTTTACGGTGAATTGATACTCGGCAGCTTCTAAACCACTTAAATCTACTTCAAAATGATTGTTTTTAAGTACTAAAGGGAAGGTTTTACTTAATTCAGATACCTTATTAGTCACTGTGATATGAAGGGTTTCACGAGCATCAAAGACATAGTTTTTATCAAAAAAATCGGCTTTAATAACCACATGATTATTACCCTCATAAAATGAATTATAATCAAGGTTTAAACGGCTTTTTTGTTTGTTTGAAGCTAAATACTGCACGAGTTTACCTAAGAAATCATCAAATTCTTGGAACGATTGGTTTTCTAAATAACTGTGTGCTCGCCATTTCCAAATGTTTTCTCCCAATAAAACAGCTTCTCGTCTGCCTTGGGTTTCAAAAGTCACCAATAACGGGTCGTCAGTTGAAACCTTATGTACGCTTTTATTTAAAAGCACATCTACTGGTTGTTTAAATTTAATACTTCCGTAATGCGATTGTAAAGGCGGAAAAGATTCAAAACCAATATCATCGATAATAAACGGATGGTAATTACTATTTAACACAGCCTGATAATCTTCACGCTGATTGGTGATGTCGTGATCGTAAACTTCTGAAGTATTATTAATGAAATTTAAGTTGGTTTTAGCTCCTATAACTGTAAAGTAGTTTCCATTTGAAGTTTTCAGTTTATTTAACAACAATTTAAACCTGTGGTTGGGCTGATACACTATAAACAACTGAAAATCATTAATTTTATCAATTATATTATCAGGTTTTAAAATAGATACAAAACGTTGTTCGTTACTTTCTATGCTCTTTTTTAGTGCGCCAAGGTCAGGATGTAAAAAATCACTAATAATAGCAATATTCGTCTTTTGGTCAACAACCTCTACAGCAAAATTTTTAATATTATTGACTCTATTTTTTTCATGAGAAAGCGGGATGATTTGAGCTTTATATTTACTCACTCCTACCGCGGTAGCTGGTAAAGTAAAATGAATGACCTTAGAGTTGTCTTCTTTTGAAAAAGTAACAGGTTTTGAAAATACAACACCATGTTGGTTAGAAATCTCAAATTTTGAATTCACCGTTTCTGAACCATTATAAACCACAATGGTTTCTACTGGAAACTTATTTTTTAAATATACGTAACGATTCACGTTTAATTGCTGAATCTTTAAATCGGTATAGCGAACAGTATGACCTAAAATAACAGGATAAATAGGCTGTTTATACAAATCATGTACAAACTGATAATCGTTGCCGTAAGTTTGATTTCCATCTGAAATTAAAATTGTTGGAGCCGTACTTTGCTTATAAACCTGTGATAGTTGTTTAAAAGCATGATAGATATTGGTTTGGCTCTCAGAGAAACTAAGAGAGTCTAATGCATTAAGTTTATCACCAAAGGTATAAACATCTAGATTAAATTTTTCTTGAAGCCCTGCATGGTTTTGAATAGTTTCAATAAAATTTTTAACTGCACCATCTTGTTTCAAATACTTTACGGATGTGGAGTTATCAACAGCCACTACTAAATTTGGTTTTTCTACATGCAGTGTGAGTTGCTCAAAACTCGGATTGATAATTAAAAGTAGTATAGAAAATATAATTATAAATCTTAAAAAAGAAAAAAACATGTACCATTTAGACATGTTTTTCCCTTTTCTAAAATACTGAAATAGCGCTAAGAGTAGCGCTAAAATTCCAGCAAGTATTATGTATAATATCGTTTCTGAACTCATTAAAAGAACAAGAAATTGAATTTTAAGTTAGCATACCACCATCAACATTTAATGTTTGTCCGGTAATATAAGCACTCATATCACTTCCTAAAAACACACAAACATTAGCAATATCTTCAGGGGTTCCGCCTCTTTTTAAAGGAATTCCAGCACGCCATCCTTCAACAACAGTGTCATCTAATTTGGCCGTCATTTCAGTTTCAATAAAACCAGGAGCAACAACGTTACTTCTAATGTTTCTTGAACCTAATTCTAAAGCAACCGATTTAGAAAAACCAATAATTCCAGCTTTAGAAGCTGCATAATTCGTTTGACCAGCATTTCCTTTTACACCTACCACCGAACTCATGTTAATGATGGAACCTTTACGTTGTTTTAACATGGTTCGTTGTACGGCTTTAGTCATATTGAAAACCGATTTCAAATTCACCTCAATAACGGTGTCAAAATCTTCTTCAGAAATACGCATTAATAAATTGTCTTTCGTGATACCGGCATTGTTTACTAAAATATCGATAGCTCCAAATTCGGCAACCACGTCTGCAGCTAACTTTTGAGCTTCCTCAAAACTTGCGGCATTACTTTTATATCCTTTTGCTTCAACACCTAAAGCAACTAATTCTTTTTCTAACGCATTTGCAGCATCGACAGATGAACTGTATGTAAACGCAACATTTGCACCTTGAGCAGCAAATACTTGGGCAATTCCTTTTCCAATACCACGACTTGCACCAGTTACAATGGCAGTTTTACCTTCTAATAGTTTCATTATGATTATTTTTTAATATCTCCCTATTTTAAAACAGAGGGATTGAGCTTATTTTAATAATACCAAATATAGCAAATACAAATGGCTTCAAATAAAAAAAACCTCGCAAATGTTTGCAAGGTTTTTTTGTATTTGGTTTATGTATTATCCTAAAACTTCAGCAATTTTCTTACCGATTTCAGCTGGAGAATCTACTACGTGAATACCACATTCTCTCATAATTGCTTTTTTAGCTTGTGCTGTATCATCACTACCACCTACAATCGCACCTGCGTGTCCCATTGTACGTCCTGCAGGAGCTGTTTCACCAGCAATAAAACCTACAACAGGTTTTTTACTTCCACTAGCCTTGTACCAGTTAGCAGCATCAGCCTCTAATTGTCCTCCAATTTCACCAATCATTACAACAGCTTCAGTTTCTGGGTCATTAATTAATAACTCAACAGCTTCTTTGGTTGTTGTTCCGATGATAGGGTCACCACCAATACCGATGGCTGTAGTAATTCCTAAACCTTGTTTTACAACTTGATCAGCTGCTTCGTAAGTTAATGTTCCTGATTTTGAAACAATACCAACTTTACCTTGTTTGAAAACAAAACCTGGCATAATACCAACTTTAGCTTCACCTGGAGTTATAACACCTGGACAGTTAGGACCAATTAAACGACAATCTTTATCTTTAATATAACTTGAAGCAGTAATCATATCTGCTACAGGAATACCTTCTGTAATAGTAATTATCACTTTAATTCCAGCATCAGCAGCTTCCATGATAGCATCGGCAGCAAATGCTGGCGGTACGAAAATAATAGTTGTGTCTGCTCCTACTTGTTCAACAGCTTCAGCTACTGTATTGAAAACAGGTTTGTCTAAATGTTTTTGCCCTCCTTTTCCTGGAGTAACACCACCAACAACGTTGGTTCCGTATTCAATCATTTGGCTAGCGTGGAAAGTACCTTCACTACCAGTGAACCCTTGAACAATAATTTTTGAATCTTTATTTACTAAAACACTCATAAGTGATAATTAATTGTTAATATATTTAAAAAACAAATGTAATTTTTTGAATTAACTTTTTATAGAAAATTACAGTTTTTTTGATTTCAAAATCTCTAAAATTTTTGGAATCTGACGTATGCCTGCTAATTCCTTGAGTTTAACCCTAACTTCTTCGGCAGGATAGCCAAAATAAACCTTCCCTCCTGGCAAAGATTTACTAATACCAGATTGCGCCTGAACTACAGCTTTTTTTCCAATGGTAATACCACTAGTGCAGCCCACTTGCCCCCAAATAGTCACTTCATCTTCAAGAACCACACAACCTGCAATACCAACTTGAGAAGCAATTAAACATTTTTTACCAATAACAGTATCGTGACCAATTTGAATTTGATTGTCTAATTTAGAACCTTCACCAATAGTTGTATCTCCAGTAACACCTCGATCAATAGTGCAGGCAGCACCTATATCAACGTTGTTTTCAATAACTACACGTCCGCCTGATTTTAACTGGTCATAGCCTTCTGGTCGATTTTTATAGTAAAAGGCATTAGCACCTAAAACTGTTCCTGAATGAATAGTTACATGATCACCAATTACGGCGTCATCATAAATACTCACATTGGAATGAATGACACAATGATTACCAACAACCACATTGTTTCCTATGAAACAATTGGGTTGAATCACTGTGTTTTTACCAATTTTGGCTGAATCTGAAATTGCCGAATTTGAAGCTTTAAAAGGCTTAAAATGTTCTGTAAGCTTATTAAAATCCCTAAACGGATCATCACTAACCAATAAAGCCTTGCCTTCAGGGCAATCAACTACTTTGTTAATTAAAACAATAGTAGCAGCAGACTCTAAAGCCTTATCATAATATTTAGGATGATCTACAAATACGATATCTCCTAGTTCTACGACATGAATTTCATTCATGCCCAAAACAGGAAAATCAGGATCACCTATAAATTCACATTGAATTAAATCTGCAATTTGATTTAAAGCGTATGGGTTTGGAAACTTCAACAGGCCCTATTCTTTAACACGTTCTTTGTAAGTTCCTTTTTCTGTTTCTACTTTAATTTTGTCTCCTTCATTAATAAAAAGAGGGACATTTACAGTAGCTCCAGTTTCAACAGTTGCTGGTTTTGTAGCATTGGTTGCCGTGTTTCCTTTAACACCTGGTTCAGTAGCAGTAATTTCTAGAACAACACTAGCAGGCATTTCAACAGAAAGCGGTGCATTATCTTCAGAATTAATAATTACAGTCACTACTTCTCCTTCCTTCATTAACTCAGGTCTATCTAAAACCGCTTCAACTAATTGAATTTGAGTGTAGTCTTCGGTATTCATAAAATGATAATATTCACCATCATTATATAAAAATTGAAATTTGTGGGTTTCAACACGAACATCTTCTAATTTATGTCCAGCTGAAAAAGTATTATCAACAACTTTTCCGTTGGTAACGCTTTTTAATTTTGTTCTAACGAAAGCAGGGCCTTTTCCAGGTTTTACGTGTAAAAACTCTACTACTTTATAAATATCATTATTATACCTAATGCATAATCCGTTTCTAATATCTGATGTTGTTGCCATGTATTTAATTTGATTTAAAATATCCTTTCATAATGCCTCGATGAGAATTCTTAATAAATTGAAGAATTTCATCACGCTCTGGAGTTGCCTCCATTTCTGCTTCTATAATTTCAGCAGCTTGGGTGTTGTTATAATTTTTCTGATAGAGAATTCTATAAATATCTTGAACTTCTCTAATTTTATCTGTTGTAAAACCTCTTCGTCTTAATCCAACTGAATTAATACCCACATAAGATAAAGGTTCACGTGCCGCTTTAACAAAAGGTGGCACATCTTTACGTACTAAAGACCCCCCTGTTACAAAGGCATGATTACCAATAGACACAAATTGATGAACGGCAGTCATACCTGCTAGTACCACATAATCACCAACATTAATATGCCCTGCTAAGGTGCTATTGTTTGAGAAGATACAATTGTTTCCTACCACACAATCATGGGCAATATGACAATAAGCCATAATTAAACAATTGTCTCCAATTACAGTTTTCATCTTATCAACGGTTCCCCTATTAATGGTCACACACTCTCTTATAGTTACATTGTCACCAATTTCTACGGTAGTGTCTTCATCATTATATTTTAGATCTTGAGGAACGGCTGAAATGACCGAGCCAGGAAATATATTACAGTTCTTTCCTATTCGAGCCCCTTCCATTATGGTCACATTGCTTCCAATCCAAGAACCCTCACCTATTATTACATTGTTGTGTATTGTTGCGAACGGTTCGATTACAACGTTTTTTGCAATTTTTGCACCTGGATGCACATATGCCAAAGGTTGATTCATAATTTTATTTTACTTTAGAAATTTGTGCCATTAATTCTGCTTCTGCACAAAGCTTACCATTAGCGTAAGCATAACCTTGCATATGGCAAATTCCACGACGTATTGGCGTAATTAACGAACATTTGAAGATTAAAGTGTCACCCGGAACCACCTTTTGCTTAAATTTAACATTATCCATCTTCATGAAAAAGGTTAAATAGTTCTCTGGGTCTGGTACTGTATTTAACACTAAAATACCTCCCGTTTGCGCCATGGCTTCACAAATTAAAACACCAGGCATCACAGGAGCTCCTGGAAAATGCCCTTTAAAGAACTCTTCATTCATAGTGACGTTTTTCATTGCCGTTACGTAACTATCTGTAAGTTCAAAAACTTTATCTATTAATAAAAATGGTTGCCTGTGTGGTAACATGGCCATAATTTGATTCACGTCCATTAAAGGCGCTGAATGCAAATCTATATTTGGTACATTGTTTCTACGTTCATTTTTAATAATTTTCGCTAATTTTTTAGCAAATTGTGTGTTTACAAAATGCCCAGGCTTATTAGCAATAACTTTACCTTTTATACGAGTACCCACCAAAGCTAAATCACCGAGTACATCTAATAATTTATGTCTAGCGGCCTCATTAGGGTGGTGTAAAGTAAGGTTGTCTAGAATACCGTTAGGTTTAATACTAATACTATCCTTTTTAAAAGCTACTTTAAGTTTTTCTAAAGTTTCAGGAGATAAAGCTTTATCAACATAAACAATAGCGTTGTTTAAGTCGCCTCCTTTTATTAGTCCATTCTCTAGGAGCATTTCAATTTCATGTAAGAAACTAAAGGTTCGGGAATTAGATATGTGTTCTTTAAAATCTGATATTCTATTTAAGGTGGCATTTTGAGTACCTAATACTTTTGTGCCAAAATCTACCATTGTGGTGATTTGGTATTCTGTTGCTGGCATGATTAGAATTTCACTACCAGTTTCTTCATCTGTATACGATACAATGTCTGTAATCTCAAACTCTTCTCTAAACGAATCTAGTTCAATAATACCTGCTTTTTCAACCGCTTCAACAAAAAACTTAGATGAACCATCCATAATTGGTGGTTCTGATGCGTCTAATTCAATAACCATGTTATCGATATCTAAACCTACTAAGGCAGCTAAAACGTGCTCTGAAGTTTGAATAACAACGCCATTTTTTTCTAAACAGGTACCACGTTGAGTGTTCGTTACATAATTCGCGTCAGCTTGAATTACAGGCTCTCCTTCTAAATCGACACGTTTAAATACAAATCCTGTATTTGCCTCTGCTGGTTTAAAAGTTAAGGTTACGTTTTTACCTGTATGTAACCCAACACCATTTAAAGACACACTGTCTTTAATTGTTTTTTGTTTGATTTCAGTATTAACTATTCCCATTTGTTTTTTCTAAATCGTTTATATTTTTAACTATTGTAGGCAAGTTTTTAAAATGGACATAGGCCTTGTTATAGTCACTTAATTTTATTGCAGGAGAGCCTTGTAATGTCTCATTATCCTTTATATTCCTTCCAATACCTGATTGTGCTTGTATTCTAACATTATTACCTATGGTAATGTGTCCGGCAATACCCACTTGTCCTCCAATTTGACAATGTTCACCAATTTTAGTTGACCCAGCAACACCTGTTTGGGCGGCTATAACCGTGTTTTCTCCAACTTCAACATTATGGGCTATTTGAATTTGATTATCAAGTTTCACGCCTTTTCTAATAATAGTGGATCCTAAAGTAGCTCTATCAATAGTAGTCGCTGCACCTACATCAACAAAGTCCTCAATAATAACGTTACCTATTTGAGGCACTTTATTATATCCACCCTCATCATTGGGAGCAAAACCAAAACCGTCGGCACCAATTATAGCACCTGAATTAATAACGCAATTTGCTCCAATGATACTTTCAGAATAAATTTTAGCTCCAGCAAAAACAATGGTATTGTCTCCAATAACAACATTGTCACCAATATAAACATTGGGGAAAATTTTCACATTGTCACCTAAAACAACATTATTTGCAATGTAGCTAAAGGCGCCTAGGTATAAATTATCACCATATGAAGCCGATTCAGAAACAAATGAAGGCTGCTCTACACCTACTTTATTAAGTTTTACAGAGTTATAATATTCTAAAATTTTTGAAAAAGCTAAATAAGCATCATCGACTTTAATCAGTGTCGTTTCAACTTCCTGCTCAGGAACAAAAGTTTTATTGACAATTGTAATAGAAGCTTTTGTATTGTATATATGTTGCTTGTACTTCGGATTTGCTAAAAACGTTAATGCCCCTTCAAAACCTTCTTCAATTTTAGAAAGTTTTGACACTTCGGCATTTGGGTTTCCATCAACATCTCCCTCTAGGATTTCTGCTATTTGTTGTGCTGTAAATTTCACACTATTAAGTTTGATGGTTTTTTTTTAATTGTGACAAAAATAGGAAAAAATGTGTTAAAGTTTGTCCTTCGGGTAACAGATATAATATTTAGTTACTGGTTTTGACAAAGCTTTAAGATTTAATTGGTCGGAAGCCTTTACAATATCCTGAATTTTCCCTGATTTATGCAAAATATTAATACGTTTATCCTTTATATGGTAAGCTTGATTAGAAATCTGGCCTGTAAACACAAAATAACGGGCTTCTTCACGAGAGATATTATAGCTATTCATTAAAGCCGTGGTACGTTTTTCAAGACTATCATTCTTGATACTTTTATTTCTCACCTTGATCTTTAGTAGATTCCTATTAATAATCATTTGACATAATTCACTCAACACAAAATCGCTATGTAATTGCCATTCCTTCATTGCGGAAATAACATCATAATCATCAAGCTGAGCGAAAACATCAAGTGTTTCTTCATTAAAATTATCTAAGGTGATTTTATTATTTAGAAAATACATCAAGGCTTTACTTGCACTTAAATACACCCCAGCGTCATGAAGCTCCTTAGCTCGTTGTAATACTCTAATAAGTAATTGCTCAGCCACCAAGCCTGTTTTATGCAGATAGACCTGCCAATACATTAAACGTCTAGCAATGATGAATTTTTCAACACTATAAATACCTTTTTCTTCAACTACGAGTTCATCCTCAACCACATTCAACATAGTAATCAATCGTTCACTATTGATGTTTCCTTCAGCGACTCCGGTATAAAAGCTATCACGCTTAAGATAATCAGCACGATCCATGTCTAGCTGACTTGAGATTAACTGAAACAGAAATTTCCGAGGGTATTCACCTTTAAAAATCTGAATCGCAAGCGTTAAACTTCCGTTAAATTCAATATTTAAACGTTCCATAAAAAGCAGGGAAATCTCTTCGTGAGACACATTATTTACAATACTATGTTCCATGGCATGAGAAAATGGCCCATGACCAATATCATGCAGTAAAATGGCTGCATATAAGCCTGTTTCTTCTTCTTCTGAAATGATAACCCCTTTAAAACGAAGCACATTAACTGCTTGTTGCATTAAATGCACACAACCAATGGCATGATGAAATCTTGTATGATGCGCGCCTGGATATACTAAATACGACATCCCCATTTGGGTTATTCGTCGTAAGCGTTGAAAATATTTATGCTGAATTAAATCGAAGATTAGCGAATTCGGAATGGTAATAAATCCGTAAATTGGGTCGTTTAATATTTTAAGTTTGTTCAAACTTTAACTTTTATAATTAAATATCTACAAATATAGCTATATGAATACAATAAAAATACTTTGGGTTGATGATGAAATAGATTTATTAAAACCTCATATTTTATTTTTAGAAAGTAAAAACTACAAAGTCACCAAATGTAAAAGCGGTACTGAGGCTATTGATATTTTAGATGAAGAAAATTTCGATATTGTTTTTTTAGATGAAAACATGCCGGGGTTAACAGGTTTAGAAACCCTCAATGAAATTAAAGAGAAAAAAGATAGTCTTCCTGTGGTTATGATTACCAAAAGTGAAGAAGAATATATTATGGAAGAGGCTATTGGAAACAAAATTGCTGATTATTTAATAAAGCCCGTAAATCCTAACCAAATCCTACTTTCATTAAAAAAGAATTTAGATCATTCTCGACTAATTTCAGAAAAAACCACTTCAAATTATCAACAGGAATTTAGAAAAATTGCTATGGATTTATCTATGGTAAATTCTTATGAGGAATGGTGTAATTTATATCAAAAACTCATCTATTGGGAAATTCAACTGGAAGAGATTGAAGACATTGGCATGTTTGAAATTTTAGAATCTCAAAAAAGCGAAGCCAATACACAGTTTGGTAAGTTTATTGAAAAAAGATACGAAAACTGGTTTCAGCCAAATACCGACGCTCCTATCATGTCGCATACGCTTTTCAAGGAAAGAATAATGCCTGAAATTAGCAAAGAGCAGCCTACAATTTTAATTGTGATTGACAATTTACGCTATGACCAATTCAAAGTTTTTGAGCCAATCATTAATAATTACTATAAAAAAGAAAAGGAAGAAGCTTTCTTCAGTATCTTACCTACAGCTACACAATATGCTAGAAATGCCATATTTTCTGGACTGATGCCAGCCGATATGGAAAAACTTTTTCCACAATATTGGAAAAACGATACCGATGAAGGCGGTAAAAATTTACATGAAGCCGATTTTTTAGAAGCTCAGTTAAAGCGTTTAGGTTTATCTCATTTAAATCATGAATATCACAAAATAACAAGTTTAAAATCGGGTAAAAAGCTAGCAGAAAACTTCAAATCATTAAAAAACAATGATTTATCTGTGGTTGTATATAATTTTGTTGATATGCTTTCGCATTCCAAAACAGAAATGGAAGTGATTAAAGAGCTAGCTTCAAATGATAAAGCTTACCGATCATTAACCTTAAGTTGGTTTAAAAATTCACCGTTGTTAGACATGATTCAACAAGCCCAGCATTTAGGGTTTAAACTTATTTTAACTACAGATCACGGTACCATTAATGTTAAAAACCCATCAAAGGTAATAGGTGATAGAGACACAAGCTTAAACCTACGCTATAAAACAGGTAGGAGTTTGACTTACGATAAAAAGGAAGTGCTTCTTGCTAAAAACCCTAAAGATTTACACTTGCCTACTATCAATATGAGTAGTTCGTTTATTTTCGCTAAAGGTGATTCCTTTTTTGCTTATCCAAATAATTACAATCATTATGTAAGTTATTTTAGAAACACCTTTCAGCATGGTGGTGTTTCTTTAGAAGAAATGATTATTCCTTTTGCTGTGTTTAATCCGAAATAGAAATCTCGATAGGTTTTGTTTACTAGGTTTTATATCATCTTATTGCTAATTTTGTTTTATTAAATCAAATCAAATTGGAAATCACATACGAACTAAAAGATATTGAGAAGGTAGCTCAGCAAATCATTGAAAATTCAAAAACAAAAACTTTACTTTTCTATGGCGACATGGGGGTTGGAAAAACAACGCTAATCAAGGAAATTGTCCAAAGTTTAGGAAGTGAAGATGAAGTGAGTAGCCCTACCTTTTCAATTGTAAATGAATACAGTCTAACTGAAGGTAAACTCTATCATTTTGATTTGTACCGATTAAAAAGCACAGAGGAAGCTTATGATTTAGGTATTGAAGATTATTTAGATTCTGACCATTGGAAACTCATTGAGTGGCCCGAAAAAGTAGAGGCTGATTTGTTTGATGACTTTGATGAAGTTCATATTACTATAGCAGATAATAACAAGCGTTTGTTACAGTTAAATCAAAAATATTAATTTGCAAATTCTCACTTTTACATATTAAAAATTATACATATCATTTAATTTCATAATGTTATTTCAAATAATTTCATTAAATTAAAAACTTATTAAAAATAAAGAAACTTCTGTTTTTTCACTTCTCTATTTTCTTCGACTACAAAGTTTTCTTTGAAAAGAAATTTGAACTAATGTGATGAACTATAATTTTTAATGGAAGACAAGCAAACAAATATCAAAAACAACAAATCTTCAAATTTCCGACAGCTCGCTAATAAAAGTCTGCAACGCGGTAGTATTGTTGCGCTTTTAATTGCTATAAGTCCTTATCTTTTTTATTTACACCAAAACGTTCCAAAAGAACAAATTTGGCACACATTTTTATTTACTTATGATAGCAAATATTTTGGAGATGCCAGTACTGCCATGTGGATTTTAACAAGCAAAATTCTTCCACTCTATTTACTACTTATTTGGTTTTTTACCTGCAGACAATGGTGGTATCACACCTTAATAATACCAATAACCATGTATGCTTATCAAACAATTAGCATGCTAAACGATGACCTAACCTATATTGATCATTCAAAACAACTTCTCTTTCTAATTCCAATTATGGCAATAATTATCCCCTCAATTTATTTAGTTAGAGCTAGAATTTTTAATAAAATAAATGAAGCCAATAAATCACTTCAAGATTTAGAGGATGAGTTAAGAGTTACTCCAAAAAGTTTTTGGGGAAAAATTAGAAGTTATTTTTAGTTAAGCTAAAAATGCTGGTTTTATAAATAAATGGATTAATTTTCATAATTTATCTTTGAGATTAACGGTCAATTTTAATCACATTCAGATCCTATTTATTTTTAAGTTTAAAAGCTTCATTAACAAATTTATTTGTAATTTGAATTTTTATTAAGAGCAGCCAATAATGTCCAAACAATTATCCCCCTTTACTAAGCAGCAGCTTATTCCACAAGAAGAAACCCTTGAGATTTTTAGAAAAAAAGGCGAACTATTTATAGGCGTTCCAAAGGAAACTGCTTTTCAGGAAAAACGTATTTGTTTAACCCCTGATGCTGTTTATGCTTTGGTAAGCAATGGACATCGGGTATTAATGGAAGCTGGTGCTGGTGAAGGCGCTAGTTTTTCAGATAAAGATTATAGCGAGGCAGGTGCAGAAATCACAAAAGATACGGCTAAAGTTTTTTCTTGCCCCATGATTCTAAAAGTAGAACCTCCTACTCTAGAACAAATTAAAATGATTAATCCTCAAACCATTTTAATTTCTGCTTTACAACTAAAAACACAGTCAAAAAAATACTTTGAAACTCTTGCTACAAAACGTATTACGGCCTTGGCTTTTGAATTTATACGAGACACTGATGGTAGTTATCCTGCAGTAAAATCTTTAAGTGAAATTGCTGGAACGGCTTCTGTTTTAATTGCTTCAGAATTATTATCTGAAACTAAAAATGGAAACGGACTCATGTTTGGGAATATCAGTGGAGTTCCGCCATTAGAAGTGGTGATTTTAGGCGCTGGTACCGTTGGAGAATTTGCCGCTAGAAGCGCTCTTGGCTTGGGTGCTGGTGTGAAAATTTTTGATAATTCTATCACCAAATTAAGAAATGTACAAATGCACCTTGGGCGACCATTATTTACATCAACCATTCAACCTAAAAATCTTGCAAAAGCTCTAAAACGTTGTGATGTGGTTATTGGCGCTGTGAGAGGTTCAAACAGAGCGCCAATAGTTGTTACAGAAGCTATGGTTGAAACCATGAAAAAAGGTGCTATTATCATTGATGTCAGTATAGATATGGGTGGATGTTTTGATACGAGTGAAGTGACTTCGCATAGACAACCTACATTTGTTAAACACAATGTAGTACATTATTGTGTTCCAAATATTCCAGCACGATACCCACGTACGGCTTCTATTTCAATTAGTAACATATTTACACCTTACCTTTTAAAAATAGCTGAAGACGGCGGACTTGAAAATTCTTTAAGATTAGACAGAGGTTTAAAAAATGGATTGTATTTTTACCACGGAATTTTAACAAGCAAACCTGTTGGTGAATGGTTCGATTTAAAATATAGTGATATTAATTTACTCATATTTTAAAAAGCTTACCCTTTTATTGCTCTCAACTCTATTAAATGAAACTTATTCAACGTATTGGCTACTATCTTGGTGGTTTTTCATTAGGACTCGTATTATTGGCATTTTTTTTAAGTGGGAAAAAAACATCCTGTAGCTACGGGCCAGATGCTAGAGTTTTAAAAAATATCAATACCAAAAAAATTTTATATAGCTCTGAAGCTAATCAGGTTTTAAACCAAAAAATTACTGATACCACAGAAGTTTTTCTAATCTTAAAAAAAGGTGATATTAATTTTTCTACGAGTTCACCAAGACAAGAACCTTGTGGTGTGTATTCGGTTGAGGGTGAAATAGACAAAAAAATTATCATTCTTACTGTTGAAAATTGTGATAGCATCGCCACAATAAAAAGTATTAAACTAAACCAATATGATGATTAAACGTTGTTTTGACTTTGTTTTTGCTTTACTCGGCTTAATTGTACTTCTACCCTTTTTTCTAATCATTATTATTCTAATAAAATTTGACTCACCAGGGCCTATATTTTTCATTCAAACCCGTGTAGGGAAAGATAATAAGGATTTTAATATTTATAAATTTAGAACCATGCGTGCGGAATCTGATTCCAAAGGATTACTAACACTAGGCAATCATGATTCTAGAGTAACCAATGCTGGTTACATTTTAAGGCGTTACAAAATTGATGAATTTCCGCAATTAATAAATATTATTAAAGGTGATATGAGTTTTGTGGGACCAAGGCCAGAACTGCGTCATTATGTTAATTATTATTCTGAAGACGATATGCGAATTTTTCAAGTGAGACCAGGTATTACAGGTTTAGCATCATTAAAATACAGAAATGAAGTTGAACTTCTTGAAAAGGCTGATGATCCTGAGAAGTTTTTTATTGAAACTATTATTCCAGATAAATTGAGATATAATAAAGAGTATATCAAAAAACAAAACTTCTTTTTTGATGTACAACTTATTATGTTGACAGTAATTAAAGTAATTACTAAATAATATTTATTGTTTTAGTTAACTTTCGTAACCAAAAACTGTATTTCAAAAAATAATACCCTATGGAAATATCGACCTCTAAAATTATTGATGAATTACTTTCTGATTCTGGTCTATTTTCATTTATTAAAAAAGATAAGATAAAAGAAGAGATTTTTAATTTTTCAGAAGAAACCATTCTGGTTACAGGTGCGGCAGGAACCATTGGAAGTGAACTAACTAAAAAACTAGTCAAAGGGACTTTTAAAAAATTAATATTAATAGATTTTGCTGAATCTCCATTATATAATTTAATTAAGGATTTAGAATTTGAAAACACCAACAATTTAGTATATCAACTTCTTGATATCACCGATGAGCTAGCTTTAAAAAACACCTTTAACACTTATAAACCTACAATTGTTTTTCATACAGCGGCATATAAGCATGTACCACTGATGGAACAAAACCCTTATAAGGCTGTTAATAACAATATTTTTGGAACACAAATACTAGCAGATTTATCTTCGGAATTTCTTGTTGATCGCTTTATTTTTATTTCAACAGATAAAGCTGTAAACCCCATTAGTGTTATGGGAATGTCAAAACGTATTAGCGAAGTATACTTAAATTACTTAAATACAATATCTAAAACAACATTCATAAATACACGATTTGGAAATATTATTGGGTCAAATGGATCAGTACTTCCGTTACTAAAAAAGCAAATAGAATCAGAACTACCCATAACGCTTACAAGTAAGCATATTTCGAGATATTTTATTAGTAAACATAAAGCCTGTGAATTAATTTTAAAAATTGCTCAAATTGAAAATACAGAAAATAATACTTTTACTTTCAATATGGGTAAGCCAATAAAAATAAGTGATATTGTAGAACGCTTGCTCTATAATTACTCCAAAACAATAGATTCTACACCAATTAAAATCACAGAACTACGTCTTGGCGAAAAACTTCATGAAGATATTTTATCTAATTCAGAATATTTAATTCCAACAAAATTACATGATGTATTTATGGTTAAAACTAAAACCGATCATCGAGTAAAACCAATAGATTTCAAAAGCTTAAAAACCATAACAGCAAATGATTCTCTAGAGGAGATAAAATCAATTTTGCTTGAGTGTCTATAAATATCTGCATTTTATTTGAAATTTCTTGTAAATAATATTGAACTTTCAGTTAAATATTATCACAGCTTAATTACCATTTTATCTAAAATCTCCTTAATTTCACCACCTTAAAATATAATAAACATTTATGGACTCTATTACTGCAAATGATAGTCTTATTCATTTCAATAACACTTGCTATTCCTCATTAAACGATTATTTAGCTGAACGTAATTTTTCTAAAATCTTCATTTTAGTTGATGAAAATACGCATCAGTATTGTTTACCTATTTTTTTAGAAAAATTAGAAACAGAAACAACACTTGAAATAATAGAAATTGAATCTGGAGAAATTAATAAAAACATTGATACTTGTGTTGGGGTTTGGGATACGCTATCAGAATTAGATGCAGATAGAAAAAGTTTAATGATTAATATTGGTGGCGGCGTGATCACCGATTTAGGAGGTTTCGTGGCTTGTACCTTTAAACGTGGTATTTCTTATGTCAATGTACCTACTACCCTACTTTCTATGGTTGATGCTTCTGTGGGTGGAAAAACTGGAGTGGATTTAGGGCATTTAAAAAACCAAATAGGAGTTATTAGTAATCCTGATTTAGTTTTAATTGATACCCAATATTTAAATACTTTACCCAAAAATCAAATGCGTTCTGGATTGGCTGAAATGCTGAAGCACGGACTTATTACTGGTCCTGTTTATTGGAGTAAATTTGAAGATTTATCAAAACTATCTCTAGATGATTTAGATGGCTTAATTCATGAGTCAATAGAAATTAAGAAAAATGTGGTTGAAGAAGATCCTTTTGAAGATGGACTAAGAAAAACCTTGAATTTTGGGCATACTTTGGGCCATGCTATTGAATCCTATTTTTTAAGTAGCCCAAATAAAACAACATTATTACACGGCGAAGCAGTAGTAGTAGGCATGATTTTAGCGTGCTATATTTCTAGTGAACTTACCGGATTTCCTATGGAAAAAACAAATGCTATTAAATCTTTACTTACAAGTTATTATGGCAAGGTGAGTATTGATAAAAGCGAGTATGGAACAATTACAGAATTACTTAAATACGATAAAAAAAATAACCACGGTAACATCAACTTTGTTTTATTAGAAGACATTGGAAAACACAAGATAGATTGCCTTGTTGATAACCAAATCATTATTGATGCTTTTGATTATTATGCTAAATAATTACCATAAATCTTATATAAAAAAACGGACTAAACTTAAAGTTTAGCCCGTTTTTTTTATCCCAAATTAAATATCATAATAAATTCATACTAAGCTTTCTTTTTACGCTTAAAGAACCCTTTCTTTTCTGGTGCACCGTAATAACCATATTTAGCGCCGTACCCAAAATTAGACTCCTTTACATCATTAACAATAAGCATCATATGATTTAATTTTTTGTCTTCATTTAATTCCTTCGCAAAATTTAAAATTCTTTTCTCTGTATAACCAGCACGTGTAACATAAATTGTATGTCCGGCATACTTATGCATTAATAAAGTATCAGTAACTAACATAGAAGGTGCTGTATCAACAACGACGTAATCATATTCTTCTGAAACTGTATCAAACAAAGTTTCCAACCTTGGATCCATTAATAACTCCGCAGGATTAGGTGGTATTTGACCAGATAATAACATGTCTAATTTAACTTTGTTAACTTCTTTTGTATGAATAATTTCATTTAAAGTTATATCGTAATCAGACAAGTATTCAGAAAGACCAATTTTTGACCTTTCTTCTTTCTTAGACGTATTTATAGCTGTGAAAATTTGTGGATTTCTTAAATCAGAACCGATAAGAAGGACTTTTTTACCTGTATTAGCAATGGTTAATGCCGTATTTAAACTAATAAAAGATTTACCCTCTCCGTTTATTGTAGATGTAACGAAAATAACATTACGATACTTTTCAGCTTTAACATCCCTATTGAGGAACTCAAAATTTGTTCTAATAATTCTAAAAGATTCAGATAAAATAGAACGGTCATTAAATGTAATTAACTTATCTGCATTATTTTTAATTCTTGGAACTTCACCTAAAACAGTCATGGTTCTAATCTGGTTTTCTAAATCTTCTTTGTTATGAATTTTAGTATCCATTAAATTTAGAATGTATATCACTCCAAATGGTAATAAGAAGGCAAACAACATAGATCCAAAATACAATACACTATTACTGTTTTTTACTACCCCTAAACTATAGGCAGAGTCTATAATTTTAGCACTAGGCAATGTAGTAGTTTGAGAAATCTCTGCTTCTTCTCTTTTCTGTAATAAATATAAATACAGTGATTCCTTTATACTTTGTCTTCTTTGGATTGAAATTAATTTACTTTCTTGTGCAGGTACATAAGATATTTTTGAATTTAAACTACTTAATTGACCTTGAATACTATTAACTTGAATGGTTAAGGTCCCAATATTATTATTTACACTGGCTATTAAGTTTTTCTTAATGGCGTTTAAGCTTTGATCAAGTTCCAAAACAACAGAGTTATTTTCACCTGCACTTTTAAGTAAAACACGTCTGCGTTCTAGTAGTTCATTATAGCGAATTGCTAAGGCACTTATGGAGGCATCACCAACTCCTAAATTAGACGGAATCATTTCATACGAATCGTTATCCAATAACCCTAACATATAATCTAACATATTACGTTTGGTACGTAATGTTTGCAATTCTTGTTGGCTCGACATACTATTTGTTGACAGTAAACCACTTTTGTTTGAAATATTGGTTATTTGGTTACGCACTTTAAATTTAACAATACTATCGTCAACACTTACTAAATCTGATGTTAAGGACTCAACACGATCATCGATAAAATTTGAAGTAAATTCAGCGCGCTCTTTATTCTTTTTAATCGTCGCTAAATTATATTCATCAACAAGTGTATTTATAATATCAATTGATTTATTGACATTTGGGGCACTCATAAAAATATCCACTATTTTTGATCCTTCTCCTGATTGCGCTAAAAAAACCCCACCATTTAATTGAGCAATGATATTCTCTATTGAAGTAATAGTCACTCTTATATTAGAATCAAGAGCCCCTTTTATATTACCTTTAGGGGTTATAATTATTTCTCCAAATGAAGTTGATATTGATTCTCCAAAAGCATAATTTTTAGGAACATCTTCTTCAAATATTTTAAATTCAAAATTTGAGTCTGAAATGATATGGATATAAAACTGACTATTAGTTTTTTGAATAATCGAGTCGGAAGCTAAAAAATTGATATCTATAGGGTTGTTTTTGTAAAGTTCATAGGCATTAACTCTTCCTAGAACGTGATAACTAACATTAATATTTAATTTTTTGGCAACACTACCTAATAACTTCCTAGATTTAATGACCTGTATTTCATCATTAACCATAGAGTTCTCTTCGTTAGACATTAAAGACAAGTCTTTTAGCACAGGGTTGCCTCCACTAGACTCATCATTAAGCATTATTTTTGCTGTAGCTGAATATAATGGAACTCTATTTTTAGCGGTATAAAAGGCATAAGCACCAAATATTATTATACTTAAAAGAAACCACTTCCAATGCTTGAGATAGGTTAAAGCTGCCTTTTTAAATTCAAATTTATTACTGTCGTCTTTTGAGTTAAAATCCTTCTTTTCTAAACCCATAATTAGTTCTGTATTAAAAGTCCAATAGTTATTGCTAAACCTAATAAAGATGCCACTAGTCCAATTCTGGCATCTCCAGAACCAGCACTAATTCCTTTGGTATTTGGTTCAACGTAAACAACATCATTTTGAGTTAAAAAATATACAGGCGAACTAAAAACCTCTTTATTGGTTAAATCAATTCTGGTATATGTTTTGGCACCACTGAAATCTCTAATTACCAAAATGTTATCCCTTCTACCGGTTATTGATAAATCACCAGCACTGGCAAGAGCTTCTAGGATAGTAACTCGCTCACCATCAATTGGATAAACACCAGGTTTGTTTACCTCCCCTAATACTGAGATTTTATAATTTTTAATTCTTATAATAACAACAGGGTTTTTGAGTAATTTTCCATCCTCAAATTTCTTTTTCATTACCTCTTTTGCTTCTTCAATAGTTAATCCCGCCAGTTTGACTTTTCCCAAAACAGGATAATCTATATTTCCATCTGCATCAATTAAATAATCAAGAGCAGCCCCCTCTCCTCCTTGACTGTTATTAGTAGATTCAACAAGGTTGTAAGGTTTAGTAACAGATAAGTCAAGTGTTGAAATAAAAATATTAAGGATGTCTCCTGTTTTTAGTTTAGCATTGAATGTATTGGTATCAACTATACTTTCAAATTCTTGAGCGTTTTGAAAGTAAACAACATCTTTTTTTGTTGTACAGGATGTGCTAACTACAATAATCAATAGAATAACTATCAATTTACTTAGCAAAGACGATATTTTCATAAGATCGATAATTTGGGGTTAATGAGGTTTACAGATTTCTGTATGTTTTGTTAGTTGCATTATCTAAAATATTTTTAGAACTTTTATACTGCTGAACTTGCTTATCAAATCGTTCATAATCTGAATTATTTGATTTGTACTCTGGAATTAATCGTTTCATTTTCAAAACTATATTATTGTTTTGAAACCGATTTATCATACATAATTCTTCAATTTCAGCTTTAATCTTTGTGTATTGCAACGCCCTGGTTCTACTAATCATAATCTTTTTGTGATAAGTAGATAATGTGTTTTCACCATTAGCTAATAACTCCTCATACAATTTTTCTCCTGGCCTTAGTCCCGTAATTTTTATATCTATATCATCAGGGTATTTAAGTCCTGATAATTTTATCATGTTTTTAGCTAAATCAAATATTTTCACTGATTCACCCATATCAAAGATAAATATCTCACCACCTTTTCCCATGGTACCTGCCTCGAGAACGAGTTGTGAAGCTTCAGGAATAGTCATGAAGTATCGTGTAATTTCTTGATGTGTTAAGGTTAATGGTCCGCCTTCCTCTATTTGTTTCTTAAATAATGGAATAACAGAGCCGTTAGACCCTAATACATTACCAAATCGCGTCGTAATAAATTTTGTTTTACTTTGTTTTTGTAAACAACTAATATACATTTCGGCCATACGTTTTGTTGCCCCCATAACACTAGTAGGGTTTACAGCTTTATCTGTTGAAATGAATACAAACTTTTTCACATTATAACTTGAAGCTGTATCAGCTAAAAGTTTTGTTCCATTTACATTAATCTTAATCGCTTCATATGGTGTTTGTTCCATTAATGGAACATGCTTGTAAGCAGCAGCATGAAACACCATGGTTGGTCTATATTTTTGAAATATTCCATCAAGTCTTAAACTATCTCTAATATCGGCAACGATGGCAACATAATTATATTTGCCAGCTCTTTTCAATTCCTGTTGAACGTCATATAATGGAGATTCTGCCTGATCTACCAAAATCAATTCTTTAACATTTAAATTTGATAATTGCTTCACTAATTCGCTACCAATAGACCCTGCAGCACCGGTTACGATTACCGTTTCTCCATTAAATTCCTTGATTAATTTAGGGTTATTAATCTCAATTGGTGCTCGGCCTAACAAATCTTCAATCTGTACTTGTTTAATTTGTTTTGTACTTAATTCACCATTAATCCATTGTTCTATTGGAGGTACCTTGGTGATTTTCACATTAGAATCTATTAACTTATCAACTAAATACATTAGTTTATCTGTAGTCATAGATTGTGATGCCACAACAATTTCATCGATCCTATTGGCCTCTACATAGTCATTAGTAATTTCTTCTCCTTTAACTATTGAAATACCATTAATTTTACTGCCTGATTTTTTATGATTATCATCAATAAACGCAACGACATGATATGTTGTATTAGGGTTACCTATTAACGCATTGTAAGTTACAATACCTGAGTCTGCAGCACCATAGATTAACACACGCTTTGAATCACTTAAATTAGAACATAAGTATTTAAAACTAATTTTAAACACCAATCGGCTCGCTGCTAATATTACGAAACTCAATAAAGCATGCATGACAATGATAGACAATGGTATAGTAAAACTTGGCATAACTCCAGTTGTTCTATTCAGGAAAACCAAAGTAATACAGATTCCAGCCATTATTGATATGGACTTAAATAGGTTTATGACATCAGTAAAACCAGTGTGTCTAATAATACTTTTAAAAGAGCCTATCAACATAAAGCTTAAAGAAGCAACTAAGAAAATAAAGGGCAACTGTATTAGTAGGTGTTCAATATCAAAATTTAGTGTGAAATTAAACCTAATAAAATAAGCCGCAATAAACGTCAACAATACTAATGTTAAATCTATACCAAAAACAAGCCATTTAGAAGCGTATTTATGAGAAAGGAGAGAAATGTAATTCTTAATCATAACTTTGGGGTTTTTAAAATGTTTTCCATAATTCTAGCCAAATCATCTGGACTTAAATTTGACCCACTTGGTAAGCACAGCCCTTTATTAAATAAATCTTCAGATACACCATTTGTAAAATGTAAGTTATCCTTGAAAACTGGTTGTAAATGCATGGGTTTCCATAATGGTCGTGATTCAATATCGTCTTTAAGTAAAGTTTGTCTAATAGCTTCTCTTTTTGAAAATGAATCGGTTTTTATGCATGTGATCCATCGATTGGAAAACATACCTTCAGCCTCATTTTGAAATTCAATACTTTCAAATTTTTCTAAATGCTTTTTATAGAATTTAAAATTATCACGTCGGGCTTGAACACGATCCTCAAGAACTTCCATTTGCCCCCTACCAATACCGGCAAGCACATTACTCATTCTATAATTAAATCCTATTGTTGAATGTTGATAATGAGGTGCATTATCACGAGCCTGCGTTGACAAAAAAACTGCTTTATCTTTTAACTTTAAGCTTTTAATAATCAATGCTCCACCTCCAGAGGTTGTTATTATTTTATTACCATTAAATGATAAAATACCAATATCTGAAAGTGTTCCACAAGCTTCATTATAATAAGTACTACCTAAAGCCTCTGCACTATCTTCTATTACCGGAATATCATATTTTTTAGCAATAGCATTGATTTCCTTAGCCTTGTATGGCATTCCATATAAATGAACTGCGATAATCGCTTTTGGTTTTTTGTATTTTTGAATCCTATCTTGAATAGCAATTTCTAACAACTCAGGGCACATATTCCATGAATCTTTTTCACTATCAATAAATACAGGTGACGCCCCTTGATAAATTATAGGATTTGCTGAAGCAGAAAAAGTAAAACTTTGACATAATACTTCATCACCTCTTTTAACATCAAGAAGTTCTAAAGCAAGGTGTATCGAAGCTGTTCCTGAACTTAAAACAGCTACTTCTCTATTGTTTCCTAAAAAGGATTTAATATCATTTTCAAAACCATCAACATTAGGTCCTAATGGCGCGATCCAATTCGTTTCAAAAGCCTCATTAACAAACTTTTGTTCTGTACCTCCCATGTGAGGCGACGATAAATATATTTTTGTTTTCGTTAACATGAATTGTTAATACTTCAAATTAATTTTCATTCACTTTTTTACATAAATTACCTGTCACAGTATTTTTTAAACTATGAAATTTGATAAAATAAAATAATGATTGAATCCCCATTTATATAAAATCAAATCTAAATTTCATTACTAACCTTAATTGTAATTCTCAGAATAAAATAATGTTCATAATTACTTAATACACTATGAAACTTTTGAGAGTTATTTATAAAAACTTGTAAATTACAATTAAACTAACACGCTATTAATCAATTTAATTTTGAATTATATAATGTAAATTTAGCAATTGTTTTAATGCATTAACCTTTGAAATAGTCTTATTCGCTAAAAGCATAATTATAATCGGTTAACTACCTTTTTTTAAAATTTACAACTGAAAAAATAGTTATTTAACGAAATTATCAACATTCTATAAAATTGCTTTTGATAAAATATAACCAGCAATATATTAAGTTTAGTAGAAAAAACCAGGACTGTATATAGGCTTCTTTAAACTTTTAATAAATTAGTGAAACTATTATGGAAATTTAACTTCCATTATATTTTACATGTTAAACGACTATTTTTTCATTTAGATGATGCGGTTTTAGGTCTAATTTAATGAAATATGATGGTAATTTTTCACATCTTTGAATCTTGAAACAATTAAACAAATTGTAAATGAAAATTTTAGTTACAGGTGCTGCTGGTTTTATTGGATACTACGTTTCTAAAGCCTTGATAAACAACGGACATGAGGTGGTAGGTATCGATAATATAAATGATTATTATGATATCAATTTAAAATTCGACCGACTAAAAGAACTTGGCATTGCAAAAGAAGACGCCTCTATATATAATAGGAAAGCCATCAATTGCACTGACGATAAGTTATTTTCATTTGTAAAATTGAATTTAGAAGACCGTGAAAATCTTCCTAGTTTATTTCAACTTGAAAAGTTTGATGTGGTTTGTAATTTAGCAGCACAGGCAGGTGTTAGATATAGCCTAGAAAACCCTGAAGCTTATGTCGATTCTAACCTCGTTGGGTTTCTTAATCTTTTAGAATGTTGTAGAAATTTCAGTATAAAACATTTGGTTTACGCAAGTAGCTCTAGTGTTTATGGATTAAATAAAAAAGTGCCATTCTCAATAAGCGATAACGTAGATCAACCTATAAGCTTATATGCTGCAACTAAAAAAGGAAATGAATTAATGGCACATACTTATAGTCATTTGTTTAAAATACCAACTACTGGCCTCCGTTTTTTTACCGTATATGGACCTTGGGGAAGACCTGATATGGCTATGTTTTTATTTACTGATGCTATTATAAATGATAAAGCTATTAAAGTTTTTAACCACGGAAAAATGGAAAGAGATTTTACCTATGTAGAAGATATAGCAGAAGGTGTTGTTCGTGTTCTAGAAAAATCAACTACAGAAAGAGTTCAAAACAATGCACTTTATAAGTTATATAATATCGGGAATAATAATTCGGTTAAACTAATAGATTTTATTCAAGAAATAGAATCAAACTTAAATATTAAGGCTAGCAAAGAAATGCTACCTATTCAGCCAGGAGATGTAGAACGTACCTGGGCCAATGTAGATGACTTAATTAGAGATTATGACTATCAGCCAAACACCTCAATAAAAGAAGGGGTTAAATCATTTATAGATTGGTATAAGACCTACTACAACAAATAACTTTCGATTTAATGCTATTTTAATCGATTAAAGTTCTATTTAAAATTTAATAGTCACTTTATCGTTAAAAACACCACTTAGTATAATAATATCTTGTAGTAACATATTTTTTTTCATATTTGTTCGAGTTATTAAAAAATACCCAAATTAATGTTTAAAAATCTACAAAATAAAACTGTATTAGTTACAGGTGGAGCTGGATTTATTGGATCTAATCTTTGTGAAGAACTACTCTTTAACGGAATCAAAACTGTTTGCTTAGATAATTTTTCTACCGGAAAAAAAGAAAACATTACCGCTTTCTTAGATAATAAACTATTCACATTAATTAAGGGTGATATTCGAAAGGTTGAAGATTGCCATAAAGCTTGTGAAAATGTAGACTATGTTTTGCACCAAGCCGCTTTAGGATCTGTGCCAAGGTCAATAAATGACCCTATAACCACAAACGACGTCAATGTTTCTGGTTTTTTAAATATGCTTGTTGCTGCTCGTGATGCCAAAGTTAAACGTTTCGTATATGCTGCTAGCTCTTCTACATACGGTGACCACGAAGCTTTACCTAAAGTAGAAGATGTGATTGGTAAACCGCTTTCTCCTTATGCCATTACCAAATATGTAAATGAATTATATGCTGATATTTTTCAAAAAACCTATGGCTTAGATACTATTGGTTTGCGTTATTTTAATGTATTTGGAAGAAGACAAGACCCAAACGGCGCTTATGCTGCTGTTATTCCTCTATTTGTAAAACAATTTATTAAAAACGAATCACCTATTATTAACGGGGATGGAAGTTATTCTAGAGATTTTACCTACATAGACAACGTCGTTCAAATGAATATTCTTGCAATTACTACAACTAATGAAGAAGCATTAAATACAGTATATAATGTTGCTTATGGTGACAGAACTACCCTTTTAGAATTAACAACATTATTGAAAAAACATTTGTCTAATTATGACAAATCTATTGATGATGTAGATATAAAACACCGAGAAAACAGAGTTGGAGATATTCCCCACTCGCTTGCCTCGGTTGAGAAAGCAAAACAATTATTAAAATACAACCCCAAATTCAATATCGATGAAGGCATTAAAGAAGCTATAAAATGGTATTGGAAAAACCTATAGTAACATGAAAATAAACAAAATTTGTTGCATTGGAGCTGGATATGTTGGCGGACCTACAATGGCAGTAATTGCTAAAAAAAATCCGAACATTAAAGTGACGATTGTAGACATTAATGAAGCTCGAATAGCTGCTTGGAATGATACTGATGTATCAAAACTACCAATCTATGAACCAGGACTAGCTGAAATTGTTGGAGAAACCAGAGGGAAAAATCTTTTCTTCTCTACTGAAATAGATAAGGCTATTGATGAGTCGGAAATGATCTTCATATCTGTAAATACCCCTACTAAAACCTACGGTAAGGGAAAAGGTATGGCTGCTGATTTAAAATATGTAGAACTATGTGCTAGAAACATCGCAAAAGTTGCAAAAACAGATAAAATTGTTGTTGAGAAATCTACGCTTCCGGTAAGAACTGCTCAAGCTATAAAAAGTATTTTAAGTAATACAGGTAGTGGTGTTAATTTTGACATCTTATCAAACCCAGAATTTTTAGCTGAAGGTACCGCGGTTCAAGATTTACTAAACCCTGATCGCGTTTTGATTGGAGGAGATTCAGAAGAGGCTATTGATGGTTTAGCTAACATTTACGGAAGCTGGGTACCTCAAGATAGAATTTTAAGAACCAATGTTTGGTCTTCAGAATTATCAAAACTAACAGCGAATGCTTTCCTAGCGCAAAGAGTGTCTTCTATAAATGCGATTTCTGAATTGTGTGAACATACTGAAGCTGATGTAAATGAAGTCGCTAAAGCCATTGGAATGGATTCTAGAATCGGACCTAAATTTTTACAGGCTTCAATTGGTTTTGGTGGTTCTTGTTTTCAGAAAGATATTTTAAACCTCGTTTATATCGCGAGAAGTTATGGACTACATGAAGTTGCCGACTATTGGGAACAGGTTATTATTTTAAATGATCACCAAAAGAGACGTTTCTCTGATCACCTAATTAAAACACTTTACAATACGGTATCTGGAAAGAAAATAGCCTTGCTTGGTTGGGCCTTTAAAAAAGATACCAATGATACTAGGGAGTCTGCAGCCATTTACGTTGCCGATCACTTGCTAAACGAACAAGCTGAAATTACAGTTTATGATCCAAAAGTTTCTGAAGAAAAAGTTCAATCAGATTTAAACTATTTAAACACCCGTTCTCCTGAAGAAAACAAAGCGCTCCTACAATCTACAGATTCTCCTTATGAGGCCTTAGATGATGCACATGCTGTAGCTATAATGACTGAATGGGATGAGTTTAAATCTTATGACTGGGAAAAGATTTACAAACAAATGAAGAAACCAGCTTTCATTTTTGATGGAAGAAACATTTTAGACAAGTCTGAAATGAATAAAATTGGTTTCGAATATTATTCAATAGGAAGTTAAAATATGAATAAAGATAAAATTGCAATTATTGGCTTAGGCTATGTTGGCTTACCACTAGCTCGCTTATTTGCCACTAAATACGACGTCGTTGGTTTTGATATCAACCAAAACCGTATTGATGAACTTTCTCAAGGAAATGACTTTACTTTAGAAGTAGATTCTGATACGTTAAAATCTGTTTTAAAAACAGATTTTAACGATGAGAACGGGTTGTATTTCACAGCTAATTTGGACGACCTTAAAACTTGCAATTATTATATTATCACGGTGCCAACACCTATTGACAAAAACAACAGACCAGATTTAACACCACTTTATAAATCTAGTGAAACTGTTGCTCAAGTACTAAAAAAAGGCGATATCGTTATATATGAATCAACGGTTTACCCTGGAGTAACAGAGGATGAGTGCGTTCCTGTACTTGAAAAAATTAGTGGTTTAAAATTTAATAAAGATTTTTATGCAGGTTATTCCCCAGAGCGTATTAATCCTGGGGATAAACTGCACACAGTAGATAAAATTTTAAAAGTAACGGCAGGTTCTACTCCAGAAATTGGTAAAAAAGTAGATGGACTTTATGCAAGTGTCATTACTGCTGGAACTCACCTCGCTCCTACTATCAAAGTAGCCGAAGCTGCTAAAGTTATTGAAAATTCGCAGCGTGATATCAATATCGCTTTTGTTAATGAATTGGCTAAAATATTCAACTTAATGAATATTGATACCAATTCGGTTTTAGAAGCAGCTGGAACAAAATGGAATTTCTTGCCTTTTAAACCAGGATTAGTTGGAGGACATTGTATAGGGGTTGACCCTTATTATCTGGCACAAAAAGCCCAAGAAGTTGGGTACCACCCTGAAATTATTTTAGCAGGAAGACGTGTGAATGACAGCATGGGCCAATATGTGGCTTCTGAAGTTGTCAAACTCATGGTTCAAAAAGATATTCGAATTAAAAATTCAAAGATTCTTATTCTTGGAATCACATTTAAAGAAAACTGTCCGGATGTTAGAAACACTAGAGTTGTAGATGTTATAAAACAATTAAATAGTTACGGAACAGATATTACCATTTATGATCCTTGGGCTAACCCAGAGGAAGTATATCATGAATACGGACTAAAAACAACGCAAGAATTACCATCAAATAATTTTGATGCCGTAGTGTTAACCGTTGCTCATAAAGAGTTCTTGAATAAAGATTTAAACACTTTAATCAATAAAGATGGGGTACTCTATGATGTAAAAGGGATTTTAAAGGATAAAGTAGATGGTAGATTATAATCCTAAAAATTTACAAAAACAAATAATATTTTGAGTCAACTAAAAAAAGGAGCTGCATTAAATTATATCATCATTTTTCTGACAAATGCAGTTGGACTGTTTCTTACTCCTTTTATTTTGAGTCATATTGGAAAAGAAGAATATGGTATATATACCACAATTGGTGCTTTAGTTGGCACAATTTCCATCCTAGATTTAGGACTTAATAATACAACTATTAGGTTTGTTGCTAAATATAAAGCCGAAGATGACAAAGAGAAAGAAGAAAATTTCCTTGCCATTACATTAATTATTTACGGGTTAATTTCTTCAATCATTATAATTTCAGGACTAGCATTTTATGGGCAAATTGATAGCTATTTCACCAAAATGACTTCTGAAGAGATATCTGTTGCTAAAACCATTTTCGCATTACTTATTTTTAATTTGGCTATAAGCTTACCAGGTAACACTTTTAATGGAATATGCTATGGTTATGAGTCCTTTGTTTTTCCAAAAACAATTCAAATTATACGCTATATATTAAGAAGTTTGGTTGTTGTTGGTGTACTGCTCTTAGGAGGAAAAGCCATTTCTTTGGTCATTATAGATACTATTTTTAATATCATAATAATTGCTATCAATGCTTATTATGTTTTTTTTAAGTTGAATGTTCGTATTAAACTTCATGAATTTTCAGCCAAATACCTTAAAGAAATTTTTGGTTATTCCATCTGGATTTTTGTATTCTCTTTTGTTGGCATTATTCAATGGAAGGTTGGGCACTGGATTTTAGGTAGAATTTCTGTTCCTGAAGTCCTAACAATTTATGGTATAGGAATTATGCTAGGGACTTACTATGGTGCATTTTCATCAGCCATTTCTAGCGTGTTCTTGCCTAGAGCAACAAAAATGACCGTAGGTAATGCCTCCACCGAAGAACTCACCTCCATGATGATTAAAATTGGTCGGATATCCTTTATTATCCTTATGTATATTTTGGGCGCTTTCTCCTTATTTGGTTATCAATTCGTATTACTTTGGGTTGGTGGTGAGCTCGGTCCTACTGCAAGCCGTGAAGTTTGGTTAATTGGCTTATTAATCATGATCGCTTATACTTTACCATTAATTCAAGGTTTTGGAAATTCAATTTTAGAAGCCAAAAACAAACTAGCTTTTAAAGCTATTATATATTTAGTATTTCTAATAACAGGGGCTGTATTAGGAGCTTATTTAGCAAGATCTTATGGGGCTTTAGGTATGATTATAGGTTCACTTTCTGGGTGGATCATCGTTCAAAATGTTATGAATTTCTATTACAATAACGTTATCGGTCTAAACATACCAAGATTCTTTAAAGAACTATTTAACAAGACATTACCCGCCCTTTTATTCGTTTCTGCTTTAGGTTATATCATAA
Organism: Pseudotamlana haliotis; assembly: GCF_008806375.1. Lineage (GTDB taxonomy): Bacteria > Bacteroidota > Bacteroidia > Flavobacteriales > Flavobacteriaceae > Pseudotamlana > Pseudotamlana haliotis. The sequence goes on along the minus strand of NZ_WAAT01000004.1, from coordinate 43,179 downwards.
CTTTTATACCTGGCGAAGGCTGGATTAATTTTGTCACAAAAGCAACCTGTTACTCGTTAGTATATTTTGTTGTGATTTATAACTTAGGTATTATTGGTTTTGAAAAACAACTCTTCAAGGATGCTTTAAATCCTTTCCTTAATAAAATGAAATTAAAATGGTAAAACTTAAAGATATATCATTTGAAGAAGGAAACACAAAAATCTCTTACGATTATGAAGTTTCCAAAGGAATTTCAGAATATTTCAATTCCAAAAACCCTTATTATGTATGCTATGATAAGAGTATTGAAAATACGCCACATAGCATCGCGGTCATTCCGTTTTTAGCCAATATCATGCCTATCTCTTGGTTTGTAGGTTTTGATGTTTTTATTGATGAAATTGATGAAACCTTTTATAATTCATTATTGAAATTGAAAGAACAGTTCCAAAAATATCATCCGGAAAAAACAATTTCTGGTGAACTTCATTTCAATAAGAAAATAAAAAATACCATTCAGGGTAACGAAACTTCCTTGTTATTTAGTGGGGGTCTAGATTCTTATGACTCTCTGACGAGACATTTTCATAAAAATCCATACTTATTTTCTATTCATGGTGCTGATGTAGAAATTAATGATACTAAACGTTGGAATGCCTTTAAGAGCTTTAACAATTCTGAAGAGGTACTTAAAGCATCACGATTACACTATATTGAATCTAACTTACGTGAATTCTACACTTATAAAGTAGATTTGTTAGTTGATCACCTAGGTTGGTGGGGTGCTGTACAACATGGCATGGCATTAATAGGTGTTTTAGGACCAGTATCTTTTATCTTCGGAATTACCGATATTAATATCGCAGCTTCTGCTACACATGAGATAAAATACAGTTGGGGCTCCTCCCCTTATATTGATGAAAACATGAAATGGGCCAACACTAAAGTCACCCATGAGGGTTTTCAATTTAAAAGGACTGATAAAACAGACCATGTTGTTCAATTTGTAGAGAAAAACAAAAAAAACATCACACTACGTGTTTGTTATGCCGATGAACGTGAAGGTGCAAATTGTAATACTTGTCATAAGTGTCAACGTACAGCCCTAAGTTTAATCTTGTCTGGCGCTAATCCAAAAGATTATGGTTTTGATTTACCTGATAATTTTTATGACTTAATATTTTACAACTTTGGAGATGATTGTATCATGACTGAAGGGATTAAATACCAATGGCAATGCATTCAGGATAAAGCAAAAAGTGTTGATAGTTTTTATGTACTAAAAGATGAAGATGCTGAAAAAAAAGCTATCGAAAAATTTATCAATTTGAATTTAGATGAGATTGTTAATAAGAATCAACAAACGGTTCAGGAAAATAAAAAACGTAAATATATACTTAGAAATAAATTCCCTAACCTATACAAGGTGTACCAAAAAATAAAATCATTATAATGAAATACGGACTACTAACTTACGAAGAAGGTAAAGAAAAATACAATGTTGGCGATTATGTTCAAAGCTTAGCTGCAAAACAATTTTTACCACAAACCGATGTATTCATGAACCGAGAAAAATTGGAAGAATACAACGGTAATGACGTTAAATTAATTATGAATGGTTGGTTTACTCACAATATTCATCATTGGATTCCTGCTAAACAAATAGATCCGCTTTTTGTTTCTTTTCATATGAATTCTACCGCTGCCCCTTTTATGCTAACAGAAGAAGGCATCGCTTATTTAAAGACCCATGCCCCTATTGGTTGTAGAGACAAATACACAGTTAAAATTTTAAAAGATAAAGGAATCGAAGCTTATTTCACCGGTTGCTTAACACTTACATTAGATAACTATAAGGTAGATGACGCATTAAGAGGTGATGATGTTTATATTGTAGATCCGTTTTACAATTATCCTACTACAGACAAATTGTTTAAATCTACAAAAGATTTAGTTAAAGGCATTTTAAAAGGAGATGCCTTTCAGCTAAACCGCATTCAAAAGCAACTAAAGAAAGTAATTGACAAGGATTTACTAGAAGACGCAAAATATGTGACTCAAATACTCCCAATTGGTAAGCAAACCGATGAAGAAAAATTTGAATATGCCGAAGATTGCTTAAAAAAATACGCAAAAGCAAAATTAGTCATAACATCTCGAATTCATTGTGCACTACCGTGCCTAGCAATGGGGACACCTGTAATATTTCTAAATTCATTTAACACCTTTGTAGACACTTGTAGATTTAACGGTATCATAGATTTGTTCAATCGTATTGATATTGCTGATGATGGTTCTTTTACAAACAACTTTGGATGGAAAGGTAAAATCACTAAAGACACCATGGTTACCAATTTAGGTTTACATCATGAGTTAGCTGAACCTCTAAAGGAAAAATGTAAAGCATTTATTATTAAATAAAATGATATCAAAAAAAATCCATTATTGTTGGCTTAGCGGCGATGAATATCCAGAACTCATTGAGAACTGTATAAAATCGTGGAAGAAATATCTTCCTGATTATGAGCTTGTTTTATGGGACTTAAATAGGTTTCCTTTAGATAAAAATATATGGGTTAAACAAGCTTTTGAAGCAAAAAAGTATGCGTTTGCAGCAGATTATATAAGGTTGTATGCGGTTTACACTGAAGGTGGTATTTACCTTGATGGAGATATAGAGGTACTAAAAAGTTTTAATGAACTCTTACATTTACCATATTTTATTGGCTCAGAAGGACACGGTATCATTGAAGCAGGCGTATTTGGTGCAGAAAAAGGTACAAAATGGGTTAAAGACTGTTTAGACTACTACGATAACAAATCATTTGTTAGAAAAGGTGGGGCTCTAAACACATTGACTCTACCTAAAATAATGATGCAACAAATACATAAAAATCATAGCGTTATTGAGCTCGAAAAACCTATTATTAATGATCTTTCATATAGCAAATATGACCTTTCTTTACCAATGTTTCCAAAGGATTATTTCTGTGCTAAAGATCATGGAACCGGGGTTATTGAAAAAACAGTCAACACCTTTTGTATACATCATTTTGCAATGTCATGGGTTCCAAAAGAAAGAACACGTCTACCAAATATAAAAAGAAAAATGATGAGTATTTTTGGTGTAAAAACCATTGATAATTTTATCAAATTGTTCCAATTAAAAAAAATCAACTCGTTTTTTTCAAAAAAACAAAATCAATAATTAAGAATGCTATTTAATTCATTTGAATATTTATTTTTTCTTCCAACAGTATTTATACTCTACTGGTTTATTTTCAATAAAAAATTAAGCTGGCAAAATTTATTATTACTAATTGTTAGTTATGTCTTTTATGGATGGTGGGATTGGAGATTTTTATCCCTTATAATTTTTAGTTCTTTCTTAGATTATTTTGCGGGAATTCAAATAGAAAAGAGTAAAAATCACACTAGAAAAAAAGCATGGTTAAGTCTTAGTATGATAGCCAATTTAGGCTTTTTAGGATTTTTTAAATATTTCAATTTCTTTTCAGCCTCTTTATCTGAAGCTTTTTTATCTATTGGATATGAATTAGATGCCATAACTTTAGACGTTATACTTCCGGTTGGTATTAGTTTTTACACATTCCAAACCATGAGCTATACCATAGATGTTTATAGAGGAAAATTAGAACCTACAAAAAAAATCATTGCTTTTTTTGCATTTGTTAGCTTTTTCCCTCAACTCGTAGCAGGCCCCATTGAACGCGCCACTAATTTATTACCTCAATTCTATAAAAAAAGAAAATTTGAATATCATAAAGCAGCAGATGGTTTAAGACAAATACTTTGGGGCTTATTTAAAAAAATTGTTGTTGCAGATAACTGTGCTATAGTGGTTAATGAAGTTTTTGGAAATCATTCAGATCTCAATGCTAGCTCATTGATTATAGGTGCTGTGTTTTTTGCCTTTCAAATATATGGTGATTTTTCAGGGTATTCTGATATCGCCATAGGTACTTCGCGATTATTTGGTTTTAATCTCATGCAGAATTTTTCATTTCCTTACTTCTCTAGAGATATAGCAGAATTTTGGAGGCGTTGGCATATTTCTTTATCAACATGGTTTAGAGATTATTTATACATTCCTCTAGGTGGCAGTCGTGTAAATTTATCCAAAAAAATAAGAAATATTTTCATAATCTTCATAGTAAGTGGTTTTTGGCATGGAGCCAATTGGACCTTCATTGTTTGGGGTGCACTTAATGCAATTTATTTTATGCCATTAATGCTTCTTGATAAAAACCGTGTCAATACTAATGTAGTTGCTGAGGGTAAAATGTTTTTTAACTTTAAAGAGTTTACTCAAATACTAACAACATTTACCTTAACTATTTTAGCATGGATATTTTTTAGAGCTGACAGCCTTACTCATGCATTTAGCTATATTTCAAATATCTTTAATAAATCCATATTACAATTTCCAACTGTTGATATCAAGCCCTTCTTATACGTCTTTATTTTAATTTTTGTCGAATGGATACAAAGAGAAAAACAACATGGTCTTGAACTAAATCATGTCAAATTAACGCCAGTAAGATGGACCATATATACCATAGTATTTTGTTTGATTTTAATTTTTGGTGCGCAATCTCAATCATTTATTTATTTTCAATTCTAGAATATGAAAAAATTTATAATAAAATCTTTCGCATTTTTTACTGTTGTAATAGGAGTTGTGTCCTTTATCTTAATGAATTATGGGGGAAATGTTGATTATTTTTATGAAAAATTTACTACAAAAAAAGCCCATTCAATCATACTAGGAGACTCTCGAAGTTTTCAAGGAATTCAACCTTCAATCGTTGACTCATATTTTGAAAATTTTCCATTACAACTGCCTATTTTAAACTATAGTTTTACCTTAAAGCAAACCGCTTACGGTCCGCCATATTTAGAAAGTGTAAAACGTAAATTAAATTCAGAAACAAAAAATGGTTTGTTTATAATTTCGGTACATCCATTTTTATTAGCAAATAGATCGGGAAAGGAAGAAGAGAAACAAGGCGAGTTTTTCGAAGCAGATATGCCACCTCATAACATGAGGTTTGTAAATAATAGCCCAAATTTTGAATACCTCCTTAAAAATTTCGATTATTTTCATTTTCGTGGAATTATTAAAAAATCATCAAAAACTCATAAAGACGGTTGGCTTGAAGAAACGAACCTACCAGACGACAAAGCCCTATTAAAAACATGGAAGGATAATCAAATCACACTTTATAATGGTTTTCAAAAAAAATGGCTCAAATCTGAAATTAGACTAGAGTATTTAGAAAAATTAATTCTGTATTTAAAAAATCATGGACATGTAGTTCTTGTAAGACTCCCCATCGATAAAGAACTTATAGCAATAGAAAATGAATTTTGGAATACATTCAATATTGATATGCGAAACATGTCCAACAAAAATGACATTGAATATATAACATTCTCTGAAGTTGAAAACACCTTTAATACTTATGATGGAATTCATATTGATAAATTTGGAGGGGTTCCATTTACTAAAGCACTTTGTGATTCAATTAACGTTAAACTTGAAATCCAAAAGCATTAAACTATTATGATAAATAGTAAAAAAAATATCTTATTAATAATGCCGTACGGTAGTGTTGGCGGTATGGAGCGCCTGGCTTTAACCTTTTATGATTATTACAAAGAAAAAGGACATCAAATAAAAGTTCTTAAATTAATACAACTACAAAATGACATCATAAATTTTGGTGAAGATGAATTGTATTTAAGTACTGTTGATTTTTCCGAAATGAAGGCCTCTAAACGTTTATTATTTTATGCAAAATCACCTATACATATTAGGAAAATAATAAAAAAGTATAATATCACCCATTCGATTGCTTTTGGGGACATGGCCAATTTATTTAGTTCTTTAACACAAACCAAAGAATTTAAAATAGGAAGTATTCATGCTCTTAAAAGTGTAGAATTAATTACAAACACCTTTTTTAATAAACTTACTCGATTTGGATACAAACACCTTTACGGAAAGCTTAACAAGTTAGTTTGTATTAGCAAGGCTATTAAAGAAGATTTAATTGCTAATTGTGCTTATAAATTTTCCAACTTAGAAGTTATATATAACCCACATAACACCTCTGAAATAGTTAAACGTAGCCAAGAAACAATTAAAGACCCTTTAGAAAAAGAGTTGTTTTTAAAAAAAACAATTCTCTTTTTGGGTAGATTATCTGTTCAAAAATCACCTTGGCATTTGCTAAATGCATTTGCTGAAGTCATTTCAACAGATAAAAAAATTAATTTAATTTTAGTAGGAGATGGTGATTATGCCGTGCAACAAATTGTATATTCAAGAATAAAAGACTTAAATTTAAGTAATAATGTACATTTATTGGGAAGAAAAAGTAACCCATATAAATACATCCATGCCTCAAATGTGTTGGTCTTATCTTCACTTTACGAAGGTACACCTAATGTTATTGTAGAATCAATAGCGGTAGGTACTCCTGTAGTTAGTTCTTTTTGTACAAAAGGAATAATTGAACTCATGAGCACTAAAGATTATAACGAAACAGATTCTAATATAGAGGTTGAAGCCGGAATAGTAACTCCAAATTTTTTTAATGGAGAAATTGGAATCCCCAAATCGTTTTCATTGATTTATGAAGAAAAATTATTAGCCAAAGCCTTGCTTAAAGTCATAAACAATTCTGAAGAATACAAAGAAAAATTACACCTTAATAAACAAGAACTATTAAAAAAATTTAATTTAGAATATGTAGCAAAACAATACTTAAAACCTGTAAACTAAAACCAACCCTCTCCACAATGATTAACTTTATTCCATTAGATCTTTATTATGTTTATTTTATAAATGTATCGTTAGCTATTGTCCTGTTTACTCTCATTCATAGTTGGACATTGGAACTAGATGATCCAAAAAATCTTATCTACACAAAATCTGTGGGGTATATTTTTCTCATTTTAATTATTCTTTATATCGGATTGCGCCCCATAAGTGGAAGGTATTTTGCCGACATGCGTACATATGCTAATACTTTTTTATATTATGCTAAGGGGGGCGAGTTAAAAACAGAAAAAGATCTTTTCTTTGAGATATTCATTAAGCTTTGTACCTCAATTATGACCGTTCAAAACTTCTTTCTTGTTTGTGCTATCTTGTACATTTATCCCATGTATCGTGTTTCTAAAACATTTTTTAAAGAATATTGGTTTTATTCCTTTTTATTATTTGTTGTTTCCTTTTCGTTTTGGCCATATGCTGTTAACGGGATTCGTAATGGGATTGCTACTTCCATATTTCTATTAGCAATTTCATTTTACAAACAAAAACCAATTATGATTACATTCTTGGTTCTCTCTGCTTTGTTTCATAAAACATTATTATTACCCATTTTTGCTTTTGCTATAACATTATTGTATAGCAACCCTAAAACATACTTGATTTTATGGGTATTAGCTATTCCGCTATCTCTTGGTTTAGGTAGTTTTTGGGAGGCAATATTTACCTCTTTAGGTTTTGCTGATGATAGAATTGGTGGTTACCTTTCAAATGGAGGAGGAGGTTCTAAGTTTAGATTTGATTTCTTATTTTATAGCTCCTTTCCACTTATTTCAGGATGTTATTATGTTTTTAAAAAGGAGTTTCAAGATAAATTATATAATCAACTATTTTGTACCTACTTAATTTCTAATGCCTTTTGGATATTAGTTATTAGGGCTGCTTTTTCCAATAGATTTGCATATTTGTCGTGGTTTTTAATGTCGTTAATTATTATTTACCCACTTTTAAAGGAAAAACATCATATCAATCAACATATTGTAATTGGGCAAGTAGTTCTAGCCTATTTTGGGTTTACCTATTTAATGTATTCCTTTTATTATATCGAATAAATTATTATAAACCATGAAAGACCTTAGTGTAATCATACCAATGTACAACGTCTCCAAATATTTAAACAAATGTGTGGACTCTGTTTGTATTCAAAACTTTGATTCGGAAGCTATTGAAATTATTATGGTCAATGATGAGTCCCCTGATAATAGTCTTCAAGTTGCAGAAGAACTTGCTAAAAAACATCCTTTTATTAAGATTATTTCTCAACAAAATAAAGGTTTAGGAGGTGCTAGAAATACAGGAATAAACAATGCCCAAGGGCGCTATTTGTTATTTCTTGATGCTGACGATTGGTTTTTACCAAACCGTATTAAAGAACTCATTAAGATTGCAGATAAGGACCAATTAGATATTTTAGAGTTTGGCGCACAGATAGTCGCTGAAGATGATACTGTGATCAACACTCTTTCAGCTGATAGCTTAGGAGAAGTTTATGACGGCGTAAATTATTATTGGAATATCGCTTACGGTGGATCTGCTTGTAATAAATTATATGCTTTAGATTTTTTAAAAAACAACCAACTATTTTTCTTAGAGAAAATTTATGGTGAAGATTTTGAATTTAATACCCGTGCATTCTATTTCGCAAAACGGGTAAAAGCCATAAATAATGTGTGCACCGCATTTTTACAATCGTCAGATTCAATAACACGAAACAATGACAAGTCTAAAAAAGATAAATATCTAAATGACTTTCATATCATATTAAAAAACATCAATACGTTTCATAACAAAATAACAGGGGTTCCAAACAATCAAGTGGATTCATTTTTTAAAGAACGCTTAACTTTAGTTAATATAAACGCTTTCTATTTAATGTATAGCAATAAGTATTCATTTAAAGAAATGAATAACTTTAAAAGCAAACTGAAAGGAAGCGGCGTATATTCTGTGAATTACCCAGTTATGAATAAAAGAAAAGATTGGTTTAGAAAAGTATTACTTAAAAATTTTAATCTATTCCGATTTACTCAACCAATAAAAAACTTGTACTAATGAAAAAAGAAAACATAGTATTTTTTGATGGTGTTTGTAACCTTTGTAATGGGTTTATAAATTTTGTAATAAGTCGAGATAAAAACGGTACAATTTATTACGCAACACTACAGTCTGATTTTGCTAAATCTACATTAAAAGACGAGTTCATACAGGAGAATACTTCTGATTTTTCAACAATTTATTTTTACACAAATAATACATTATACACTAAATCATCAGCAGTTTTAAGAGTTTTTTCAAAACTTTCACCTAGCTATGCCATTTTTGCTAAAGTATTGATGATTATTCCTGAATTTATTCGTGACGGATTATACAGCTTTATTGCTAAGAATCGCTATGTGTTCTTCGGAAAAAAAAGCACTTGTAGAATTCCAACGGAAAACGAACGCAAACAGTTTATATAATCTAAATTAATTATGAAAAAATATATAAAATACGCTATCCCGTGCATCATGCTATTCTTTTTTGTTAGAAACTTGATTCTTGTTGAAACCGATCACCTAGATAGCTGGATGGGAGGTGGCATGAGAATGTTTGGTAAAATTGATAAAATGCTTTATCGCGTTTCAGGTATAAATATTAAGCATAACAACAAGGTGTATTTTGTAAACCTAAGAGATATTAAAACATTAGAAGATATTTATGTTGAAAGTAGAATCATGCCCAATGATGAACGTTTAACAGAATTTATAGAACAACTTAAAAAGTTTGATTGGTGTTACAACGCTGAAGCCGATAAAATTATGTTTAAAGAGCCAACCACTATTTACGATAATACGATATGTACTGAACCTGTGAATCCAGAAAACATTGTTGATATGGAAGTATACCGAATTGACTACAACAGAGAAAGTGATATGATACAACTAAACCGCATTAACCATGTTGAAAACAATAACCACTAACAGAAATTTTATAGATTTTTTATATCGTTCTTCTCAAAAACATACCTTAAACGAACAATCATCATTAATATTAATATTAAAAATGATTCTGTTAATTATGCTTTTGAAAATGAATGATAACGCTGTTCTGGGTATTTTTATGCCCGTTATCATTGTACCAGCATTGTTATTCCAAAAGGTACTATTAAACAAATTTTTTTGGCTGATCATGGCTTTGATTAGTGCATTTCCATATTTAATCTTTGATTTAGATGGTTATGTACCAAACCATAAGCATATCTACGCTTATGTGTTAGTTTCTATATGCTTATTGTTTTTCTTTTTTAAAGAAGATGAAATCCTATCAAAGCTCAGGGATCAGGCCAAATATATTATAGGCTTGTGTTTTTTATTTGCCGTAATTGGTAAGTTTTTAGCACCAGAATTTTTAAACGGTGGTTTTTTTGAATTCACAAATACAACCGATCCAAGGTTTTTTGGTTTCACCTCCTATGTTGCAGGAGTTAACCCTACCCTACTCCTTGAAAATGCTGCAAATATTGATCATTTACTAAATACAAATAACACCACTTTTTCGTTTAAATTAAATGGGGTTGAAAATTTAAAAACAATCGGACTCATTATATCTTATTGGACAATTTTTATTGAAGGGATGATTGCCATTTCATTTTGTTTACCTAGTAAATTTTCACTCTCAAAATACAGAAATGTTTTTCTTATTGCATTTATAATCACTACTTACCCTATTGCAACAGTTTATGGGTTTGCTATTATATTAGCAGCCTTAGGCTATATTCAGTCTACTAAAGAAAATCAAATTACAAAAGCTTCTATCTTTTACATGTTGGTGTTTATTGCTTTGCCCTTAATAGCCATTCCGTTTGTACGGATATTAGGATATTTTGTTTAACTTAGAAACTAAAGATTTTAAAATAAAAAATGTGCTCCTAAAACTTTAGGGGCACATTTTTTATAGATGAGGATCTAAATCTTTTAATTACAAGAAGTATTGGATTCTTTTATTTGACTCGCCTGAGTACTAGAATCAATACGCACGCATGTTTTCGAGCCAACTGAGATGTTATTCCCAACTAACAACATATTAGTGTTAGTATTTCTAAAACGTATACCGTCATGTCCATCTCTAGAAATTTTATTATTTGTAAAATTTAAGTCATCAGAATCATAAATATGAAGACCGTGATAAAACGTATTATTAAGGAATTCTACTCCAGAAACATCATTAATTCTAGTGTAATTAGGGGAGGTAAAAGTGTTACCTTTAACAATAAACGAATAATCTAAAGCTTCTCCTGAATTGTTACATCTTTCAATTTTAAGAGAATTAGCAAGTGCTGAAATATTATTATTTTCAAATATGACATTATTCATATCAGAACCATAAACATAAATTCCTTTACTTTTATCTCTTGAACTTTTTAATGTATTATTATAAATTTTAGAATCGGATAAATTAATAGGGTAGATTCCGTTTACAAAATCGTCTATCGCATTATCGTAAACCTCTACATCCCTATTACTAACATTTATTCCAGTCTCAAATCCTTTAATAGTGTTTCCCGCAATAATATTGTTATAAATAGATTGAGAATCTGAGTTTTTACCACCTTTTACTCCAACTCCTCCATTACCTGTTGGATCTATAATAGTGTTATTAATAATTTTGGTACCATGCGCATAAGTATAACTTAAGCCACTTTCAGAATAGTTACCTTCCAAAGTTACATCATAACCAATAAACACTATAAAGCCTCCAGCAGCGCTACCGCGTTCAGTATTATTAGTTATTCGAATATCCTCAGCCTTCTGCCAATAGATATATCCACCATTACCATCAGCTTCACGAACTGCTTCTACGTCAAGTCCGAATTTAGGAGCCGCTCCAGTAGAATTAGGAGTATCAACCCCTGCATTTATAATTAAATTATTGTCTATATCAATATTATAACCGTCAACAATAGAAATATTATTTCTTCTATTACTATCAAAAGTGCAATTACGAACCATTAAAGTGTGAGAAGCATTATAATCTGCCTCCCATGCATGCTTTAAGCTAGAAATTCTAAGTCCATCTCCAGAACCATATTTCATTGTTACATTCTCTACGATAGAATTCTTTGCTGCATGTAATTCCATAACGTTACCCCACTCATGAGAACCATGCTGTCCTCCTCCAGAATAATCATGTTGATCACGATCTCCATATAAATTCCCCCCTTTAACTGTAACATTACTAACATCTCTTAAGGCTAATAAGCAATATTGTGGGGCATTATTTGGCTGTACACGTAGGTGGGTATTCTCAGTCATCACTAAATTAAAATCAGAAGGGACATTTATAGCTTCTCTAGTCGCATAAAAATTTTGATTCGATGTGCCGCTTGTTACAAGACCAACCTCAAAGTAAGCATCCATTGCACCTATTTTAAAAGTCGTAAAACCGTTAGATTTGGCTTCCAGCATTATTGATTCTAAAATATCTCTGTTTTTAAGTGCCGTATTAGAGTCTACAACACCTTCAACAATACCCCAACGTTCTGGGATAAAGGTGAATTCCTTTTCATTCAGCTCAATGTCTCCTTTTTCTTCTTCGGTAATTTCTTCTTGATTTTCTTCAAGCGCATCTTCAACAAGTAGTTCTTCAGTATTACAAGATGTCGTGACAAAAAGTAAAATTAAAGCGAGCAACATAAGGTTATAATTTGTTTTCATAAAGGTAATGATTTGTAGTACGTAAATAATTTGGTCTAAATAATAAATAGAAAAATCATCAAAAAAATATCGTTAAAACATTCTATTTCATCGACAAAATACATAAATTAAACTAAAAAATCGGTGAAATGTAAATTAATTAGCTGAATTACACTATTTTTTGAATCTTTTCACTCTTAGAGCTACGTACTATTCTATATTTTGGATTTTATTTATTTAAAAAAAATATTTTTAACAACATATAACTCATGTAAAACACTATATATCAATAAGTAATATAAACAACCTGTATTATATGTTTTTGTTTTATTCAAATAAGCCTTCCTAAGGAGTAGATATCCATTTAATAAACTGTACATCAAACTATTAAGACAATGACATCTTCTTTTTAAAATGATCGACAAACAACAAACAGCTATAAGACAAAGAATTAAAATAATGTTTAATAAATCTTAAAATGAAACACTGTTTTACTTTTAAATATTAATTAAGTTTTATACTTTCAAACTCTGAATTTCAGGACGAAAAAACATGAAAAAAAAGTTGTTTAGAGTAACAACGGTACCCTACTCATTAAACATATTGCTTTCAGGGCAATGTCAATTTATGTCCAATCATTTTGAGGTCATTGGGGCTTCTTCACCAGACGGAAACGATATAAATGACGTAGCTAAACTAGAGGGAATTCCTATGATACCCATAGAACTCACTAGACAAATAACACCGGCAAAAGATTTAAAAAGTGTTTGGAAACTTTATAAGGTTTTAAAAAAAGAAAAACCGGATATAATACATTCACATACGCCAAAGGCTGGTATTGTTGCCATGTTGGCCGCTAAACTAGCTGGTGTTCCTCACCGTTTACATACAGTTGCAGGTATGCCTTTATTAGAGGCTACAGGTTTTAAACGTACTATTTTAAATAATGCAGAAAAACTAACCTACACTTGCGCAACTAAAGTGTATCCTAACTCTAAAGGGCTTCATGATATTATTTTGGACAATAAATTCACGTCTAAAGCAAAACTCAAGGTCATAGGCAATGGTAGCTCTAATGGGATAGACACGAAGCACTTTTCTCCTGAATTCAATAATGACTTAAAAGACTTAAGAAAGGATCTTGGTTTTACTGAGGATGATTTTGTTTTTGTTTTTGTTGGACGATTAGTAACCGATAAAGGTATCAATGAGTTGATTGCTGCTTTTTCAAAACTATCACAGAAATACCAGCATATAAAATTATTATTAGTTGGAAGTTATGAAAGTCATCTAGATCCTTTAAAACCAGAAAGTCTAAAAGCTATTAAAACAAATAAAAACATCGTTAATCCGGGTTGGAAAAATGACGTGAGACCATATCTTTCTATTTCAGACTGCTTGGTTTTCCCAAGTTACCGTGAAGGTTTTCCTAATGTAGTGCTTCAAGCAGGTGCCATGGAACTCCCTGGAATAGTGTCAGATATTAATGGTTGTAATGAAATTATTCAAGAAAATGTTTCTGGATTAATTATCCCTCCCAAAAACACGGAAGCCTTGTATATGGCTATGGAAACTATTTTAGCTAACCCAGAAAAAGCCAAAACTATGGGTGAAAAGTCCAGACAATTTATAATCAAGCATTTCGAACGCAAAGTGATTTGGGAAGCTTTATTAAAAGAATACCAGAATTTAACCTAACGAAGAAAACTTTTACTAACTATCCAACTGCTCACCATGTACGCTAAATTTATTAAACGTTTTATTGACTTCTTTAGTGCTTTTTTCGGACTTATAGTTTTATCTCCTGTTTTTATTACAGTATACTTGATTCTTCTGTTCACAAATAAATCTAATCCATTTTTTTTTCAAAAACGTCCTGGCTTAAATGAACAGATTTTTAGCATCATCAAATTCAAATCGATGACCGATAAAAAAGATGCCTCTGGAAATTTATTGCCAGACGCCGAGCGCGTTACTAAATTTGGAAATTTCATTCGAAAAACTTCTCTGGATGAGATTCCGCAACTTATAAATGTATTAAAGGGCGATATGTCACTTGTAGGGCCACGCCCATTTTTACCAATTTATCTACCATATTACACTAGCATAGAAAAGAAAAGACATCAAGTAAGACCAGGAATTACAGGTTACGCACAGGTAAATGGCAGAAATTTCTTGGACTGGGATAAAAAACTAGAGTATGACGTGTATTATGTAGATCATTTGTCTTGGCAGTTAGATTTCCAAATTCTACTAAAAACAGCTAATCGTGTACTTTCACCTAGCGATGTTTCTGTAGATTTAAACGAAATTCAGGCCCCACTTCATATTGTTAGAGCTCAAAAGGCATAAACATTAAAACATTATTTCCATAGCCACCACTCGGCTTTAAAGCCCAAATAATAACCCCATCTATTTTCACCCGTAAACTGTAAATAAGGTGAATATAAGCTTTTCATGGCATAATCATTATAACGCGCTACGGAAGCTACAAATCTTAAATGTGGCCTCGCCCAAATATCACGCAACCCTGTAGGCACTAAAACAGGTGCAATACTAAGTTTAGTCATTGAAGCATATGGGTTTGTACCATCCTTTCGTTGAGAGTAATGCAATTCTGCCATTAAATGAAAATAATCAGTAAGAAAAAATTCGTGTCTAGAACCTACCGTAAAATCCGTTTTTCTATTATAAACTTCCTGATCAAAATAAGTTGGCGCAAGATTATCTAAATCAGAGCCTCCTTTACTCTTTGTATAAATAACATAGCCATTAAAGGTATAATTACGTGATATGTTTAATACGGTATGATTTACTAAGGCTAATGAATAAGCACCTTTAAATGTTAAACTATGGTTATCAGGCGCTCCAAAAGTGAGCCAGGTTTTTGATAAACCTCCATCGCCACCATTGGCAATACCAGCACCATACCGCAAAGTAAAATCATTAAAAGAACCTGATTTTAGTTTTTTAAAATTCCTATGATAACGTACACCCAACACGTAACCATAATCAGAGGGGTAATTTACAGCATCTTCTAAATTATCTTCAGTGTCATCATTTAAAGCTTCATTTTCTCCGCTTTCCATGTGATGATATTCTGCAAGAGCTGTGAAACTGTTATTATTATCAATAGTGAAATCGTGTTCACCAATAAAAACAGTACGCTGTCTTAAGGAAGCGCTTGGTGTCCCTGTTTTAATATTAAGATAAAAATATGGTGGTAAAGTAGACGTCGTATCTACTGAAGCCACGAAAATAGTCGCTAACCTCGTTTTTTTATATTCCGCACCTACACCTTGACCTGAGTGATCATTAAAATAAAAATGATCTGCAATATGAGCATCAGCACCCCGGTACATTCTGGAACCAATCCATACATTTAAGCCTGCCCCTCTTATATTTCTCGCTTCAGCATATATTTCAGGTAAGGCCAATGTTAAGCCCCCAACACTTGATGTAGAAGTGTTTCCAATAGAAGTTAAACTTGTAGAATAGGCTGATAATCGTATTTGTACATGAATTTCGGTACTATCACCTTTTTGTGGTGTGAAAACCAAATTAGGAACCAATTCCAAGTAATCCTGTTCTTCTAATCGACCACCAATACTTCCCATGTTGTTAAGGTTAAGACGTCTTCCAACCGATCCACCATTTTCAAAAGTCCAATCAACACCTACTCTACCATAAGAGCCTAAATAGAAATTCTTGTTCTTGGCGTATTCATAATTTATTTGAGAATAACTATTGAAACTTATAATAAAAAGAAGCCCTATGAAATAAAACCTTTTAAAAAAACACTGATTATCAATGAGTAAAGAAAGGTTTTGGTTCATGGTTTGGTTGGTTTCTAACAAATATACAAGTAAAGTTTATTAGAATCAATCTCTTTTTTTGCCATTAATCTAACTTCTTTAGGAAATAAATAAACCACCTTAGCCATAACTATAGCTTATTGTATAACTAAACGAGTTGTTTGGTATCATGTTTCAAAACTGCAAAAAGATCTTCTCTACTAAAGGGTTTAGATAGGATATCATCAAATCCGAGATTTTCTAATTCAGCCACAAATTCTGTACTCGGAATATTCGCGGTAAACGCAACCACTCTAACATGAGGTCTTAATTTTTTAATATGTGTGATTGCTTTAAAACCATTCATTTTAGGCATCTCAAGATCTAAAAGCACTAAATTGATCTCGTTATTATCTTTAACTTTTTCAATAGCCTCTATACCATTTGTGGCTTCATGAATATTAAGCACATGCTTTTTCAAGAGCTTTTTAGCATACATCATGCTCACCATATTGTCTTCAACCAATAAGATGTTTAAATTTAATTTGAAATCATCATTAAACGCATCACTATCCTTTTTACTTTTTTTCTCTAAGGTTGTTAAATCGAGACTTAACGGAAAGTAAAAACGTGTTCCTCTATTAATAGCACTTTCTATTTTTATTTCAGACCCCATCGCTTTAATGATGGATTGAGAAATAGACAAACCTAAACCAGTACCGCCATACACAGGGTTCTTTTCATTTTTAATCTGCTGAAAACTTTCAAAAACTCTTTTTAAATTTTTTGGAGCAATTCCTATTCCCGTGTCTCTAACTTCAAATTCAATTTGAACCGCACGCTCATTTAAATCAATAACCTTAGCTGAAAATGTAATACCTCCTTGCTCTGTAAATTTTATAGCGTTTGATATGAGGTTATAAATCACTTGCGCAAGACGTTTTCCGTCTACATCAACTGTTAAACCATTGAGTTTTGAGTCAATATAAGATTCTAGTTCTAAATTTTTCTCTTCTGCCTTATTGATAAACGGAACCGTAATTTTATTTAAAAAAGTGTGAACCTGCTTAGGTTCATTGTCCAGTTCAAAAAGTCCTGACTCAATTTTATGCACATCTAACATGTCATTCACCAATAATAACATGTTGTTATTACAGTGATCTAAAATCTCAAAGTATTTCTTGTTTTTAACTTCTTTAGTGTCATTACCTAAAATCAACTGTGTAACCCCATTAATGCTGTTAATTTGAGTACGCAATTCATGCCCTAAATTAGATAATACCATGGTACGTCTGACCTTTTCAATTTCGGCATGCTCTTTATCAAAGGAAATCTTTTTAATTACTGATTTATTATAAGATAATGCTTGAAGTGAAAAAACCATCATAACCCCAAAATTAACTACAGAATTTAGCATGAAACGATAATGAATCTGCTCTTTAGATAAATTTGGGTAATATTCGGAATACATGGGAGAGATTAAAAACATTACCACTAAAAAAGCTAACATAATCGCATAAAGCGTGCTAGTATGTTTTTTAAAATAGACTTCTCTACGAATGACGTAGGGCAATGAAAAAAGTAATCCGAATTGGAACCAATAATACCCCGACATGATACCTTCTAAATAAGTTAATCCTGCAGTAGCAGTGCCCAAAAACAAAAAAACAATATAAGGTCCTACCAAATAATTACGCTTTACAACAAAAGCGTAAACACTAATTGTGAAACTTATTAATGGTAATAATATTAGGAGAAAAGATGCTGTCATACCTTTTTCAAAACTGATATAGGCATAATACAAGTTAAATAGTATAGCGGCTAAATAAATATTTACTGCTAACTTAAAAGAAGTTTTACGTATTAAATCTTTAAATTTAAGTGTATGGAGTGTTTGTGTCATTGAGAGATAGCAAGACTCAAAAATAAGTATAATAGACAGTTATATGCAAATTTTAACTTTAAAGTTATTCTTAAAAATGCATAGATTTTATTCTTATTTAGATTAAAAAGATCATAATTCAGTAAAAAATCTAAAAATATGACTTAAATTTCATTAGTAATAATTGGAAAACCCCTTCTATCCTCCCCATAAAACACTTCACTTTTTAACGGTATTTAACAAAAGTACCGCCAATTAAACCAGATAAATTTCAATACTTTTGTGCAACACTCAAAAATACATAAAATGAATAATACAGCTTTAACCGAAACACACATTGCTCTTGGAGCCAAAATGGTTCCATTTGCAGGATACAACATGCCCGTACAATATGAAGGGGTTAATTTAGAGCATGAAACTGTTAGAAATTCGGTGGGTGTTTTTGATGTATCTCACATGGGTGAATTTTTAGTTGAAGGGGAACATGCATTAGCTTTAATTCAAAAAGTATCAAGTAATGATGCTTCAAAATTAACTATAGGAAAAGCTCAATACAGTTGTTTACCTAATGATGATGGCGGCATTGTTGATGATTTAATCATCTATAAAATTAAAGAAGAAACGTATTTACTAGTGGTCAACGCAAGTAATATTGAAAAAGACTGGAACTGGATTCAGTCTAAAAATGATGTTGGTGCTACCATGAGGAATTTAAGTGATGACTATTCGCTTTTAGCCATTCAAGGACCAAAAGCTATTGAGGCTATGCAAAGCATTACAAGTCATGACTTAGCAGCTATTAAATTTTACAATTTTGTAGTTGGTGATTTTGCAGGTATTGAAAACGTCATTATTTCAGCAACTGGTTATACAGGTAGTGGCGGATTTGAAATTTACTGTAAAAACAGTGAAGCCCAACAAGTATGGGATAAAGTATTTGAAGCTGGTGCAGAATATGGTATCAAACCAATAGGACTAGCCGCTCGTGATACGCTTCGTTTAGAAATGGGCTATTGCTTATATGGCAATGATATTGATGACACCACCTCGCCTATTGAAGCTGGTTTAGGTTGGATTACAAAATTCACCAAAGACTTTACTAACTCTGAAGCCTTAAAAGCTCAAAAAGAAGAAGGTCCAAAACGTAAGTTAATTGCCTTTGAATTAGACGAAAGAGGTATTCCGCGTCAAGGTTATGATATTGTTGATGAAATAGGTAATAAAATCGGAAATGTGACTTCGGGAACCATGTCTCCTAGTATAGGGAAAGGCATTGGTTTAGGTTATGTTCCTACCGATTTCATAGCGGTTGATAGCAAAATAAATATTCAAATTAGAAAAAAAGCGGTTCCGGCTACTGTAGTTAAACTACCGTTTTATAAGTCATAAATATGCACGACTATCAAGCCATTCTAAATACCATTTATCAAGATACAAAAAACACTGAAGATAAAGGTGTTGTAGCTTCGTACATCCCAGAATTGGCTCATGTAAATCGTGATAATTTCGGTATACATTTAAGAACTTCCGCAGGTGAAACTTTTGGTATTGGTGATTTTGAAAAACCATTTTCAATTCAAAGTATATCAAAAGTTTTAGCCTTAGCAAAAGCCATGTCACTTATTGGCGAAGATATTTGGAAACGCGTTGATGTTGAACCTAGCGGAAACCCGTTTAATTATTTAGCCTTAATTGAAGTTGAAAATGGTATTCCTAGAAACCCTTTCATAAACGCAGGTGCTATTGTTATAGCCGATATATTAGTTTCAAATTTAAAAAACCCAAAGGCTGATTTTTTAGAATACATCCGAACTTTAACAAACGACCAAAGCATCAACTATAATAAGGAAGTTGCCAATTCAGAAAAACTTACTGGTTTTAAAAACTATGCCACTGCAAATCTTTTAAAATCTTTTAATAATCTGAATAATCCTGTTGAGGAAGTTTTAGATTTCTACTTTCACCAATGCGCCATAGAAATGACCTGTAGCCAGCTATCTAAGGCCTTTTACTTTTTTAGTAACAAAGGAAGCTGCTTACAAAATAAGGTGCAAATTACCAACCAGCAGGTCAAACGTATTAACGCATTAATGCTTACTTGCGGATTTTACGATGAGGCTGGTGAATTTGCCTTTGAGGTAGGGTTACCTGGTAAAAGTGGTGTTGGCGGTGGCATTGTAGCACTTTTACCTGAAAAATTTATAATTACCGTTTGGTCCCCTGGCTTAAATAAAAAAGGAAACTCTAAGCTAGGCATGCTCGCTTTAGAGGAATTCACCACCAAAACCAAATTATCCATTTTTTAGATGTTTAAAATGTCACGGGTTATTTATGTTAAAACGAGAGGACAAACATAGAATATTGATATTAGGAGGTAGCGGATTTTTAGGAGGCGCTATTTACAAAGAACTCTGCCCCTATTTTAGAACCTTTGGCACCTATAATATTAGTAATCGTGCTTTAGAAAAGAACAATCATTTTTTTCAATATAATTTTGAGGAAGATGATATCTACGAAATTCTTGATATCGTTAAGCCTACAGTTCTTATTTCTGCACTTCGTGGTGATTTTTCCAAACAAGTGTTACTACATCAGCATCTGGCTGAATATGTATTGCACAATCCTGTTAAGTTGCTATTTCTATCTTCAGCCAACGTATTTGACGCCTATAGTAAGTTCCCAAGTTACGAATTAGATAAAACCTACAGTCATAGTATTTTCGGACATTTTAAAATTAAAATAGAGAACCTACTATTACGATTACCTTCAGACAAAGTAGCTATTATCAGGCTTCCAATGGTTTTTGGGGCACAATCACCTAGAATTCAAGAAATACTGCATTTTTTCAAAGCCAATGAGCCCATTGAAATATTCCCTAATCTTGTGATGAATGTGACAAACGACTCTAAAGTGACACAACAAATTCATTACATCATCAACCGCGATAAATCTGGAATTTTTCACTTAGGAAGTGAAGATTTGGTACATCATGATGATTTTGTAAAGGAAATTATAGCTAGTTATGACCTGGAGCAAAAAGCAAAATTTAAGCAAGTCTACACCACTAATGACGAGCGCTATCTCGCTGTTTTACCCAAATTCAATAAACTCCCTAAACATCTTCAACTAAAAAGTGATGAAATCTTAGCTGATTTAAAATTATAGTTGATTCCCTAATTGCAATTGCGTAAATTGTACTTAATTTAAAAAGGATACCAAATTATGAGTAAACTATCAGAACAAGACATTGAAAAAAAATTACTTCGTTTACCAGATTGGGAATATTTCGATAATGCCATTCATAGTGAATTTGAATTTGAAAACTTTAAAGATTGCTTTAGCGCAATGAGTAGAATTGCTTTTGAATGTGAAGCGCTAGACCATCACCCAAATTGGACAAACGTTTACAACGTGCTTACCATTTCGTTATCTACACACAGTGCTAATGGCGTTACCAAAAAAGATTTTGAGTTAGCTAGAGCCATTGAGCAAATTGTAGAACCCGAAGAAGATTAAGACTAATTATTTGTTTTTGATTTTAAGGTTTTTAAATTTGCGAAACTTAATATCAATTTATTAAAATTAACATAATGCCAGCCTAGGCAGAATAACTTATATAATTATGGGAAGAGCTTTCGAATTTAGAAAGGCAAGAAAGATGAAACGTTGGTCGGCAATGAGTAAAGCCTTTACACGTATTGGTAAAGACATTGTAATGGCCGTAAAAGAAGGCGGTCCAGATCCAGATAGTAATGCCCGCTTACGTGCTGTAATACAAAATGCCAAGGCAGTAAACATGCCTAAAGACAATGTAGAACGCGCCATAAAAAGAGCAAGCGATAAAAATCAAGGTGATTATAAAGAAGTTATTTTTGAAGGCTATGCCCCGCATGGTATTGCGGTTTTAGTTGAAACGGCTACAGATAACAATACACGTACTGTGGCTAATGTAAGAAGCTATTTCAATAAGTGTGACGGAAGTTTAGGAACTTCAGGCTCTGTGGTTTTTATGTTCGATCATACTTGTAACTTTAGAATTAATGCCGAAGGTTTAGATCCTGAAGAGCTGGAATTAGAATTTATAGATTTTGGTGCTGAAGAAGTTTTCGCCGATGATGATGGCATCTTAATCTATGCCCCTTTTGAAAGTTTTGGTGCTATTCAAGCTGAATTGGAAAGCCGAGATATTGAGATCCTATCTTCCGGATTTGAGCGCATCCCACAAGTAACAAAACCTTTATCTACAGAACAGGCTGCCGACGTAGACAAACTACTTGAAAAACTCGAAGAGGACGACGATGTCCAAAACGTGTACCATACCATGGAAGAAACTGCTGAATAAAATATTTTTAAAAGAGAGCTTAATGGCTCTCTTTTTTTTTGACATCTATTGATAACGTTACTATTTAACTTACTCTAAATAACCATAGTAAAAAACTAAATCCACATTTTTTAAATACTTCAAATAAGCTGAGTTTTTATTAAAATCTCACAAATAGCATACTTAAAGTTTTGAATATGAATACTTACTAAATGTTTTGGTGAAATCTTCAAAAATTAACTAAAATGAATTATCTTTTTAATTCAGCTAATGCATTTTTATTAGTATTTTAGATGCACAACTAAACTAA
Source organism: Pseudotamlana haliotis (assembly GCF_008806375.1). Classification (GTDB taxonomy): domain Bacteria; phylum Bacteroidota; class Bacteroidia; order Flavobacteriales; family Flavobacteriaceae; genus Pseudotamlana; species Pseudotamlana haliotis. Next base: position 20,356 of record NZ_WAAT01000004.1, on the reverse strand, counting down.
AGTACGCTTGTATGCAATCTGATACCTTACCAGATCAGGTTGTGTGAATGTACAAACCACTACTTAAAGAACACATACTACCATGAAAGAGTTATCCAAAGACTTGAGATGGGGAATTATTGGTTGCGGTAATGTCACTGAAATTAAAAGTGGCCCTGCCTACAAGATCACCAATGGTTTTACCATTTCTGCAGTTATGCGCCGAAACGCAGACAAAGTTAAAGATTATGCAAAACGTCATAATGTTGATACCTACTACACCGATGCTGATGCCCTTATAAATGATGACAATGTAGACGCGGTTTACATTGCCACACCACCTGATTCACATAAGTACTACGCCTTAAAAGTTGCAGCCGCAGGAAAACCTTGTTGTATAGAAAAACCTCTTGCTCCTTGCTACAAGGATAGTTTAGAAATTTATAAGGCTTTTAATGAAAATAACCTTCCCCTATTTGTTGCTTATTATAGACGATCACTTCCTAGATTTTTAAAAATAAAATCATGGATTGATCAAGGGTATATAGGCGAAGTGAGACATATTACTTCACATTTAAGCAAGCCTCCAAGTGAAATTGATATGTCTAAAACATACAATTGGCGAACAGATGAAAATATTGCACCAGGAGGATACTTTGACGATTTAGCTAGTCACGAATTAGACTTGTACACTTACTTTTTCGGCAATATAAAAGAAGCTAATGGCATTAGTGTCAACCAGCAAAACTTATACACTGCAAAAGATGCTGTGAGTGCAAATTGGTTACATGAATCAGGTGTTACAGGCTCAGGAACTTGGAACTTTGGTTGTAATGAGCATATTGACAAAGTCACAATTTATGGTTCAAAAGGCACCATAAAATTTTCTGTATTTCATGAAAAGCCCATCATCCTAAAGTGTGAATCCCTGAAAAAAGAAGTTTTTATTGAAAACCCAAAACATATTCAATTCACACATGTTGAAAATATGATGTACTATTTTCAAGATCCGAGTAAAACCCATCCTTCTACAGGAGAAACAGCCTTGCATACAAGTTGGGTAATGGATAAAATACTGGGTGAACTTTAGTAAGAAACCATATTTTACTTAAATCAATAGAGGTCAGTATTTAAATACTGATCTCTATAAAATTATTCAAAACTTCGATGTTTCTTCAGTGCTTAATAATTAGCCTTTATTCTTTACATAAATCAGTTTAAAACGTCCGTTAGTTTGATCTCGCTGTTCCAATTCAAATTGATCCAAAGATTTAAAAAGCGGTGTTAATTTCTGAAAACCAAAATTACGTGAATCAAAATTAGGCTGCTTTTTAATAATTAAAGAACCTACATCACCTAAAAAAGCCCAGCCATCATCATCTGCACAATCATCTACAGCATTTTTCAAGAACTGAATAACCTTAGGCGTAATATTATATAAATTTTCTTTTGTTTTTTCTGAACCATCAACTTGTTTCGGATGGGGCGCATCTTTCTTTAGAATTTCTAAATATATAAACTTATCACAAGCCACAATAAATGGATTGGGAGTCTTTTTCTCACCCATTCCGTAAACCACTAAACCTGCCTCCCTTAATCGGGTAGCCAGTTTAGTAAAATCACTATCTGAAGATACTAAACAAAAGCCATCAACTTTTTCAGAATACAAAACATCCATAGCATCAATAATCATCGCTGAGTCTGTTGCATTTTTCCCTGTGGTATATCCGTATTGTTGAATTGGAGTAATCGCATTTTCAAGAAGAACAGTTTTCCATTTCGCTAAATAAGGCTTTGTCCAATCACCATAAATCCTTTTAATGGTAGGTGTACCGTATTTAGTAATTTCTTCCATCATTTCAGAAATGTACTTTGCTGGGATATTATCACCATCAATTAAAACTGCAATTTTTGTGTCTTTTATCATAGTTATAAATATAGCCTAATTTGAAATTCTATAAACGGAATTACTTCAATTTATTTCACAAATAAGGCTTTATAAATACTTTTAATTTTTTTTTAAAGAGAAGCTTACCTAGATTTCAGTTAATGAAGTTCATCCTGAAGTGCAAAAATGATTAAAATATAATCACTGAAAACTTAGAATTAAAACTACGCAACTAATAAACATACAAAGTGTTAATTTTAAGCAAATTAAAGATCATAACTAAACTAAATAATTTAAGAGAATTCGACAATTTTACCTTTAACATCTTTAAAGAAATCGTAGATGTATTTAAAATCATCTTCTATATTTTCGGAAGGATAAAACGGTTCGGAAACTTTAGTTTGTTTATTTTCATAATCTAAAGTAAACATGATAATAGGCACTTGTGCTTTTTTAGCGATATAGTAAAAACCTGATCTAAACGTCTCCACTTTTTGTCGTGTTCCTTCAGGTGCTAAGGCTATTCTAAATTCCTCTTTATCATCAAATAATTTGGCTATAGCATCTACCTTATTCTCGTTTGCTTGACGGTTTATAGGACTACCACCAACAGTCCGCAGAAACCACCCTAAAGGAAACACAAACAATTCTTTCTTTGCTATAAAATTACTTTTAAACTGAACTACTGCCCGAATTAGAATACCAATATAAAAATCATGCCAACTGGTATGTGGCGCCGCGATAAGAATCGCTTTTTTGACCCTGTTTTTTGAGAAGTCTGAGTTACCAACTATACGCCAGCCTAAACATTTGAAGAAAATAAATTTAGCCAGGCTTTGCATCATGTTACATCTTTTGGTAAAGCCCTCTTAATTTTTCTCTAGTAATCGTTTTCTTCCAGTTCTTACCTATGGCATTTTCCCAAAGAGGCTCTAACCCCAAAGCAACATCAATCATAATATTAAATTCATCGTCACTTAAGTGCGCACAAATACCTTGAGGCAATTCAATATTATGCTTGGCTTTCATTTCCTTAAACATCGCCACACCTTCTGAATAAAACTCCTCTAAGTGATCAAATACAATACAATTTCCTATACCATGCTTGGTTCCTAAAAGATAAGATAAACCATAACTCATGGCGTGGGCTACGCCAACTTGGGAATAGGCAATACTCATTCCACCATGCCATGAAGCCATCATTAATTTCTCTTGAGAATCAACATCAGAAGCATCATAAGTTTTTTCTAAAAAGATCTCTTTACATAAATCAAAAGATTTCTCACCATAACTTTGACTAAAAGCATTTAAATAAGAACCTTTTAAAGATTCTACACAATGAATAAAGCAATCCATTCCTGTATAAAACCATTGTGCTTTAGGCACATCTTTAGTTAATTCAGAATCTAACAAAACTTGATCAAACGGGGTATAATCAGAATTAATTCCTAATTTTTTATCCGGACCAGTTAATACTGTTGTTCTTGAAACTTCTGCGCCTGTACCAGAAATTGTAGGAATGCCAACGTGATAAATAGCAGGATTTTTAACCAAATCCCAGCCTTGATAATCTTTAGCCTCCCCTTCATTGGTTAACATGATTGAAACGGCTTTAGCTAAGTCTAAAATAGAGCCTCCTCCTATACCTATAATACCAGATGGTTGTGCTTTTGTTTTTAAAATAATATCTTCAACGAGTTCATCAACTTGATAAGTTTTAGGCTCTTCTTTTGTTGAAATAAAAACAATTCTATCCTCGTAAGACAATGGTATTCTTGAAGTTAACTCATTGTTGTTTTTAAAAACATCATCTACAAGAAAAATAAAAGGAGCATTAACACTCAAGCGTTTAGCCGCTAAAATTTCATCTAACTGATTAAAACTACCTCTACCAAAAATAACTCTTGGTACCATTGGAAAGTTCTTATAACTCATTTAACACGTTTGCTTTTAGAATTGCCAAAAATACAATTAATTTAACTTTTACAGCCGTAATTCCTGTCAAAATATCACTTTAAAACGACCTCTAAAAACTGTTCAAAAAGGTCATTATTTCTTAAGCTATTTTAAAATATTTAAAATTTCGCTTATTGAATCTATAGATTTATACGTTTTACCATTAGTTTCTTCTTCTTTCACCTGTTCGTGAGCCCATGTGGTATGAAATGGGACATGAATGGCATGTGCATTGATATTCACTAGTGGTAAAACATCAGATTTTAAAGAGTTACCTATCATTAGAAACTCTTTTGGATCTACCTTTAAATGTTTTAATAACTTTGAGTAATTATTTTCCTTTTTATCACTTAATACTTCAATGTGATGAAAATATTTCGTTAATCCAGATTTCTCTAATTTTTGCTCTTGATCTAGTAAATCCCCTTTTGTTGCTAATATCAAACGGTATTTTTTTGATAATTCCTCCAAAACATCTTCTACACCAACAAGCACTTCAACAGGCTTATTCAGCATGTCTTTCCCAATATTTAAAATGGCTTCAATAGTTTTTGACGAAACATTTTTATTGGATAATTCTAAAGCACATTCTACCATTGATAAGGTAAAGGCTTTAACACCGTAACCATATAATGGTAAGTTGCCAATTTCCATTTTAAAAAGCTCTTGATCTATTTTATTAGGAGTTTCATATTTAGACAGCAACTTTGCAAATTCTGTTTCTGCATCTCTAAAATAGGTTTCATTTACCCATAAAGTATCATCGGCATCAAAACCTATTACTTTAATATTACTATAATCTACCATATTTTTTTTGCGCGTTCTAAGTCTTCAGGAGTATCAATTTCTACACCTTCAACATCGGTTTCAACCATTTTTATACGTTTTCCGTACTCCAAATACCTGATACATTCAATCTTTTCAGAAGCTTCTAATGGCAGCATTGGTAATCTATAAAAATCTAAAATCGCCTCCTTTCTAAAAGCATAAACACCTTTGTGTTTAAAAAATTTAGCTCCAGCATCTTTATCTCTTAAGTATGGAATGGGACTACGTGAAAAATAGAGCGCAAAGTTAAATTTATCTACAATAACTTTTACGGTATTAGTATTCTGGATTTCATCTTCATTTGTAATATGAACCATTAACGAAGCTAAATCAATACTTTTGTCTTTATCCTCCTTAAAAACATCAATGAGTTTAGCAAGTGATTCTTTATCGGTAAAAGGTTCATCACCTTGCACGTTAATTACAATATCTATATCCATAAACTCAACAGCTTCCGCAATACGATCACTGCCACAGTCATGTTCCTTTTTACTCATAATGGCTTTGCCACCATTATTTACAATTTCTTGAAAAATAACATCACTATCGGTTACAACAAATACATCGTCAAAAAGTTTTGTTGCTACAGTGGCTTCATAAGTTCTTAAAATAACGGTTTTACCACCAAGATCTTGCATAAGTTTTCCTGGAAAGCGCGAAGCTGCATATCGCGCCGGAATCATTGAAATTATATTCACAGGTTTAAATTTTAAATTGATTTATGATCCTTCAATTTCACTTCAAAAGTACTTAATTTTAAAGCTATTCTTCAAAAAAATCATCTTTAAAACCAATCAAGTACAATTTTTCTTTAGCTCGAGTGACCGCGGTATACAACCAACGTAGATAATCTTTATCAATGCCGTTTGGTAAATATGGTTGCTCAACAAATACCGTGTGCCATTGACCACCTTGGGATTTATGACAGGTTATCGCATATGAAAACTTCACTTGTAGAGCATTAAAATGTTTGCTCGCTTTTACTTTTAAAAACTTTTTATAATTACTGCCTTCATTTTCAAAATCTTTTAAAACCTCTTGATAAAGTCGGTTGGAATCTTCATAAGATAAAGATGGGGTCTCGCCTTCTATAGTATCTAAAAGTAGTACGGTTTCAAAAGGTTTCATGTTCGGATAATCAACCATTCTTATTTTAACTTCAGCAAAACGAAAACCGTATAAAGCTTGTATGCTAAAGATTTCTAACACCTCAATGATATCGCCATTTGCTATAAATCCAGCTTCAGTAATAGGTTTAATCCAAAAATAATTATTCTTCACTACCATGAGATAATCACCAGCAGACAATTCATTTTCATTAAATAAAATTCTTGATCTTATTTGTTGATTATATAGATTGGCGCGTTTGTTACTTCTAACGATAATAGCTGTTTCTTCATTACCCAAGTCACTATAAGCATCATTAATAGCATCCATAATCTCATAACCATCAACAAGCCTTACGATATCTTTAAAAGGCCCTACTTCAAATTTAAACGCATCAAAAAACGAACTCGCTAGAGTTTCTCTTAAAACGGTGGCATTAACAAGTATTCCTGAATCTTGTTCCTGCCGTACTACTTCGTCTAACTCCATTCTGGTGACTTCCTTGTTATAATTAAGCCTAAGCGTGTTTTCATCTAATGCCGGACTTAGATCTAATTTTACTGGAGGTAATTGAGCGGTGTCACCAATTAAAAGTAACTTACAATGGTGTCCTGAATAAACATACTGCATTAAATCATTTAATAGCGAGCCGTTTTCTACAAATTTAGATTCGCCAGGAGTATCTGGAATCATGGAAGCTTCATCGACTATAAAAACCGTGTTTTTGTGCTTGTTAGGTTGCAAAACAAATTTGACCCCACCGCCCTTTTCTTTCTTCGGAAAATAGATTTTTTTATGGATTGTGAAGGCTTCCTTTCCTGAATAATTAGAAATAACTTTAGCTGCTCGCCCCGTTGGAGCCAATAGAACCGCGCTTTTCTTGGCCTTCCATAAATTAGAAACTATAGCCCCTACTATCGTTGTTTTTCCCGTTCCAGCATAACCTTTTAATAAATATAGTGCATTTGGTGAATCACTTAAAATAAATTCAGATAATTGCTGTAATACAATATTTTGTTTTAGGGTTGGATTAAACGGAAACTGCTGTTTTATAAGCAGATAAAATTGAGAAACATTCATCTAATGGAGTCTGGGGATTTTTTTTATTCAAAGATAGAAATGATTTTTACTCTCTTTGTTTTTACGGTTAAAAAAAAATTGTAGATTTGCTAAATACCTTTATAAATAATTTTTAATTAAAGAACATATTATGTTAACATTTATTCTTATTGCAGTTGCTGTAATACTAGTTACAATTGGCTTGGTGAAGTTAATTGACAAAGTTATTCCTCAAAAACTTAAACCTGTCTTAACTATTGCCCTATGGATTTTAATTGGCTACCTAGGTTATTTAACATATATGTCTGTTTATGAGCCAATTAAATTTAACAAATTAAAAAACAAGCGTTACGTTCAAGTTATTGAAAGTTTAAAAGATATTAGAGATTCTCAATTAGCTCACCGTCAAGTTACTGGTAAATTTGAAGGCGATTTTAATAAATTAATAAAATTTATTGATACTGCGGAGTATACTATTACGCAACGTAGAGATTCTACTGTTCTTGATGAAGAGAAGACTAAATTATACGGTGTTGACTCTTATAAAGAAATTGTAGTTATAGATACCTTAGGCTTTGTACCAGTTAAAGATTCTTTATTTAAATCTTCAAATAGATATAAAACGATGATGAATGTTCCTGTTGGAAAAGAAGGTGAAAAATTTAAAATGGAATCTGGATATATCGAACAAAATAATATTAACATCCCTGTTTTTAAAGCTTCTGTGAAAAAAGATGTTTTATTATACGACCAAAATAAAGACCTTGTAGTTCAAGAAAAGCAAGTAATCTCTGTTGATGGTGTTAATGGTGATGAATTGAGAGTAGGTTCTATGGATGAGGTTAATACAACCGGAAACTGGCCTAAAACATATGGCGCAAACGAATAACAGTTCTAACGAACTCACAAATACAGAATTGTCCATTCAAATAAGTTTGAGTGGACTTTCTTTTTGTATACTAAATCGTAATAGCAATACGATTATTAATTTGAGCGAATTTCAGTTTGAAAAGAAACTCAATCCCCTAGCCTTGTTAGATCGATTAAAAGATCTATTTAATACAGAACAGGCCTTATCATTAAACTTTTCTAAGGTTTCCGTTGTTCATGACAACGATCTTTCTGCCTTAATGCCACAGGATTTATTTAATGAAGATCATTTAGCAGATTATTTAAAATTCAATGCTAAAATTTTAAAATCAGACTACATCACTTTTGATTCGATTTTAGAAAACCATAGTGTTAATGTTTACGTTCCATATATTAATATAAACAACTTCATTTATGATAAGTTTGGGGCCTTTACGTTTAAACACAGTTCAACAGTTTTAATAGAAAACATTCTTCAAATTGAAAGAAACAAAATGAACACCCGTTTATATGTTCACGTTTGTACTGATCATTTTGAAATAGTCATTGTTGAACATGGTAAACTAAAATTATACAACAGCTTTGCTTATGGTACTGAAGCTGATTTTATTTATTACATTTTATTTACTGCCGAACAATTAAAATTAGATCCGGAAACACTTAAATTAGTTCTCTTAGGTGCCATTGATAAAGACGACCATTTATATAATATTGCATACAAATACATACGTCATATTAGTTTTGGTAACCGAAATGATCGTTTTAAATTTGACACTCAACCACAAACAAGGTATTCCAACTTCACTTTAATAAAAAATATCTAATGCGAATCATATCAGGATTATATAAAAGCAGAAAAATTATAGCACCTAAAAACTTGCCTGTACGCCCCACTACTGATATGGCAAAGGAGTCTTTATTTAACATTATAAACAACCTGTATTATTTTGATGAAATTTCTGTGTTAGATCTTTTCGCAGGAACTGGTAATATTAGTTATGAATTTGCTTCTAGAGGCACAGAATCTATCACTAGTGTTGATCAAAATTTTGGATGTATCAAATTCATAAACCAAACAGCAGAAGCTTTTGATATGCCTATTCAAACCATTAAAAGTGATGTTTTCAAATTCTTAGAAAAATCAAAACTTCAAACCAACATCATCTTTGCCGATCCGCCTTACGATTTTTCAGTAGAACAGTTTTCAAGAATTCCAGATTTGGTTTTTGAAAATAACTTATTACTTGAAGACGGCGTGCTGATTGTTGAGCATTCTAAACATACCAACCTCTCTGATGTAAGGCATTTCTCTTATTCTAAAAGTTATGGTGGCAATATGTTTAGCTTTTTTGAAATTACTGAATCATAAATTATTATAATTCACTTTTTTTCAGTACTTTAGAACTCCCCTACTAAGATAATATTATTAGTCTATCACAATCAAAACACGAGCATATTTATGTTTGGTTTAGAGTGAGAGTTTTTTGGCACTAAACTTAAAAACCATTAAGCATATTAATGTGACTTTTTAAAGATTATAATTATTAGTTAGTCACTAGTTTTTAAATGATAAACCCTTCTTTTTAAAAAGAAGGGTTTATTTATGCTTAAGTAAATCTATAAGCCGAATCCTGTATGTTTAAAAAATTAAACACCCTTATCATTTATCTGAATGTACAGTTACCTGTACACTTTAGCTGCCTACCCTCTAGCATCAAACGTGCCGCCTTCTCCCGATAAGTATCGGAGCGCTAGTTTACATGACATTGCACCACATAGAGTTTACCGGGTTTCACTACAGCATTACCTGTACATACTTTCTGTTGCACTTTTCCTAATCTCACGACTGGTGGCCATTAACCACTATGTTGCACTATGGTGTTCGGACTTTCCTCCGTTCATTTGCATGAACAGCGATAAGGCGATTTACTTGGGCGCAAAAGTACATAAATTGTTAATAACTCCTGTTAATTTTTACCTTATGAATTCAGTTTTAATCACCGAATTTTTAACTTTGTTGTTCTAAGATTTTTCAATGGAACATTTTATTGTATCGGCTCGAAAATACAGACCCCAAACGTTTAAAGACGTCGTGGGTCAGCAAGCTATTACAAATACATTATTAAATGCCATTGATAACAACCACTTAGCTCAAGCCCTATTATTCACTGGTCCGCGTGGTGTTGGTAAAACAACTTGTGCACGTATTTTGGCTAAAATGATTAATAGTGACGGACAAGAATCTGGTGATGAAGATTTTGCTTTTAATGTTTTTGAACTGGATGCTGCTTCAAACAACTCGGTTGATGACATTAGGAATTTAACTGATCAAGTTCGTATACCGCCACAAGTTGGTAAATACAAGGTCTATATTATTGATGAGGTTCATATGTTATCTCAAGCCGCTTTTAATGCTTTTCTTAAAACATTAGAAGAACCACCAAAGCACTGTATCTTTATTTTAGCAACTACAGAAAAACATAAAATAATCCCTACCATTTTATCACGTTGTCAAATATTTGACTTTAAACGTATTACTGTTAAAGATGCTAAGGAATATTTAAAATATATTGCCGAAGAACAAGGAATTACTGCTGAAGATGACGCTTTACACATCATTGCCCAAAAGGCTGATGGTGCGATGCGTGATGCGCTCTCTATTTTTGATCGTGTGGTGAGTTTCTCAGGTAAAAACTTGACGCGACAAGCGGTTACCGAAAACTTAAATGTTCTTGATTACGAAACTTACTTTAAGAGTACGGATCTTATTCTAGAAAATAAAATTCCAGAATTGTTGATTCAGTTCAATGATACGCTTTCAAAAGGTTTTGATGGTCATCATTTTATCGCTGGTTTAGCCTCACATTTTAGAGATTTACTAGTTAGCAAAAACCAAGAAACGATAGAACTTCTAGAGGTTGGTGAACAAACCAAAGAAAAATACCTAGAACAAGCTAAAAAGGCTTCACAAGAATTTTTAATGGAGGGTATTAACCTGGCTAATGATTGTGATCTCAAATACAAAACCAGTAAAAATCAGCGACTACTCGTTGAACTATGCCTCATGCAGCTTGCCTCTATCACTTTCGATGGAGAAAAAAAAAATGGTAAACCTTTCATAATACCAGCTTCCTATTTTCAAAAGAAAGGCATTACTCCTATTGCTGTTCAGGTGCCTACTAAAGAACCGTCTGAAACAACAGAAACACCCTTAAACCAAGCAAAAAATAAAGCGACGACAGCCTTTCAAGTACAGCAGCCTCCTAAAGTGGTACTAAAAAAAGATACCAAGCGTACTTCTGGACTATCACTTAGCAGTATAAGAGCTAAAAAAGATCATCAAATTAAACAAATGGAGGTCGTAGTTGATGAAGAAAACTTGCCTACTGATGCCTTTGAAGAAGCTGACTTCCACAAAGTATGGAATGAATACATCGGGATATTAAGAAAGGAAGGAAAACATAATCTCGCATCTATTTTAGCCATTGATACCCCAAAATTAAAAGGCACAACCGCTCATATAGAATTTCCTAATGCTACCAATAAAATTGAAGTAGAACGTCAACAGTATGAACTCTTATTGCATATAAGAAAATCTTTGAGTAATTATGACATTTCATTAGAAATAGCTGTTAATGAAGTTAAGGAAAAACAATACGCCTATACAACCGTTGAGAAATTTGAAAAATTAAAAGAGAAAAACCCTAGTATTGATCTTTTAAGAAGAACTTTCGATTTAGGACTTTAACCTTTTTATTAAATTTTAAAAATCTAAAATTATGCTAGGATTAAAATTACCAACCGACCCGCGTTGGGTAAATATTGTAGAAAAAAATATAGAAGAAATTTTAACCGATCACGCTTTTTGCGAACAAAAGGCAACTAGCACAGCAATTTCTTTAATTGTAAGTTTTCCTGAGTATACCGATTTGGTTCAGGAAATGACCGCTTTAGTCAAGGAAGAAATCAGTCATTTTAAAATGGTTCATGATAAAATCATTGAACGTGGATGGGTTTTAGGTCGAGACAGACGTGATGACTACGTGTTACAGTTAATAAAGTTTTTCCCTAAAGGAGGCAGCCGAACCACACAACTCACTCATAGATTATTATATGCCGCTTTGATTGAGGCTCGTAGTTGTGAACGTTTTAGATTGCTTTCAGAGGAACTGGAAGACCAAGAATTAGCGACATTTTACAGAAACCTTATGGTAAGTGAGGCCAATCATTACACTATGTTTTTAGGGTTTGCTAGACAATATGGTGACAAAAAAGAAGTGGATACAAAATGGCAAGCACTTTTAGAATATGAAGCCGAAATTATGCGAAATTTAGGCACTTATGAATCTATTCACGGTTAAAATTTATAACCGACACCTATTTGGAAGTTCTTGTTTTTAGCACCAAGCCCTGAATCGTCATCAAATACATTCCTAAGTCCGTTAGAATGACGTACATCAACAAATAAGGCATAATTGATACGATATTCGAGCCCGAGTATGGATGAAAACCCAAAGTTAGCAGCCATATCATCAACCTCATGAACTTTTAAACCAATTTGCGGACCAAAATTTACACGAATATTTTTAAAGATATTAATACTCACTAAAATAGGCATTTGAATATAGTCAAACTGTAATTCTTCAGCTTTAGAACCTTCATAAGAAAATTGAAGTTCAGGAATAAGTGATATCGTTTTGGTTAAATATATATCTGCTAAAGCACCAAAATAGACACTATTTCTGTGCGTGTTATCCACCGGAATTTCACTGTAAAAATCTAGACTAGAAATGTTCATGCCACCACGAACACCGTATTTGACACCTTGAGTATAACCTTTTAAAGACCATAACGTAATGAATAAGAATAAATAGATATATTTCATAATAAATAGGTTATTTGGGTTAGTTAATTAATTTCGATAAGTTCTTCAAACATATGCTTCCATTTCGGAAATATTTCTTCAGGTGATAATCTTAAAATATTTTTTCGAGCAGCTGCTCCCATTGATTTACGTTTCTTAGGATTTTCTATAAGCTTCATTAATGATTTAGCAAAAGCTTCTGTATCATTAACTTCTACTAAAAAACCGTCTTCTTGATCTGTAATGAGCTCCTTTACTCCACACGGACAATTAAATGCTACAGCAGGAACACCACAGGCCATAGTTTCAATTAGAACTAAAGGAAAGCCTTCAAATCTTGAAGATAATGCGTAGATTGAAGACTCTAAGTACACATCCATAATATTAGAAACAGGCTCATGAAAATTTATATATTGAGAAATTCCGTAATCTTCAGCTAATTTAACGTACCTAGAATGTTCATCTTTCTTTCCGTAGATATCTAAAGTCCAATCTTTATGAACTTTCACCACTTCCAACCAACTTTTTAAAAGGAAATCAAAGCCTTTCTGATGGGTGTGTCTACCAACAGCTAAAACTCGTTTATTTTCTAACGGCGCATAATTTTCCGGATAAAAAATTAACGGATTACTTATTATTTCAATGTTTTTTAGGTATTTCCACTCTTCAATATGATCATCAGAAAGTAAAACAACTTTATCATAGGCTTTTCCTCCTTGGTCTAACAAAGCCTTTTTTGCTTTATTTAAAAACTTAGTTGATATAGAATTTGAATCTTGAGTATAATTGACGCTTTTAGAATTATGGCGTTCATACACATATTTATATTTATTGCTTAAAAAGTTTGGAATATAAAGTCCCGAAATATTATCAACCACCACAACCACTACATCAGGGTTTTCATCTTTAAGGATCTTATTAACTTGTTTCATTTTTGAAAGACTAGAAAATAAAGATTCTTTTGTTTTAGGTAAATTGTACTTTTTGATTTTGGGATTTACCTCAAAGAAAGGAACGTCACCTTCTTCATCAAGCGCTACAACCACAATGTCGTAATGATATTCTTTTATAAAATAATCGGTTTTTATGGCTATAATACGCTCTTGCCCAGTCGTACCATTTAGCTGATTAACAATGTATAATAATTTCATTCCTTAGTAGTATTTAAGCGATAGTTGGGGTATCGTAAATCTTAATAAAGACGAATATATATTATAATTATAAAGTCGTACAACAATAAAAGGTGAAGTGCAGAATTTTACTGTGTATTGCTAGAAACGGTATCGAAATAAATACTTTTTATAACGCCATCTGCCAATCCGATTTTCGGAACATAAATATTTTTAGCTCCACTCCACTTCATAGCAGATAGATATATGCGCATAGCTGGAATGATAACATCTGCGCGATCTTGATTAAGGTCCAGCTCTGTAATACGCTCTTCATACGAATAGCTCTGAAGCTTGTTGTAATAAGAGCTCATATAGAAATACGACAGAGGTTTTCCCATTGATTTTCCTGAAATCTTGAATATTTTATTGATATTTCCTCCAGAACCTATCACTGAAATCTTATCAAAACCTAAGGCATTTGAAGCGATCCACTCACGTAGTTCTTGCCAAGCTTCATTCTTTACCATATCATTTAAGAGTCTTACCGTACCAATTTTAAATGATTTAGAAGCTACTGATTTCCCTTGGTCGAATACCGTAAACTCAGTACTTCCTCCACCTACATCAACATATAAATAGGTTTTATTAGGGTCAATGTATGAGTTCAAATCAGTTGCCGCAATAATAGCAGCTTCTTCTTCCCCTCCTATCACATCAATACTGATTCCTGACTGCTCTAAGACTAAATCTACAATCTGCTTACCATTAGTTGACTCTCTCATAGCTGAAGTTGCACAAGCTTTATACTTAACAACTTTATGCGATTTCATTAATAGCTTAAAAGCAAGCATGGTATCAAGAATACGCTGTGTGTTTTCTTTTGAAATTTTGCCTTTTACAAATACATCTGCGCCTAAACGAATTGGAACTCTAACTAAAGAGTTCTTTTTAAACTGTACAGGACGTCCCTTTTGTTCTATGATATTCGAAATAAGTAAACGTACCGCATTGGAACCAATATCTATGGCAGCGTATTTTTTTATTGAAAGCATATAAGTTTAATCTAGTTTCTTTTGATAATACTCATAAATGGCATATTGAGAACGTATTTTCTCATCATTATTACGACGGTATTCATTTTCCTGTGAATCATTTAATATTCGAGCCTTAACATTATCTGCCCAACAAATATTATAAGTATCAATGATTTCTTGTTTAACGTCTTGATCATAAATAGGACAACTTACCTCTACTCTATTTTCAATATTTCGAGTCATCCAATCTGCTGATGAAATATAAACTTTTGGATCACCATTATTACCAAAAATATAAAGCCTAGAATGTTCTAAAAATTTATCAACAACACTAATAACTTCTATATTCTCACTCATTCCTGGAACACCTGGTATTAAACAACATAAACCACGAACAATCATTTGTATTTTTACACCAGCACGACTAGCTTCATAAAGTTTATCAACCATATCATAACTAGAGATACTGTTCATTTTTAATCTGATAAGACCTTCCTTGCCTTGGCGAACGTTTTCTATTTCTTTATCTATAAGATTAAAAACTTCCTTTTTAGTATAATGAGGTGATACAATCAGGTGTTTATACTTATTAATTTTATAATTGGTTTTAAAGAACTCAAAGATCTTATCTACATCTTTTAAAATCTTTTGATTGGCTGTAAAGAGTGTATAATCTGTATAAATTTTAGCTGTAGATTCGTTAAAATTTCCTGTACTTATAAACCCATAACGTCGTGTTTTTTTGCCTTCTTCACGTTCAATCACACACATTTTACTATGCACTTTAAGTCCTGCCACACCAAAGATCAAGTTCACTCCAACTTCTTCCATTTGTTTGGCATAATTAATATTGGCCTGTTCATCAAATCGTGCTCGAAGTTCAATTGAAACCGTAACAGACTTCCCGTTAATAGCGGCGTTTATCAATGAACTAGCGATATGTGAAATTTGAGCCAGACGATATATTGTAATTTTTATCGTCTTAACTGTTGGATCTAATGCCGCCTCTCTTAAAAACTTAACGATGTATGAAAAAGTTTGGTAAGGCGCATGAAGTAAATAATCTTTCTTAGAAATTGATTTTAGTATACTATCCTGTAAACTCAAGCCTTTTACTGGTAAAGCTTCTATTTTATCATATAAAAGATCTGTTCGTCCTAAACTTGGGAACCCCATATAATCTCTTCTATTGTGATAACGTCCGCCAGGAATAATACTATCCGTTTCATTAATACCCATTTTAGACATCAAGAATTGTAGCGTATCTTTATGAATCGTTTTATCATAAACAAATCGCACTGGTTCTCCTACCTCACGGTGCTTAACGCTATCAGATAATTTATCTATAAAACTTTTACTTAAGTCACTCTCAAAATCCAACTCACCATCACGTGTGATTTTAATCATATGTGCAGAGATACTTTTATAATCGAAAATATTAAAAATATCACTCAAACAATGACGTAGCAAATCATCTACAGCAATAATAAAGAATTTATCACCTTGTTTTGGTAGTACTACAAATCGATTAACAGATTTTGGAATCTCTATTAAAGCAAACTGCTTTTTATCACCAGGCATTAACATTCTTACGGCTAGATATGCCGCACTATCTTTTAAGTTAGGAAGAACGACCTCATCATTAAGAATAATAGTGACTAGCGCTGGACTAACTTCTTTAAGAAAATATTCTTTTATAAACTCATGCTGACCAGAATCAATTTGAGTCTCATTAATGAGATGAATATTTTCTTCTTTTAATTTATTACCTATTTCATGAAGAATATCTAAACTCTCGCTTTGCTGGTTAATTACAATTTGAGTTATAATTTCAAGCAATTCCTTTGCTTTAATACCGCCAAGTTCATTTTTCGCACCTTTTCCTGCTTCTACAATACGCTTTACGGTCGCATAACGCACTTTAAAGAATTCATCTAAGTTATTAGAAAAAATACCTAAGAACCGTAATCTCTCAATTAAAGGAACAGCCTCATCTGCTGCTTCTTGCAGCACTCTAGCATTAAATTGTAGCCAACTTATTTCTCTATTTATATAACTATTACTTACGGAAGCATCTGGTTTTGTCATTCAGCATTATTTTAATTATCCTAAACAAATATATCGTATTTACTGTAATAATGTTAAGAAAAACCCCTTGTAATCCTTAAAAATAGGTCAGAATTAATGATAATTTAAGATTGGAGGTATAAAGATCTTATTTCTTTTTTATTTTAAATCTCGAGAAAATAATGTTTTAACCGTTTTACCTTTATTTAAATCTCTCCAATGGGAGATATTAAATTGAATTTTAACAAAACCAGCAGTAGGCACATTATCAATGTTCAAATCACCATAAGTATTAACAAAATCTGTAAAGGCATGATTATGTCCAAAAACCATCAAAGTATTTATAGAATCGTCACTCGATTTAATAAATTCAAGAAGGTTATAACCTGCAAAATCATATAAGTCATAATTATAGGTCACAATTTCTTGATTTATATTCAAATTTGATATAAAAACCTCAGCTGTGTTTTTCGCACGTTTGGCGTCACTAGAAACAAGCATATCAATCTCTAACCCCTCTTTTTTAAGTGCTTTTGAAACCAAATGGGCATCTTCCACACCTCTTTGGGTAAGCGGACGTTCATGATCTATAACATCAAACTCCCAAGAAGATTTTGCATGTCTTACTAAAATTAAGTTTTTCATAATATCAGGTAAATTAAGATTATTGCACCGCTTTTAAAATTTAATGATTATACATATTTCGATTTAAAAAACCTACAAATATTAATCAAAACCAATAAAAACATGAGAATTAATTAATAAATACACTCCATACGACAAATTACTAATTATTCCGTTTAACAACTTTTAACAAACTCTTAAACGAATATTTAAGTGATTTAACATTTATTTTTGAACTTCAACGGTCATATAGCTTCATTTGTCTCACCTACAAAAGACATAGCTTATGTACCCAAACCGAACGAAAACATCCCTGTACCATGCTGACATAATTTGTCTTCCCTCATTTTTTAACGCTAAAACCTTATCAAGATTTCAACTTAATCATGTATTTCTTTCTGCTCAAGATTTAAATACAATGATTAAATGTGATCCTAATAAATATATATAACCATATTATTAAATGCAATATGAGAAATAATTACAATTGTATTTCGGTAAACATCTTGAAAAATGCTTTAATTCTTGCATTTTTTGTTATTTCCCCAATCTTCATATACGGACAAACTAATGCCAATTCTATAAAAACAGGCGTTACTTTTAGTTGGGCAGATCCACAAAGTGCCCCAAAAGATCCCGCAGTTTTAGATTATATCACTATTAACGGTACACAGTACAACACCTTTGTTGTTCCTACTAGCTATGAGTTATCTAGACTTGGAGAAGAAGGTGATACAGCTAACAAAATTTATAATGGTGATATTGAAATTGAAGGTACAAGCGCTAGCAGTTCATGGAATCTTAATGCTTTAAATGCCTTTAAAGATCAAAATTTAAATCATTATTTTACTTCAGATAAGAATGGTAAAGACATTTGTAATGACTATGGTTTAATTGTAGAGGTTAATGATAATCCTCCATTAAATTATCCCTATAGTGCGCCTCCTCAAGTACAGGCTATTTCTTATGACCCTGCAATTCCAGCTAATGAGGATGGTGTTTTAATGGTTACAGAACGTAATGCAAATAACTGTTTTCATATTGCTATTTATGGTACGCCTAAAGGAGGTGGGTCAGAAGGTTTACTCGGCCAAACATTTATCACAGCCAACAATAGTGCAATATATGGTCCTCAAGGAGGTGCAGTGCCCAACACTGGTACTGATTATTGGTTATCAGAACGCGTAAATGTAAATAATGGTACCATTGGTATTGCCTTATTTTACTTGAGTGATATTGTTCCTCTCGGATCTAACATTACAAAAATTCAATTTCGAGGAGCTACCACAGATCATGGTGATGGTAAATTTTTATTACTTCAAAAATATGCTGTTGACCAGCAACTTATTGAGTGTTTAGGTAGTAGTTATCAGGGAGATTTAACCGTGCTTAATAATGCACCAGCTAAAACCAAATATCGTGTTACAAATCAACCTTCTGTAGGTAACCTATCCCTAAATGCTGACGGAACTTATACTTACACACCTCCAAATGCTAATTTTATGGGTGATGTAGAATTTGAGTATGAATTAGAATTAGCTGCTCCAAATAATCATGTGAGAGAAACAGGTTCTGTAAAATTAAGCTACGTTGCTCGCCCTCCCGCTCCTACCTATAATGTAACCTGCAACAACCCGAATGATTTTACGGTTGAAATTACGAGTCCGATTGGCACAGACCCCGCCGAATATGAATATTCCTTCGATGGAGGTACAACCTATCAATCAACAACAACCTTCATGAGTCTAATTGAAGGTTCTTACACCATCAACGTTAGAAGCACCTTCACCAATTGTGACCTAGGAACATCTACTGCAACTTTAGATTTATTTGATTTAAAAATCGACGGAAACTCATCAGAAGACGCCTGTAGCCCAACACCTTCAGGAAAAATAGACCTAACCGTTACTGGAGGACTTCCTAATTATACCTATAGTTGGACTGGACCGAACTCTTTCACAGCGACCACTAAAGACTTGACAAATTTAGAACCAGGAAACTATACTGTCACAGTAACAGATGCTAAAGGCTGTAGTACAGATAAAAGTTTTGTTATTAATACATCTTCAGATACAACACCTCCTTCAGGAACAACCCCTCCAGGTACAACTAATATTAATGCTTGTCCTGCTGAAACTCAAATCGATGCTATTGTAACTACAGCTTCGGATATCACGGACATTGAAACCGCCTACTCTGATAACTGCGGAACGGTAACAACTACTTTCGTAAATCAAACCCTAACGGGCGATCAATGTGCATGGAGCTTAGAACGTACTTATACAATATCTGATGGTATTTCTTCTAATAACTTCAACATAACCATCACACACTCTGGTAGTGATCAAACGCCGGCTACAGGAAACACCCCTAGCGGAACTACAAATATAAATGCTTGTCCGGCAGAAGCTAATATTGATGCTTTAGTAACAACGGCTGCTGATATTTCAGCAATAGAAACAGCTTATTCTGATAACTGTGGTACCGTAACTGCGACATTTGTTAGTCAAACACTTACTGGCGATCAATGTGCGTGGAGTTTAGAGCGTACTTATACTATTTCTGATGGTTGTTCTACTAATGATTTTGACATCACAATCACACACTCTGGTAGTGATCTAGAAGCTGCTACAGGAAATACTCCTAGCGGAACTACAAATATTAATGCTTGTCCGATAGAAGCTGATATTGATACTTTAGTAACAACAGCTTCAGATATTTCAGCAATAGAAAATACTTATTCTGATAACTGCG
>NZ_WAAT01000004.1:0-94 GCF_008806375.1 Pseudotamlana haliotis | reverse complement strand
ATCAATGTGCTTGGAATCTAGAACGTATTTATACTGTTTCTGATGGTTGTTCTGCGAATGATTTTAATATTAGCATCACCCATTCGGGAAGTGA
>NZ_WAAT01000041.1:43038-149696 GCF_008806375.1 Pseudotamlana haliotis | reverse complement strand
TTGTCGAATTTTAAGGTGTCCTAAAAAAGGGAAGCCTACATTCGCTGTTTATGAAAATGAAAAATATTCAGTAACTAATTTCAAAATAAAAAAATACAACGCTGATAGTATTGCCCAACCAAAGTTTCTAATCAAAGAATTGGGGTCTATTAAGGCTTCAACAAATGGTAGATGGATTAATAGGAAAATGTATCCCGGAGAAACCATAATATATTCTGTTCCTAACTCTGAAAATGAAGAAAAAAGTAGAGGTTATTAAATCTATACGAAAGGTCATCTAATAGAGACTGAAAATAACGAGTTTCCATATTTTAAGAAAATAGAAAATTATGAAATAAGAGTTTCCTCTAGAAAAACTAATGAAAGCATCGTTAAAATGGATATTTCTTCCTTTCCTTCTGGAGGTTTTGAAGGTGGGATCTATCTTTATTGGATAGGAGATTTAAATGGAGATAATCGACTTGATATGTTGGTTGGAACTTCTACTCATTACACTAGAATTGAATTATTTCTCTATTTATCTGACAAAACCGACAAAGAGTTATTTAAAAAACATAAAGTTGGAAGTTGTTCTTCCTGCTAACAATAACTATTGTTAGTACCGTGTATAATTCATTGCTAGTTAGAGCTTATTTACTAAAGTCTTCGTGGACTTTCTATCTGTGATTTATTTTATAACTTTAGTGCTTAAACACACAACGAAGTAATACACAATCACATAGTATGCGATTTTTGAAATAACCAATGCTATTTTAGCTAACAAACATGGAACGTTCCTTATCCATCAACGTTATAAACAAGCTTAAAAACAAAAAGCTATGATACATTTAATTTGGTCAATAATTAACGGAATAATTGTCTTGTACTTTTCTTATCTGCTTATTGGATTTATTATAAAAGGAAAAAAGATATTTAATCCGCAATTTAAGACTGTTTCAATCTTTATAATGGTCATCGGAATTGTTCAAATAATTTCTGCTTCTAATTCGGAGAAAAACACAAACCGAATATCAATAACAGAAAAATATGAGAGAAAACATAACTCGGAAATTAAACAAGTGACATTAGAAGACAATTGGACTTTTGATATAAATATGCTAGTAATATATTCGATTGAACAAGACCAATATATACCAATTGAAAGTAGCAGTAATTTAACTGGACTTGTGAGCGGTTATGTCTGGGAATTTACATCAATAAACACGAACAATTTGAAGGTGAATGGAAAAGCGGAATTTATTGCTACCGGAATTTTGAAGTGGAATCTTTTTGGCATTACTCTTTATAAAGAATCAAAAACATTTAGCGGAACTATAGAATGAAAAAATTAAGAATAACAGTTTTAGCAATCTTTTTTAGCATCAATTTATTTTCTCAAGATACCATTGGTGTACCTAATGACGGTATTAACTATTTTTCAAAATTGCAAAGCGAACTAAATGAACCAGCTAAACAATTCCCTATAATAAAGCTAGATAGTTTAAAGGGGATAGATTTTGAAATGATAAAATCATCAGCACTTGAAATTGAAAAAAAATTGGACTTAGTTTTTATTAAATATTACTCAGAAAACAATGTTGATTGGAACAAAAAAGATTATACAAACCATTTTGAGGTGAAATCAAAAATTAAAGAACAAATTCCCTTTAGCTTTGACTATATAAATTTTGAAATAGACAGCTTAAAAAATCAAACTATTTTAACAAATGAACCATGCTTTAAATCTGGAACTAGTATTCGACGTAATAATGCTCATACCACAATTGCAAGAGAAATAATTCCTGAAAATTATGACAGTATTAATTATCACGGCAATTTTCCTGTTAAAATAAATTATTTGATAGCCTACGATACAATCAAGCTTAGTAAAAAAGATATTGGAAAAGAATTTAAGGTTGCAGAGGAAAAATATAGATTAGATAATTTTTTTAATGGGAATGTCTACATAAGGTCTTTAGATGCTTCTAATAAATTAGATAAGGTTAAAAATTGGAGATACATTACCTACAAAAACCAAAAAGTCGTACACCTTCCGGAACAAAATAATTTCCCACTACGTTTTCAAAAAGAGTTAAAAACTTCTTCTGTAATATTGAACGATAGCTTAATTCAATTACCACTTAATACTTATAAAAACTATTTAAAAAACTTAAAAGTTGATAAAAATAAGGTTTTTTCAGATCAGTTAATTCTAGCTACCAAAGTTGAATTTGATGAAATCTATATTCTATTTCCAAATTATAATTATTTGAATAAGCAATTAAAAGAAAGTCGAATTGAAAAGATAAACGTAGATAAACTTCATAAAATTCAGCTCACTCCCGATAAAACAAACAAAATGAAAACCCAACCAATTGATAATTAGAAATCGGTTAAGTAGCTACATCTAACAAGATATATCGCTCATAGCTATACAGTTACATAAATGAAGTTATGGCATATTTAGAAAGTCGGCAAATTTTTAAATTTACTGTCGTTTTTATTTTCTATTTAGCTTTCTACAAGCCATATACATGAACCGTTGGCAAACAATATAAAAGACAGATTATGAAACATAACCTTGCTGAAATGAGCTCTTTGGACATTTATTTATCAAGGCTGACCAATGAGGAATACGACAAAATCAAACACAAAATTGGTTCTGGAAAATCAAAACCAAGACCATTATTGAGTTGGGATATTTATATGGAGGGTTATCATAAAAGACTGACAGAAGCCAGAAGGCGCATGGAATTGGAAAAAGTTCTTTCTTTTGCAAAACAATTTAATTGGCAAAATGACCTTGAAATTGCTTTTTCTGAAAATGATTACGAAGGCTTAGTTATTACAGATATAAATCAGAAAATAATTTGGGTAAATGATGGTTTCACCTCAATGACTGGTTATTCAAAATCATTTGCTTTAAACAAAACACCAAGATTTTTACAAGGCGAGAAAACCTCATTAAGCACCAAAGCAAGGATTAAGTCTAAAATTAAACTTGACAAACCGTTCAAGGAAGTAATAATCAATTACCGAAAAGACAAATCAATTTACAAATGTGAAGTAAAGATTATACCGCTTTACTACAAAGAAACAACGCATTTTATAGCATTAGAAAAACAAGTAATTTAATGGACGTAGAGCAAAAAATACAAAAGTCAAGGACGAAAATCTTTAAAGCGGTTTTTCCTAATACAACCAATCATTACAATACCCTTTTCGGAGGAACAGCCATGCAATTAATGGACGAAACGGCTTTTATAACAGCAACAAGGTTTAGTAGGCAACAAATGGTAACAGTTAGTAGTGATAAAATTGACTTTAAAAAGCCTATTCCAGCAGGAACCATAGTGGAACTTGATGGATATGTTACCTACGTAGGAAATACGAGTTTAAAAGTGAGAGTAGATATTTTCGTTGAGGAAATGTACACAGATTTCCGAGAAAAAGCAGTATCTGGAGAATTTACATTTGTTGCGATTGGCGAAAATAATAAACCAGTAAAAATACTGTAGCCAACAAAGCACTTTTATAAGAATCTTAATAAATAATGCTGATTTAAGTGTTTATTACACATAGCGCTTTATGCTAACTTTTTGCGCCTTCTTTTAGTAACAAAACTATAAAAGAGTGCCTGGCTTTCTTAATATGCTTTAAAACGACTTCTTAACTGGCTACAACACACTTACACATCTGCGAAAAGAGAGAGTGAGACTTTATTCAGTTTTGGCTGCACCCTATGTTTTCTAAATACGACCATTACCGAAGTGTGGCTAAACTAGACTAAAACTTGATTGGATAGTTACTGCTTGAAATTGCATTTTTTGTAGAGAAATATATTAATTGAATGGGCTATATTTGAGGCGGAACAGGAGTATGTACTCTTGTTAACAACAATTTTATGAGAAACAATTATTTCCAATTAGTTCTATTTCTATTATTGACAGGGTGTACATGTAGGCTTCCCCATATTAGAACTGCTTAATTTTCCAAAATCTAGCGCATGAAAAAACCACTACTTTTAAACCTAATGATGCTTATTTTTAGTATCTCTTACGGACAAATAAATTTTGATGACAAGGTCGATATTTATGATTTTTATACCTTAAGCAATCATATTATTTACGATGATTTTGATAATGATAATGACATCGATTTAATAAAACACGGCACGATTAACACAAATAACGTGTTACTTCAAAAAAACGAAAATGGTAATTTTAATGCTAATCCCGCAATTTTACTTGACTCTGGAATACTACCAATAATATCTCTAGATATAAATAATGACAATTATCCAGACCTAATAACTTATAAAAATTATAATACCTTAAGTGTTCTATATAATTTACAAAATGATACATTTAGTGAAGAACAACCCATTCAAAATTTTAATGGTTCATATAACATCCATCCAATAAAAATAGATTACAATAACGACGGTTTCATGGATTTAATTGCTATCGATAATAAGCAAGACGCGTATGTATTACTTAATAATCGACAAGGTGGTTTGGAATCTGCTAAATTTTTAATTCATATAGGTACTTTTAATTATATTTTTAAAGTTGAAGATTTTAATAATGACGGAAACCTTGACATCTACGTATGGGATTACAATAGGCTATTAATTTACGTGTATAATGAGGAAGAAGCTCAATTTGTTCAGCCATTCGCACTAAATGCAACATCGAACCTGGAGACCTTTGGAATAATAGATTTAGATAAAAATGGATATAAGGATATATTCTATTTAAAAGATGGAGCGGTTTGGGCTAAATATTTTGATTTAGATGAAGGTGATATAGATGATGAAGAGGATGATATGTTTATTGTGATCAATGACCAAATGGTGGTTAATGACATTCCTGTTAATAATTACGATATGAATACGCATAAAATTCATATTGAAAATAACGATGGCGTATATTCTGTTTATGTCGCCATTTTAACTACAGAAAATCATTATAATATTTATAAATTCGACATACAAGATGGTGTTTTTGGTACTGCAGAGATTGTTTTAGAAAACTTTGAAATAAAGGCGTTTGGCTTAACACAATTTAAGTTCTTGGATCTTAACAATGATAACAGTATAGACTTCACCTTTACAGCTACTAACTTTTTTAATCATAATAAGATTTTTATAAATAATGATATTAATGAATTAGATGATAAAACGATTTGTATCCAACAATCGATTTTACCAAATAAACTCACTGTTATAGATATGAATGGTGATGGCGTTGAAGATATTTGTGTAGGAGAAATGGGTGGATTAGCTTATTTTGAAAAAACATCAGCTAATAAATTAGGCGAAATACAAAACCTTATTGGTGTTGAAACCAATCCCAATACCACATCTCTACCTAGTTACCATATCATTGACATCAACAATAACGGTTTAGGAGATGTTGTAGATATAGCGAATAATACCGAACACTATAAATTTTATAAAAATTTAGGAAGTGATAATTTTGAATTTATACAGTCCATTGATTTTCCTGATACTTTTATAGCAGCCGAACCGTTTTTTACAGACGTAGATAGCGATGGTTTTAAAGATTTAATTGTGTATAATTTAATAGAAAAGGCTGATCGTACGAGTGATTATTATTGGTCGAAAAACAATAATGGACTTGATTTTGGTGCATTACAGTCTTTAACAATAAATGGTGCTCCGGTGAGTACCCCTAATTCGTTTGCTTTTGATGATTTTAATGATGATGGCAAAGTAGACATGTTGGTTTTGTGTTATTATTATGCAAATAATAAGTGGCAAACACAAATGAATTTGTTAGAGAATGAGAATGGAGAATTTACAGGGAAAATCGTAACTGAATTTAGCGGAAGTTATAGCCATTTAAAGGTTAAAGATTTTGATCAGGATGGTGATTTAGATTTTTTTGTATATAGTATTGATGATAATTATTATTACGATAACCCATTTCTATTTTTTAAAAATAATGGACAGAATAATTTTCAATCTATTGTAGTTGAAGATATATATATCGAAGATATAGAGTTTTCGGATAACGATGGTGATGGGGTTTATGAAATATATGCCTGGAATCATGGTAATTACACCAATAACATTTTTTATTATAAAACAACAGATTACTTAAACTTTACTAAAGTTGAAATTGATTCATACGAATCATATAACGATGCTTCGCATCCAATATCAAGAGGTGATTTATTATTATATGATTATAATAATGATGGTAATGATGATTTGTTTATTAGTAATTCTTCTGTGTTTTATGGATTAATATCTGTTTATAACAATTTATCGGAGACACTTGAAATTGAAGATGCTGCAAGTAATGTTGACTTAAAAAAACTACAAATATACCCTAATCCTTTTGTCAACGCTATTCATTGGGGTCGTCAGGAAAACGAAGTCTTTAACGTAAAGTTATATTCGCAGAACGGTCAATTAATTTTAGAAAAAACAACCTCAGAAAATAAATTAGATCTTACTGCTTTCAATAGCGGAATTTACCTTCTAGTTATCAAAGAAAGTGTTTCTGGTACCTCAAATACCTATAAAATACTTAAAAAGTAGATTAATTGGTTTGTTATTTTAATCTGTGTAGACGTCAATTTAGAAATAATATATAGCAATACAATCTATACAAGTGCTTAAGGTAAAAAGATATTTTTAGAAGTAAGCCATTAGCATAGACTTAAAGCCACGCTTAAAACCGTAAGTTTTAGTTTCAAAATAGGTATTATAACTTGAATGAAATTAATATTTTGACCTGAGTCGAGGTTAAAGCAAAACCAAAATAAAAATGGAAAAAATTCTATCAAGAATTTCAATCATCAACAAAAAATCTTGATAAAGCAACTGTGCTAGCAGATAGTGATGTTTTTTGGATTGATAAAGAATAAAAACAGACTACCAATAGCTTAACTTTAACCCCCTCATTTAAAGACAATATCAGCTACAACCAATAGGGAACAAGTATCAATTGCGGAATTAAGCCTATTAAAGCCCCTGTAATAAGCTCTACGTTGTTGTGGGCTTTCATATGAAGACGTGAAGTGGCCACGGCGCCTATTACAATCGCCATGATGGCTAAAGTACCGTTGATGTTGATGCTGTAATGAATACTAAGGGCAATAAAAAACATGACCAAACCATTGACACCAATCATGTGAATGCTGGCTTTAAAGTTGAATAGAGCTAAAGCCATACAAGACATGTTTGATATGAGGATGCCTACAAAGAAAAAATATAGCTCTACAGATTGACTAGGTGTGACAACCTTTTGAATGACTAATAAAAGGATGACGCAATTGAGCATGAGTGGTAACACACGCTGTTTGGCTGTGCTAAGGTGTATGCTTTGTACTTTTCCTATAATTTTAAGCAGTAGAAAGAGCAAAAGGGGTAGTAATACCGTTAAAATAAATAGTGAAACTAGTTTTGCTGTAATAATATCAAGAGGAATAAATCGCGGCGATTTTGCAAAATAAAAAACCACACCGGCAATAGGCATGATTAATGGATGAAAAACATACGAAATACTCTTTAATAATTTATCCATTATATTTTTTTGCGTAAACGTGCTACAGGAATGTCCAGTTGTTCTCGATATTTAGCAACCGTACGTCGTGCGATAGGGTAACCTTTTTCTTTTAATATGGATGCCAGGGTTTCATCGGTTAAAGGTTTTTTCTTGTCTTCTTCCTCAATAACAGATTCAAGAATGGTTTTTATTTCTCTAGTCGAAACATCTTCACCTTGATCATTCTTCATAGATTCTGAGAAGAATTCTTTAATAAGTTTTGTGCCGTAAGGGGTATCTACATACTTACTATTTGCAACACGTGACACGGTTGAAACATCCATAGAAATTTCATCGGCAATATCCTTAAGAATCATGGGTTTTAAATTACGTTCATCTCCTGTAAGGAAGTATTCTTCTTGATAATGCATAATGGCACTCATGGTCACAAAAAGTGTTTGCTGACGCTGTTTGATGGCTTCTATAAACCATTTAGCCGCATCAAGCTTTTGTTTGATGAACATAATGGCATCTTTTTGCGATTTTGACTTCTCTTTAGAGTCTTTATAGCCCTTAAGCATGTTGTTGTACGAACGCGACACATGAAGTTCTGGGGCGTTTCTTCCGTTAAGGGTTAGCTCTAATTCACCATCTACAATTTTAATGGCAAAATCAGGAACCACATGCTCTACAATGCGATTATTTCCAGCGTAAGAACCTCCGGGTTTCGGATTAAGATGTTCAATTTCTGTAATCGCTCCTTTGAGCTGTTCTTCAGTAACATCAAATTTTTGAAGAAGCTTTTTGTAGTGCTTTTTTGTAAATTGGTCAAAAGCCTTGTCTATAATTTTTATGGATAATTCAGTATCGGCTGTTTTGTCTTTACGATGCAGTTGAATGCTTAAACATTCTTGCAAACTGCGTGCGCCAACACCAGCAGGATCTAATTGGTGTACAATTCTTAAAACCTTTAAAATGGCTTCTTCAGTGGTGTAAATATTTTGGGTAAAGGCGAGGTCATCCATGATGTCACTAATGGCTCTTCTGATGTAGCCACTTTCATCAACGCTTCCTACTAAAAATTCAGCGATATCACGTTCTTCGTCTGATAACCTATAGGTGTTTAACTGACTAATAAGATGTTGTGTGAAGGATGTGCCTGCCGCGTAAGGCATGGTTTTTTCTTCATCATCACTGCTGTAGTTATTGGCTTGTGTGCGGTATTCTGGGATTTCATCATCACTTAAATACTCATCCACATTGATATCATCGGTGTTGATGGTTTCATTGTCATCATATTCGTCCGATGAGTTATCAAAATCAGCATCTAAATCATTTAAATTGTCTTCTTTACCTCCTTCTAAGGCTGGATTTTCTTCCAATTCTTGCTTTAAACGTTGCTCAAAAGCCTGCGTAGGCAACTGAATCAATTTCATCAATTGAATCTGCTGCGGCGACAGTTTTTGCGATAACTTGAATTGTAAATGTTGTTTAAGCATGATTTAGATTTACATAAATCAAAAATAATTAATTTACACTAATAAGTTGATGCTATCGAAAGCTTTCTTGTATTATAGATAGAATCTACAGCCCAGAAGAAGTTCATTCCTCAAGGTAATGTATAAAAAATGTTGTTTGTATTGTGACGAATTAAAATTCGGCGTTTTGTGGAGTTCTAGGGAACGGGATCACATCTCTAATGTTACTCATTCCTGTAGCAAACATGACTAAACGTTCAAAACCTAAACCAAATCCAGAGTGAACGGCTGTACCAAATTTACGTAAGTCTAGGTACCACCATAATTCTTCTTCCGGAATATTAATAGCAGTCATTTTTTCTTTTAAAACATCAAGACGTTCTTCACGTTGTGCACCTCCAACAATTTCACCAATACCAGGGAATAGAATATCCATAGCACGAACCGTTTTACCATCGTCATTAAGACGCATGTAAAAAGCTTTAATATTCGCCGGATAATCAAATAATATTACCGGACATTTAAAGTGTTTTTCAACAAGAAAACGTTCGTGTTCACTTTGTAAATCGGTACCCCATTCGTTAATAAGGTATTTGAATTTCTTCTTTTTATTAGGTTTACAGTTGCGTAAAATATCTATAGCTTCCGTGTAACTTACACGTTTGAAGTGATTATCGGTAACGAAATTTAATTTTTCAATTAAGGTCATTTCGCTGCGTTCTGCTTGAGGCTTGGTTTTTTCTTCGTCTTGTAAACGTTTGTCTAAAAACTCTAAATCTTCACGGTTATGTTCTAGAATGTATTTTATAACCGATTTCATAAAGTCTTCAGCCAAATCCATATTACCAGCCAAATCCATAAAGGCAACCTCAGGTTCAATCATCCAAAATTCAGCAAGATGGCGCGAAGTATTCGAGTTTTCGGCTCTAAATGTTGGTCCGAAGGTATAAACTTTACCAAGAGACATGGCGTAAGTTTCAGCTTCTAGCTGTCCGGAAACGGTTAGATTAGTCTCTTTTCCGAAGAAATCTTGAGAATAATCTACTTTGCCGTCTTCAGTAAGTGGTGTGTTTTTCTCATCTAGTGTGCTTACTTTGAACATTTCACCTGCACCTTCGGCATCACTTCCGGTAATAATTGGTGAATGCATGTAGTAAAATCCACTTTCATTAAAATATTTATGAATGGCAAAAGAAAGCGATGAACGCAAGCGCATTACGGCACTAAAAGTATTTGTTCTAGTACGTAAATGGGCATTTTCTCTTAAAAATTCGAAAGAGTGTTTTTTAGGTTGTATAGGATAGGTTTCAGGGTCTGAATCGCCTAAAACTTCTAATCTAGATACTTGAATTTCAACTTTTTGACCTTTTCCTTGGCTTTCAACTAATTCACCTTTTACATGAATAGCCGCTCCTGTGGTTATACGTTTAAGCAAGGCTTCATCAAAGTTTTCAAAATCTACAACACACTGAATATTATTTAGTGTGGACCCATCGTTTAAAGCAATAAAACGGTTCGCTCTAAATGTTCTAACCCAACCTTTTATTTCAACTTCTGGTAAAACAATATTTTGTGTTAATAGGTCTGAAATAGTTTTTGGTTGCATACTTGTAAGTTTTGAACTGTAAATATAATAGATTATATCCTTAAAATTGAAATAATAAAAGTAAAAAAAGCTATTGAATTTTCATTTTTACACTATAATTAACGCTAAACTGTAATTGTTAATTTTTTGTGATTTTATTTTTGTCTTCTTTAGGAATCACATTAATTGCCGGTTTTTTAAACTCTTTCTTGTTGGCGATATTGCGTTCTAAAGACAATAATAAAGAAGGTAGAAGTAGTAAGTTGGCTAACATGGCAAATAACAGTGTTGCTGAGACTAAAGCCCCTAATGCTACGGTACCACCAAAGCTTGAAATGGTGAAAACTGAGAAGCCAAAGAATAATACGATTGAAGTATAGAACATACTCACACCGGTTTCGCGTAAAGCGTTATAAACAGAGATTTTAATTTTCCATTTATTGGCTTGTAATTCCTGACGGTATTTGGCTAAAAAGTGAATGGTGTCATCTACTGAAATACCAAAGGCAATACTAAATACCAATATGGTTGATGGTTTTAAAGGTACACCTAAATAACCCATTAAACCTGCGGTGATAAGCAGTGGTAGCAAGTTTGGAATTAATGAAATAATAATCATTTTTCCTGACTTAAACATGTAAGCCATGAATAAGGCAATTAATACAATAGCCAATGATAAGGAAATCACTAAGTTTTTAACCAAATACTTGGTCCCTTTTTGAAAAACTAAGGCTTTACCGGTCATGGTCACATCATAGCGCTCTTTAGGAAAAACTTTATCGATTTTAGTTCGAAGGTTTTCTTCAATACGTTCCATTTTATCGGTGCCGATATCTTTCATGAATGTGGTGATACGGCCATATTGTCCTGTGCTATCTACAAAGTTTTTCAGCAGATTAATATCTGAATCCGTCGTTGAATTTTTGGCATAAGACATGATAAAACTATTTTCTTGCGCCGTAGGAAGTTGGTAATATTTAGTGTTACCGTTATAATAGGCTTGTTTGGAATATTTTACTAAACCAACCACCGAAATAGGTTTTGATAATTCTGGTATCTCAACAATGAGTTCTTCAATGTCGTTCATACGCTTGAGGGTAGAACGTTTCATAACCCCCTTTTTACGTTTGGTATCTATCATGATCTCTACAGGCATGATACCGTTAAACTCATCTTCAAAAAAGCGAATGTCCTTAACGAACTCTGATTTTTGAGGCATGTCTTCTATAAGACTTCCTGAAATCTTGATTTGATAAACACCAATCATACTGGCAATAAGCAGTATTAATGAAGTCACATAAATCGTAATACGACGGTGTCTCACCATGTGTTCCATCCAATTTACAAAACCACCAATCCAGCGTCTGTTCAGGTGTTGAAGGTGACGATCCTTTGGGTATGGTAAAAAGGTGTATATGATAGGAATGATAAGTAAACAAAGTATGAAAATAGACAGTATGCTCAGCGAGGCTACGATACCAAATTCCTTTAACAGTTTACTTTCTGTGAGTATAAATGTAGCAAAACCAGAGGCCGTTGTGACGTTCGTCATTAAAGTGGCATTCCCTACTTTAGTAATCACTCGCTGTAATGACTTTACCTTGTTTCCGTGTAATTTAACCTCGTGTTGGTATTTATTAATTAGAAAAATACAATTTGGAATTCCTATAACAATGATTAGTGGCGGAATTAAGGCGGTTAGTACCGTAATTTCATATTGGAGGAAGCCCAGTATGCCAAAGGTCCACATTACGCCAATACAGACTACAATGATAGATATGAATGTGGCTCTAAACGATCTGAAAAAGAAAAAGAAAATCAGTGATGTGACAACAAGTGCGGCTAAAAGAAAGAGGCCGATCTCATCAATAATATTTTGAGCGTTTAGTGTTCTTATATAAGGCATGCCAGAAGCACGAACATCCAAATTGTAGGCGTCTTCAAAGGCTTCTACTTTTGGAATAAAATCTTTTAGAACATAGTTCTTTCTAGCAGCAGTATTAACAATGTCCTTTTTTAAATAAACCGCGGTTCTAACCGTTTTGGTTTCTTTGTTGAAAAGGAAGCCATCGTAAAACGGATATTTTTTAAAAAGATCATTTTGAAGTTTATCAATGTCTGCTTTAGAGCTTACAGAATCGGTGATAAACGGTTTTAAAACAAACTTTTCGTGCTCGGTATCTTTTACAAGATTTTGAAGGTCTTTAATGGAAACAACCGATTCTACCGCTGGGCTTGATTTAAAAGAGTCGGCAAGTTGGTTCCAGGCGTTTAATTTTTCAACAGTAAATAAGCTAGGATCTTTAACACCAATGATGATCAGGTTGCCTTCTTCGCCAAAAATGTCTAAGAATTTATTATAAGTGAGGTTCACCTCATGGTCGTCTGGTAATAAATTAGCTTCGGTATTGGTGAAGCGCATGTTTTTCCAATTCAGACTTAAAAGAATGGTAGCTAAGACAATACAAATGAGGATGGTTATTTTATTTCGTAAAATAAGTCTCGCAATGGCGTCCCAAAAATCTTCAGTAAATAGTTTAAGCATGCTTTAATTTAAAGAGGGGCAAAGGTAGGAAAAAGGAGTAGAATACCTTAAAGAGTGACGTTAAATGTGAATTTAAATGCAATGTTGTCGCTAAAATTAGGCAGGTAATAGGCCCCATAGCGGTAGGTAAAACTCAATCCGAAGCCATAAAAAAGTTTGTTTATTTCAAATCCAGATTCGGTGTAACCATAATTTAGAGTGTCGAAGGTGATACCTTGATGACGTTCTTGATGGTCCATATCACCTAAGGCATATCGGGTAATTAAGACCAGTTGAGGTCTAAAACGGTCAGTCACATGAAAAGGTTTTATAAAATACTTTAACTGAAATGTGAAAGATTTATCAGAAAAGAATTCATTGAAATACATGGTTTCAAAACTGTTTAAACCAGCTACTGAAAAGCGTTGTAATACCTGTGCTTTTCTGATGTTGTTGGGGTAGGCGTGATATAAATGAGTTAGTGGGGTATCGCCAATGGCTATACCTGATACCAAGATCATTTGTGCAAAATGGCTGTTTTCGTTCCCAAGTTCATAAATGGTTCTAAAGTCTAGTTTGGTAAAATTAAAATCACCGTTTAAAACGTCATGTAAACTTTTGGTGTACTGAAACGAAAACTTAGGAAACCCCGATTTTATTTCTTGGGTACCTAATATGGTTTCTTTGAATTTACTAAACGGGCTCCATTGAAAACCTAAAATACCGGTAGTTAAATTGAAAGTTGAATAGCTTTTACCATCTAAAACATAAGCGTAATCGTAAGTCGGGTCAATGTCACTTACGGCAAAGTCTAGTTTGCTTAACAGGTGATCGCTTATTTGATGTTCTAAGGTTAGCGAAGTCGTGATGTGTTTATGAAACAGGTCGATGTTTAGTAAGCGGGGCTCAAAAAACTGAAATACCCGGTCATCAGTGATGTATTTCGTACTTCCTGTTTCCTGAAGATCGTCTGTATAGGCAAGGTTCAGCCAAGTATTCGTATCTTCTGATAAACGCATACCGCCACCAATACTATATTTAAAACGATTATCTCTAAAACCGTAAACCACATAACTGTTCATGCGAAATTTTTCTGAGAAATCGTTGTTGGTCACGCCTCCAATCCCTGTTCTAACCCCTTCGTATTGGTTATATTTAATCAAATACCGTAGGTCGAAGTTAAAATACTTGGTTGGAAAATATCCCATGCCAATACTTTTTAATATACGATGTTTATTGAGTGTATCTTTTAGTGTTGGAATAGGCTGCTCTGCTCTGGATTGCGAAGAAAGATAACTTGCACAAAGTAGAAACAATAAATAAATAGAGCGTTTTAGCATTAGAACAAGCAAAAAAATAAAACGTTAAAAAAAGCGACAATATTGTCGCTTTCTTAAATTATACTGTCATGATCTCTTGCTCTTTATTGTCAAAGACATCATCAACCCTCTTAACGTATTTATCTGTTAAAGTTTGTACGTCAATTTCAGCGTTTTTCTTTAAATCTTCTGAAATATCATCGTTTTTCTTCAGATCGTTATTGGCTTCTTTACGGGCTGTTCTAATACTTACTTTAGCATCTTCAGCTTCAGCTTTAGCTTGCTTCGCTAAATCTTTACGACGCTCCTCAGTTAAAGGTGGTACATTGATGATAATGGTTTCACCGTTGTTCATGGGGTTAAAACCAAGATTTGCGTAAGCAATACCACGCTCAATTTCTTGAAGCATGCCTTTTTCCCAGGGTTGAACTGTAATGGTTCTACCGTCAGGTGTGTTAACATTGGCAACCTGACTTAATGGGGTTTGTGACCCGTAATAGTCTACCATCACACTACCAAGCATGGCTGGGCTAGCTTTACCAGCTCTAATGTTTATAAATTGTTTTTCAAGATGCGAAATGGCATTTTCCATCGCCTCTTTTGTGCTGTCTAATATAAATTTAATGTCTTCATCCATGATTTTAAATCCTTGTAATTAAATCAAAAATAGGTCTTATATGTTAACTACGGTTCCGATATTTTCACCAGAAACCACTTTAAGTAGATTTCCAACGGTATTCATATCAAAAACAATAATTGGTAATTCGTTTTCTTGACTTAAAGTAAATGCTGTAGTATCCATTACTTTTAAGCCTTTTCTCAATACATCATCAAAAGTGATGCTATTAAATTTAACGGCTGTTTTATCCTTTTCAGGATCGGCATTGTAAATACCATCAACACGTGTTCCTTTTAAAATCACATCAGCTTCAATTTCAATAGCGCGTAAAACGGCAGCCGAATCGGTTGTAAAGTACGGGTTTCCTGTGCCGCCACCAAAAATTACCACACGTCCTTTTTCAAGATGACGAATAGCTTTTCTACGAATAAACGGCTCAGCAACTTCATTAATTTTTATAGCCGATTGTAAGCGTGTTGGGATGTCAGCATCCTCTAAAGCACCTTGCAAAGCTAAACCATTAATAACGGTGGCTAGCATACCCATGTGATCCCCTTGAACACGATCCATACCTTTACTCGCTCCAGCAAGACCTCTAAAAATGTTCCCGCCACCAATAACTACGGCGACTTCTACACCTTTATCGGTTATGGTTTTAATGTCTTGAGCATATTCTGCTAAACGTTCTGGGTCGATACCATATTGGCGATTTCCCATTAAGGCTTCACCAGAGAGTTTTAGTAGTATTCTTTTGTATTTCATGGAATGCATTAATCTGTTAAAGTGCTCTCGATTACGCGAGAATTAAAGTTTAGCAAAACTACATAAAATTTTTATTTTATTGAATTTATATGAATTCAGAATTTAGGAATAAAAAAACCACCATCCTAAATTTAGAATGGTGGTCTGTATATTATTCATTTCGCTTTCGCGGAAAAGTATACTATCCTACAGAAGCACGTTTGAAACCAGCGATTTCAACATCACCGAAAGAAGAAACATACTCAGCAACAGTTTGCTTTTCATCTTTGATGAACTTTTGATCTAATAAGCATTGCTCTTGATCTAAAGTGGTGTTATCAGAAACGAAACGCTCCATTTTTCCTGGTAAAATTCTATCCCAGATTTTTTCTGGTTTACCTTCAGCAGCTAATTCAGCTTTTGCTGCTTCTTCAGCTTTTGCTAAAACTTCAGGAGTTAATTGTTGCATAGAAATGTATTGAGGTACGTTTTTAAGTGTTTTACCTAAACGACCTAATTCAATATTATCTTTTTCAATAACAGCAATTCTAGCTTCAGTTTCAGAGGCTACGTAAGCAGGGTCAAAATCTTTGTAAGATAATGAAGTTGCTCCCATAGAAGCGACTTGCATCGCTACGTCTTTAGTTAAAGCTTCAGCGTTGTCAACTTTAGAAGATAATCCTACTAAAGCAGCAATTTTATTAATGTGTACGTAAGTTCCAACGAAAGAAGCTTCTAATTTTTCAAAAGCATTGATTTCTAACTTTTCACCAACAACACCTGTTTGCTCAACTAATTTTTCAGCAACAGTCATTCCACCAAAATCAGCAGCTAAAAACTCCTCTTTAGTAGCAGTTGTTAAAGCGATATCAGCTAATTGGTTAGCTAAAGCTAAGAAGTTTTCGTTTTTACCAACGAAATCAGTTTCACAACCTAATACAATAGCAACACCAGCAGTTTGGTCTGCATTGATTTTAGAAACAGCAGCACCTTCAGAAGAATCTCTGTCTGCTCTTTTTTCTGCTACTTTTTGTCCTTTTTTACGTAAAACTTCGATTGCGTTATCAAAGTTACCTTCAGCTTCAACTAAAGCTTTCTTGCAGTCCATCATTCCTGCGCCAGTAGCTTGTCTTAATTTATTAACTTCAGCCGCTGTTACTTTTACTGTTGTACTCATAGTTATTATAATTTAAAAAAGTCGTTCAATACATTTTCTGTAAAGAAAAGAACTAAACGACTTATTTGTGTTGTGTAAATGTTATTTATTCTTCTTCTTCAGCAGTTGCTTTTGCTTTAGGTGCTGCTTTAGCTTTAGGCGCATCGTCCTTTGCTGAAGCTGCTGCATCTTTTTCTGCTTTACGCTCAGCTAAGCCTCCTGCGACTGCAGATGTTACGTGAGATAAAATTTTATCTATCGATTTAGAAGCGTCATCATTTGCAGGGATTACATAATCAACTTGACGTGGGTCAGAGTTGGTATCAACCATTGCAAAAATTGGAATGTTTAATTTTTGAGCTTCTTTAATCGCGATGTGCTCACGTTTAATATCTACAACAAATAAAGCTCCTGGTAAACGTGTCATATCAGTAATAGAACCTAAGTTTTTCTCTAACTTAGCTCTTAAACGATCAACTTGTAAACGTTCTTTTTTAGATAAGGTCATGAAAGTACCGTCTTTCTTCATTCTATCGATAGAAGCCATTTTCTTAACCGCTTTTCTAATAGTAACAAAGTTAGTTAACATTCCGCCTGGCCATCTTTCAGTGATGTAAGGCATGTTAATATCTCCAGCTTTTTCAGCAACGATATCTTTTGCTTGCTTTTTTGTTGCAACGAATAAAATTTTACGTCCAGAAGCTGCAATTTTAGCAAGTGCTGCTCCAGCTTCTTCAATTTTAGCCGCTGTTTTGTATAAGTTTATAATATGGATACCATTACGCTCCATATATACGTAAGGTGCCATGTTTGGATCCCACTTACGCGTCAGGTGACCGAAGTGTACACCTGCTTCAAGTAATTCTTTTACTTCTACTGCCATTTTTGTGATAGTTTACGTTCTGTTGAATTAGCAATGTTCCGTTGGCTGTAAGCTTTATGCTTTAGGCGCTCGGCTGCATTTAGATGCTAAACTAAATCCTGTTTTTCAATCAGGACAACAATAACTTGTTTTTAATTTTTTTAAAATTCAACCAGATTGAGACTGCTATGAGGCCATTCCCAATCGAGTTGAGGGTGATAATATTAACGTTTCGAGAATTGGAATTTCTTACGCGCTTTCTTCTGACCGAATTTCTTACGCTCTACCATTCTTGGATCTCTAGTTAATAAACCTTCTGGTTTTAAAGTTAATCTGTTCTCAGCATCAACCTCGCACATTGCACGAGAAATTGCTAAACGAACAGCTTCTGCTTGACCAGTAATGCCACCTCCATATACATTTACAGTAATATCAAAGTTGCTGTCATTGTTAGTCAAAACTAAAGGTTGCTTTACTTTGTACTGTAAAGTAGCTGTAGTAAAGTAATTAGTTAAGTCTTTTTTATTAATCGTAATGTTACCGCTTCCCGCAGAAACATAAGCACGAGCAACAGCCGTCTTTCTACGGCCAATTTTGTGAATTACTTCCATTATTTGAATTCGTTTAAGTTAATTGTCTTTGGCTTTTGAGCAGCATGTGCATGCTTTTCACCAACAACAACTGTTAGGTTACGGAATAAATCGGCACCTAATTTGTTTTTAGGTAACATTCCTTTTACTGATTTTTCTACTACTCTTGCAGGATCTTTTCCAAACAATTCTGTAGCAGTTAAACTTCTTTGTCCACCTGGGTATCCAGTGTGACGAATGTAACTTTTATCGTTCCATTTGTTACCAGATAACGTGATTTTCTCAGCATTGATAATGATTACATTATCTCCGCAATCAACGTGAGGTGTGAAGTTTGGCTTGTGTTTACCTCTTAAAAGTTTTGCAACTTTAGAAGCTAAACGTCCAAGCGCCTGACCTTCAGCATCAACAACAACCCACTGTTTGTTTACAGT
This sequence comes from Pseudotamlana haliotis, assembly GCF_008806375.1. Lineage (GTDB taxonomy): Bacteria > Bacteroidota > Bacteroidia > Flavobacteriales > Flavobacteriaceae > Pseudotamlana > Pseudotamlana haliotis. Next base: position 130,889 of record NZ_WAAT01000041.1, on the reverse strand, counting down.
AGCTTTGTTGGCTGAAATCGTTTTGTAGCTTAATGTGTCCACACTAATTATTTTTTAATTATTAAACATTCCTCTCTTAAAAAGAGTTTGCAAATTTACGATTATATATTTGATTACCAAATAGTGAGCTTACTTATTTTTAATCTGAGTTATTAACTGAAAATTTCACTTCTTTCCTGTTTCTTAAATCTGCTTTAAAATTCAATAAATATTTGGTTGTCAGTTTAATGCTTTTATTAGATTTGCGGCTTTAATTTCAATAATATGATTTCAGTTGATAATTTAGCCGTAGAGTTTAGTGGTCACACTTTGTTTAGTGACGTCTCATTTACCATAAATAGTAATGATAAAATTGCCCTTATGGGGAAAAATGGCGCTGGTAAATCTACCATGATGAAAATCATTGCTGGGGTACAGAACCCTACCAAAGGGCATGTGCGTTTTCCAAAGGATGCAGTAATCGCTTATTTACCACAGCATTTATTAACGGAAGATAACGCCACAGTTTTTGACGAAGCCTCTAAAGCTTTTAGTCATGTTTTTGAAATGCGCCAAGAGATGGACGACCTGAATAAGCAGTTAGAAACGCGTACCGATTACGAATCTGATGACTACATGAAGCTTATTGAACGTGTTTCAGATTTGGGTGAGAAGTATTATGCCTTAGAGGAGGTGAATTATGATGCTGAAGTTGAAAAGGCTTTAAAGGGACTCGGTTTTAAACAGGAAGATTTCACCAGATTAACTAGTGAGTTTAGTGGGGGCTGGCGTATGCGCATCGAACTGGCTAAAATTTTATTGCAAAAGCCTGATTTAATCCTTTTAGATGAGCCAACCAATCATATAGATATAGAGTCGGTAATTTGGTTAGAAGATTTTTTATTGAATAAGGCCGATGCCGTAGTGGTGATTTCTCACGATAAAGCCTTTATTGATAATATTACTAATAGGACCATAGAAGTGACTATGGGGCGTATATATGATTACAAAGCTAATTATTCACATTATTTGCAGTTGCGTGAAGACCGTAGAGCACACCAAATAAAGGCTTACGAAGAACAACAAAAGTTTATTGCTGATAATATGGCTTTTATAGAACGCTTTAAAGGAACCTATTCTAAAACCAATCAGGTGAATTCTCGCGAACGTATGCTTGAAAAGTTAGAAATTATTGAGGTTGATGATATTGATACTTCAGCTTTAAAATTACGTTTCCCTAAAACCCAGCGTTCAGGTGATTATCCGGTGACGGTAAAAGACGTGTCTAAATCTTACGGAGACCATGTGGTATTTAAAGATGCTAGTATGTCGATTGCACGTGGTGAAAAAGTGTGTTTTGTTGGGCGTAATGGTGAAGGGAAATCTACCATGATTAAAGCCATTTTGGGTGAAATTGATGTTGAAGGTGAATGCGCATTGGGTCATAATGTGCAAGTTGGTTACTTTGCTCAAAATCAAGCTGCACTGTTAGACGAGTCGTTAACGGTTTTTCAAACGGTTGATGAAGTTGCGCAAGGTGATGTAAGGAAGCAAATAAAAAATATTCTGGGACGCTTCATGTTTAAAGGAGACGCTATTGATAAAAAGGTAAGCGTACTCTCTGGAGGTGAAAAAACCAGGTTGGCCATGGTGAAATTGTTATTGGAGCCTGTGAACTTGCTCATACTCGATGAACCTACCAATCACTTAGATTTAAAATCCAAAGATGTTTTAAAAGAAGCTTTACTAGATTTTGATGGCACGTTGATATTGGTGTCACACGATAGGGATTTCCTTCAAGGCTTGTCTAATAAGGTGTTCGAATTTAAAGACCAACGTGTTATAGAGCATTTTGAGACGATTGATGATTTCTTAGTTCGAAATAGAATTGAGAGTTTGAAGGCAATAGATTTGTAGTTGTTAAGCAGCGTTTCAGGTAAAATTACGCGGAAATTCACAGAGGTTTCTCAGAGCTAAATAAAGTTATATTTTTGACACGAATTTCACGAATTATCACTAATTTTTGCGTGCAGAATCTGTGCAAATCCGTGAAATTTGTGTCTAAAATTAATATTCAAAAGTGAGGCGTATTTGGAGTTGATATTTTTCAGCGTAACTCTGTGAAATCTCTGTGTATCTCCGTGTAATAATATAGCAATACAATAATAAATATAATAGCATGTTATAGCACTATGAGAATTTTCATCGCTTTTGTTTTTCTGCTGAATAGCCTTGGTGTCTCATCGCAAATGACGGCAGGGTTTAATGCAAATGAAGCAGTCACAGCAATTGCTTTTTGTAATAGTTTTAATTTTAAGGAACAGTTTCAGAGCAATAAGGCTATAATTCCGGAAGGTTTTCAACTGCGTCATACTTCAGATATTATGAGTATGGACAATAAGTTTGAAGTTTATCAGAATGATTCTATTGGTATTATAAACTACCGCGGTTCTACAGCAAAATTAATTAGTTGGATAGAAAACTGTTATTCGGCCATGATTCCCGCAAGCGGAAGTATGATGCTGAATGAGGAAACCTATAATTATAAATTCGCGGAAGCTGAAAAAGCTGCCGTTCATGCAGGTTATGCTTTAACAGTGGTGATTATTTCTGAAGATTTAATAGAACAAATTAAGGCACTCAACCAAAGTGGTATTTACCATATTATCATTACTGGGCATAGTCAAGGAGGTGCTTTGGCAACCTTAACACGTGCTTATCTCGAGAATCTCCCAGCAGGTGTTTTGCCTGAAAACAATCGCTATAAAACCTACGCCTTTGCACAACCCATGTCGGGGAACAAAGAATTTGCTGAAGAATACGACACTAGATTCAGTGAAACAGGAACTAGTTTTTCTGTTATAAACCCCAAAGACCCCGTGCCATATATGCCTTTTAATTATGAAGAAGCCCAGTTAGTGACTAAAGAAAAGGTGGTGTCTTGGCTTTTAGGAACTAGAGAATTTAAACCTAAAAAGCTAGGACAGGATGCCTTTATTCGTTTGTTTGAAGGAGGGTTAACAGGATACATTAATAATAGTAATGCCTTAATTAATAAAATTCTAGATTTTAAATTCGGAAGTATTGCCATGCCAGAAATTGTAGCTGATATTAATTATTATCCTACCGGTGAACGAAAGGAGCTGCCAAAATTTGATTACCCTAAAATAGAAGTTGATGTCACCGGGTTCACTGAAGAAGAGTTAGGGGATTTGGTTCAAGATGAAAACGGCAGATGGTATAAAAAGGAAACGAAGTTTTTTCAGCATAAACCTTATAATTACTACGTTGGGGTTTTAAAAAAATGGCAGTATAATAAGTATTCAAACTTAGAACTTAAGTATTTGCCTGCCGATTTATAGGTGGCGTATGCTATAGATTTATGCGTCTAAAAGTGTCTTTTCAATATAAAAACATAGTGAATTTAGTTAAATATATGGTAATCAAACCCTTGTGGTTATGGTGTCCTGTTGTTTTTTGACTATTTTTGCAGCGCTATGCAAGAATTACAACTATCAGATTGGTTACCTACCACAAACAAAGAGGTAAAAATACGCGGCTGGGATGCGCTAGACGTGATACTATTTAGTGGAGATGCCTATGTGGATCATCCATCCTTTGGCCCTGCTGTGATTGGACGTATTTTAGAGAGTTACGGACTTCGTGTAGCGGTGGTGCCGCAACCTAATGTGAGTGATAATCTTCAGGATTTTGTGAAGTTGGGGGCACCAAAATTATTTTTTGCGGTAACCGGTGGCTGTATGGACCCGATGATTAGCAACTACAACGCCAATAAAAAGCGTCGTGATAAAGATGCTTATACCCCAAATGGAGATATTGGGTTTAGACCTGATTATGCTACAAGCGTGTATTCTAATATTTTAAAAGAAAAGTGGCCTAATGTTCCGGTGTTAATTGGAGGAATTGAAGCGTCATTGCGTCGTGTAACCCACTACGATTATTGGAGTAATAAATTGATGCCTTCTATTTTAGAAACATCAAAAGCTGATATGTTGGTTTACGGTATGGGTGAACAGCCTCTGCGTGAAGTGGTGCGATTGATGCAAAAAGGCGTGCCTTTTAGTAGTATCAATACCATCAAGCAAACGGCGGTTTTAGTGAAGCCTGATGAAAAAATTCCGAAGAACAGCAACTGGGAAGATGTTGAAATTCAATCTCACGAAATCTGTTTAAAGGATAAAAAAGCCTATGCGTCTAATTTTAAAACCATAGAGCAGGAAAGTAATAAATTGGCAGCACGCCGTATTTTTCAGAAGATAGGTGATAAAACCTTGATGATTAATCCGCCGTACCCAACCATGACCGAGGATGAAATTGATGCCTCTTTTGAATTACCTTATACCCGTTTACCACATCCAAAATATAACAAACGTGGCCCTATACCAGCGTTTGAAATGATTAAGTTTTCTATTAACATCCACCGTGGGTGTTTTGGAGGCTGTAGTTTCTGTACCATTTCTGCACACCAAGGGAAATTTATTGCTTCTAGAAGTCAGGAATCTGTTCTTCGTGAAGTGGATAAAGTGGCCAATATGCCTGATTTTAAAGGGTATTTATCAGATATTGGTGGGCCAAGTGCTAACATGTACAAAATGCAAGGCAAAGTGCAATCTATTTGTGATAAATGTGTGGCGCCTTCTTGTATTTCACCTGTGATTTGTAGTAATTTAGATACCTCACACAAGCCGTTAACGCAGTTGTATCAGGCGGTTGATAGTCACCCGAAAATTAAAAAATCTTTTATAGGAAGTGGTATCCGACACGATATGTTGGTGCCTGAATTTAATAAAAATGCCGATCCGAAAGAATTAGATGCTTACACGGAAGAAGTGATGACCAAGCACATTTCTGGACGATTGAAAGTAGCGCCAGAACATACCAGTGATCCGGTTTTAAAATTAATGAGAAAACCTTCTTTTTCTTATTTCCATAAGTTTAAGGAGCGTTTCGATAAGATTAATATAAAGAAAGGTTTAAAGTTACAGTTGATACCTTACTTTATATCCAATCATCCAGCTTGTGAGGCTGAAGATATGGCAAACTTAGCTGCTGAAACAAAAGATATGGGCTTTCAGTTAGAGCAAGTACAAGGGTTTACACCAACACCTATGACGGTAGCGACGGTTATTTATTACAGTGGCTACCATCCGTACACACTTAAAAAAGTAAGAACGCCTATTTCGGCTAAAGAAAAAGAAGAACAACATCGTTTTTTCTTTTGGTATAAAGACGAAAATAAAGCTTGGATAAAAAATACCTTAAATAAATTGGGGCGTCAGGATTTATTGAAAGTCTTGCTTCCAGAGAAGGATAAATGGCGTAAAAATAAACCCAAAGGTGATGCCAAGCACACTTTTGATGATGCGATTCCGTTCAATCAACGTAAAAACAAGGCGAAATTTAAGTCTAAGAATAAGAAAAGGCGAAGTAGATAAATTTTTGTTTCTTAAAAGAGAAGACATTAAAAGTGATGTTGTTTTTGTGTACTATCAACGACTTCGGAATTGTTCTCGACTACGTTAGAATAGCGTCTCTATAGTTGATATTTTAGGGTCTTCGAGCGGAGTCGAGAAGTATTGTTGCTATTTTATTAGACATGATTTATTCATTAGATTATCCAAACATAAAAATCATCAAAAATGGAAAATAAGCCACTAAAACGTCATCAAGCCTTGCAACCTTTAAGTCGCGAACATCATCACGGACTCCTGTTATGTTGGAAAATTAAAACCGGTTTTAGTAAAGGTGTGGCTCCAGATCGTATTAAAACTTATGCCGATTGGTTTTTTGAAAACCACCTGATTCCGCATTTTGAAATCGAAGAAAAGCATGTTTTTTCACTTCTTGAAGATGGTCATGATTTAAAGATAAAAGCCTTGGAAGATCATAAAAACATTATCGAATTATTCTCTAAACAAGATGATGTTACCAATACTCTGCATGAAATAGAAACTGCGGTAAACGATCATATCCGATTTGAAGAGCGTGTGTTGTTTCCTGAAATTCAAAAAGTAGCTACTGAAGCTCAGTTCGCTGAAATTGAAAGGATTCATCAAGACCATGATTTTGTCGATAATCTCGCTGATGAATTTTGGAAATAATTTTTATCTGTGAAAATTGGTAGAATCTATGTCTGAAATGTTTTCTCAGTGCTGCTTTGCATAATCCGCTGTAAATCTCTGCGTAATTAAAAAAAACATCTAGAACTAAAAAGACCTCGCTTCAAATCCAAATAGCAAATGGGAGAAGCAAGGTCATATCTTAAAAAGATTAATAGCGGCGCTAAATTAGTGTTTTTTCTCACATTTAACTATAATTTTATTCAAAGTTATTAACAAATGTTAATTGTATTTCACCTTCCTTAGAATTCTTAGGCTTTCTTTATAGCGTCTATAAGTCTCTTGGTCGTAGTTTTTTATATAGAATTTAGCGTCTACAAGCTTTTCAATAGCATTCTTGAAATGATTGAGAAAACAAATTAGATAGGTTTCCGGAAGGTTTTTCAAATCAATTTCTTCAGAAGGTGTTAGTGGAATACCTTTTTTCAGCTTGCTTACAATGGAATTGTTGGTGTTGTAAATGTGATGTAGAATTTTTTTATCAAAAACCGGTGGTTTAAAAAGTAAAGTGGTTTCAATATTATACTGCGCGTTATCTTCAAATTTAATGAGTGTTTCTTCTAGGGGGTAATATCTGTTAGTGCCTTGGAGCCCTAAGTTGACATATTCAATTATTTTGAATTGATTCTCATCTATTTTAATAGAAACCTCATCTAAAGCTGAAAAAAACAAGCGCACACGTTCGTTAATAAGTTCAATGTCTACTCGCGAATAGTAAATGTCATCTTTAACAATCTTCTTTTGTCCGGCCCAACACACTACAAAGTATTCTTTAAAAACCTTGTATTGGGCGTTGTAATCCATACGACTATTCATAAAATCAAATACCCCGTCTAAAGTATGTTCAATATTATTTTGAGCATTGTTTTCAATGGCTGCAACAATTTGAGAGTTAACATCTTTAATTTCAATATCGAACACCTTAGGCATGCTCATGCTACCATCTCTAAAAAAGACAGAGCCGCCGTAGTATTTCCAGATGTTCTTGCGTAATGAAGTGATTTTGTCATTAGGCCTAATAGTTACCAAGCCAACGACTTTATTATTTGGCAAATGCGGAAACGGAATGTTCTCGTATTGGACTATAGGCGGATGGGTTAGATACGCATTAACCAGGTTCTGAATTTTACTATCGTCAAAAAAATCAACACCTATAATGGCATTATCTTCATCTTCAACACCAATAACGATAAAGGAATTGTTCTTAGGGTTGCTATTTGATAAGGCGCATACATGTTTTAAAAACTTCGCCTTACCTTCCTTTTGGCCAATGTCGATTTTACGTTTTTTGTCGTAAAAACTATTTTCGTCATTATGCGCTAAAAGGTGTTTTATTAGTAGGCGTTTGTTAATCATAGCTTTCATTTCCGCGAAAGCGGGAATCTCGTCATTAGCGTTTTATAATTCTTTTTGAACGGTTGTACTGTTGGCTTGTGCTGTTGGGAATACCAATAAATCAGCAATATTCACATGTGCTGGTCGCGAAACTGCAAAGTAAATAATCTCAGCCACATCTTTGGCTTCTAAGGCTTTAAAACCTTTGTAAACCGAATCGGCTGCAGGGTCACCTTTAAAACGCACTTTTGAAAATTCAGTTTCTACCATGCCCGGATTGATGGCAGTCACTTTAATGCCGTAGGGGTTGAGGTCTAAACGCATGCCTTCAGTTATGGCTAAAACCGCGTGTTTACTCGCGCAGTACACGTTGCCCTTTGGGTAAACTTCCTTTCCTGCCGATGAGCCTATGTTTATGATATGTCCCGAATGGCGTTTAGTCATCTGCGGAATAATAGCCTTGCTCACATAAAGTAAACCTTTTACGTTAATGTCTATCATGGTGTCCCAGTCGTCAATATCACCATCTTGTATGGGGTCTAGACCATGGGCATTTCCAGCATTATTGATTAAAATATCAATGTTTTTGAAGTTTTCAGGAAGGGAGTCTATGGCTTTCAACACCTTATGTCTTTTGCGGATATCAAAGTTTAGCGTGTGTACTACGGTCAGTTTTTCTAAGGCTTCTTTGATGGTGTTTAGGCGTTCTACACGTCTTCCGCAAAGGATTAAATGAAGGCCTTGCTTGGCAAACTCATAAGCGGTGGCTTCTCCAATGCCGCTAGTGGCTCCTGTAATAAGGGCGATTTTAGTCATGATTTTTGGAATATGAAATCAATATTTCTCTAAAAATACTTAAAAGAAATTTAGTAGACTTAAAATCCATTTAATTTTAAAATTAACATTTTGAAAGTTAATAATTTGAGACTAAAAGTGCTAAAATTCGTATTTAAGAAAAGCTTATAATAATAATTTGTTAAATACTGTGTTTGTTGGTGTTTATCTATATTTTTAACCAATTTTTAACAGGTTTACAGTAAAATTTTTAACATTTTGCGGCTTCAAATAAAGAAAGTATATTCGGGCTTTTAACTAAATTAAAAATGATGGAAGAATCAGGTACAATCGATATTAAGTCGATCAATGAAAAAATTGAAAAAGAAAGTGCTTTTGTTGATTTGCTAATGCGTGAGGTAAACAAGGTGATTGTTGGCCAAAAACACATGGTGGAGCGTTTGCTTATCGGATTGTTAGGTCAGGGGCATATTTTGTTAGAAGGGGTGCCAGGATTGGCAAAAACCCTTGCGATTAACACCTTGTCTCAGGCGGTAGACGGGTCTTTTAGTAGAATTCAGTTTACGCCAGATTTATTGCCTGCCGATGTTACAGGAACATTAATCTACAACATGAAGGTTAATGATTTTTCTATTAAAAAGGGACCTATTTTTGCAAACTTTGTATTGGCCGATGAGATCAATAGAGCGCCAGCAAAAGTACAATCGGCACTTTTAGAGGCGATGCAAGAGAAGCAAGTGACCATTGGTGATGAAACCTTTAAACTGGATAAGCCGTTTTTAGTAATGGCAACCATGAACCCGGTTGAGCAGGAAGGAACGTATCCCTTACCGGAAGCACAGGTTGACCGTTTTATGCTAAAAACAGTGATTGATTACCCGAAAATTGCCGATGAGCAATTAATTATGAGAGCAAACTTAAAAGGTTCTTGGGAAAAAGTAAGTCCTGTAGTTTCTGTGTCTCAAATTTTAAAAGCACAAGAAGTAGTTCGTGAAGTTTACATGGACGAAAAAATAGAGAAGTATATTTTGGATATCATCTTCGCAACGCGTTATCCAGAGAAATATAAATTAGAAGATTTAAAACCATTAATTTCATTTGGGGCTTCACCTCGTGGTAGTATCAATCTAGCAACAGCAGCAAAATGTTACGCGTTTATCAAACGTCGTGGCTATGTGATTCCTGAAGACGTACGTGCCGTAGTTTATGATGTGTTACGTCATAGAATCGGGATTACCTATGAAGCTGAAGCTGAAAACGTCACTTCGGTTGATATCATCAATAAAATTGTAAATGAAATAGAAGTGCCATAAAGTTTATTTGTTTAACTGTTTATTCGTTTAAACAGCTCACAAATAAACGATTTAACAAATAAACGATTCAACAACAATTGGATACTAAACAATTACTAAAAAAAGTTCGGAAAATTGAGATTAAGACACGCCGACTGTCTGATCATATTTTTGGAGGAGAATACCATTCTACTTTCAAAGGTCGTGGTATGACTTTTAGTGAGGTGCGCCAGTATCAATTTGGTGATGATGTTCGTAATATCGATTGGAACGTTACCGCGCGATACAACGAGCCTTATGTAAAGGTTTTTGAGGAAGAACGCGAGCTGACCATGATGCTTATGGTTGATGTTTCAGGGTCTGAATTATTCGGAACTGCCGATCAGTTTAAAAATGAAGTGGTTACTGAAATTGCTGCGACTTTAGCTTTTTCAGCCACTCAAAATAACGATAAAATTGGGTTGATTTTGTTTTCAGATAAGATCGAACTTTATATTCCGCCTAAAAAAGGACGCTCTCACGTGCTTCGTATTATTCGTGAACTTATTGAGTTTGAGCCTGAAAGTAAAAAAACCAATTTTGCCGAAGCTTTAAAGTTTCTGCAAAATGTCATGAAGAAAAAAGCCATCGTGTTTGTGCTGAGTGATTTTATTGCAGATGATTATCATCAAACCATGAAAATTGTTTCTGGTAAACATGATGTGACCGGCATAAGAATTTACGATAAGCGCGAAGAAGAAATTCCGAATCTTGGTATGGTTCAAATGCAGGATGAAGAAACCGATGAGCTCATGTTGGTGAACACATCTTCAAAAACGGTACGACGTAATTATGCTAAATTCTATCAAGAAAAAGTGAATTATTATAAGGAAAGTTTTAACAAAGCTGGTGCCGGAACTATTGATTGTCGTGTTGATGAGAGCTACGTTAAAAAACTTTTAGGCTATTTTAAAAGAAGAGGATAATTAACATGTATAGAGGGATTGATATAAATTTTAAAAATATTAAAATGTCGTTCAAAAGACAACAACTGTTGTTTTTTGGCACTTTTTTGCTTTTTGCTTTGTCCTTAAATGCACAGGTGAAATCGACGGTAGATTCTACATCGGTTAAAATAGGTGCGCAAATCACTTATCATATTCAGGTGGAAACAGATTCTACCGATTTAGTGGTTTTTCCGGAAGGCCAAACTTTTGCGCCACTGGAATTGATAGCATCTTATGATATTGATACTTTAAAGAATAAAGATAAGTTCAACCTCATTAAAAAATACGGTTTAACACAGTTTGATTCTGGGAAATATAACATTCCGAGGCAAAAAATTATCATCGGTGATAAAACTTTCATGACCGATTCAGTTCAGGTTGAAATCCACAATGTAGCTATTGATACCACTCAAGGGCTTTTTGATTATAAACCTATAATGGCCGTTGAAAAAAGCGGAAGCAACTGGTGGAAGCCGGTGCTTATTGGGTTATTAGTTATCGCACTCATTGGCTTTTTATTGTATTGGTTTATTTGGAGACAAAAACCATTAACCGAAGACGAAAAAATAGCCTTACTACCACCGTATGATCGTGCGAAATTAGCCTTGCAAACTTTAGATGAAAGTCACTACTTGGAACATGAAAACCTTAAGGATTATTATTCTGATTTAACCTTCATTATTAGAAAGTATTTAGATGAGAAAGTTTACGACCGTGCTTTAGAAAGTACTACCGATGAACTTATTAGTCATTTAAATTTGCTTAAGGCCGGTAATCAGGTTGATTTAAGTCAGGATGATATTAAAAAATTAGAAAGCATCTTAAAACGTGCCGATTTAGTAAAATTCGCTAAATCTGCTCCAGATATTGAGTTGGCGAAGCTCGATAGAAAGACTATTGATGTGGAAATAGATCACGTTAAAGAAGCATTGCCTGAACCTTCGGAAGAAGAAAAACTTCTGGATGAACAATACAGAGAAGAGCAAGAACGCAAAAAGCAACGTAAAAAAATATGGCTAACAGTTGGTATTAGTGTCTTTTTACTTTTAGCGACGTTTACTGGGCTTTCCTTAAAATATGGGTTCAGTTATGTTAAAGATACTATCATGGGTCACGATAGTAAAGAACTTTTAGATGGTGAGTGGGTGACTAGTCAATATGGGATTCCGCCTGTAACGATTTCTACACCTAAAGTTTTAAAACGTACAACGCCTGAATTACCTGAGGCTGCCGCTCAACAAATGAAATTAACGCAGTTTAGTTATGGGAGTTTAATTGACGGATTCCAATTGGTTGTGGCTACAACCACACTAAATAGTCCGGGTCAAGAACAGCAGCAAACTCAAGGACAAGCTAAACCGCAAATAGATATTAATAAATCATTAGGGGCAAGCCTGAAAATGTTTGAAGCTGCTGGTGCTCAAAATATCATTACTAAAAATGAAGAATTCGTGACGCCAAATGGTGCCGAAGGGGTTAAGGTTTTCGGAACCATGGATATGCCAATCCAAGGCACTGAAAACTTTGAAAAAGGCAAGTATGTGATGTTGGGCTTCGCGTCTGAGAGTGTCGTACAACAAATTATGATTTTCCATAAAGAACAGGATGTTTACGCCGAACAAATGGTGACACGTATTTTAAATTCAGTTGAACTTAAAGAGGCAGAAGAATAATGTTTGAAGGTGCAGAGTTTTTAAATAAAGAGTTTTTCTGGTTGTTACTGTTGCTACCACTAGCTATTTTGTGGTATGTGTTTAAAAACAATAAGCAAACGGCAGAATTAAAAATGTCAAGCTTAAAAGGTTTTCAGTTGACCAATTCTTGGTTGCCAAAATTAAGGCACTTGATGTTCGTTTTACGCTTATTAGCCTTAGCCTTTTTAATCACTGCTTTGGCAAGACCGCGATCTGTAGATGTGTCATCCAGAACAAAAACCACGCGTGGTATAGATATTGTTATGGCAATAGACGTTTCTGGAAGTATGTTGGCCAAAGATTTAAAGCCGAACCGTTTGGAGGCTTTAAAAGATGTGGCAGCCGATTTCATTAAAGGAAGACCTAACGATAGAATTGGTTTAGTTGAGTACGCTGGTGAGAGTTATACAAAAACACCAATAACGAGCGATAAAGCCATTGTACTCCGTTCTTTAGAAAGTATCAAGTATAATAACATTATTGAAGGAGGAACGGCTATAGGCATGGGCTTGGCCACTTCGGTAAACCGGTTAAAAGATAGTAAGGCGAAGAGTAAAGTGATTATTTTATTAACCGACGGGGTTAACAATTCAGGTTTTATTGATCCTAAAATAGCCAGTGAATTGGCTGTAGAATATGGTATAAAAACCTATACCATTGGCTTAGGAACGAATGGTATGGCTTTATCGCCTGTGGCCATTTTACCTAACGGAAATTTTCAATATGGCAGAGTACAAGTTGAAATTGATGAGGTCTTGTTAAAAGAAATTGCTGAGGTGACCGGCGGAAAATACTTTAGAGCGACTAATAATGAAAAGCTCGAAGCGATTTATGATGAAATCAACAAGTTAGAAAAAACTGATGTAGAAGAATTTAAGTTCTATAACTATCAAGAATTATATCGTCCGTTAGTACTATTGGCAGGCTTATTATTGCTTATAGAACTATTGCTACGTTTTACGGTTTTTAGAAGTTTTGTATAGCATGATGTAAAAGAGTTATTAGTGCATTTGTGGTACGTTATATAAACAAGTCCACGAAAAATAATTAAACAAATTTAATGTATCAATTAGAAGAAAAAATATGGTTTTGGGCGTTAGGTATTATTCCTGTGATAATCCTCCTCTTTTTGGTGCTTCAATTTTGGAGGTATAAAGCGCAAAATAAATTTGCTGATAAAAAAGCCCTGAAAAGGTTGAGTCCGAACCGTTCAGTGTTTAAAGGTGTTTTAAAAGTAGTGGTTTTAAGTTTAGCTTTTGCTTGTTTAGCCTTGGCTTTGGTGAACCCTAAAGTGGGTACCAAACTAGAAACCGTAAAGCGTGAAGGTGTTGATATAGTTTTTGCGGTTGATGTCTCTAAAAGTATGCTAGCCGAAGACATCGCACCAAACCGTTTAGATAAATCGAAACAGCTGGTGACGCAAATCATCAATAACTTAGCTAGTGACCGTATTGGTATTATTGCTTACGCGGGAAAAGCTTTTCCGCAATTGCCTATTACAACAGATTATGCTTCGGCAAAAATGTTTTTACAAGGCATGAATACTGATATGTTATCTTCTCAAGGAACCGCTATTAATGAAGCTATTAATTTATCAAAAACCTATTTTGATAATGCCGAGCAAACCAATCGTGTTTTAATTATTATTTCTGATGGTGAAGATCACAGTGAAGCTTCAGAGGCCGTTGCTGAAGAAGCCAGTGAAGAAGGTATTCGCATCTTTACAATTGGTGTTGGTGATGTGAAGGGTGGCCCGATTCCTGAGAAACGTAATGGTGTAGTTTTAAATTATAAAAAAGACAACCAAGGCGAAACGGTTATCACGAAATTGAATGAAGACACGCTTAAAGCTATTGCCGATGCAGGTGATGGGGTTTATATTAACGGAAGAAATACCAATGCGGTAGTTGAAGAAATTCGTGAGATTTTAAACGCGATGGACAAAACTGAATTTGAAGCCAAGCAGTTTGCTGATTTCAAAGACCAGTTTCAGTGGTTTTTAGGCTTCGGAATTTTCTTTTTACTATTAGATATTTTCTTGTTAGAAAGAAAAACAGGTTGGCTAAAGAAATTAAACTTATTTAATGAAAACCTTTAATTTCCGCGAAAGCGATTCTGGAAGACTAGAAATAAATACAGATACACCGGTTTTATAATTAAAATAAAAGTGTAACAATGAAACAAATAATAACAGGCTTAGTACTATTTATCACGCTTTTTGGATTTTCGCAAGAAGAAGATGAAGCCCAATTGTTGGCTGCAAAAAAAGCGAACAATTTCGTGTATGAAGGCAATGACCTAGCCGAATCTGAAGATTTTGTTGCTGCTGAAATGGCTTACCGTAAAGCAATTTCAGAACAAGAAACTTCAGTCGCGGGTGCTTATAATCTGGCCAATGCCTACATTAAAACCGAAAATTTTGACGAAGCCCTATTTCGTTTGGAACAGGCTGCTAAGAAAGCGACATCTAAAGACGAGAAGCATAGAGCTTTTCATAATATTGGGAATGTTTTAATGCAGAATGAAAAATGTAAAGAAGCTGTTGAAGCTTATAAAAGTGCTTTAAGAAATGACCCTTCAGATGATGAAACCCGTTATAATCTTGCTGTAGCTAAGGTTTGTGCTGAAGAGCAAAAGGACCAAAACCAAGATCAGAACGACGAAAATCAGGATGATCAAGAAAACCAGGACGATCAAGAGAATCAGGAAAACGAGGATAACAAAGATCAGGAAGGCGAAAACGAAGACGAAAACCAGGATCAGGAAGAAGGGGAAGACGAAAACGAAGATAAACAAGACGGCGAAGATGAAGAGGATGATGAAGGCAAGCCAGAAGATGATAAAAACGAGCAAGGTAAAGATCAGGAAGAGGATCAAGCAAAGCCTCAGCCGCAACCCGGACAATTATCACCACAGCAAATTAAAAGTTTGTTAGAGGCTATGGATAATCAAGAACAGGAGGTTCAAGAAAAAATTAATGCCGAAAAACAAAAAGGGGTTAAAATAAAATCGGAGAAAGATTGGTAGTTTAGTGCCGATTTTCAATTCCGCGAAAGCGTAAATTTTAAAAGTAAATCAGGATTAGCGTTAATAATTAAAGTCTAATATGCAGTTTATAAAAAACATATTCATATTACTAATTGTGTGTTCAGCTAGTATCGCTTCTGGACAAGACCTTGAGTTTGTGATGAAAACAAGCAAGCAAAAGTTAGGGATTAATGAACGTTTGCGTGTTGATTTTGAGATGAATCGTGATGGTGATCATTTTACACCACCAGATTTCTCAAACTTTACCGTTGTTGGCGGTCCAAACCAGTCGGTGAGCAACTCTTGGATTAATGGAAAACGTACTTATAAAAAAACCTATAGTTATTTTTTGGCACCGAAAAAACGAGGCACATTCACTATTTCGCAAGCCTCTATAGTGATTGAAGGGAACACCTATAAAACGACACCTAAAAAGATACAGGTCACTGCAGCTGTAGACATTCCTAAGGATCCAAATGATCCATCGTACGTGGCTTCAGAAGGTGTGCATTTGGTTGCTGAAATTTCTAATACCAATCCGTACTTAAACGAAGCGATTACGGTGGTGTATAAGCTTTATATTTCGCCTACTATCGGTGCCGATCACATTAATGAAATTGATTCACCACGATATAACGATTTTTGGAGCCAGATTATTAATACTCAAAATGAAAAGGTTCAAAATGGGAAATATAACGGTGAAGATTATCGTTTTTTAGTTTATAAAAAAGCGGTGCTTTATCCGCAAAAAACGGGTAAGTTAGACATAGAACCTTTAAGTTTAGATTTAGCGTTACGTGTACCAACCAACCGTCGTGATATTTTTGGTGGGGTTGTAATGTCTCGTGTAAATAGAACGATTTCGGCAGGGCGAAAAACTATTAATGTGAAAGCACTTCCTGAAGCCGGAAAGCCTCTAGATTTTACAGGTGCTGTTGGAACTTTTGATTTTGATGTTCAAGCTTCTAAAACAGCACTGGATGCTACCGAATCTTTACAGTTAAATATTTCGGTAGAAGGTACTGGAAATTTAAAATTATTTAAGCTACCAAAAGTAACCTTACCAAGTTCTTTGGAGGTTTATGAGCCCGAGCATGATGAAAAGGTACGAACGACCTTATCGGGAATGAAAGGAAGTATCACCGATAGTTATACCATTGTACCGCAGTACAAAGGAAAGTACCCTATACCGAGCATATCATTTTCCTACTTTGACCTAAAAACGAAGCAGTATAAGCGTTTGTCTTCTGAAGAAATTTTAATTGATGTTTTAAACGGACCCGCAAGTCATTCAGCAAATGCTGAAAATAATCGCGATTCAGCGGTAAACAAGCAAGAAGTGGTTTCAAACACCGATCACTTTGCTTTTATTAAAACGCAAACAGATTTTAGTACGATTAAACAGAGTTACTTCTTCAAAACCAATTTGTTTTGGAGTTTGTTATTATTGCCGCTATTGGCCATTCCGTTAGCCATTGTGATTCGTAATAAAAAGGCCGATCGTGATGCCGATGTTTCAGGAAATAAAATTAGAAAAGCCAATAAGTTGGTTAAAAAGTATTTAGGGCACGCTAAGAAATCTCTAGGTCAGAAAGAAGCCTTTTATATTGCCTTAGAGAAAGCTTTACACAACTACCTGAAAGCAAAGTTGCATATTGAAACGAGCGATATGAGTAAGGAAAAAATCATTGATTTACTCAAAGGAAAACAAGTTGATGAGGTTGTAATTACTGATTTTATAAGCTTAATTGAACGTTGTGAATTGGCACGTTATACCCCAATTGATATTGCCACCATGCAAGAGGATTTTGAAAAGGCCGGGGCAACCATTTCTCTAATTGATAAACAAGCACGTTAAGATGAAAACTATACTTTATTTTATGGCGTTTTTGCTCACTTTTGGCGTTTTTGCTCAAAATGACGCCTTGTTTGAAAAAGCCAATCGTTTTTACAACGACGGAAAATATGCTGAAGCTATTGATAACTATCAAGCGATTTTAGAAAGCGGTGTACATTCAGCAGATTTATACTTTAACCTGGCAAATGCCAATTACAAGTTGAATAATATCGCGCCAAGTATTTACTATTATGAAAAAGCATTGCTTTTAAACCCGAATGATAGCGATGTTAAAAATAATTTAGCTTACGCTGAAAACATGACTGTTGATGCTATTGATAAGGTGCCAGAAGCGGGCTTATCTAAATTCATCAATAATCTTACCAATAAGATGACTTTTGATGGGTGGGCGATAACGGCAGTTTGTTTGATGTTCGTTTTTGTGATTTTATTCTTGGTTTATCATTTTTCATATGCTACAACACAAAAGCGTTTAACCTTTGTTGGGAGTTTAACGGTTTTAGCGATGATTTGCGTGACCCTGACTTTAGCGTTCCATAAATACAACTTAGGTAAAAAGGATAATCCGGCTATTGTTTTTGTGCAAGAAAGTAAGGTGAAAAGCACCCCAAATGCTAAAAGTGAAGAAGCTTTTAGACTTCATGAAGGTACCAAAGTTCAGGTCATAGAATCTTATGACGATTGGCAAAAAATTAAGTTGACCGATGGTAAAACAGGTTGGGTACTTACTGATGATATTAAAATGTTAAAGGATATTTAAATGCTGTGATGCTGCAAGAATATTTTTTATATTTGGTACCTTAATTTAAAGGTTAATGTCAAGACATTTTGTTTCTATAATTTTATCCATGATATTTTTGGCGTTTATTGCGGCACCAACAATACTCAAAATGGTAGATGACACCATTGATATTTCCTTTTTCTACTCTTTTGCTGAAGAAGAAGAGAATGGTACTCCAAAAAATGTGAATAAAGAAATCGTTGTTCTTAGCGATTTAAATCATGAGTCAAACTTCTTTTTAAGTAATCATGAAAATATCACGGGGTATGTATTTAAAACGTACACCATACCACACCGCAATTTAGTTTCCCCGCCACCCGATTTTACATAGTATAATTTTTCGTTAACAGACTAGTGATATAGTCTCATTATTTTTAACAACTTAAGCCGTATAGAAAGGTCTTAAGTAAAATTTATTATAGTATGTTTAAATATTTAAAAAATGACTTGCCATCGAGTGTAGTCGTGTTTTTTGTTGCGTTACCATTATGTTTAGGAATCGCTTTAGCCAGTGGAGCACCTTTATTTTCTGGTGTAATTGCTGGTATTATTGGTGGTGTTGTAGTTGGAGCCCTTAGTGGTTCTAAATTAGGTGTTAGTGGACCAGCAGCTGGATTGGCTGCCATTGTTTTAACCGCCATTGGAACTTTAGGTGGTTATGAAAATTTCTTAGTAGCTGTTGTTTTAGCAGGTATTATTCAAATTATTTTTGGGGTACTTAAGGCTGGAGTTATTGGGTACTATTTCCCATCTTCAGTAATTAAGGGCATGCTTACCGGTATTGGTATCATCATTATTTTGAAGCAAATTCCACACTTTTTTGGATATGATGCCGAGCCAGAAGGGGCAGATAGTTTTTTAGAAGCTTCAGGCGAGAATACGTTTTCGGCCATTTTTAATATATTTGATAACCTTATTATTGGATCACTAGTTATTGGTGTTATTGGTTTAGCAGTAATTTTGTTTTGGGATAATATTTTAGCTAAAAAAGCAAAGTTTTTTACAGTGATTCAAGGGCCTTTAATTGCTGTTGTTTTAGGTATTGTCTTTTATTCAATTTTTGGTACTAGTGGATCACTTGCAATTGAAAGCACGCACTTAGTAAGTGTGCCGATTCCAGAAGATTTAGATTCTTTCATTGGGCAATTTAGTTTTCCTAATTTTGGAGCTATTACTAGTGTTGATGTTTGGGTTGTGGCCTTTACCATTGCTTTAGTAGCAAGTTTAGAAACTTTATTGAGTGTAGAAGCTACAGATAAATTAGATCCAGACAAAAATGTAACCCCTACCAATCGTGAGTTATTAGCTCAAGGTGCTGGTAATATCGTTTCAGGTTTAGTTGGTGGTTTGCCAATTACTCAGGTGATTGTACGAAGTTCAGCTAATATTCAATCTGGAGGTAAAACAAAATTATCGACAATCATTCACGGTTTCTTACTGTTAATTTCGGTAGTATTGATACCAACCTTACTTAATAAAATTCCTTTATCTGTACTTGCAGCTATTTTATTTGTTGTAGGCTATAAATTGGCGAAACCTGCTTTATTTTTTAAAATGTATAAATTAGGTTGGAAACAGTTTGTACCGTTTATAGTTACTGTTGTAGGTATTGTATTTACTGATTTATTAGTAGGTATTAGTTTAGGGCTTTTAGTGGGTGTTGTAGTTATTCTACTAAAGAGTTACCAAAACTCACACTTCCTTCATATTGAAGATAAAAGTAATGGTAAACACATAATTAGCATGACTTTAGCTGAAGAAGTTACCTTTTTTAATAAAGGTGCTATTTTAAAAGAACTAGACAGCTTACCTAATGAAACGTATTTAGAACTAAACCTTATGAAAACAAGGTATTTAGATAATGATATTATCGAAATTCTTGATGATTTTTCTACGAAAGCCAAAGAGCGTAATATTGATATTAAGCTCGTTTCAAAACGTGGTGTTGTTGAAAATCCAGAAAGTTATTTTGAATTTTTCCGTAGTAAGCCTAAATCAAAGATTAGTTTAAGTTAAAACAAAAAATAGATTTCACGGTTTAAGTAACAGTCTTAGAAGATATTAAACCCGATGAAATCAGTATTAAAAAGATAATATTATGAAAGCACATACTAAAGAAACACAAGCAACATTGACTCCTGAGAAAGCATTAAATTTTCTACAAGAAGGGAATGTAAGATTTCAAAATAATTTAAAAGCCAATAGAAATTTATTAGAACAAGTTAACGATACTAGCGCCGGGCAATTTCCTTTTGCAACTATTTTAAGTTGTATCGATTCACGTGTGTCTGCCGAATTGGTTTTTGACCAAGGATTAGGAGATATATTTAGTGTTAGAATCGCTGGGAACTTCGTAAACGAAGATATTTTAGGAAGTATGGAGTTTGCTTGTAAATTAGCAGGAACCAGAGTTATTGTTGTGTTAGGACACACAAGCTGTGGCGCTGTAAAAGGAGCTTGTGATAACGCAGAACTAGGAAACTTGACAGCAATGTTAGAGAAAATCAAGCCTGCTGTTAATGGTGTTGTAGAGCCTAAAGATGAAAGTGAAAGAACCTCTAAGAACATCGATTTCGTTAACGAAGTCGCTAAAAAGAATGTGGAGTTAACGATTGATAGAATTCACGCCGAAAGTCCAGTTTTATCTGAAATGGAAAAGGCAGGAGAGATTAAAATCGTTGGTGCCATGTACAACGTAAGTACAGGAGCTGTAGATTTTTATTAAAAAATCTTAGATTTAATATTCATAGGGGTCTGTATAGATCATATTTATACAATCAGTCCCTTTGATTAATTAATAGCATAAAAAAAGTCAACACATCGCGTGTTGGCTTTTTTTATGCCTAAGACCATTTATACTCTTAATTTCCGCCAATAAAATGCGCCATTTTGCTTTCTAGTGCAACATAAAAAGAAACCGTAGCTATGGCTATGCTTTATTTTTATGTTTTCTATAAAACAAAAACCATCATTTTCTTTTACCATAAAATAAAAGCAGAAATGGTCTAAGCTTCATCTTTAAAAATAGATATTTTTTCTTTTCCCCTTTCAGGGTTCTCGTCTTCCTTTAATTTTTCGGTTTCAGCCATAATACTTGGGTAAATTAATGGCACTATAGATTTTACGGGTTCGTATAAAATAGAGCTAGCTACCGTTTCTTCATCAAGAAAAGTGATGGTGTTGTTCATGCGGTCAAAAATATTCAGAATAATACTTAAAATTAAAGCAATTTTTAGAGCGCCAAAAATTGCCCCAAGTAATTTGTTAATAATGCCTAAGGCGGCAAAATCAGCAAGTTTGGTTAATGCTTTTCCTGCAAGGCCTATCGCTAAAACGATGATAACAAAAGTAATTGCAAAAGCAGCTATATTAATGGTTTGTTCTTCCCAGTTGGTTTTGTCTTGTAAAAAATCGGCAGCAAAATTACTAAAATGAATGGCCCCGTAAACACCCGCAATAAGCGCAACCAATGAAGCGACTTCCACAAAAAGGCCTTTCATAAACCCGCGAACTAAGCCAAATAAAATTAAAGCCCCTAAAACAATATCAATAACACCCATAATTGTTAATCTTTCTGTAAATATATAATAAATTTCGCCCTTTTTCAGCTAAGATACTTCAAGTGACCTCCTCATTCCGTAACTTTGGTGCCCAAATTAAAATAGCTTCAAAACGTCTAAATAGTACAGTTTTGCGGTTTTTAAACAAAAAATAGATGTCTAGAGACGAAGAATTAAAAACACGATGGGATTTGGTGGTAACAAAACTATCAGATCAATTTGCCGATGGCGACCCTATGGATCTTGATGCTATTATATATTTAATTGGGGTACAAGAACTGGGGCAGCTCGATAGAGCCTTTAAAAAAGATCAAAAGTTAGATTTGATGCATATTGCCATTTGCAAACTTCTGGTGCCTTACGGTTACTACGAACTCGATTTTGTAGATGATGAGGGTTGGCCACATTACAAAACACTCGAAAACCTACCGCATTTAAAAGCCGGTGAGCAAAGTGTTTTAATGAAAGAAGCCATTGTAAACTACTTTTTAGAAACCGAATATATTCATTAAAATATTTTGGGCGTTAGCTAAAGGTCGGGCTGTGAGTTTATCTTGAGCGGAGTCGAAAAGATACAATCTTTTGATTGGTACCTCTCCAAATGGATTTCCTCTGCAATCCCTAACGCAAATCGCGAAAAAATAGTAAATTTGCATTCATTTTTGAAATGACGTTATGATAGATAAGATAAAAGACTTGATCGCTGAAGCCGAAGCTTTTGAAGCAAAAAGCAAAGAAGAAGTAGAAGCTTTTCGTATAAAATACCTAGGTAAAAAAGGATTGTTAAATGACTTTTTTGCTGAGTTTAAAAATGTGGCTAACGATCAAAAGAAAGAATTTGGTCAAACCATAAATAAGCTTAAAAAAACAGCCGAAGAAAAAGTAAACGAACTCAAAGACGCCTTAGAGTCTAAGGAAGAAGTTAAGGGCGTTTACGGTGATTTATCACGTCCGGGGGAGCCTATCCATATTGGAGCGCGTCACCCGATTTCAATTGTAAAAAATCAAATTATCGAAATCTTTTCACGTATCGGATTCAACGTGAGTGAAGGTCCAGAAATTGAAGACGATTGGCATAACTTCACGGCATTAAATTTACCTGAGTATCACCCAGCACGTGATATGCAGGATACCTTTTTTATTCAAACGAATCCAGATATTTTATTGCGTACACACACCAGTTCAGTACAGGTGCGTTACATGGAAAATAATCAACCACCTATACGTACTATTTCTCCAGGTCGTGTGTATAGAAATGAGGCAATTTCAGCCCGTTCACACTGTTTTTTCCATCAAGTAGAAGGTTTGTATATTGATAAAGATGTGAGTTTTGCAGATTTAAAACAAACCCTTCAGCATTTTACAACCGAAATGTTCGGAAAAAGTAAAATTCGTCTACGTCCGTCATACTTTCCATTTACAGAGCCTAGTGCCGAAATTGATGTGTATTGGGGCTTAGAGACCGAAACCGATTATAAAATCACCAAAGGTACTGGTTGGTTAGAAATTGGTGGCTGTGGTATGGTAGATCCTAATGTTCTAGAAAACTGTAATATTGATACTCAAGAATATTCTGGTTTTGCTTTTGGAGTAGGTATTGACCGTATTGCGATGTTATTACATCAAATTGGCGATATTAGATTATTAAGTGAAAACGATGTGCGTTTTTTAGAGCAGTTTAAAAGCGCCTTATAATATATTTAAAAAATTAGTTTAAAGCCGGCTCTATGTAGTCGGCTTTTTATGTTTTTATGACCTTGTTTTTACATATTAGAAATTTCTAAAAAACTTAAGGCTTTAAGAGAATTTATTATTTTTGTAGCATGAAAGAAGATATCATCATACCAAAGGTTGAAGGCGTTTATATTGCCATAGTAAATGAGTATAACGACATTTATAAGAGCCAAGATTGGAACGCCTATATTATTAATGATAAAGACGTTGATTTAGAAATGGTGCTTATAGTAACTGGCGGATATTCTGAAGATAAAATGACTTCTATTTTTAGAAAGAAAATTGATGTGCTTCCAAAGAAAAGCTATGCTAAAATAGAGCTCATGCAAGAAGATTTATTTGCAATAAATAATACCTTTAAAGTGACCTTTTTTGAAGGTAACCAAATGTTTGATAAAACCTATTTGTTTAGAAAAAACACGGTTAATTTAAAAGCATTACAACAGTTGCCTTTAATGTCTGAAAAAGGGGTATTGGTGAAATAGGGTTTTTGTTTTTAACTGTTCTCGACTCCGCTCGAACACCGGTATTGGTGATGTTTCATAGTGGT
This sequence comes from Pseudotamlana haliotis, assembly GCF_008806375.1. Taxonomy (GTDB): domain Bacteria; phylum Bacteroidota; class Bacteroidia; order Flavobacteriales; family Flavobacteriaceae; genus Pseudotamlana; species Pseudotamlana haliotis. The sequence goes on along the minus strand of NZ_WAAT01000041.1, from coordinate 107,158 downwards.
CTTCGAGCGGAGGCGAGAAGCATCTGAAGCTAGTGGGTTGATTATTGATTATTCGTTATTGATTATTAGGATTGGCGTTAAAGTTCATGCAGGAGCCCAATAATTGTTTATGTGTTTAATTGTTCTCGACTCCGCTCGAACACCAGTATCTGTGATGTTTCGTAGTGGTCTTCGAGCGGAGTCGAGAAGGATTATTGAATGTAGTAATCCGCTTAAATATTGATAATTTTTATTGATTATTGAGGAGTACTGTTTATACGTCGAATCGTTTATGTGTTTAATAATTGTTCTCGACTCCTCTGGAACACTGGTATCCGTGATGTTTCGTAATGGTCTTCGAGCGGAGTCGAGAAGTTTTTAAACCTTTTAATATCTAATATTTAACTTCTAATATGAATTTTTACTTTTAGTTGAAAAGTTCTTTTGGAGTATTGATGTCGCGTTAGGGATTGCAGCGGCATCCTTTTTTGAGGCACAAAAAAAAGATATAGCGGAAAGCCCGACCTTTAGGTAACGCCCAAAACTTCAAACAACGCCTAATCTAACTTCTCTGTTAACTTTTTAAATACTTTTTTTGGATTTTTGTTTTCGTACAACACCTCATAAACGGCGTTTATAATAGGCATCTGTGTTTTCTTGGCGTTTTTAAGGTTGAGTTCATGCGCACTTTTTGTGGCATAATAACCTTCGGCAACCATGTTCATTTCCATTTGCGCCGATTTAACGGTATAGCCTTTTCCTATCATGTTTCCGAACATGCGGTTACGTGAAAATACCGAATACCCCGTCACCAATAAATCACCCAGATAAGCAGAGTTGTTGATGTTACGTTTCATTTTATGAACTTTCTTAATGAAGCGCTTCATTTCGCGAGCGGCATTACTCATAAGCACACTCTGGAAGTTATCACCATAACCTAAACCATGAGCGATACCTGCGGCAATGGCGTAAATGTTTTTAAGCATAACGGCATATTCAATACCAATAACATCATCACTTATTGTTGTTTTGATGTAATCGCTACTTAAACTATGGGCAATATGTGAGGCCTTTTGTTGATCAGCACAAGAAATAGTTAAATAAGATAAACGTTCTAGAGCGACCTCTTCAGCATGGCAAGGTCCAGCTATGACAGCAATATTCTCATAAGGTACCTTGTAAACATCATGAAAATGTTCGCCAACTAATAGCTCTGTTTCGGGTACGATACCCTTGATGGCAGAGACTATGGTTTTGTTAGAGATGTCTATGTTGAGTTTTTCGAGTTCACTGTATATAAAAGCCGAAGGGATGACGAAAATAAGCACATCAGCATAGTCTGCAACTTCATTGATGTCGTTACTCAGTTTAAGTTGGTCTAGGTGAAACTCCACCGAACTTAAGTAATTGGGGTTGTGCTGTTCGCGTAGTAAGTGCTCTTTGGTGTAAACACTACGCATGTACCAACCAATTTCATCTAAATTTTCAGAAAGCATTTTTACAATGGCAGTAGCCCAGCTCCCTGCTCCGAAAACGGCGTATTTTAATGGTTTATCCATGAAAATGATATCAATTTCTAGGTCAAAAGTACATAAAAAAATGCTTAATAATGGGGCTTTCACTATTAAGCAATTGTTTTTTTGGCACGTGTTTTGAAATTGCTTTCATAGAAATCATTAACTTGTAAATATATGAAAGCAATAAAACTCCTTTTAGTCGTGGTATTTAGTACCGCCCTATTTACCTCTTGTGAGGCTGTTTATGTTGAAGAACCTCGTGTGTCTTTAAATCAATTATTGGGTTCTTATGAGTTATGGTATGTCGATATTAATGCCACTATAGGTTATGGTGAAACACCATGGTTGCAAAAGGCTTTTACCGTTTCGTTTGTAAATAGATTGCTTTATGCAAACAATAATATTGCTGGAATTGGTGAAACCGGTAATGGTTTTGGTGTGGATGTAGGTGTTTATGATGCTTATGATATGGTTTTAGATGTTGATCATGATGTTGATGGTTTTTCTACTTTTGAAGTGTACCAAATATCAAGCAACCGCATAGAGCTTTATAACCCTTATAATGATACGTCTTATTTTTTGGACGGTTATCAGCGTTCAAATTTTGATTATGATATGGTGTTTTATGATAACATCCACTACTTTTTACAAGATTATACAGCTTGGGAGAAAATATACACCAGTGCTGCTGGTCAAGTGAATCCGTTTGACGATGAAAATTATTTACAGTTTATAGCTGGTGGAAATGACACAACTTTTCGTAGTTCACAAGATCAAGTGGGCTCAAACCCAAGCTATATTCAATGGGATTATATTGGTGATTATGGTGTTCGTGACGTTCCTAATAATTTCTATTTAAAAACTTTAACATTAGATTATGATATCTACGGCAATGAATATTTTGAATTGAGCGTTATTGATGATGAAACCATAGCGTTGTTTCAGCCATCGTCTGGTACAACTTATGAATTTGCCGGCCGTGGCTATATTCAATATGTCAAGGCTGCCAATGGTAAGGACGATACAAAGGAATTAATAGAGAAAAAACGTAAGTTTAAAAAAGAAAGAAAAGAAAATCCGCGACAAAGTTCACGGCGTATATAAAAGTTTTTTGGTTGGTTATTTAGTTAGAAACCGTTTAGAGTCCATAGCTCTAGGCGGTTTCTTTTTTGTGATTACTTTTATTGAGCTAGGTGATTTTAATGTGTGTTACTAAATGTTATGTTTATACAAAAAAGTTCTCGACTCCGCTCGAACACCGTCTCTAGAGGTATTTATTCAGGGTCTTGAAACGTTTTTAATTCAAGTCGAGCAGTTTGATTACCCTATTTTTATAAACGGATCATTTTTAAGACTCAATTGAATACACGGCACGCTTGCTCCAATTGGTAAGAATGTATCTTAGTTTATCATATTTTGAAATGTGCATGATTGACCAATAAATGCACCAAGCACTTAAGGTTATAAATAAGCCAATACCAAATTTTAAATCGAATTGAGCAATAATTGAACTTAACAAAATATTACAGAAGATGTTAAGTAGAATGGCTTTTCTAATGCTCATTTTAAGCATGCCCGTTATAAAATTCCCTGTTAACAGTTGATCTGTAATGACTATTTTATTTGGGTTTTTAAAGTCGATAAACACATGATGACGATAGTCCATGATAACTGTAATAGACTGTTGCTTTCGTTCGTATTTATAGTCAAACTTTTTTAAAAAGTCTTCGGTGTTTTCAATGTTCATTAGGCGATTTTATTTTTCAATGTTCAGTTTTGAAGTGTTAGTCTAGCTGAATATTTGGAAAAATAAAAGTATATTCTTATTGTGACTTGGAAGTTACCGTAATGTTAAGTCGATATAAAATCGCGTGTTTTTATAGGGTTTATCTCTAAAAAAAATATAATATTTTGAATTTTATAGCTATTTAATGTTAAAATCATGTTATCTGTAAAAATTCATCTCATCCATGTATTTCCAAACGTGTGCTGGTAGCATGGGTTCAATGTTTTTTCCTGCTGCAATAGATTTTCTTATAAATGAAGAAGAAAGTTGCATGATAGGGGCGTCAATATGAATGATTTTTTTATGACCATCGAAGCGTGTTTCTATTTTGTTTTCCGAAATTCTAGGATAAACATACACAAAGTAATTTTCTAGAATGACCTCATGATTTTTCCATTTGTGAAAACTTTTCAGGTTGTCTTCACCCATAATTAAAGAAAATGTATTGGCAGGATATTTTTCTTGTAAATAGATTAAGGTGTCAACCGTGTAATTGGGCTGAGGTAAGTTAAATTCGATATCACAGGGTTCTAACTTCTCGTAATCGTGAGTAGCCAGGTGAACCATCTCTAAACGGTCGTAATTATTTAAAAGTGTTTTTTTCTCTTTAAAGGGGTTGTGTGGAGTCACTACAAACCAAATTTTATCCAGATTGCTGTATTCTACAATATGGTTGGCAATAATTAAGTGACCAACGTGTATCGGGTTGAAGGAACCAAAATAAAGTCCGATTTTCATTAAAAAGCGATTAGGAGTTTATAAAATCATTGATTTTTTCATGGGCTTCTTCCAAAGCGTGTTCCAGAGTGTCATTTATGATAATGGTATCAAATAAAGGTGCTGTAGCGAGCTCGGCAGATGCTTTAGCTACACGCATGTTTATTTTGTCTTCCGTTTCAGTTTTACGCTTCTTTAAACGAATTTTTAGTTCGTCAACACTTGGTGGTTTTACAAAAATAGCTAGAGTTTCTTCTGGGAATTTACGTTTAATTCTTAGTCCTCCAGAAACATCAATATCAAAAATGACATTTTTTCCTTTGGCCCAAATACGCTCAACTTCTGCTTTTAAGGTACCGTAAAAATTATCACGATAGACTTCTTCCCATTCTAAAAAATCATCGTTTTTAATATGGTTTTTAAAATCATCGGCCGATAAAAAATAATAATCTTTACCGTGAACTTCAGTACCGCGTTTTTCTCGTGATGTTGCTGAAATTGAAAACTCTAAATTTAATTCTTCTTGCTGAAGTAAGTGTCTTACTATAGTTGTTTTTCCAGACCCTGAAGGGGCTGAAAATACGATAAGTTTACCTTTTGTTATTTGCTTTTCTTCTGCCAAACTTTAATAATTTATAAGACGTTTAATAACTGCTCTTTTATTTTTTCTAATTCGTCTTTCATTTGAACGACCAACTGTTGCATTGGGGCATAGTTACTTTTAGAACCAATCGTGTTAATCTCTCTACCCATTTCTTGACTGATAAACCCTAATTTTTTTCCGTTAGAATCTGTAGAGTTGATGCTTTCAGTGAAATAGTTGAGGTGGTTTTTTAAACGCACTTTTTCTTCAGTAATATCAAATTTTTCTATGTAATACACCAATTCTTGTTCAAAACGGTTTTCATCGTATTTCTCTCTTAGTTCTTCAATACCTTTTAGCAAACGTTCACGAACAGCTTCAATACGTTCTGGATCCATAGCAATGACTTGCTCTAGAATATTTCCGATACTCGTAATGCGGGCATTAAAGTCTTCCTCTAATACTTTACCTTCGTTTAGACGGTAATCGTTTAAATCGTTAACGGCTGTAATAATAGCGTCTTCTATGGTTTGCCATTCATCTTGATCGATTTCTTCTCTAACGGTATTTAAAGCATCAGGAAAACGAACCGCCATTTTTAACAGTTCAACTTCATCACCAGATACAACTTGTCTGAGTTGCTCCATGTATTGTTTTACAACAGGGGTGTTAATTTGTGTTGAGGTGTCTTCAGCAGTAGCTTCAACGTAAATTGAAAAATCTACCTTACCGCGAATGAGTTTATCAGCCAAGACTTTTCTAATGGCTAATTCTTTTTCTCGGTAAATAGAAGGCATTCTCGCATTTAAATCTAAATTTTTACTGTTTAAAGATTTAAGTTCAATGGTGACTTTTTTAGTGGGTAGTTGTAAAACAGATTTTCCGTAACCTGTCATGGAATAAATCATATACTAACGTATTAAGTTACGCAAAGATAATTAAAACCTAAGGTATAAGAAATAGAATATGAAGCTTAAAGTGAATACGTTAAATATTCAGTATCAAAATTGTTTTAAAAAGTGAGCTGGTTTGTATTGAAAACAGCCATGTTTTTTGTTTTTGACTTGTAACAAAAAGTTGGACAATTAATTGCGAGATTTAAGATGTTCTAAAAAGGGAGGAAGTCTACAGTTCGGCTAAAATTTTCAAACATGGGTGATATGACTTATTTATTAGTTATTACTGGTTTATCACACTCTGCACATTCACTTGCATTTCGCGAAAAGCGATTCATTAAAAAAAGTCCTGGACCATCCCCATTTTTGACTTTCATTATGTTATCTCTTTTCATTATTCAGGAAAGAAACACGTCAAAACTATTGAGAAGTAGGAAAAGGTTATGAAGCGGCTTTATCAGGCAAATTAACATCTAGTTTTTATACATAGCTGTAGGTAAACCATACGTGATTGAGATCATAGTAAGTAATATTTTTCTACTAGGCAGAAAACCTTAATCATCTGTTGTCGCATAGCCAAAAAACAACCACTCTTAAATTAGTAATATTTAAAAAACGAACATCTTTTAAAATGGGTAAAGTCGTGTATTTGTATTTTTATACTTTCTGCTTAATCACATGTTTTATTTGACTTTTATAGCCCTAAGAGCGTAGTTTCTATATGGTTTAGAAGGCTAATTATGTACATTTGAAATTGATGAAGGTAATTTTCACCTCATAAAACTAGATCTTTTTTAGGGAAATTCATCAAAAAATTAAAACTCAAAATAACATATAAAAACAACCAGACTAATGCCTAACACGAACTATAAGTATGTAGATTATCTTTGGGAAGAATCCAAAGTAGAAAATATAAAAAATGACGAAGTAGCGCTATTTTTATATAGGTCTAACATTCTTGGTCAAGACCTAAGAATTACCAATTATGGAGGAGGAAATACCAGTTGTAAAACCATTGAAAAAGACCCGTTAACAGATAAGGAAGTTGAAGTTATGTGGGTTAAAGGATCTGGAGGTGACATAGGTACTTTAACGAGAAGCGGGATTGCAGGCTTGTATACAGAACGTTTGAGAGATTTAAAAAAGGTGTATCGCGGCGTTGATTATGAAGATGAAATGGTAGCACTCTTTAATCACTGTATTTATGATTTAGATAGTAAAGCGCCTTCAATTGACACGCCTTTACATGGATTATTACCTTTTAAGCACATTGATCACTTACATCCAGATGCTCTTATTGCTGTTGCTGCTGCAGAAGACAGTGAAAAAATAACAAAAGAAATTTGGGGTGACACCATGGGATGGGTGCCTTGGAAAAAACCTGGTTTTGAACTGGGATTGATGCTAGAAACATGTTTAAAAGATAATCCAGGTATTCGAGGTATTGTTTTAGGTAGCCATGGTTTGTTTACATGGGGAGATACTTCATATGAATGTTATATCAATAGTTTAGAGGTGATTGAAAAAGCTTCTGCTTATATTGAAAATAAAATTGCAGAAAATGGGACTGTATTTGGTGGATCAGTAATTGAAAGTTTACCAAAGGATGACCGTTTAGAGAAAGCATCAATTTTAGCTCCGCTACTTAGAGGTTTATGTTCTTCAGAGAATAGAATGATAGGTCATTTTACAGATGATGAAAAAGTATTAGAATTTATTAATAGTAAAGATCTAGAGCGATTAGCCCCAATGGGAACCTCTTGTCCAGATCATTTTTTAAGAACCAAGATTCAGCCGCTAGTGCTTAATTTAAGTGTAACAGAAGATTTGGAAAATACAGACCAAATTCTAAAAAAAATCGAGCCAGCTTTTGAAGCTTATCGAGATGAATACGCTAAATATTATGAAACCTGCAAGGATGAAACAAGTCCAGATATTAGGGATGCCAACCCAGTTATTATTTTATATCCAGGTCTTGGTATGTTTAGTTTTGCAAAAAACAAGCAAACGGCACGTGTGGCAAGTGAATTTTATATTAATGCCATTAATGTTATGCGTGGTGCCGAAGCCATTTCAAAATATACATCATTACCACGTCAGGAAGCTTTTGATATTGAATATTGGTTATTAGAAGAGGCCAAGCTACAACGTATGCCTAAGGAACAACCTTTATCTAGAAAAGTAGCATTGGTCACTGGTGCTGGTGGTGGAATTGGTAAAGCAATTGCAGATAAACTCGCAGAAGAAGGCGCTAATGTGGTGTTAGCAGATTTATCAGAAGAACGATTAGAGGAAGCTTTAGCAATGTATAAAAACGATACTGCTATTGCGGTTCCAGGAGATGTTACTAATTATAATTCTATTGATAACTTATATAAGCAAGCCTGCCTAGCTTTTGGAGGTGTAGATATAGTTGTGCATAGTGCTGGTTTGGCAATATCAAAACCAATAGAAGAAACTACGGAGCAGGATTGGGATCTTTTACAAGATGTATTGGTAAAAGGGCAATTTGTATTAGCAAAAGAAGCGGTTAAGATTTATAGAAAGCAAAATTTTGGCGGTGATTTTGTAAGTATTGCTAGTAAAAATGGTTTAGTTTCTGGACCCAATAACGTGGGGTATGGAACGGCTAAAGCTGCTCAACAACACATGTCCAGATTACTTGCTGCAGAATTAGGTGCAGATCATGTTAGAGTAAATGTAGTTAACCCAGATGGAGTTATTGTTGGTAGTAAAATCTGGGAAGGTGAATGGGCTGAGGGCCGAGCAAAAGCTTATGGTATTTCAGTAGAAGAATTACCTGCGCATTACGCAAAACGAAACTTATTAAATGAAATTATTTACCCGGCTGACATTGCTAATGGCGTATTTTCTTTAGTTGCTATTTTAAATAAAAGTACTGGTAATATTATTAATGTTGATGGCGGAATGGCGAATGCCTTTGTAAGATAATCAACTCTAATACCTAGAAGTATGCAGATAAAAAATACCGCAATAAATGATTTAAATAGTGGCTTACTTTTAGATCATGAGGAGAACCTTAAATTATTGTCTAAAAAGCATCAAAACTTAGAACAGATTATTGATGTCATTGCAAATTATAACATCGCTATTCCAAGTTGGGCTTTAGGTGCTGGAGGCACACGGTTTGGAAAGTTCGGTTTTGGAGGTGAACCTAGTACTTTAGAACAAAAAATAGAAGATATAGCCGTTATAAATACCTTAACCAAATCGGCTAATGCCATTTCGCTACATATTCCTTGGGATATTCCTAAAGATCCAGAAGGCATTAAGGCAACTGCAGAAAAACTGGGAATTCAGTTTGATGCCATGAATTCGAATACATTTCAGGATCAAGAAGATCAAGAGTATAGTTATAAGTTCGGGTCCTTATGTCATACCGATAAAAGTGTGCGAGATCAAGCTGTTGCCCATAATAAGGAAGTTATCGATTATGGCGTGGCACTAGGCTCAAAGTCATTAACAGTCTGGTTGGCCGACGGCTCTAATTTTCCAGGCCAATTAAATTTTAGACGCGCGTTTGAAAATACTTTATCGAGTCTAAAGGAAATTTATGCGCATTTACCATCAGATTGGAAGCTGTTTATTGAATATAAACCTTACGAACCTAATTTTTACTCTATGGTCATTCAAGATTGGGGAACTTCCCATATGTTGGCTAAAGATTTAGGGGAACAAGCTTATACGCTTGTAGATTTAGGACATCATTTACCAAACACGAATATTGAACATATTGTAGCCACCCTAATGACTAGAGGTATGTTAGGCGGTTTTCATTTTAATGATAGTAAATATGGTGATGATGATTTGAGTGTTGGTGTTATTAAACCTTATCAATTATTTTTAATATTTAATGAGTTGGTTTTCGGGATGCAAAATAACCCAGCGAATAACCCAATTCCAGCATGGATGATTGATGCTAGTCATAATTTAAAAGATCCATTAGAAGATTTAATTCAGTCTATAGAAGCTATTGAAACCGCTTATGCAAAGGCTTTATTAATAGATCAAAAAGCCTTGGAAAGCGCTCAATTAAAAAATGATGTTGCTTCAGCTCAACGTATTTTACAAGATGCTTTTAATACAGATGTTAAAACCATTTTAGCAGAGGCTAGAAGAAGAAATGGTGGAGCTATTGATCCTATTTTGGCTTATAGAAAATTAGATGTTAGAAACCAACTTATTAAGGAAAGAGGAATGAACTCTAGCGCTACAGGTTTATAGTTGAATTATGGAGACATTAATCAAACAAGACGTAACGGCGGTATTTGATATAGGAAAAACCAATAAGAAATTTTTTCTTTTTGATTCTAATTTTAGTGTGGTTCATAAAGAATACATAAGATTAGAAGAAACTGTTGATCAGGACGGTTTTCCTACAGAAAACCTAGAAGCACTTGAAAAATGGATACGGTCTGTGTTTGAAAAGTGCTTGGAATCTAATAAATATGTTATAAGAGGATTGAATTTTTCCACTTATGGAGCCAGTTTAGTGCATTTGGATAAAAATGGAAAACCATTAACGCCACTTTACAATTATTTAAAACCTATTCCAAAAGATATAATTGATAAATTTGAAAACACTCATGGTGATGTTTCTGTAGAAACTTGCGCAGCACAATCTGGAATGCTAAATTCTGGCATGCAGTTATACTGGTTAAAGTATACGCAACCAACTGTATTTGGTAAAATAAAATATACCTTACATCTTCCGCAGTATTTGAGCTACTTGTTTACTCAGGTTCCTGTTAGTGAATATACAAGTATTGGTTGTCATACTGCGCTCTGGGATTTTGAAAATCAAAATTATCACAGTTGGGTAATTAAAGAAAGGATTGATAAATTATTACCACCAATAGTTACTGCCGAAACCGCTATTAGTATTCGGTTTAAAGAGAATTTAATTAAAGTAGGGGTAGGAGTTCATGATAGTTCATCGGCTTTAATTCCGTACATAAAAAGTTCTAAAAAGCCGTTTATATTGGTTTCTACAGGCACTTGGAGTGTGTCTATGAACCCCTATTTAATGTCTGTTTTAACCGAAGAAGATATTAAAAATCAAACGGTTAACTACATGAAGACTAATGGAGATTTTGTGAAATCGGCAAAATTTTTGTTGGGCAAAGAATACAAATTTCAAATAGGTCAACTAAGTCACTTTTTTAATGTACCCGAAACGTTTCATAAAACCGTGAAGTTTAATGCTGAGATCTTTCAAAAATTATCAGCAGACCAAACAAACTGTTTTAGTTGGAAGTATTTATTGGATTCTAATATGCCTAAAAAAACAACCATTAAACATGTTGGTTTTACAGAGGCCTACCACCAATTAATGATAGAACTTGTTAAGCTGCAAGTTGAAAATATAAAAGTGGCTAAGGGGCATAGTCCAAAAATTAAACAATTGTTTGTTGATGGAGGTTTTAGTGATAATGATGTTTTTATAAATCTATTGACTCATCATTTTAAGGATTTAAAGGTAAAGTCTACAAAATCCTCCTTTGGCTCAGCATTAGGGGCGTGTATTGTTTTAACAGGTCAAACATTAGGTCCCAAATTTTTGTCTAAAAAATATGCCCTAAAAAAGCATATACCTTTTAATTTAAATTAAGAATTATGGTTTTAAACTCAAAATACCCTTCTGTGGCAGACTTAAGACAAAAGTCTAAAAAAAAGATTCCTAAGTTTGCTTTTGAATATTTGGATGGCGGTTGTAATGAAGATGTTAATTTATATCGAAATACTTCTGAGCTTCGCGACGTTCAGTTGGAACCAAATTATTTAAAAAGTCATAAAAATGCTTCTTTAAAAACGAACTTGTTTGGGGTTGAATATGATGCTCCTTTCGGAATTGCACCAGTGGGTTTGCAGGGCTTAATGTGGCCTAATTCCCCTGAGATTTTAGCAAAAGCCGCCTTTGATCATAACATTCCATTTATTTTAAGTACGGTAACTACCATGAGTATAGAACGTGCAAGTGAACTTACCCAAGGAAAGGCCTGGTTTCAGTTGTACCATCCAACAGAAGATAGGTTACGAAACGACATTATTAAAAGAGCAGAAGCGGCAGAATGTCCTGTTCTTGTTATTTTATGTGATGTGCCTACCTTTGGTTTTAGACCTCGTGATATTAGAAATGGTCTGGCTATGCCTCCAAAAATGTCGATAAAAAATATTTTATCTGTATTAGGTAAGCCGCATTGGACATATGAAACTTTAAAACACGGGCAACCAAATTTTGAAACATTAAAACCATATATGCCAAAAGGAATGGATCTTAGGCAATTAGGGAAATTTATGGATCAAACTTTTAGTGGGCGTTTAAATGAAGAAAAAATTAAACCCATTAGAGATATGTGGAAAGGGAAATTAGTGTTAAAAGGTGTCGCTTCAGAGTACGATGCACAAGAAGCAATTCGATTAGGGTTAGACGGTATAATTGTGTCTAATCATGGTGGTCGTCAATTAGATGCTGGACAATCTACTATTAAGCCCCTAAGTAGAATAGCCGAAAAATATGGCGATAAAATTGAAGTGATGATGGATAGTGGTATTCGGTCTGGATCTGATATTGCTAGAAGCTTAGCTTCTGGGGCAAATTTTTCTTTTTTGGGTCGGTCATTTATGTATGGTGTATCTGCTTTGGGAAAAACAGGAGGTGACCACACAATTTCTTTGTTAAAAACGGAATTAAAACAGGTAATGGATCAGCTAAATTGCGAATCTGTACAGGACCTTCCTAAGCACCTAATTAAGTAAATAAAGTATAATTTGGGTGTTATAATTAGATTATTTCAATAATAAAAACATAACCATCATGAAAACGTATATAACTTTATTACTTTGTTTTTTGCCGTTTTTAACCGTAAACGCAACCGATTTTTATTGCGATCCCGTACATGGGAAAAAAAGTAATGATGGTAGTAAAGAACACCCTTGGGGGGCACTTGAAACTGTTTTTGAAAACGTAAGAACATTTAAGCCTGGAGACGTTATTTTTTTACGTTCTGGAAATCATGGTCATGTAACCGTGATTGGTGAAAATGAAAAATATATCACTGTTAAAAAGTTTGAAGACGAAAAGCCTATTATTAGTTCTATTGTTTTTGGAACCGATGTAAACCCAGCTTCAAGATGGATATTCTCCAACCTTTTATTTGAAGGTAAAACTAAGCCTAATGCGGTGTTTATACATCAAAATAGCAGTAGGATAAGATTGTTAGAGAATCGTTTCGAAGGTCAAAATCATGATAGTGCGATTCAGGTAAAAGGCACACAATGTAGAGTAGAAAGTAATGTTATTTTAAATTATAAAAGCGGCATAGGTGTTGAAGGTGATAAAAATCAAATTCGAAATAACCGAATTCAATTTTTTAAAAGTAACGCTATTGAAATTTCTGGAAATTATAATGTTTTAGAATATAACCTCCTTAAAGAATGTATTGCAGAAGAAAATCTAAGTAGCTGCGGTATTCGTTTTCAAGATAACGAAACTAAAGGGAATATAGTTAGAGGGAATAGTATCATTAACTTCGTTAAACCAGATCGCACTCAAATTGGTTTACTTTATGGTATTTACGGTGGCAATATAACCATCTCAGAAAGTATTATTGAAAATAATTTAGTCGTTACAAATAGTGATAAAGGCATCTCGATAAAGGGGCGTATAAATCAAGTGAAGATTGTAAATAATACTGTAGTCAATCCTTATTTTGGTTTGAGTTTCAAAAATGCTGCAAACATTAATACTGCAGCGGCTATTCAAGTTCTAGGGGAGCAAAATTCATCAAATATTATTATTAGAAATAATTTGTCTAACGATGTGTTGTTTCAAAGTATTAAAGGAATAGCCGATCATAATCTTACACTTCCTGTTTCTGTACATGATTACGATTTATGTTTTAAAAATTGGGCTAAGTTTGACTTTTCCTTAGGTGAAAATTCTATGGCTTTAAATAAAGGTATTTTAGATTTGGCTCCAAAGCAAGATATAAGCCTTAATTATCGTACAATGGGGAATTTTGTAAATGTTGGGGCTTTCGAATATACTAAAATTGATGAGTCTAATAGCGTTATTAGTGTGCCTACCCAGCCTTCAGATAGGCAAATACATTCTAAAGGAAAAGGAGATTGGGATGGACAGGCCCAAATTCGAATAGGGGGAGTCGCTGAAAAAATTGATGGCGCTGGTGTATTTCCTTTTAAGCTGCCATTAATTCCAGGTGGAAAGGCCATTATTTCAGCTAATTTTAAAATCGATCTTCTTAAAATTGATAATACTCCAGAAGGAGGTGTGGATTTATATGGGTTACCTTCAAAATCAAATTTTTGGGTAACCGATGATATGTTTTACCAAGGAACATTTGGTCAAGATATCGCTGCCAGACCTATACAAAATAACTACATTAATACAGATACTTACGGAGGAGGAGTCCAAACTTCGACTATAGGTCAAAATGCTTTAAAGAATTATATAAATACCTTAATAGAGTCAAATAACCAACCTGAGCAGTATTTGTTTTTAAGACTAAATCCTAACGTTAAAGATGTATCCGATTTTAATAGATGGAATATTGTAAGTGCAAATAGCGAAGAAAAAGAACGTGTTCCTATGTTAGAACTTACTGTTGGGTATCCTGAATTGAATAAAGGAACAACACAAATTAAACCTTCAGTAAAAAATTTGATTGTTGCAGCTTCAAGTCCAATGCAAGCAGGAGATGTAATTTTTTACTTTTTAGGGTTTGAGGAAAATATAAAAGTTGATATGAAACTCTTGAATTTTTCTGGAGAAGTCGTGTTTAAACAAGAAGTGATGCCTTCAATTTTGACCAACCATGTTTTTCGTACTGATAATTTAAACCTACCCATTGGTAAGTATATTTTAGAATATAATATGGGTGATAAAAATGCCAAGCAAATGCTTTTTGTTTGGTAATTGATATTGTTATTAAGGCTGTTTTTTACGTGTAATTTTATTAAATTCTTAAAATAACTAGTAAATAATGCGTAATAGGTAATTTTAGCTTCTTTTTTAGCCTTAAATCTTAAAATACGTCTAAGATTTTTATACGTTCTGTTTATTTGTTTGTTAGTTTTGTCTTTTCTGACCTTCAAGTGCCTTAAACACTAGTATTCTTGGTTTTTTTGTGGTTATATTTGAGAAGAATCATTCATGGATTTCATAAATCATGAATGTATTTATTTCGATACAATAACCATTCACAAATTAATTTTATGCCTAAGAATATCATCACTTTATTTTTATTTCTACTTTCATTCATCCAATCGATTGCACAAAATGAATTTAATCTAGATCCAGCAGTTGGTTCAAGGTTTTCGGTGACTGATAAAGTTTGGCCAACAAATGTAGGTGAAGCAGGTGTGTGCTTGTGGAACGACGATAAATTAGCAGCGTTTACGGTAACTATAGATGATAATAACGAACAAAATATTCCTTTTTGGAAAAATATGATTTCTAAATATGGTTTCCACTTTACTTGGTTTGTTATTACTGAAGCAGATCCGCAATATAATGTTCAAAATTGGAGCGCCTATAATGAATTGGCAAATATGGGAAGTCAAATAGATGGCCATGATGATAGAAACTGGTATAACACACCAACTGGAGGAGAGGTTAATCCATCTGACGCAGATTACCTATCTAGACTGCAGGCTACAAAGTCTAAAATTAATACAGAGTTGGCATCAAGTAACAACAATTGCCTCACTTATTCATACCCTTATGGCGAGGGTAATGAAACCGAAGCTCGAAAATTGTTTATTGGGATAAGAGGAACTCAAGGTGTTTTAAATCAAGCAAACACGGTTAATTATTTAGATGTCAATAGTGTGTCTAATGTGCATGTATATGGTAACAACACGAACAGGGATAAATACATCTTACCTCTATTAGATAAAGTAAATACCTTATATGGTACCAATTATTACAGAGGTTGGGGGAGTACACATTTTCATGGTGTAGATGCTGCAGATGAAACTAGTACAGATGAGTTTTTACAATACTTAGCAAATAAAACAGATTTATGGGTAGCGAGTTTTACAGAAGTTGCTCAATATTCTCAATCATTTGCAACACATAATTTAAATGTGGATCAGGTTACTGCTAATGAAGTAAAATTTACGCTTACAGATAATATGCTTGATGCGGCCTTTTATTTCCCTTTATCTGTTAAAGTTCGAATAGATAATAGTTGGGTGAATGTCTCTGCAGTTCAAAATGGAGCTTCGGTAGATGCCCAAGTGATTACCCACAATGGAAATAAGTATGCTTTAATAAAAGCAGTTCCAGATTTAGGACAAGTTACTATTTCGGGAGTTTCGGATTCTGATCCTGCTGAGATAATGCCAGTTTTAGAAGATAAAGCGATCATTGAAGGTGAGACCTTAAAAGTTGGCTTTTCGGCGCAAACCAATGGATCTGATGCCATTGCCTTTACCGTGGCCAATTTACCGAGTTTCGCAACTTTTTCAGATCATGGTGATAACACTGGAGAAATTGAATTTAATCCTGTACTTTCAGATAGGGGAGATTATCAAGATATTACAGTGATAGCAGATAATGGAAGAAGCATTACTTCAGCTTCTTTTTTGCTTTCAGTTAGTCCAGATTCAGGCGGACAAGCCACAACACAATATGAAATTATGCCTAATGGAGATGGTATCATTTCAGATGTTGCCAATTTAGCCCAAGGTGCTACAAATCCATGGACGAGTGGAAACAGTATTGATGGTACTCAAGTTTTGAAATTAGGGCAAAGCGCATCAACTGGCGCGGCATATACTACCAACGCCATTATTCCTTTTCAACTACCTGTGCGTCCCGTAGGGAAAACTGTGGTTTCGGCTAATTTAAAAGTTAATATTGCTTACATAAGACATTGGGTATCTTCTGATATTGATTTATATGGGCTACCTTTTAATTCATCAAATGCCATTTCTCCAAATAATTTCTACGATGGTGCTTATACAGCATCTTCTATGAGTGTAATTGGTATACAAGATGCCTATATAGTAAGAGATGTAAGTGGGTCTGAACCAGTAGGTACGGAGATTTTTACAGACAGAGAAGTAAATTCAAATGATACGGGAGATACAGCTTTAGCAGCATACATTAATGCTCAATATGATGCTGGAGCAGTAGCTGGAGACTATATTTTTTTAAGATTAAGTATTGATGCCACCTCTGGATCGGTTGGTGCCCATTATTACGGGATCAGTGATGAGTCTACTGCAGAAGCTCCTACATTATCATTGGAAATAGAAAATGTATTGAGCGTTGACCACTCTAAAAAATCAGATTTAAAAATTTATCCCAATCCTGTTAATGGAGGTAGCTTGACTTTGGTTTCCAAAAGTTTTAATAGTGGAGAAGTGAGTCTTGATATTTATACGCTTTCAGGAGCTTTAGCGCATCATGAGGTGATAAAAAGATCAACAAGTGGATCCCGTTTTGTAACCCAATTAAATTTAAATCCTGGGCTTTACATTCTTAAATTAAATAATGGGACAGATTCACAGACCCAAAAATTAATTATACAGTAAAACTAAATATAAATAAACCACAAAAACTAAATTATGAAAACAAAATTACTCAATTCAGTATTGGGAGTTGCATTAGGTGTATTGCCTTTTGCGGTTCAAGGACAAACAACAACTCATGATGTTAAACCTGAAATGGTACCTTCTCAAGCGTATTATAATGATGGGATAGTTTCAGATATTTCAGATGTGCCTTCACACAACCCTTACCTAGAAGGTAATGGGGTAGGGGGTGTTCAATCATTAAAAGTAGGTGCTAGTGCCTCAACAGGAGCAGCCTTTACAACAAGTGCCATCATTCCATTTAAGTTGCCTGTAAGACCAGCAGGGAAATTAGTGGTTTCGGCTAATTTAAGCGTGCATGTAAATTATGGTAGAGAATGGATAACTTCAAATGTAGATTTATATGGTTTGCCATATAACGCAGCTAGTACAATTAATCCATCCCATCATTATGATGATGCTTATCCAGATGCAGCAGCAGGAATAACGGCTATTGAAGATGATTATTTTGCCAAAAATCAAGCGGCAGGGGCTTTAGATACAGCACGTTTTGAAGAAACAAGTGTTAGTGGTGATGCCGCTTTAGTTGATTATTTAAATGCACAATATGATGCTGGAGCAGTAGCTGGAGATTATGTGTTCTTAAGATTAAATGTTGATAATCCTGCAACTACGGGAGCACATTATTTTGGAATTGATGATGGGTCTACGGCCAATGCCCCTACCTTAACTATAGAGATTGAAGCTGATTCAAGTACTGGGCCGTCTGCAGATTACGCGGTGGCTGCTCCAACTGAAGATGGTTATGTGTCAGACCCAAGTGTAATCACAACGAATAACCCTTATTTATGGGGAGCAGCAAAATTAGGATCTAGTGCTGTAGATGGTAGTGGTAATTTAACAAGTGTAATAATTCCATTTATGTTGCCAGAAAGACCAAGTGGTGAAACTGTTGATTTTGCTTCTATGAAAGTTTATGTGAGTTATGGTAGACAGTGGATTAATTCAAATGTAGATTTATACGGTTTGACTTACCAAGATGCTTTAGCAAACGGTGGAACTGGGAGAGAAATTTTTAGTTCAGATCACTTTGCTGGTGACTATCCTGATGCTTCATCTGGTGTAACAGCTATACAGGATGATTATTTTACAAAAAATGTGGCTGCAGGAGATTTAGATACTGCAAGATGGGAAGAAACTGGACAAAATGCAAACCTTATGGCTTACTTGAATGCACAATATGATGCAGGAGCTGTAGCTGGAGACTGGGTGTTTTTAAGGTTAAGCATGGATAATACAGCGATGGCAGGGTCGCAATACTTTAATATTGAAGGTGGAGATTCTGCTACCCCAGCAACTTTAGAAATTGGTTTTTCTGGAACTTTAGGGGTTGAAGAAAACCATAAATCAGCTTTAGCTTTATACCCTAACCCTGTAGAAGACGGTCGTTTAAATATCTCTTTAGAAGGGTTTAGTAATCAGGCTGTATTAAAAATTTATGCTATTACAGGTAAATTGGTACATTTTGAAAAAGTTGAGGCCAGTTCTAGAAATTATTTTAATACACATGTAAACTTAAATGCAGGTTTTTATGTTGTTAGTCTTCAAGAGGGTAACATTTCAAAAACACAAAAATTAATAGTTAAGTAATTAGTTTAGGAGTGACTGCATGAAATCGAGGAGTATAATTTATATCTCCTCGATTTTAATTATATGATTATTACTCTGCTTAAACTTCCCAGAATACCATGAAATTAATAACATTTTGCCTACTTAACTTTTTACTTGTGGTTTTTTCACATGCCCAAACTACCTATTATTGCGACCCTGTAGGGGGGCAAAATTCAAATGATGGGTCATTAAACAGCCCATTTGCATCGTTTGGGAGTGTTAATTGGTCCTCAGTAGGTTTACAAGACAATGATATTATTTACTTATTAGATGGTGAACATGGAACAGGGTATTTAGGGAATCTTCAGTTTTCAAATAATATCCTTATTAAGTCTGTAAACGCTCAAAAAGCCGTTTTAACCAGTCTGCAGATAAATAATAGTAATCATATCACTCTTGATGGAATAAAGTTTGACGCTAGTCTGGGATCGTTTTCAAAAGAAGCAGCATTAATTTCAGGAGGAAGTAATGCCACACATCTCACTTTAACAAATTGTTTAATACAATCTGCAAGTGATTCTTCCGTTTGGACCCAAGCAGATTGGTATTCAAATTCTGTAGGTGGTGTGCAATTTAGAGGAAGTCATATCAACTTAAACAACAACTTATTTTTAAATTTATATCATGCGGTAGAGCTAAGGGGAGATTATTCATTAATGCAAAATAATACTATTGAAAATTTTGCAGGTGATGCCATCCGTGGCCTTGGTTCTTATTCTACCTATGAAAACAATACCATTAAAAATTGCTTTATCGAAGATTATGCTATAAATCACGATGATGCTTTTCAAGTCTATAAGTTAGCTGGTGATTTTATTGTTACCGATGTTACTTTTAGATGGAACAAAATTATCCTATTTGAAAATCCTTCACAGTTTGTATTGGATAATAACCTTATAGGAACGTCTATGCAAGGCGTAATAAACACAGATGGTTCGGCAGATAATTGGGTTGTTGAAAATAACTTAATTGTTACAGATCATTTTCACGGGATCACACTATATGGCGCACAAAATTGTAGAGTTCAAAACAATACAGTGATTCAAAGTCCATTGTTTTATGATACCAACCAAATTCCTCGTATTTATATAGATGATCAAAATAAGTCTGGTCAAACAAGGGCTAATATGAATAATATTATACGTAATAATATTTGTGCTCAATACACACCATGGACTTATGATGCCACATCGACCATAGAAAATAATATAGATATTAATCAAAACGATTATAATAATTATTCTATTTATTTTTCAGATTACCCCAACAGTGATTTTCAGTTAAAAGATTCTAGTCCAGCAGTAGATTTTGGAGTGAATTTAGATTTATCGAATACTGATTTATTAGGAAATACTAGAGTGTATAACAATGGTGTTGTAGATGCAGGTTGTTATGAATACCAGGGAGATTCTACAACAGTTCCAGGGGGTAGTTATAGCATTAACCCTTCGGGTGATGGGATTGTTTCAAACCCTACAGACTACTCGGGCACCAATCCGTTTCTTACTGGAAATAGTGCAGGAAGCCCTTCCGAACTTACCTTGAAAATTGGCGGGAGTGCTGCAAATGGCGATGCGGTTACCTCTAGTGCTATTTTACCTTTTCAATTACCTAAAAGACCTGATGGCGAAGTGGTTGTTGATGCCAAATTAACGGTGAATGTGCATTATGTTAGACACTGGATCACATCAAATATCGACCTATACGGTTTACCATATAGTTCAAGTAATCAAATAAACCCGAACGACCACTATGATGAGGTGTTTTCTATGTCTCATGGTACAGATATGGCTATTCAAGATGATTACATTACCAGAACTGAGGCGGTTGGTAGTGAATTTACTCCAGATCGATCTGTTGCAACTTCTATTTCGGGAGCAACACAATTAATGGATTATATTAATGCACAATACGATGCAGGAGCTACTCAAGGTGATTATATTTTTTTAAGGTTAAATATAGATGTTCCTATTAACCAAAGTTCTCCAAGCAGTTTGCCAACAGCAGGAGCGCACTATTTTGGGATTAGTGACGAAACTACGGGAGTTAATGCTCCGGTTTTGTTTATGGAATTTTCTAGTGTTTTGTCTGATAATGAAAATATTAAAACCTTAGAAAAGATGATTATTTATCCTAACCCAGTAAATCAAAGCTGGGTGACTATAAAAAGTCATTTGTTAAAGCAAAAATCACTAATTGAAATTTATTCCCTCACAGGAAGCCTAATCATGAAAAAAGAGGTTTCGCCAAATAATACACTACAAGTTCAAACGGAATTAAGGTTGAAAAAAGGGATTTATCTACTAAAACTTTCTTCAGGTTTAGATAGTCGAGTAGGTAAGTTGATCGTTAATTAACCACTAAAAAAAGTAGTGTAGTAAATGATATTGCTATGGTCTTATGCTGTACTTTAATACAGGATGGGTTCTTAAATGTAGAAAAGAAAAATTGCTGGGCTTTTGTCCAAGTTTTCAGGAATTGAATCTGTTTTTTTAAAACGTTTCAATTTGATTGTCTAATTTAAAACATCATTACAATGATTTTATCAAAATATCAATGCGTAATTATTATATTAATTTTAGGAATCTTTTCCTTGAATGCACAAAACACCCAAGTGATTGAAGCGCATTCAGATGATATTACAATTAAAAATAACAATACAGCTTGGGGTTGGGTTGGTCAAACCACTGCGCGTTTAGGTTATAACAGTGGTCAGGCCTATGTTATTCCTTTTCAACTTCCTGTATTACAAGCAGGAGAGTCTGTTAGTGTAGCAGACTTATCCGTAGAGGTTATATCTTATAGTAATCAGCCAACAACAACTAATATAGATTTATATGGCTTGCCCTACCGAACAACATCCGGAGTCGATTTGAATTCTGACTATTTTATGGGCGCATCAGATAGCGCTTCAACATTAATTAAAGATAATATTTTTGTAGATGACGCCACGGGTACTATAAGTTTAGATGGGAGCTCAAAGCAAAATTTAGTTAATTATATTAATGCGCAATATAGCTTAGGAGCCGTGGGAGGTGATTTTGTTTTTATTCGTTTTAATCCTGATGCTAACAGTGCAGAGACATGGAATTTGGCATCTCAAAATCATAATGATTCAAGTTTTCGCCCGGTATTAAATATTACAATAAGTGCTAATAATACAGCACCTGTTTTAGACCCTGTTGGTAATCAGAATGTTGTAGTGGATTCAAACAGTAGTGTAGGTGTTTCGGCGACCGATTTGGATGGGGATGCCTTGACTTTTACAACCACATCATTACCTAGTTTTGCCAATTTTACAAATATTTCAAATGGACTGGCCAATTTAGAATTTAATCCTGTTCTTGGTGATGAAGGTACCTATAATATTACTATAACGGTAAGTGATGGCGTGCTAAGTGCCTCTGAAACCATTACGGTTTCGGTAGCAGAACAAGCAGAAAATAATCTGCCTATACTTTCCGCTATTGGTACACAAAACATCGAAGAGCAATCCGTTTTAAATGTAAATATTTCAGCTAGCGACATAGATGGTGATGCGCTTATCATTTCTGCTAGTAATCTGCCTAGTTTTGGAACCTTCACAGATCATGGTGATGGTACAGCAACAGTGGCACTGGCTCCGCAATTGGGGGATGTTGGAACTTACTCTAGTACCATTAGTGTTAATGATGGCACCGGTACGGTTAGTGAAACCATTTCAATAATAGTATCTGCTTATCAAGCTCCTGTGGCAGGCGTTTACTACTGCGATCCGATAAACGGAAATATTAATAACGACGGTTCTCAGGCGAATCCTTGGAGCTCATTAGCAGCCGTAGTTTATACACAAAAACCACTTCAACCTGGTGATATCGTTTACTTAATGTCTGGTAATCATGGTGATCCGTATATTAATAATATGTCTTTTACAGATTACGTTACAGTGAAAGCTTCAGCAGGACAAACGCCTGTAATTAATTCCATACAATTGATCAACTCTTCCTATTGGGCATTTGATGGGATTAAAGTAGATGGAACCGATAATAATAAAATTAAAGAACAGGTTTTATTTTCTGCTGATGTAAACTCACATCATACCAAAATTATTAACTCTACCGTATCCTCGGCCGAAAGTATAGCAAATTGGACCAAAACAGATTGGTATAATAAGGTTTCAAGTGGTGTGCAGATTAGAAGTGATCATGCCTACTTACAAAATAATATCATTAAAAATACCTACCACGCTTTAGAAGTGCGAGGTGAATTTACAGAAGTTTATAATAACCTTATTGACAATTTTGCTGGCGATGCCATTCGTGGTTTAGGAAGTTATTCAACTTATGAAAATAATACAGTAAGAGATTGCTATATTAATGATTATGCTATTCAGCATGATGATGGATTTCAAACCTATAATTTAGAAAGTGATCCCAAAGCATCAAATATAACCTTGCGTAATAACATATTTATGTTGTTTGCAGATCCTGTAACTCAGTTTATTCAAGATAATAGTTTAATTGGCGACTTGATGCAGGGTATTATCATTACAGATGGTTATGCCGATGGGTGGATTGTAGAAAATAATATTGTGAGTAATAATCAAGATCACGGTATTTCTTTATACGGCGCACGTAACTGTAAAGTACAAAACAATACCGTTGTACAATCTCCATTATATACAGATTCCGATCATGTTCCTTGGATTATGTTAACCAATCAAAGTAAGACAGGGCAATCTAATTTTAATAATGTCATAAGAAATAATATTTCGGCAAAGTATACCACCTGGACCTTCGATGCGAGTTCAACTTTCGAAAATAATATTACTATCGATGGTAGCACTTATAGTAATTACACCAGTTACTTTGTTGATTATGCTAATAATGATTTTCATTTATCTGCAACAAGTCCTGCAATAGATGCTGGAGTGAACATCGATTTAGCTTCAGCAGATTTAGATGGAAACCCAAGGTCTATGGGGGAAAGTGTAGATGCCGGTGCTTATGAGTTTACAGGAGTCGTTACTCCTCCTGCAAATAATAAGCCTGTATTAGAACCTTTATTGAACATCTCGTTGAATGAGC
The DNA here is from genome assembly GCF_008806375.1 of Pseudotamlana haliotis. Classification (GTDB taxonomy): domain Bacteria; phylum Bacteroidota; class Bacteroidia; order Flavobacteriales; family Flavobacteriaceae; genus Pseudotamlana; species Pseudotamlana haliotis. The sequence goes on along the minus strand of NZ_WAAT01000041.1, from coordinate 83,357 downwards.
TTGACACTATAGAACAAGCTATTGTAGCCACTGATGGTGATAGCGATTCATTAACGATCTTAGTGGAAAATCTTCCAACTTTTTCAACTTTAGTTGATCATGGAGATGGTACAGCTACTTTAGAACATGCTCCGCTAGCAGGTGATGCCAATGTTTATACCATGCTTGTAAAGGTGAGCGATGGAACAGATACAACCGAACAAGAAATCACCTTAACCGTTAACGATGAAGGTACTGCTCCTGTTAATAACCTTCCTAGTTTTTCTAATATAGATAACCAATCTTTAGAGGAAGCAGGTATTCTTAATGTAAATATATCGGTTACCGATATTGACAATGATACCCTTACATTATCCACAGAGGGTTTACCAAGTTTTACCACGTTTACAGATAATGGAGATGGTACTGCGTTATTTGAATTTAGACCTGTTGAAGGTGATGCTGGAACTTATACTATAACCACAAATGTGACAGATGGAACCGATGCTGTTTCTATGAGTTTTGTTTTAAGTGTTTCAGAAATATTTAGTGGTTCTGGGACAGCCTTTTATTGTGATCCTGTGAATGGATCGATGAGTAACTCGGGAACACAAGCTAGCCCTTGGAAAAGTTTAGAAGATGTATTCGCAGCGAAAAAGACTTTCAATGCAGGTGATGTTATTTACTTACTATCTGGTGCACACGGAAGTCCTTTTATTACGGGCATACATTCAGACTATGTAACTATAAAACCATTAAGTGGTGAAAATCCTGTGATAGCGTCTATTCAAGTTGAGAATGCAGATTATTGGGCTTTTGATGGTTTAGCCTTTTCTACAAATGGCTCGGGAGGAAATTTTGCCCGCGATTATATGTTTTTAACAAAAAATAACGCAACACATTTAAAAATAGAAAATTCTACTTTTTCTTGTACAGATGATTCATCTTCTTGGTCTAAAAATGACTGGTATGCACATGCTGAAGATGCCATAATTATTCGAGGAGATCATATTGTTTTTAATAATAATACCATAAGAAACGTGTATTTCGCATTGCAAATAGAAGGAGATTATGCTGAAGTTAGAAATAATTTAATTGATAATTTTGGGGCAGATGCCGTAAGAGCTTTGGGATCTCATGCGATTTATGAAAATAATATTATTAGAGATGCCTATGTAGAAGATTACAATGTAAATCACGATGATGGCATTCAAATGTATGATAAAGATAATGTTGCTGCTGGAGTTATAAATGATGTTATTATTCGAAATAATAAGATATTTAATTTTGCAGATCCTATAACTCAAGCTATGATTGATGATAATCTAGTAGGGTATTCTATGCAAGGTATAATCATAACCGATGGGCATACCGAAAACGTTTCTGTTGAAAATAATTTGGTGGTTTCAGATCATTATCACGGTATTACGCTTACAGGTGCAATAAACTGTAAAATCCAAAACAACACAGTGTCTAAAACGCCTACATCATATAATCCTGTAACCGATGCTACGCCTTGGATTCAAGTTAAAAATGATAAGCAAGGGAATGGAAGTACTGGAAACATTATTAGAAATAATATAGCAACCAGGTATACGCCATGGACTTATGATGAAGCAACAAATACCGAAGAACATAATATTGTGGCAACAGCTGTTGATGCTATAACTTTTTATGAAGATTACAACAACTTAAACTTTAAACTTAAAGCAGGAAGCCCTGCGATAGATGCGGGTACAGATGTAGGATTAACGGTCTTAGATATTGATGGTAATACAAGATTAGTTGGATCGGCCGTAGATTGTGGAGCTTTTGAGCTTCAGTCTAGTTCAGATGTTACGTCTCCTGTTATTGCGCAAGCGAACAATACTTACTTTAATGATGAATTTGTTATTGAATTTAGTGAGAGTGTGACGGCAGTTTCAGCCGAAATACCTGCAAACTATACTTTAAATGGTGGAGCAACTGTAACTTCAGCTGTTTTAGCAGAAGATAATAAAACAGTTACTTTAGTAACGTCACCACTTAATGGTAATATAAATTATTCAGTTGTAGCTAACAATGTAAAGGATTATGCTGGAAATGAAGCCGTAAATTCTTCTGCTAGTTTTATGTATCAATGTGATACTAACTGGGCGAGTGCTTTTCAAGATGATCAATGGGGTTTTAACCCATCTTCAAATGCTTTTGATGGCGATATAGAGACCAAATGGGCGGCAGAAGGAAATCAATGGATACAAAAAAATTATTGTGAACTAACAACGATTCAATCTGTTGATATTACATTTGATTTAGGTGACGAGAGAGCATATAGCTTTGTTATAGAGGTGTCTACAGATGGTCGTAATTTCAATCAAGTTCTATCTGCAACGAGTTCAGGAAGTACTACAAATTCTGAGAGTTTTGATTTTTCAGATGTATCTGCAAAATACATTAGAATTGTAGGTTCTGGTAGCGATGTGAACGCTTGGAATAATTATGCTGAAGTAGTCATAAATACCTCAAATACAACACCAACAAACCAAGCGCCAATATTGGCAACTATAGGTAACCAGAGCTTACAAGAAGGAGAGGTTTTAGATGTAAGTATTTCAGCTACAGATGCTGATGGTGATTTGTTGAGTTTTTCAGCAAGTAATTTACCGTCATTTGCTACCTTAAGTGATCATGGGGATGGTACGGCTACTTTATCGCTATCACCTATAGAAGGTGATGCGTCTTCAAATGATTTGACTATTTCACTAAGCGATGGCGTTACCACAGATTCTGAAATGCTCAATATTACCGTAGATGCGAACTCTAACACAAATCATGCACCAATTTTGGCAACTTTAAGCGATCAAACACTTCAAGTAAATGAAGTAAGCACCATTAATATTAGTGCAACAGATGTCGACGGAGACATGTTACAGTTTACAGTTAGTAATGCACCAGCTTATGCGAGCCTTACTGATAATTTAGATGGAACTGCCCAATTAACGCTTGCTCCTGCAGCAGGTGATGAAGGAACTGCCACAATAACGATTACCGTTAATGATGGAGAGTTAGAGGATTCACAAATGATAAGTATTCAAGTTAATGCTGTGCTTTCTGGTAATAGTTATACGGTAGAAGCGAGTATGGATGATCAGTCTGTTTATAGCAACGGCGGTATGCAATGGGTAGGTTATCAAACACATAGAATAGGTTCAAGTTCTAATACCTCTGCTGTTATTCCTTTTCAAATTCCAGCACTACAAGCAGGAGAAAGGTTAACATCTGCTACTTTAAATTTCAATCTATTAGGGAAATCGGGGACTTTACAACATCATGTTGATTTGTACGGACTTGGTTATAGGTCTAGCAGCACTGTGTTGAGTACCGATTATTTTTCTGGAACATATAATTCTGATGCATCAGCTACAGGCATTGAAAATGAAATTCTTAATACAAATTCTGTACTTGGAAACCATCAAACTACAGAAAACCAAAACTTAATTGATTATATTAATGATCAACTTGACAATGGAGCGGTTTCAGGAGATTTTATTTTCTTAAGATTTAGTTTAAACTACAATGGTTCTGGGAATTATAATTATTGGGATATTGGATCTCAAGACCAGGGGACTTCAAGTCATAGACCTGTTTTAAGTTTTGATACTTCTATGAGTACAACATCAAAGGAACAAGTAGTTAAGGGGAAACAGAGTCAGGATGTTAGTTTTAGTATGTATCCAAACCCTACTATTAATGGTAAAACAACTATTAGCAGTACTTTATTAAGTCAAGGTGCTGTGTTGGAAATATATTCTTTAACAGGAAGGTTAGTGTATAACAGAGAAATAAAGCCTGTGGTTGCTAATAAAATGCAATTAGAAACTAATTTAAGTCAAGGTGTTTACATTTTGAAATTAAGTAATGTAACAAATTCTATTTCTCAAAAATTAATAATTAATTAAAAAAATTAAAGATAGGAATGAACTCAGAGAGTTATGATAACAAGTATGCGCATATACCTATAACTATTTCTAATGAGGCAAAGACTATGCTTAAAAGTTGGACCTTAGAAAGCAGAAATGCGGCAAAAGTTCCAGCAGCTCAGGCATCAATTGAAGTTTGGGAAAAGAAACAAAAAGAACTAGAAATTGACGCTGCAAAGGCATTACCAAAAATATTAGAACTATATCAACCTCAGGTAGAAACCATCTACCTGGGGGGTATAAGAGCCATTGATGTAAAACCAAAAGAATATAAAGAGTCACAACATATTATTATTTATATTCATGGTGGCGCTTTTACTTTTTATCCTGCCGATGTTACATTGTTATCAAGTATTCCTTTGGCAGAAGCTAGTGGGTTAAGAATTATTTCAATTGATTATACTTTGGCTCCAAAAGCGAAGTATAATCAAATTATTGATGAAGTGATTCAGGCATACAAAGCTTTATTGGAACAGTATGATCCAGAGAATATTGCCATTTATGGCGATTCTGCTGGAGGAGCAATTGCGGCTGGAGCTATATTAAAATTAAGAGATTTTAATATAGCCTTGCCAAAGGTTGTTGTCTTGTGGTCTGCCTGGTTGGATTTAGACGAAATAGGAGACTCCTACTATACTCTAAAAAATACAGATCCTAATTTGGTGTATAAAGGGTTTTTAGAAAACTGTGCGGAAGCTTATGCACCAAAGCAAGAATGGAAAAACCCATATGTATCACCAGTTTACGGCGATTTTTCAGAGGCATTTCCACCAACTCTAATCCAAGTAGGAAGTAAAGAGATTTTTTTAAGTAATTCGATTAGAATGTATCGTCAACTTAAGGAAAATAATAAGGTGGTAGAGTTGGATGTCTATGAGGGCATGTGGCATGTTTGGCAAGGACATTATGAACTACCAGAATCAAAAATGGCAGTTAAAAACACCAAAGATTTTATTTTGAAACATTTCGGTATTAACAATTAAAAAAAATGAAGAAAGCAATATTAATATTTTTAGCTATACAAAGTTTTGTGTTTACAGCGTGTTCTCAAACATCTGTAAGTCAAGAGGAAATATCTCCAGAAACGAGTCAGGATGTTATTTTTGAATTGAATTTCGATTCGGCTAAATTAGGTAGTTACACGAAACAAAATTTGATTGAAGAAGGCGGAAAAATTGATTGGGCTTTGCTTGATAATAGAGCTCATATTGTTGAAGATCCTTCAGCTAAAAACGGTCACGTATTAAAAGCAGACTACCCAAAAGGTACTGTTGGTCCGCAAACAAACGGTATTCAATTTATAAAAACATTACCAGCTTCCAATGAATATTACTTAGATTATTATGTGTTTTTTGAGAATGGTTTTGATTTTAGACAAGGAGGAAAATTACCAGGTCTAACTAGTGGAGGTTCTACTTATACTGGAGGACACCATCCCGATAATGGCGAAGGTTGGAGTGCACGTTATATGTGGGTGAAGAAAGCAGAGGCTATCGTCTATTTTTATTTTATCGATATGTCATCAAAATATGGAGATGCCGTGAAATCGGGAATTAGCTTTGAAACAGGTAAATGGTACCGCTTAACACAAAGAATTAAACTTAATGAGAACAATTTATCCAATGGCATTATGCAAGTCTGGATAGATGGCACTGAAGTTATAAATAACACAAATGTTCGATACCGTTTATGGGATCAAGGCAAAATAGACTCCTTCTATTTTTCAACTTTTCATGGAGGAGCGTCAGATGATTGGTCTCCGCAAAATGACTCGTTTGCCTTATTTGATAAAATAAAAGTCACAAAACTAAAACCAGAATTCTAAAAATAATATTACCAGATTAACATGAAATTTAAACCTACTTTACTACTTGTTTTGTTGCTTAGTACGATGTTTTCTTTTGCTCAGAACACGCTGAAATTAGATGCTATATTCTCGAGTAAAATGGTATTACAACGTCAGCAAAACATTCCTGTTTGGGGTCTGGCAAAACCAGAAACTAAAGTAGAAGTGATTTTTCGTAGTGACACAATTTCAACATATTCTGATAATCAAGGAGCATGGCGGGTTAATTTCAAAGCTTATGAGGCAGGAGGCCCCTTTACTTTACTAGTGCAATCAGAAAAGGAGTCCATTACCCTTAACGAGATTCTTATTGGTGAAGTCTGGTTGGCTTCAGGACAGTCAAACATGCACCTGGATTTAAAAAGAACATTAGATGGCGATCGTGTAGCCAAAAATGCCAATAACCCAAACATCAGATTATATTATATGAAGCCCACGTTTCCTACTGGAAAGGATGGGGTTCATACCTTAGAGGAATTAGATAAAATTCAAAACAATCAGTATTTTAACACACAGGGGTGGATGAAAGTGACCCCCGAGAACGTATTATATTTCTCTGCAGTGGCTTATTATTTTTCAGAGAAGCTTCAAGAAGAATTAGATGTACCTATAGGGATTATTCACAATGCCGTTCCTGGATCTCCAATTGAGTCTTGGCTTTCAAGAAAAGATATTAAGCAAGATTCGGTAATTTCAAACTATGTAGAACAACGTTGGGTTGATAAAGAAGACGAAAAGGATGCTATGATTTCTGTAGCAAAGAAGCAGATATCTTTGAAGAACCCTGGAGTAAAGCAAAAACATCCGTGGATGCCAAATTACAACTACAAAAATGGCATTCTTCCTTTAATTCACACGCCTATAAAAGGTGTTATTTGGTATCAAGGGGAGTCTAATGCTGAAAGTCCTGGGATATATAAAACAATGTTTTCTAAAATGGTTAAAACATGGAGAGCAGATTGGAACCTTAATTTTCCTTTTTACTATGTTCAACTTACTAGTAGGGAAGACCGACCGGCCTGGCCAGAATTTAGGTTTGCACAAAGTGAGCTATTAAACCAAGTTCCTAATTCCAAAATGGTTGTTATTACAGATGCTGGAGACAGGCAAGATACGCATGCTAAAAATAAAAAACCTGTAGGAGAAAGGTTGGCACTTATGGCTTTAGGTGATACTTATCACATTCTAAAAAATTATGAAAGCCCTATGTTTGATAGCATATCAGTTAAAAAAAACAAGTTTACTATTCATTTTAAAGGTGCTTTTAAGTGCTTGAAAACATCAGATGGCAATGCAGTTGTTGGATTTGAAATTAGTGAAGATAATAAGCAGTTTAGAAGCATATCTCCTAAAATTCAAGGTAAAAAAGTGACATTTAAGTACGCTAGTAAAAATAACAAAACACTATATGTTAGGTATGCATGGAAGTCTTACACTGAAGCTAATTTAGTGTCAAAAAAGGGATTGCCGGTATCAACGTTTCGAACTAAAATTTAAGGATTAAAAATAAACCTCTAAAAAATAAAAATACAATTTTTATATATGATTACACCAGAATCAAAAGTCACAATAAACGGGTCAGGAAAAGACATTGATTTGCTTAAATATTCATGGAAAGCTCAATGGATTACACATCCACAAGAATCAACACTAGATTATGGGGTTTTTCTTTTTCGTCATGTGTTTAATTTAGACGAAAAAATGGATTCATGTCATGTTTTTGTATCTGCCGACAATAGATATAGATTATTTGTTAACGGGGAACGTGTTTGTTACGGTCCATCCATTGGAGACACGGCAAACCAACGCTATGAGACTATTGATATAGCACAATATTTAAAAAAAGGAAGCAATGTAATTGCTGCCGAAGTAGTGAACTTTGGGGAGTATAAAAGTGTGTCTCAGGTGAGTCACCAAACCGCTTTTATTTTACAGGCAGATCGAGATTTAGCCTTAGATATTAATACAGGTAGTGCCGATTGGAAGGTGATTAAAAACCATGCATTTTCTCCAGTGAATATAACCAGTGAAATGATGGGGGCTTATTATGCTGCGGGACCTAGAGATCGCGTTGATGCTTCGCAATATCCTTGGGGATGGACGCAAATTGATTTTAACGATAAAAGTTGGTTAAAACCTAAAAGTGCAACTACAGAGTTTGCAGTAGGTCGTGGTTTTATTTATGGTGGTGCATGGCATTTAGTGCCAAGAACCCTTCCTTTTATGGAAGAAAAAGTAGAACGCTTTACAGGAATTGTTAGGGTAGATGGTATAAAAAAAGACGAAGGATTTATAAAAGAGAAAGGTTGTACGGTTGTGCCTAAAAACTCTAAAGTAAAAATTCTCATAGATCAAACCTACCATACCACAGGATACCCCGAATTAACCTTTAGTAAAGGTAAAGATTGTGAGATAAAAATAACCTATGCAGAAGCTTTAATACAGGAGGTAAGCCCTGGTGAAAATGTTTCAGATGGGAATTTAAACCTCTTAGATTTAAAAGGGAATAGAAACCATTTTGAGGGAAAATCCATTTTTGGCTATTATGATATTTTGATTGCTGATGGAGGAGATCATAGAAAATATAAACCGTTATCTAGAAGAACTTTTAGATTTGTTGAATTAGAAATAGTTACAAAAAATGAAGATTTAATTCTAGAAGATTATTACGGTGTGTTTACCGCATACCCATTTGAAGAGAAGGCAAAAGTGATTACTGGAGAGGCTTCCCTTGACAAAATTTGGGATGCCGCGTGGCGCACTTTAAGAAACTCTGCTGATGAGATGTATTATGATGCCTATTATGAGAATTTACAATATATAGGCGATACCAAAATTGCATCATTAATATCGATATATGTTTCTGGAGATGACCGATTGATGCGCAAAGCGATAAAACAATTTGATGATTCTAGAACCTCTGAAGGATTAACACAAAGCCGTTACCCATCAAACGTTATTCAAATGATACCACCTTTTTCTTTGATTTGGGTAGATATGATTTATGACTATTTTATGTACAGAAATGATCCTGAATTTTTACGTCAATTCATTCCTGGAATTAAATCTGTTATGGGGTGGTTTGAATCTAGAGTAGATGAAACAGGTATGCTTACCAATTTAAAATGGTGGAATTTTACAGATTGGACTATAGATTTTCCTAGTGGTATTCCGCAAGGCGCAGATGATGGTTATTCGGCGAATATTGCATTACAGTTTGTAAAAACTCTTAATCATGCTCAGGCGATTCTAAGCTATTTTAATTGTGACCATGAAGTAAAAGTATATAAAAACTTATCTCAGATTATTAAGAAATCTGTTTTAGAAAAGTGTTTTGATGCGGATAAAGGGCTTATTGCTGAAACCCCAGACAAAAAGGAATTTTCTCAACATACGAATATCATGGGCATATTAACAGATACTTTTAAAGAAGAAAGCCAGTCTGATATCATGCTGAAAATATTAAATGACAAAACCTTATTTCAAGCAACCATTTATTTTAAATTTTACTTGTTTAGGGCATTACAAAAAGTAGGAATGGGAGACTATTACCTTAATTTATTGGAGTCTTGGGAAGGGATGATAGATTTAGGAATGACCACATATGGAGAAACCGATTTAAATCCTAGATCAGAATGTCATGCTTGGAGCTCTAGTCCTAATTTTGATTTTATTCATACTGTTGCGGGCATATACCCTGGAGAACATTCATTTAAATCTGTAATAATAGAGCCAAATTTAGGGCGATTAGATAAACTTGATGTTGAATTTCCGCATCCACAAGGCACAATAGTCCTAAATTATTCTAAAAGCGGAAATAATATGGAAGCCCAAATAATACTGCCTAAAAATCTTAAAGGTGTTTTTAAATGGCAAGGAAAAAAAGTACAGCTTATTGGAGGGCAACAAAAGTTAGCATTATAAAAAAAATAAAGAAATTGATATGAAATACGGAAATTTTAATAATAATGGTCTGGAGTACAAAATAACAAATGCGCAGCCACCTAGAGATTGGTTCAATATGTTATGGAACCCTACGTACTTAGCTAGTGTGGGGCAAAACCTAAATGGTTTTTCCTTGTACCAAAATGAAGGAGGTGTGCTTACCAACCTTTTTGGTAAACAAGATGATAGAAGTGCACCTAGAAATATTTATATAAGGGATAATGAAACTAAGGAAGTTTGGTCCGCATCGCCAAGTATATGCAATGTAAGTTTAGATGAATATAGTTGCACACATGGCTTAGGTTATACGAATCTTGAGAGTAAAAAAAATGGAATTAAAGTCTCTTTTCAAATATTTGTACCACGAAAGGAAGCGGGAGAGATATGGTCTGTAAATGTAGAGAATGAGTCCAATAGACAAAGAGATATATCTGTTTTTAGTGTATGTAAAGTCATTTTAGATGGCGTTAATCTTACGTATGGTTATAATTCTGCGGTTGATGGTTACCATGATAAGGAAAAACAAAGGTTGTTTTTTAGAAACAGATCTGTAAGTGTCATGACCGAAAAATACCGCGCCTTCACTTATACAGATGTACCATATGATCATTTTGATATTAGTAAAGATCTATTTTTAGGTGAGAAACTTAGTTTTGAAATGCCCGAATGTATAGTTAATGGTAAATTAAATGATAGTGATGCTTCCACAGAGTATATGGTTTCAGCATTGCAGCATAATTTAAAATTATCTGGAGAGGGAAAACAACGCATCAATTTCGTAATGGGAATTGTTTTTGATGAAGCCGAAGCAGACCAATTTACGGCAACCTATGCAAATAGTGCTCTTATTGATGAAGAGTTAAAGCAGATTGTAAAAGCCAATAAGACTAAATTAGGACTTACAGAAATAGAAACTCCGGATACCGATTTTAATAATCTGTTTAATGTTTGGATGAAACATCAGTTACATCTTATGGCAGATTGGGCTAGGTTTTATTTCAAAGGATATAGAGATACCCTTCAAGATGCTGCTGGTGTTACTATTATCGATTCTGGTAGAGCCCTTGAAATGTTGGAAAAAGCACTTCAGAATCAAAAAAATAGTGGATTTTGTCCAAGAGCCTTTAGAGTCTCATCCATGGAGGTAGCAGCTGCAGATAAGCACTATTCAGATTCACCAAGTTGGATAAGTCATGCGACATATTCAATACTTTGTGAAACGGGAGACCTTTCCATGCTTGATCGTGTGGTTGAATATTCAGATAGTGGAAAAGGTACTATTTGGGAACACAATTTAAAAGCTTTAGATTTTTTATGGCAGGATAGAGGTGAACATGGTTTAGCACTCATTAGACATGGAGATTGGAATGATTTAATGGATAAAGTAGGGGCAGAAGGCAGAGGCGAAGGTGTTTGGATGAGTATAGCCTTAGCTAGAGCTTTAAAGTTAATTGAAAAAATAGCAGGTTGGAAAGGTGATAAAAAAATAGAACAACAATGTGTAAAACGATACAATGAAATAAAACAAAATATTTTAGACCATGGTTGGGATGAAGATCATTTTATTTATGCATTTACCGATTCTGGAAATAAAGTTGGAAATAACGCCTCAGAAGAAGGTCAGGTTTTTATTAATCCGCAATCTTGGGCGGTACTTGCAGGTATAATTGATGCTGATAAGTACAAAACTATTATGAAAAAAGTGGAACCTATGGTTGATACCATTGTTGGTCCGGTACATAATTGGCCACCGTTTACTAAGTATAACAAAGACATTGGTTCTATTACAGGAATACCTCAAGGTAACTTTACAAATGGAAATGTGTATTGCCATGCTGCTTCTTTTAAAATTGCTGCAGATTATGCTGCAGGAAGAAATGATAAGGCTTTTGAAACTTTTAAGAGAATACTGCCTTCCGAAGAAAAATCTGAGCCATACGCACAACCAAATAGTTATGTAGGGCCATCTGCTTTGCGTAAGGAGAGAAACGTGTCTGATGATCCATGGAGAACGGGTACGGTGGCTTGGAATATGCTAAACTGTTTTGATAATCTTTTAGGGTTTAAGCGTACTTTAAAAGGCGTTAGAATTGAACCTCAAATTCCTTCTTACTGGAATGAAGTCTCTTATAAAAGAATTTTTAGAGGAACAACTTTTAAAGTCACAATTAAAAGAGGAATTGATGACATGGTATTGGTAGATGGTGTTGAATTAACAGATGCCTTTATTGAAGTTCCTGTTTCTGGCTTACCTAAAAAAGAAGTTATTATTGATTTGCAACTCGCAATAAACAACTAAGAATTTATGGGTTTAGATAAGCAAAATGTGGATTTGACTGAAAACATATCCATTAAGGAAAAAATAGGTTTTAGTCTTGGAGATACCGCTTCAAATTTGGTGTGGCAAACTTTAATGATTTTTCAACTCTATTTTTATACAGATATTTTTGGTTTGCCTGCGGCAGTTGTTGGAACCATGTTTTTAATAACTAAAATTTGGGATTCTATTAATGATCCTGTTATGGGTATTATTGCAGATCGAACCAATACGAAATGGGGGAAATTTAGACCTTTCATTTTATGGCTTGCATTGCCTTTCGCCTTGGTTGGCGTACTTACTTTTACCACGCCAGATTTTAGTTTATCCGGTAAAATTGTTTATGCTTACGTGTCATATACACTTATGATGATGGTGTATACCGCGATTAATATCCCTTATTCCTCACTTATGGGGGTAATTTCGGCCAGTCCTTCTCAGCGTGCTAGTTTTTCGCAGTACCGGTTTATGTTTGCTTTTACAGGAGGTTTGTTAGTTCAAGCTTTAACCCTGCCATTAGTTAATAGTATAGGTATGGACGATGTTGAGGTCTTCTCGGCAGATATGGTGAACAATCAAATTGTTATCACTGAAAATGGTGTTGGAGCATCCAAATTGGTGCTAAATGCAGGTTTAGATGAAGATGATGTTATAACCAAAAATAAGACTGTAATCGTGTATCGTGAAGACCTAAAAGGTGAGATTGATACCACTACAGACATTTTGTACCTCGAAGAAGGGTTTGGACGTTACGAATTAAGCCCAGAAACTATCTTTGATAGTGATGTGCCACTAACAAATTTAAACGTTCAAGTTGTTAATGAAGCTAAAGGATTTCAGGGGGTTATGATCGTTTTTGGACTTATGGCGGTAATCATGTTTTTAACAACGTTTTTTACAACCAAGGAACGGGTTTCTCCTTCCAAAGAACAAAAGTCAGATATTAAAAGTGATATTAAAGATTTATTGAATAATAAACCTTGGCTTATTTTATTAGTAGTTGGCGTGATAAGTTTGGCTTATGTAGCCATACGTTATGGTTCGGTTATGTACTACTTTAAATATTACATTGGAGATGAATCTTTGGTAAGTTCATTTTTAGTTTCTGGAACCATTGTTACCATAATTGCCATATCTTTTACAGAAAAACTGTGTAATAGGTTTGGGAAGAAAAAGGTGGTTATTTGGTGTCAACTTATAGCAGGTACTTTTACTGCTTTATTTTTCTTTGTAGATAAATCTAATATTACAATGATATTTGCTTTAAATATTATTGTCAGTCTTGCATCAGGCCCTCCAGCTCCTATTTTGTTTGCAATGTATACCGATACAGCGAGTTATTCCGAATGGAAAAATAACAGGCGTGCAACAGGTTTAATCATGTCGGCTTCAACTATGGCTCAAAAATTTGGACTCACCTTAGGCGCTGCTCTTGCAGGGTGGATATTGGCCTATTACGGGTTTAGAGCTAATACCACACAAACACCAGAAGCTGCTACAGGTATCCTTTTAATGGTGAGTTTAATTCCTGCAGCTGGTAGTTTTATTGTAGCTGGAGTTATGAATTTTTATCAACTTGATAATAAAACCATGGATGAGATAGAAGGGGAGTTGAATGCAAGAAGAGCACGCTCTAATTAATAAAAATTTTAATAAAAATATAGATATGATTTGGAAGATAAAATATTTAACGGCGCTTTGTTGCTTAATAATGTTGATGTCGTCATGTAAAAAACAAAATAAAGTTGAAGCACCACAGGTAGAAACAAAAGAGGCGTTAATAGCAAGAGTTTTTGCTGTAGCAGAAGATCAATACACTGATTTAATTAGTAAAATAGATACCATCTCCCCATTATTAAACCCTAGAAGTATTAATGCTGATGGAAGTTATAGAATGGCCTATAAAGAAGATTGGACTAGTGGCTTTTTTCCTGGATCGCTTTGGTTTCTTTTTGAGCAGACTAAAAAGGAGAAGTGGAAAGTTGAGGCTGAAAAATTTACAGCAGCTTTAGATTCCGCTCAATTCGTAAAATGGAATCATGATGTTGGTTTTATGATACAAAATTCTTTTGGGCATGGCTATAGGTTAACCGGAAAAGAGGCCTATAAAGAAGCTGTTATTGAAGCAGCGAAATCATTGAGTACACGTTACCGTCCGGTTGCAAAGGTAATTCAGTCGTGGGATACCGATGCGCCATGGATTCAAGGTAAAGGACTTGATATGCCTGTTATTATTGATAATATGATGAATCTTAATTTATTATATCAAGCAACAAAACATACTTCAGATAGCCTGTACTCAGGTATAGCCAACGCACATGCTAGCACAACTATAGTGCATCAATATAGAGAAGATTACAGTTGTTATCATATTGTAGATTATGATCATATAACAGGTAAAGTTCGTAATAAGGTTAATTTTCAAGGCTTTTCAGACGAATCATCTTGGGCTCGAGGTCAGGCATGGGGTTTATATGGCTATACAGAAGCCTATAAACATTCAGGAAAAGTGGAGTTTTTAAATCAAGCTAGACAGATAGCTCATTTTATTATGACAAATGATAAAACACCTAATGACTATATTCCTTATTGGGATTATGATGCCACAAGTAGCGAGAAGATTCCTAGAGATGCTTCAGCTGCAGCTGTAGTGGCTTCAGCCTTGTTAGAACTTCAAAAATTTGACAAAGAAAATAAATCTCAATATCTAGAGTATTCAGAGGTTGTATTAAGAAACCTATCTTCTAAAGCATATCTGGCAAAACAAGGTGAAAATGGAAACTTTTTGTTAATGCATAGCGTTGGAAACTTTCATGAGAACAACGAAACTGATGCACCTTTAAATTATGCAGATTACTATTTCCTTGAAGCCCTATTAAAATGGCGTAATATCTGATTAGTAGCTAATCATGCTCTTTAATTAAGAGTTAAGGAGTTAAGGGTTAAATTATTTATAATTTAACCCTTTTTTATTTCATATAAACTCCATAAAAATGTGTGGTGTACTGTGTTTTTTGTTTTTATGAATATTAGGTTGCTTTTAAAAAAAATCTCACTCAAAAGAAATAGCTCCAACAGGTAATAACTTATATTTTTTTAGTGTGTGGTTCAAAATTAATGTCGTCTAGAGATTAAAATTTTAAGTTTTTTTTAACAAGTTTAAAGCATGATGTTTTTGAGATCGAAAAACGGAAATTAATTGAGGTATTTATAAAAGACATGTCTTGCGACTTGGAATAAAATTTAATTTTTTATATAAATCCATAATTTAGTAAGTGATGAAAAGTAGTTTTTATGCTTATTTTATTGCAATAAGATGATTATTTGAGGTGATTTTTATCGATTTGATATTTTGTACGATCTGTTTAAACCTTTGTAAGTTTTGTCTTTTTTCGTTTGAGAGGCTTAAAATTCAGTAGGAATCGAGTTTGTTTTATATATATTTGAAGCAGTAATTCACCAGATTATTAACTAAACTATTTTATTTTTCGGCATTAATTTTAACTTTTCATTAAGAGCCGTAAAATATTTTTAACAACTTAAACTAAATTTTTTATGGAAATTAAACATTTTAAATTCATGATGTTTCTCTGTGTTTTTATGACCACGGGTTTTTTTGATTTAGAAGCTCAAGAAGTTCAAATTACAGGAAGTGTTACTTCAACCGAAGATGATATGCCTATACCGGGTGTAAACATTATAATTGCTAACACCATTACCGGAACTACTACTAATTTTGATGGTGTCTATACTATTAGCGCTAAAGTAGGCGACGTACTTGTATTTAGCTATGTGGGCTATACAGATGTAAAACGAACGGTTGGAGCAAATAAGATCGTTAACGTTCAATTAGTTGAATCTGTAGAGAAACTGGATGACGTTGTTGTAACAGCCCTAGGGATAAGCCGTAAAGAACAATCTTTAGGATATGCGATATCTAAAGTTGATGGCGAAGGTCTTGCCGAAATTAAAAGTATTAATGCGGTAAACTCCTTAGCGGGAAAAGTGGCAGGAGTTGATATCGCTCAACCTAATACGGGGCCCGGAGGATCCTCAAAGGTAATAATTAGAGGGAACACTAAATTTAATGGTTCAAATCAGCCATTGTATGTTATTGATGGCGTACCAATGGATAATAATACTTTTGGGCAAGCTGGTCAATACGGCGGACAAGATTTAGGGGATGGTATTTCTTCCATTAACCCAGATGACATTGAAACCATGTCTGTATTAAAGGGACCGGCTGCAGCTGCACTTTATGGTTCAAGAGGTGGTAATGGGGTTATTTTAATTACCACAAAATCATTTAAGGATAATACCAAGTCAAAATTTAATATTGACTTTTCATCAAACCTTACTTTTGATCAGGTTGTTGGAGAATATGAAGATGTGCAACATGTTTACGGTCAGGGTATAAAAACACCCCCAAAAGATGTTGGAGATGCTACAGGAATGTGGAGCTGGGGGGGTAAAATGGATCCAGATTTAGAGTTCATTTCTTTTGATGGTCAAATTAGAGATTATGGTTTGAAAAAAAATCATATTAAATCCTTTTTTAAAACAGGTCATACAGCTCAAAATACAATTGCTTTCTCTGGCGGAAATCAGGATGCAAATTTTAGATTTTCGGCTTCAGATGTTAGCATGGATGATATTGTGCCTAATAGTGGATTGCATCGAAATAATTTCTCTTTAAGAGGAACAATGAAAATGTGGAAAAAACTTAGTGTTGATGCTAAAGTTAATTATTCTGTAGAAGATGTTGGAAACAGACCATATTTAGGTTATTCTGGAGCTAATACGGCTTTAGCATTACTTGGATTACCTGGTAATATTGATCAAGAATGGTTAGAAGATAGTGCCGTTGATGCCAATGGAGATTATGTGTTCTGGAATTCTTCAACAAGAATAATTAATCCTTATTTTTCATTGTATCATATGAAAAATGAATCGAAGAAGAATAGAGTGCTTGGTTATGCCTCTTTAACATATGAAATGACCGATTGGTTAAATTTTAAATTCAAATCAGGGGTAGATACTTTTAATTATGATTATTATAACTTTTCTCCATTAACCACACCTCTAGCAGAGTGGGGAGAAATGAGAGAAATAGACTCAAAAACAACTGAATCTAATACAGAGTTTTTGTTTTCGGCTAATAAAGAATTAAATGATAACTGGACTTTAGGAGGAAGTTTTGGAGGTAATTTAATGCATTTTGAAAATGAAACGAATACTATTTTAGGTAAAAATCAAGGCGCAGAAAATGTTATATCTATTAATAACTATAATGAGTATGTTATTGCGGCAGAAAACCCTAGAAAAGAAGTTCGATCTATTTATGGTTTTGCTAACATAGGGTTTAAAGATTATCTTTTTGTTGATGTTACAGGAAGACAAGATTGGTCTTCTACTTTAAAGCAAGGAAACAATAGTTATTTTTATCCTTCTGTTACAGGAGCATTTGTAGTTACAAAAGCCATTGAAAACATGAGTGGTAAATTTTTACCGTATGCCAAGTTAAGAGCGTCTTATGCAGAAGTTGGGGGCGATACAGATCCTTATGCTAATAATAGATACTTTGATTTTCCTTATTCATCTAATGGGGCCAATTTTTCAACTGTAAATGGAAGTACTTATTTTACAAACATCAACCCTTCAAGAACAAAAGGGTATGAGTTTGGTTTAGATGCTAAATTATTAAATTGGAGAGTTGGTTTAGATGTTACTTACTATAACCAAACGACTTTCGATGAAATCATGAATATTCCTATTTCTAATGCTAACGGATTTGAATATGCTAGTATTAATGCTGGTGAAATCAATAACAAGGGATGGGAAGTTATGCTAAATATCGTACCAGTGAAAACTGAAAATGCTAGATGGGATTTAACATTCAATTTTGCAAATAATGAGAACCAAATTGTTAAGTTACACGATGATGCAAAACGTCAAACATTAGCTAGAGCAGATTGGATTAGTTCATTAATTACTGCCGATGAAGGAGGTTCTTATGGAGATATTGTAGGTTACGATTTTAAGCGTACAGCAGATGGAACACCTATTATGGATGTTAACGGTATGCCAGTGAGATCGGATGAACAAGTCACTTTGGGTAATGGTCAATATAAATTCACTGGAGGTATCACCAATACGTTTCAGTATAAAGGTTTTAAATTAAGAGCATTAGTTCAAATGAAATCTGGAGCAGATTTATTGTCAATGACCAACCAAAAGCTACATCAGCAAGGTGCACATGTTGCTACTTTAGAAGGAAGAGAAGGTTGGAGTCAGTCAGAATTAGAAAGAGAAAATGCAGGTATAACAGCTGGTAATTGGGTTGCTACAGGAGGATATCTTGCTCAGGGGGTTATAGAAGATGGTGTTGATAGTAATGGAGATCCAAGTTATAGAGCTAATGATGTTTATGTAGACCCTAGAGAATATTGGGGTAATGTAGCCAATGCGCACATTATAGAACCGTTTGTTTATGATGCATCGTATGTAAAACTTAGAGAATTGTCCTTGTCTTATACATTAGATCCAGCAGTGTTAAAACAGTTAGGTTTTCTAAAAGGACTAACATTTTCATTGATAGGTAGAAACTTATGGTTAATTTATTCTAATGTGCCAAATATTGATCCTGAATCTACGTATAGCATTAGTAACGGACAAGGGTATGAATATGGTTCGTTACCACAAAGACAGGGCTACGGGTTTAACTTAACAGCAAAATTTTAAAAGATGAAAACAAAAATATATATAGTAACAACCTTGGTGTTGTTTGTAACACTAATCACTGGATGTGATGATTTTAACGATTTAAACGTTGATCCTACAACATCTACAACAGCCAATCCAAAATCATTAATTTCTAAAGTACAAACCAGTTACTCTGGAGATCGTGAAACACAATGGAGATCTTTAGCTGCTTACCATATGTCTATCATGCAAATGGTTTCAGATGGATGGACAATATCGCATGGACAGGCTTATAAATTAGATGTAAGTTATATGGAGTTTATGTGGAAGAGCTCTTATAGAGAAATAAATGATCTAATTTTGGCTATACAAGAAGCTGAAAAAACGCCAGAATATGTTAATTATGCTGCTGTAGGTAGAATTCTTAAAGTAATGATTTTTGCTCAATTGACAGATACATACGGAGATTTACCATACTTTGAATCTGGAGCACAAGGAGGAGAAGATAATTTGCATCCTGCCTATGATAAACAAGAAGATATCTACAATGATTTCTTTATTGAATTAAAAGAGGCAGCTGCACAACTTGATAGTTCTTTAGCTTTAGAAGGAGATTTAATTTATAATGGAGATGTAGATAAATGGCGAAAATTTGCTAATTCTTTACGCTTAAGGTATGCCATGAGGCTAATAAATGTGGATCCGGCGAAAGCACAAAGTGAATCTGTAGCCGCTATTAATGCCGGTGTTATGCAAAGTGTAGAAGATGCCGCTGCAGTAGATCACGGTAATTATAACGTAAGTACAAGTGGTGCGCCAGAAATTAGAGGAAATGGGTTTTCTCAGGTTCAAAATTTCTCTGAGGAAATTATGGTGTCTTGTGAAACCTATATAGCTTATCTACGTGATAATAATGACCCAAGATTGATGATGATGTTTGGAATGTATGCTGCCTATGAGGAAGATGCTATTTCAAGATACAATTCTAAATCTTCAACAGAAACAAGTGTAGAAATAACTGAAGAATATTTTGCTAAATACGGTGGGATTGAAGGCTATGCGCCAGGGTATTTTTTATGGGAAGCTCCAGAAGGTGCTCCAGCAGATATTTGGTCACCACGATATGTGCAGAAAAATGGTAGAACAGTACAAATCAACAAGTTCTTTAAATCTCTGCAAGTAAGAAGACATTTAACACGTATTGATATGCCTTCTATTTACCAGTCATATTCTGAGGTAGAACTTTGGTTGGCAGAAGCTGCTCAAAGAGGTTGGAGTACTTCGGGAGGAGATGCAAAAACACATTATAAAAATGCCGTTTTTGCTAATATTGACGAACTGGTATACATTTTGGAAGCAGAACCTAATTTAAACCTAAATGCAGATGTTTATGCAGAGAATTTATGGAATAATACACCAGATAAGTTAGAAGCGATTAATATGCAGCATTATGTAAATAACTTTTACAATGGTATTGAAGGTTTCGCTAATTGGAGAAGATCAGGTTTTCCAAAATTAAAACCAACAACAGATAATGCCTATACAGATCAGGCATTAAATGGATTAATTCCAAGAAGATTTCCTTACCCAAATACAGAGATGAACTTTAATAGAGAGAACTTAGAAGAGCACTTAGATAATGGTGTTAACTTTTGGGGAGCACCTGTTTGGTGGGATGGTAGTTTAACTAGAGGCGTAGAAATCTAAGATAAATAATAAAACGAGCATTATGAAAATAAATAAATATATAACTTTAATTTTTTGCGCTTTACTTATTGGTGTGCTATCATGTAGTAATGATGACGCTAATAATCCTGAATTATCTGATAAAGATTTAACGGTATATTTCTGGGGAGAAGGAGATGATGTTTCCGGGATAGCTTGGGAAGGATATGATGTTTTAATAGGAGAAACTTTAGATTTAAAATTACAAGTGTCGCCTAAAGATGATACTAGTGTTGCCTGGATTGATGACGCTACGGGAGAGGTGTTAAGTACTAATGTAGATTTTACTTACGCACCAACAAAAGAAGAATCTCGAAGAATTAATTTTGTAGCTACAAGGCCTTCTGGTTATCAGAAAGAGATTGTATTCAATTTTCGAGGTAATCTTGATGGGTTTACAAGTAAAGTTAACGAGTGGCAATCTGTATTAATTCCTCAAGGCACTCAAACGGGAACCTTTACGGTAGAGTTTGATATGATTCCTAGTAAAGATAATATGGATGGTATTGTAGGTGTGTTAGATGGTGTAGCTACAACATATTCAAACAATTCATGTATTGTTAGGTTAAACCCTTCAGGTAAAATAGATGCTTTTAATGATACAGGGTATGGAGCAGATAATGAATTAGAGTACCATGCTGGCTTTACTTATCATGTAAAAATGGATATCGATGTAGTTACTATGAGCTATGACATTTATGCAAATGTACAGGGCGGTAACGTAGTAGAAATAGGTAAAGACTATAAATTTAGACGTAAAATTACCCACTTAGACTACTGGTCTATGGTAGCCGGAGACTTTAATATTGCAGATCCTGGTACGCATAGAATTTTAAACATGGAAATCACCACGCATACACAAAACCAAGCTCCAGTTTTTCTTGATGTCAATGATGCTGTACTTGCAGAAGGTAATACTTTAGATGTGGACATTGAAGCTGTAGATCCATTAGGAGGAAATATTATTTTACAAGCCAATAATTTACCACGTTTTGCTCAATTTATTGACCATGGATTTGGTAAAGGAACGATTTCTTTTAACCCTTATTCTAATTGTGGCGGTTGTGATTTAGGTCTTTATGATATTACAATAGTAGCTACCAATAGCGCAGAGTCATCTAACTTAGATTTCGCCATTGAAGTGGTGGACCCTAATGCCGCTTTCGATGTTAATGTAGATTTAGCCGATGCAACGATTTGGGGTAATGGGGCTATTGATCCATCCTGGTTTCAGTTATTTGGAGGTCATGTTGACACCGGTGTTGGTGGAAATGATCACGTAGTTGGCGTTATGCCGTTTGCTTTACCTGATTTGCCAGCTGATAAAAAAGTGAAATCTGCGGTATTAAAGGTAAATGTTAAAAACAACAATTCTTGGATTACTGTAGAGTATGATGTTTATGCCATTCAGCCTAGGGTTTCTTCAGAAGTTTTAGCTTCAGATTTCTTTCTAGGAGCATATGATACTGATGGTAATGCAACAGGTATTCAAAAAGGCTTTATTAAAAACGGAGATCCAGTTGGAGAATTTGTTATGGATGATGCATCTGGTGCAAATCTAGGAACTTATATGAATAATTTATATGAAAATGGTGCTAGTGCAGGGGAATTTATGTTCCTTAGAATAAGTGCTAATAGAAATGATTTAGATACTTGGGCACACTTGCAATTTGATGCTGGAGAATCTGGAGCAACAGCACCAATACTAACAGTTACCTATGAAAATAAATAAAATTTTAATTTTGACTAACTCTAATAATTAGCTATTTGTTTTTTGAAATAAGTAGCGAAAAAGCGAGTTTAACCCTGGGCAATTTATTGTTCAGGGTTATTTTTTTGAGTGTTTTTTAAGTTGTTTTTGGCCCATTAATGAACAGCTTTAATAGTCATCTTTCAATTATTGATTTAAAATTAGTAATGCGACTAAAATTGATAAATCATGTTGTTTTTTAGGTGGTTAGTGTCTTTTGGTTGTGTTTTTAGATAGATAGATAGATAGATGAGTCATATAACCGCTTTGATTTAAAGCAAAAAAAATCTCAGGTTAGAAATTAACCTGAGATTTTAAAACTTACAAGGATTATTTTGTACTAAATGAACTTAAGCGGCTTCAAAATTTTTCTTTAGCATGGTTTTTGCCATTTGTAACTCCTCTTTGGTAAAAGGACTAGCTTCTGAGGCAGAAACAGCACTTTCTAATTCTTTTATATTTTTAGCGCCCGATAATACCGTGGAGATACCTTTTTGATCTAAAACCCAGCGTAATGCAGCTTGTGGCATATTTTTAATATCATTTCGAATTAAAAACTTAAAAGCATTTACTTGATCGACTCTTTCAATAATTTCATTTCGAGAATATCGTGAGTTAAGAGTGCCTGCAGGAAACACCGTGTCTTTATTGATGAATCCTGATAAAAAACCGTTAGCCAAAGATTCTCTGCCAAAAACCCCAATAGGATATTCTTGAAGTTCTTCAATTAACTGTTGAGATTCCTTGTTCATGAGGCTTAACACAACTTGAATAACATCTATTTTTTTCTCTTTTGCCCAAAGACGAGCCATATCCTCCGTTTGTTGAAACATGGAGATCGAATGACCTATACAACGTATTTTTCCTTGTTTTTTAACCTGCTCAATACCTTCCCATACATCATCATTTATTTCTGATGGAGAAAAAGGGGAATGGAAAAACAACACATCAATATAATCGGTTTGTAGTCGTTTAAGGCTCTCTTCTACAGAGTCAACGATACGCGATTTATAAAATTTTGAGGCACCATGATCTATAGTAGGGTTTCTGCCAAATTTGGTTGAAATATGTACCTTGTCTCGCTTACCTTTAAGGGCTTTTCCTAACACAATTTCTGCGACACCATCTTGTTCTGGTGTACCATATTGAGGAGCTGTGTCAAATGTATTTACTCCTAAATCAATACCAGCATGTATAGTTTCTATACCTGTATTTTCATCAACTCCACCATAAACATTGTTTCCAAAGGCCCATGTACCAAGGCTAATTTCGCTAACTTCTATTCCAGTACGTCCTAACTTTCTATATTTCATAAATATTTTTGTATTAAAGCTTCCATAAATTTAGAAGCATTTTTTATATATGATTTTACTATTTTTTCACCATGTGCACTTGTCGCTAAACGCGGGTCACTGCCTGAGACCGCATCTTGTTCTAGACTTATAATTCTGTCTTTGGGTAAAGCTTCAAGATTTACCGTTTCAGGCGCATAATAAAGCTGCAATGAGGTTTCGCCTAAAGCGGAATGATTTGCTATTAATAATTCTTTTGGTATAACTTCAAATTCGGCGAAAGCCCAAAAATATTTATCAGGATATTTTTGATTAAATGCTTTAGCTACCGTTTTTAATATGTCTAGATGAGGTTCGCCAGCATGACCGCATAACAATACAATGATTTTAAATTCTTGTAATACCAGTTGTTCAAAATATTCCTCACAGATATTCCGAATTAACTTTTCTGAGAACTCTATGGAATGCTTTGGAAAATCAACTCCAGGGTAGGATTTTATTAGATTTGCGGCTAAATGAACTGTTGGAAAAACAAGTCCACCTGTTATTTTTGCTAAATCTACCGTCATATTTAGAGCTTTAGTACTATCTAGCCCAATTGGGTTGTGTTTTCCGTGATATTCTATAGCACCCCACGGCAAGTAAGCAATTGGGGTTTTCGAATGAATTGATTCAATTTGTACGGGTCTCATTTGTTGATAAAACCCCCATTTAACTGTGTGCTCGCTATTTTTGTTATTATTCATAAACTTTACTCCTTAAAATTCATCAAAAGCAATTTGGCTTGGCACGACTCCTAGTTCATTAAGCATTTTAGTACACGCTTTAATCATCATTGGAGGTCCACAGAGGTAAAACTCTACGGCTTTAATGTTGGGATGATTTTGCAAATAGGTTTTATAAACGACATGATGAATATAACCTGTTTCTCCAGTCCAATTATCTTGTTCGAGGGGTTCAGAAAGTGCTATATTAAATTCAAAATTTTTGTTAGCCTTTTCAATTTCATCAAAATAGTCGTTATAAAAAATTTCCTGTTTAGATCGTGCTCCATACCAGTAACTTATTTTTCTGTGAGTGAGCTCATTTTCAAATAAATGGGCAATATGTGATCTAATAGGAGCCATTCCTGCACCGCCACCAATGTAGACCATTTCTTTATGCGTAGGTTTTATGTGAAAATCACCAAAACTTCCTCGAGCTGTTATTGTATTTCCTGGTTTTAGATTAAATAGATAACTCGACCCAATGCCAGGAGGGCAATCTTGTCCTGGTGGAGGCGTTGCAATACGAACATTGAATTTAAGACGACCTTCTTTTAAGCTATTGCTAGCCATAGAATAGTTGTTAAATCGTTGATCGTCATGATTTGAACTAGAAAGATTAAAAATATGCTGATGGTTCCAAACGGAAGCATAAGGTTCTGGAATATCGAATTGATCAAATTGTATTTTATCGTATTTAGGAATCTCAAACTGAATATAATCACCAGGTTCATATTTTATTTTTTCAGTCTCAATTTGTGGTTCTAATACAAGCTCTTTAATAAAGGTTGAAACATTTTTATTGCTTACTACCCGAAGTTTATAAGTTTTGTTGTTCTTTTTGCCTGCGCCTCCTGGGTTTTTAATGTTAAGCCAGATTTTATTTTCCCTTTTTTCAACAGGATAAGTAGCAAGACCTTGGCATATGGGAGCACGAGCAGGAGCTCCATCTTCTATGTTAAAGCGGCCATTGTGTTTAGGGCATTCTATAATATTCCCTTTAATTAATCCTTCACTCAAATGTGTGTTTCCATGCGTACAAATGCCATCTGTAGCAAAAAGGCAGCCTTGATCATTACGGTATAGAGCGAATGTTTTTTGTGTGTGATCAAAACGAATAATATCTTCTGTACCCAGCTCCTTTTCAGGGCAAACTTCTACCCATCCTTTAGAATCTGGAGTTACGTTTGACTTTACAATACCTTCTAATATTTTATTCTTAGATGCTGGAAGCTTACGTCTTACATAATATGAAGGCTCTTTTACTTGTTTTAATATAGTTGGTATAATTTCTTGCCAGGCATCATAAATTGAAGTATAAACGGGAGGGCAATCATCTTTTATAATTTTATGTAATTTTGGTAGTGCGTGGTATGGCACTAAAGGAAACATATGATGTTCTATATGGTAGTTCATGTTCCAATAAATAAACCTACTAATTGGATTCATATATACTGTTCTGCAATTTAATCGATGATCCAACACATTTTCAGCTAAACCGGCATGTTGGGTCGTGTTATGAACTATCATCAACCAGGTTCCAAAAATATGAGGAAGTATAAATAAAAATATGGGGATCCACGAGGATATTACAATAGAGAAGCATACAATGGCGAGGTATAGAGCTACGTATATCCGAGCATTTCTATAAATCTTACCAAATTCGCTTTTAGGAATATATGTTTTTTCAGCTTCTGAAATATGACCAAAGGCATGTCTTATAATACTTGGGTAATAAGACTTATAAACTCCAATGTTAAAAATTGAGAGTATGAAATTTGAAATACTTGGTGGTCTTGGTACTTGAATTTCTGGATCACGTCCAACAATAATGGTATCGCTGTGATGTCTTGTGTGGCTCCAGCGCCATACTACAGATTCACGCATAACCATAAATGATGACACTTCATAAACGATATTGTTCATCCAATCTGTTTTAAAAGCGGTGCCATGAGCACATTCATGCCATCTAGAATCAGAGCTAGTACCATAGAATACAGCATAAATAAGGTACGGAATTAAAACCCACCATGTTCCCCATAATAAAACGGTACAAAAAGCAGTACCCATTAGAATCACTAGAAGTAATAGAGTATCTCTTATGGCTGGACCGTCTTTTCTAACTAAAAGTTCTCGCATAGCTTTGCGAGGAATAGGGCTTTGATACCAGTCTGCTTCAGCTAGACCTAGCTCTATAGCACGTGTGGCATCTTTTCCGGTTAGAGAATAGTCTAATGGTTTTGATATATGTGGTTGACTTGATACTTGTCTCGATGTTTTGATTCTATTTTTAGTCTCAATGGTTGGTTGTGATTCGATCATGTTATGAGCTTTGTTTTTGGTCTATCGATGCCTGTTTCTCTCTGGATATTTTGGTTTTCAAAAATATTTCTTGAGTGTAATCCATAGATTTCAAGTGAAATAGTTTAAACTTTTCATGCTTTACAAACATAGAAGAATAGGGTATTCGGAACAATGGACGTTTTGTTGGTTTTATTGTTCAAAATGTCTACATTTGATAGTATATGGAAAGTTTTTATCATTATTTAACAGATAATCTAGATGCTGAAGATTGGGGCATTTATGTGCCGACTTGTGGGTATCAACAAGTTTACCCTGGGGCAAATTACCCCGTAGAAGGGCACCCTGATACGCATACTTTTGAAACAGAAATTGGAAGAACACTACCTGGCTGTTACCTCATTTATATTCCAACTGGACGTGGTGTTCTAGAAACTAAAAGAGGTGAATGGGAAGTTAATTCTGGTGATGTAATGGTTTTGTTTCCTGGTGAGTGGCATAAGTATAAACCTTCTATGGAAACAGGCTGGGAAGAGTACTGGATAGGGGTTAGAGGTGAGGTATTATCAAATAGAATTCTTAAAGATTTATTTCCCGAAAACACCTCTTATGTTAAGTCAATTGGTTACCAGGAAGAGTTGATTTTTTTATTTAATCAGTCTATTAAACTGGTAAAAAGAAATAGCGCTGGTTATAGAAAAATTTTAGCAGGGATTGTGCTTCAATTGGTAGCGTACATTATTGCTCATGAAAATGAAGAGTTAGGTAACCGTGAAGAACAACTTTGCGATAAGGTTATTGAATACATAAGAGAAAACCTTAATACAGATATTAATTTTAAGGAATTGGCGAGTCAGCACCATTTAAGTTACAACAGGTTTAGAACCGTATTTAAAAATAATACAGGTATTTCATTACAGCAATATCTAATTCAAGAACGTTTGGAGCATGCTAAACGACTTATGATTAATACGGAACTGTCCTTAAAAGAAATTTCGGCTAAAACAGGATTTAATTCGTTATTTTATTTTTCAAAGGTATTTAAGAGTAAAATGGGGTATTCTCCAGGGCAAATTAGGAGAAAGTAGCGTGGAGTCAATTTTTAGCTCTTGGTATTAAAGGTTTTTCAAGAAATAGAATGAGCTAGAATATCGATGTAACGGATTTGAATAGTGCTTGATGAAACGCATTTTTTGAGGTTAACAATATTTATAATAAATCTATAAAAAAACCAAGATTTGAAATCATTCAAATCTTGGTTTTTTGTTTTATAAATGCTTCATAAACTTTGAAGTATCATTTCAAAAGTTCAATTTTTAAAGGGTTATTAATTCGTTTAGAAAAAGAATTAAGGTAGGTCTCCCAATCTTGTTTATTGTTAAACTGTCCACTTTCTTTCCATGCAAAACCTGCATAATAAACGACTTGTTGGTTAACAACATTAAGATGCGCATAGGCATTACTTAGGTCTTTTTTATCTGTACTGTAAGTTTCATACGATTGAAAAGTATGCTTGTTAGCTAGAATGGCAGTGCCTAATTCAGAATTGGCATGAGGCTGCCAATAACTTACCCAACCGTTTTCAGGGTTTCCGGTAACCTCACCATCTTTTTCATGCAACGTTAATCCAGCTGAAACAGTATTGACGCCCTCTATATGAGTAGTGAATTTTGATAAGTTGGAGCCTAAATCGAGACTAATAACTTTAGATTCTTTAATTTGATTTCCAGCAGCATCCCAATTTTCATATTCTAAATAAAAACTTGTACGTATTGGTCCATTAGTAATGCTACGCCATTTGGTATAGTTTTTAGAGACATAGTAAGAGGTGTCAATTTTTACTGCTAATCCACCAACGCCTCGGCTTACACCAACATGAAAATTATCTAGACCTTCTCCCGTATCATTGTGATATGAACCTGTTCCATTCGTTGTTTTTTCATACCATTTATTAATTATAGGGTATTCTACTTTTTTTAGCCATGCATCAACACCACTAGAAAGTGTGCCACCCGGAACTTGCTCTTCAATCATCTTTTGAGCGGTTGGACCATAAACTCTAAAAGCTACTTTATTATTCTCCCAAGTATAATCGTCTGTACGTTCTGGAACAAAACGAGAATAACACAATTCTGGTGCATTGATTTTATTTTCCTCTGAAATTTTAATGATTTCAAAACTAGCTTCTGAATTTGCTTTTACCTTTGGTTGAAATAGAATCATATCGTCAACACCGTCTCCATCCTGATCTACAAGTTGAGACAAAACTATTTGTTGCGCGTCTTTATTGAAAACACCTGCCTGAGATAGATCTTCAATCTTTAAAAATGATTTTGTTAATTCTACAGTTTCATTAGATCGTTCAATATCTAGCGCGTTTTTCACAACAATGGTTGTTGTTTTTTTCTTTTGGGAACAAGACATTACGACAAGTAATACTGATGTGAAAATTAAATGTTTTCTCATTTTCATATGAATAAGGCTTTTTTAATGACTATGCTTCGTTTGAAGGTTTTCCTATAGTTGCTAGAATTCCTCCATCAACATAAACAATGTGTCCGTTAACAAAATCACTAGCTTTTGAGCTTAAAAAAATGGAAGCTCCTGCTAAATCGTTTGGATCACCCCATTTTGCAGCTGGCGTTCTATTAATAATGAATTCATTAAAAGGGTGGCCGTCTACACGTATAGGTTCTGTTTGTGATGTTGCGAAATAGCCTGGACCAATACCATTTACTTGAATATTGTGTTTAGCCCATTCTGTAGCCATATTTTGAGTTAACATTTTTAACCCACCTTTTGCTGCAGCATAGGCACCAACGCTATTACGACCCAATTCACTCATCATAGAGCAAATGTTAATCACCTTCCCAGCTTGACGTGTAACCATGTTTTTTACAACATGTTTAGAAACAATAAATGGACTTACTAAATCGATGTCTATAACTTCTTTAAAGTCTTCAACTTCCATGTCTAGAAGAGGAGTTCGTTTTATTATTCCAGCATTGTTAATTAGAATATCTATTGGGCCTACTTCGGTTTCAATTTTGGCTACTGCAGCTTTAACTTCAGCTTCATTAGCGACATTAAATTTGTAACCTACAGCTTTAATGCCGAGGTTTTCGTAAGCTTTAATGGCATCATCAATTTTAGCTTGAGAGGAATTGCCATTTATTACTAAAATAGCTCCAGCTAGTCCAAGCCCTTTTGCCATGGCCATACCTAATCCGTGGGTGCTACCCGTGACTAAGGCTACCTTTCCTTTTATATCAAATAAATCTAAACTCATAACTTTATTTTAATTCATTAATTTTACAATGATCCATATCTCCATAATCAAGGTTTTCACCAGCCATACCCCATATGAAAGAATAATTGCTTGTTCCAGATCCAGAGTGGATAGACCATGGTGGAGAAATAACTGCTTGGTTATTACTCATCCAAATGTGTCTTGTTTCTTGAGGCTCTCCCATGAAATGTGAAACAGCCTGGTCTGAAGGAATTTCAAAATAAAAGTAAACTTCCATACGTCTATCATGTACATGGGCAGGCATGGTATTCCATGAACTCCCAGGTTTAATGGTAGTCATACCCATTTGTAATTGGCAAACATCTACGACACTATTTACGATGTATTTTCTTAAAGTTCTTGCATTAGCGGTTTCAGGAGCGCCTAATTCAATCACTTCGACATCATTTTTTCCTATTTTTTTATTTGGAAATGCTTTATGGGCAGGGGTAGAGTTTAAATAAAATTGTGCAGGATCATCGGCAGAATTACTTGAAAATTCTACACTTTTATTGCCTTGTCCTAGATAAAGGGCTTCTTTATGATCTAATTCATAAGTTTGTCCATCAACAACTACCTTTCCAGCAGCACCTATATTAATGATTCCTAATTCTCTTCTTTCTAAGAAATAATTGGCTTTTAAGGCATCGATACTTTCCAATTTCAATGGTGCGCTAGTAGGTACTGCACTACCCGTAATAAACCTATCATAATGAGAATAGGTTAAGTTGATTTTGTTTGGAACCATTAAATCGTCTATTAAGAATTCCTCTCTAAGCCTTGTTGTGTCATAAGATTTTACGTCCTGCGGCGAAGCGGCGTATCTCGTTTTGTAACTCGTTTTCATGTGTTTTTTAATTAATAAATTAATTTATTTTCCTAATTGGGACTGTACAGTTGTAAGGGGTCTTTGAGTAAATAATCAAAGAAATTTTAGTTCTTGCTGTTACAAATGTATTAAAAACTTATTAAAATGCAATCGATTGTATTTTAATTAAATTATATATATTTGTTTCCTACTTGATTTAAATTTGATTCAAATGGAAGTGAATAAAGTTACCATACATGATATTGCAAGGGCGCTAGACATTAATAGCTCTACCGTTTCTCGAGCGTTAAGCGATAGTCCTAGGGTGGCTAAAAAAACAAAAGATAGGATTTTAAAAAAAGCCCAAGAAATGGGATATCAACGAAACCTATTGGCGTCAAACTTGCGAAAAAATATTACAAATACTATTGGTGTTGTGTTACCTAGGATCTCACGTCATTTTTTCTCTTCTGTAATTCAAGGAATTGAGGAGGCGGCATATCAAGAAGGGTATAATGTTATGATTTGTCAATCGTTAGAACAGTATGAAAGAGAAAAAAATATTATTGAGACCTTGGCCGCCAATCGCGTTGATGGTGTCATAGTATCCATTTCCATGGAAACCGTTGATTACAATCATTTCGAGTGTTTAAAAAGTAGAGGGGTTCCTTTAGTTTTCTTCGACAGGCACTGCGATATACCCGGTTATAACAATGTACTAATCGATGATTTTCAAGCTGGTTTCGATGCCACTCAGCACTTAATTGAAAAAGGTTGTAAAAAAATTATTCATTTTTCTGGCCCTCAAGAATTAGAAATTTATAAAAATCGTTTTGAAGGATATAAAGCTGCTTTAATTAAAAATGACCTTCCATTTAGGTCAGATTATGTTATAAAGACTAGACTTAATGAGGTAGATGGTATTGCTAATACTAAAAAGCTTTTAAACGACAAATTAGAATTTGATGCTATTTTTTCGGCAAACGACGTAGCGGCCATTGGTGCTATAAAATGTTTAAATGAAGAAGGCATTAGAATTCCTGATGATATTTCAATAGTTGGGTTTAGTAACGAACCTATTTCAACAGTAATTAATCCAACTTTAACTACAATAAATCAACCCGGAGTAGAAATGGGACAGCGAGCAACAGAGCTATTGCTGAAAAATATTCAAAATAAAAAAGCCCCCCTAAAACCGGAAACAATAATTTTAGATTCAAGTTTAATTGATAGAGAGTCAACAGGTAAAAGCCATTAATAAAGGGTAATTCTGGTTTAGAAGTTAGGTTGGCATCTTAAATGGCTTTAACCTTAATGATTTTGAATAATATTTTATGAGAAATAAATTTTTACTATTAGTTCTAGCGATTAGCCTTTTTACATCTTGTGTAGAAAAGGATACCGGCAAGGTGCTTTATTTAGGGCATACCTTACCACAAGCACATCCTGTGCATAAAGGGGTTTTAGAGTTCAAAAAAGCCTTAGAATCGAAATCTAATGGAACGTTAAAAGTCAAGATTTTTCCAGATGCACAATTAGGGTCTGAAAGAGAGGTGCTAGAATTATTGCAAATTGGTAGTGTCGCAGCGACCAAGGTGAGTGCCGCAACCTTATCAAATTTTGTTCCTGAATACCATATTTTTGGTATACCATATTTGTTTAGAGATCAAGCGCATAAATTTGAAGTATTAGAAGGGGAAATAGGCAAAGAAATTCTTGAAAAGGGATCTAAGTTTTGGCTTCGTGGCTTATGTTATTATGATGCAGGCAGTAGAAGTTTTTATACCAGTAAGAAAGCCATAAGAACCCCAGAAGATTTAAAAGGACTTAAAATTAGGGTGATGAATAACCAGATGGCTATTAATATGGTAAACTCTATGGGAGGATCGGCAACACCATTGGCCTATGGGGAGTTATATACCGCCATCCAGCAAGGTGTGGTTGATGGTGCTGAAAACAATCCGCCATCTTTCGTGTCTTCCAATCATTATGAAATAAGTAAGTATTATACTTTAGATGAGCATTCTTCAATACCAGATGTACTTTTAATAGGTACGAAATATTGGGAAGGATTGTCTGAAGAAGAAAAAGTATGGGTTCAAGAAGCTGCAGATGAATCTGCCCAAGCACAAAAAGTATTTTGGAATGAATCTGTAGAGGCATCGATGAAAACAGCAATAGATTGGGGCGTAGAAGTAATTATTCCCGAAAAATCATTGTTTTCAGAAAAATCGAAATCGGTTTTAGAAGAGTTTATTAAGGAGTATCCTGAAATGGCACCTATTGTTAATCAAATTAAAAATCAATAGTTATGATGAACTATGTTTCTGTTTTCAATAAAATAAATAAGACCCTTGAATGGTTTATGATTATCATTTTTGGACTTTTAGTTATTGATGTTTTGTTTCAAGTGTTTTCGAGGTATATTTTAGGAACCTCATTTACATGGACTGAAGAGTTTGCACGTTTCGCCCTTATTTGGATGACCATAATTGGGGCAGCTTATCTTAATGCTAAAAGGGAACACCTGTCTATGGATTTCTTATATCAAAAATTTTCAGAAGAGAATCAACGAAAATTATCAATTCTAATTGAAGTGTTTATCTTTCTTTTTGCACTTATAGTCATGGTTATTGGCGGGTTAAATTTAGTGTATACCACCTTGCATCTTGAACAACTTTCAGGAACCTTGCGTATTCCACTGGGCTATGTTTACGCCGTAATGCCTTTTAGTGGTTTTATGATTATGTGCTTTTCGGTATATCATATTTCAAACATTTATTCAAACAAAATCCTCTAATTATTATGAGTATAGAAGTTATAAGTATCATCGTTTTGTTTGTCAGTTTCTTTACGCTTTTATTGTTAAAAGTTCCCGTGGCTTATAGTATTGGTATTTCTACCACTTTAAGTTTATTGTTGAATATTGATAAAATGCCAGGGCTAACAACTATAGCACAACGAATGACCACGGGTATTGATAGTTTTGCTTTATTAGCTATACCATTTTTTGTTTTAGCAGGTGAGATTATGAAGCAGGGTGGGATTGCTAATCGACTGATAAATTTTGCCAAGTCATTAGTTTCTAGTCTTCCAGGAGGACTAGCCTACGTGAATATTTTGGCCTCCATGCTTTTTGGAGCGATTTCGGGATCTGCTCTGGCGGCTGCTTCGGCCATAGGTAGCATCATGACCGATAGAATGGAAGAAGAAGGTTATCCAAGAACTTTAAGTGCTTCAGTAAATATTACAGCGTCTACTACGGGGCTTTTAATTCCGCCAAGTAATATTTTAATTGTATACGCCTTGGCCAGTGGTGGTGCGGCATCTGTAGCTTCATTATTTATAGCAGGGTATTTACCAGGCATCATGTTGGGTTTTGCTATTATGGGCTATGTCGCTTTTATAGCCATTAGTAAAAATTATGCTCGTGGAAAACGTGCCACACTTTTAGAAGTCTGGACGTATTTTAGAAAAGCTTTTTTTAGTTTACTCCTTTTGGTTATTGTGGTAGGAGGTATCGTTATTGGTATATTTACAGCAACAGAAGCCTCTGTAATTGCGGTGCTTTATGCCACAGTATTATCATTAATTTATGGGGATATGACCACGAAAGATTTTCCTGCTGTGCTGTTATCTAGCGCAAAAACAACTGCGGTAGTGATGTTTTTAATCTGTACCTCTATGGCTATGTCTTGGTTGTTTTCATTTGAAGGCATTCCAGAAATGATAAGTACCTTTTTATTAGAATCCTTAAATAATAAGTTTGCGATATTTTTAGCCATTAATATCATTTTATTAGTTATAGGAACCTTTATGGATATGACGCCAGCTGTATTAATATTTACACCAATATTTCTGCCTGTTGTAACGACATTAGGTATGGATCCTGTACATTTTGGGATTGTAATTGTTTTAAATTTATGTATTGGGATATGCACACCACCGGTGGGCACATTACTCTTTGTTGGTAGTGGGGTGGCTAAGGTTTCGGTCACGCAAGTTATAAAACCATTACTGCCATTTTTAGCTATTATGGTCGCTGTTTTAATGCTAATTAGCTTTATTCCTGAGATTTCTATGTTTTTACCTAGGCTATTTGGTCTGTAAGCACCTTATATTGTTTTAAAAGTGTAAATGCTACAGTTGAATCATTTATTACTGCAATAAAAAAACCCTGTAATTAATTA
The DNA here is from genome assembly GCF_008806375.1 of Pseudotamlana haliotis. GTDB lineage: Bacteria > Bacteroidota > Bacteroidia > Flavobacteriales > Flavobacteriaceae > Pseudotamlana > Pseudotamlana haliotis. The sequence continues at coordinate 48,490 of NZ_WAAT01000041.1, read as the reverse complement.
AATTACAGGGTTTTGTGTTTATTTGATTCTTAATAAGTACTCAAGGCGGGAACTGAAACTGCTTATTTTTACATTTTTTTAAACCCTTGTAAAATCTACAAAACCGCAACAAACATTACCAAACACCAGTAATTACTACAACTACAAAGATTAACTTAAATAAACTGAAATTAGTTAAGATTAAAAAACGGTTGGCAAACGGTTGGCAAGAATATAAAAAGTAGTATTATTGTATTGTTCAAAATTCAATACTATGGCAACTGTAAAATTCCAACTTCTAAGTAAAAGCGAAACAGCCCCTATTTATGTAAGGCTTTCTATTAATCGTAATTTAACACCGCGTGCGAAAACGGGATTACAAATTAATCCTAAAGATTGGAGCACCAACAACTACCCAAAAACCAATACAGCTACTAATAAGAATCTTAAGTCTAATTTACAGAAGCTCGAAACCTTTATACTAGATGAAGTCAACAACGCGAACAGCAGAGGCGAAACTATTAACACTAGTTGGTTAAAGTTTAAAATTGATCTACATTTCAAACGTGTCACGGAAAACAAACAAAGCGAACTTTTAACAGATGCAATACAAAGCTTAATTGATGAAGCACCAACACGTAAAAATGCGAAGGGCGGGATTGGCTTATCAAAAAGCCGTATTAATGGCTTAATTTCACTAAGAAATATCATTAATGAATATCAAGTTAAAGACAGTATAAAAGTTAAAGACGTAAATGTAAATTTTGCAAAAACCTTCTTAAATTTTTTGCTCAACACTAAGAAGTATCAAAAAAGCACCGCATTAAAAAAACTTGCTGACTTAAAAACAGTTTGTAATGATGCAGAACTAAACGGAATAGAGGTTAATGTGCAATACAAAAAAATAAATAGCACAAAATCGAATAACGAAAACATCCTTTATTTAACGCCCTCAGAACTTAAATTAATAGAACAAGCACATCTAACTAAAGAAGCGCATCAAAACGCCCGCAAATGGCTTCTATTAGGTTGTAGTTTAGGTCAAAGAGGCAGCGACTTACTACAATTAAACGAAAATAATTTCATTAACCGTAACGGCTTAGAGGTAATCGAATTAAAACAGCAAAAGACTGGTAAGAATATAACAATCCCAGTACTAGATACTACTGCAGAAATTATCAAAAGTGGATTGCCTTATAAAATATCAATACAGAAATTCAACAAGCACATTAAAGAGATTTGCGAAAGTGCTGGAATTGATGAAATGATACAAGGCAGTAAAACAAAAGTTATTGTAAAAGGCAAAGGCAATAAAGAGAAAAGAAAAATAAACGGCTTATATCCTAAATGGCAACTAATGGCTTCGCACGTATGCAGACGTACTTTCGCAACTAATCTATATGGCATATTACCAACACCCTTGATAATGCAAATAACGGCTCACAGTAGCGAAAAAATGCTATTAAACTACATTGGAAAAAACTCACTAGACTACGCCCAACAAATAGCAGATTTTTACACCCTTCAAGCTATTAAAGAGAAAAAACAGCCTCACTTAAATATTGTAAAAAATGCAAGTAATCAAAACTAATTAATACCATGAAAGCACTTAATGAACTTTTTAAAACGGATGAAGATTTCCCTAAAAACATTGATAATCTATGGAAAACCCGCAAAGGATTGCAAACTATTTACGAGAACAGACCTGACCTAAAAAGTGAAATATTACCTCAACTTCAAACTATTAATAATATCATAGATAGACTTATACAAGATAGATCATACCATCCAAACTATGGTTTTTACTAACTCGAAGCAACCAAAGCCTTTTTCATTCAATCTAAGAAGGTTTTAATATATTTACCTTAATCATATTAACCGTTCAAAATAATGGAGAAATACAACTACTTAGATATGCTTCTGACTGGACTACTTGAAAACAGAACAGATTTAAATGCTTATTTTATAAGAAGCCAAAAAATAGCGGATCGGGATTTTTTTATAACCGAAAGTAGTTTCTACTTAAATGTAAATAAATTGATTTCTAGTCTAAAGAAAAAAATAGAGTATCGGCTTTTTGAACGAAAAAATGAACTGTATTTAATTATAGACATCAAAAAATCGACTAATGTAAATATTAAAACAACTGAGGATGAAATAAATTCATTACACAAAAACCAGTTCCCTTTAAACTTGTTAATGCTAACTGATAATAAATACACTGGTAGTTTATATTATTCAGACTTAAACCTATTAGACGAAACAATAAAAAGCATTTTAACACCTAACAAGGAAAAAAAAACAAAGCCTAAATGGTTTCCTATTGGTTTAGGTTTTGCAAATGGAAAAATTCAGAAAAAGATAAAGACTAATTCAGCCCGAGAAATAGCAAAGTCCTATAACCTAGACGCGTGCCATAATTATATTTCATTAACTATAAGTAATCATTCTAAAGATCCAAAAAACATTTATTCAGATATTGATAAATTAAACCTTATCTACAACCATTGTATTGAAAACAACGTAGTTATGTGTGATGAATTTAAAAATATTTATAACGACAAAGTAAACGAAAATTCACTAAAGTAAATCGTTACTGCAAACGGGAGTAACGTTACTGTAACACCCCTCTTTTACAGCTAGTTAGATATAGTTTTACAGAATATTAATTAAAAATATTTTGTAAAATGACTCAAGTACAAATTCAATTACCTCAACATTTACAAGAAGATATTGACTTCTTAAAAACTCAATTAACAAGCCTTAAACTTCACTTTGAACCAAAGCAACCAAAGATTTATTTAAGTCGTGCTGAGGTTTCTAAAATGCTAAACGTTTCTTATGTAACACTTAACAAATGGAACAAAAGCGGAAAACTGAAAGCCGTTGGCATTGGTGGGCGTGTTTTATACCGACAAGAAGATATTGACAACGCAATTGTTGAACTATAAAAAAACAGATGAAGATGAAAACAACTGTTATACAAGTTCAAGAAGTTGAAAACGAAATAGAAATCTCATATTTTGGGATTCAATTAGTTAACCACCTAACCTACACCGTTAAAGATGGTAACGGAAAAAAATATAATCTAACAATAATACATGATTCTACATATGCAATTTTTGAAAATGGCACTTTAAGATTCTCTAAACCAGTAAAACTTGGAACATATGACCGATAATTTAATTAAAGTATCGGAAGTAATAAGAGACTTTAACAGTCAATCCGACCAAAGTAAAGAGAAACTCATAAATGAGGCTAAAATAGACGTCAGAGAAGAATTAAAACCACCTGAGGCAATACTATTACAAATCAATTCAGATAATGAAGATGAAAACAGGATTTTGTGTACTGCCGAAAACATTATGCTTGTTTCAGGAAAAGCAAAAAGCCGTAAATCATTTTTGTTAGGCTTCTTAGTTGCTCCCTTAGTTTCAGGCAGAATCATCAACGGTGTAAAGGGATGCTTACCAGCACATAAAAACAAAGGTATTTTTGTTGATACAGAACAAGGTAAATATCATGTGCAATTAGCACTAAAAAGAATTTGCAAAATGTCAGGGGTTGAATTCCCTAACAACTTAGATGTACTAGCTTTTAGAAAATATGCCCCACAGGAAAGGCTGGCATTATTAGAATATGCAGTTTACAATACTAAGAATTTAGGTTTTATTGTAATTGATGGTATTAAAGATTTAATTACTTCAATCAATAATGAAGAAGAAGCCACCATGATCATGTCTAAATTGATGAAGTGGTCAGAGGAATTAAATATTGCTATAATCATAGTACTCCATCAAAATAAAAGCGATACCAATGCAAGGGGACATATAGGAACTGAAGCAATCAACAAAGCCGAAACTCACATTTCAGTTACTAAAAGCGAAAGCGATAATGATGTTTCAATCGTAGAACCTCAAGGCTGCAGAAATCGAGAGCCCGAACCATTCGCCTTTGAAGTTTTGGACAACCTACCAGTATTAGTTGCTGATTATAAAATACGCACTGAAACTAAAACTACTAAGATTGATTTTTCAGATATAGAAGATCATAAAATTTATTCAATGTTGAATACTGTATTTAGCAATGAATTACAATACACATATACCGCCTTAGTAATTCAAATAAAATTAGCCTTCAAGACTTTATTTAAAAAACCAATAGGAGATAATAAAGCAAAAGAACTTATTTCATATTGCAAGAACAATAAATGGTTGTTACAAGCTGGAAACAAACAACCATATACTCAAGGAAATTTTGAAAACAACAATCTTGATGACATTAATTTTTAGGTTATCGGTTTAATTTAAGCATAAAAATATAAAGTTATCGGTTTAGTTTAAGCGTATATATACGCTATTAAACTGATAAACCTTTGATGTAGGTTTAATTAAATCGGTTTAAACCGTTAAACTGATAAATATCAAAAATGAGTATTTTAAAACAAAAAGTAAGTTTATTTTCAAGTTACAAAGATGCTGACCCAAAAACAGTGATGCTATATGATTTTATCACTTCAGATAAATTTAAAAACGAAGTTGATGTAATACGTAGCACAAATAATAAAGCTTTAAGAAATAGCCTTAAAAGTAGATTGCCAGCCATTACCCCGAGCGGACTATTTAACGAAAGACGTAGTATATCGAATCTTGTAAAACATACTGGATTAATTCAAGTTGATATTGACAAGCAAGATAATGAGCATTTAAAAATGTGCGATATAAAGGAGATTTTAAAAGATATTGAACAAATCTGTTTTGCTTCCTATTCTGTAAGTGGAAATGGCTTATTTGGTTTAATAGAGGTGTCGAATCCTGAAAAGCACAAGGAACATTTTTTAGCTTTAGAAGAAGATTTTAAAAACGACTTCAATATTATTATAGATAAAAGTTGTAAAGATGTTTCGAGGCTTAGAGGCTACACTTTCGATGATGATTTTTATATAAATGAGAATGCACTTATTTACGATCAACTTATACATCCCAAAGAAAAAACAAAACACAAGCCCAAAGTAATTAAGCTAATTCATGAATCAATAACAAAAGAAGATGATTTTTACAAAGCTTTAGAAGTGATAGAAAGAAACAGGTTAGATATTACAGGAAGCAATGAACAATGGTTTGACATACTTTGTTCCATAGCAAACGAATTTGGAGAAAGTGGTCGAGGTTTTGCTCATGTGATTAGTCAATATTCAAATCTATATGATTATAGCAGATGCGATAAAGACTATTCGAGAGCAATTAACAATAGTTATAGCTACAGTATTGGTACATTTTATTATTTCCTGAAGCAACATCTTACAGCATAAAAAAAAGGCTACCAATAAGGCAACCTTTTACAACCGTTCAAAGTTCAATAATACTTTAGTATTACCGGAATAAAGATACAAAATATACGATTACTTTTTATGTTTTCTAAACAAACAAAAGCCAGTATTAAAACTTCTACACTATCTGTTCGCGTGCGTGAA
>NZ_WAAT01000041.1:0-42999 GCF_008806375.1 Pseudotamlana haliotis | reverse complement strand
AATAATAATAATAATAATAATAATAATAATAATAATAGCTTAAGATGTTTCCCTATCTGTCGCGCATGCAAGAAGGTAATTGATTATTCTATACTTTTTCAAGGTTATTCGCTACAAAACAGGCAGGTTTATGGACATACAAAAAAAGAATAATAAAAACTTCGGGACTATCTCTACGCGCGCGTATAATTCATTAAGATAATGGATACAAAAAGACCCCCGTTTTATCGGACATATAAAAAAAAGGGAATAATACAACAACATAGGCGCCTGTTCGATCGTGTGTGTAACTCATTAAAACAACGGTAACAAATTAGGTTTTTACACATACAAAAAAAAGAAATAATAAAAACTTTGTTACTATCTGTTCGCGTGCGTGCACACCCATAGCTTTAATTATTTTACTTAATGTCTACACTAAACAAGATAGGTTTCTGAACATATAAAAAAAGGAACATTATAACATCATTGGTGTCTGTTTCGCGAACTTGGATCATTTTGATAAAACTTGATTAATCAAAAGTTTTTCAATGATAGAGAACTAAAGCAATGCAACTTTATGCTCATGTATTGAGATATTAACTAAGTTTGTATTTGACCTTAGTATTATAAAAACAAGAATATGAAAAAAATATTTGTACTATTATTATTATTATTATGCTTTTCGTGTGATCAAAAATATGAATATATCGAAGTTGTAAAAGAAAAGTCTTTATATACTGGAATCACAGAAGTTTTAGAAAAAAGTGAAACCATGAAATCAAAGAATGATTCAACTGCTTATTTTCGTGCCTATCTTAGATTTTATACTTCTAAAAAAATGTATAAAAAAAACAAAGAACAAAATGGAGAGAATAAAAATTTTGAACTTTTTTATAGTAAACCCATAAAGTTTAAATTATTAAACAAAAAAGGAGAAGATTTAGCCATCTCACCTTCTTATATAGATAGAGAACAAATAGAACACCGAATTAGAAAAATTGTTGATGGCATGTCTCATTTACAATAAAAAGCAAAAAGTTGAGTGAGTTCAATACACATAAAAAAAATATTAAAAATTACACTTCTCAGTATTGTTGGCTAAATGTTTACTTATAAAAAAATAACTAGCTAGGTGTTTTTAACGTGGAATCGGAGAGACCGAAACTCACTTCTTTGCCTTTTTCTGACCTTTGAAGTATTGATATTTCTTTTGCCGTATCGAGAGTTAAAGCGTATTCAATAAGAAGGATTCATCCTCCTTTTGAGTTATGGTCATTTTTGACCGCAACCTCTGAATAATCTGTACCGTTTTCAAAACCATACTCAAACCTTCATTCAACCAAAAAAGAAGATGCTATTAAATAACAGATAAAGGTTAGCTTTTAAAAAATGGTTGGCAAATAGTTGGCAAAAACAACCTTGCGTAAAATGAAAAGCCTTGAAAATCAAACGATTAACAAGGCTTTAAGTACTCAAGGCGGGAATCGAACCCGCACTCCGAAGAATCGGATTTTGAATCCGACGTGTCTACCAATTCCACCACTTGAGCAAATGGACTGCAAAAATATATATTTTTTTAATATTAATCATAAAAATACCTAGCAATATGCTTTTTAGGTTAAAATAAATCCATAAATTTGCAGCTCGTTAAAAGAAGCTCCTGTTTAGGTGCTCTAAAACAACAAGTTAACTATGCCAATCGTAATCACAGAAGCGAAAATTTTTGCGTGTACCCAAAGTAAAGTTTTAGGAGAAAAAATTGCTAAAGCCTTTGGTGCAGATTTAGGAAATGTTATTACATCAACTTACAGTGATGGTGAATTCCAGCCATCTTTTGAAGAATCTATTCGTGGTACAAGAATTTTCATTATTGGTTCTACCAATCCAGGACCTGAAAACCTAATGGAAATGCTCTTAATGATTGATGCTGCCAAACGTGCATCAGCAAGACATATTACCGCTGTGTTACCTTATTTTGGTTGGGCAAGACAAGACAGAAAAGATAAACCACGTGTACCAATTGCAGCAAAATTAGTTGCTAAAATGCTAGAAGCAGCAGGGGCAACACGTATTATCACAATGGATTTACATGCCGATCAAATTCAAGGTTTCTTTGAAAAACCTGTAGATCATTTATTTGCTTCAACAATATTTTTACCATACTTAAAGAGTTTGAATTTAGATAACTTAACTATTGCATCGCCAGATATGGGTGGTTCAAAACGTGCTTATGCTTATTCTAAAGCTTTATCTAGTGATGTAGTGATTTGTTACAAGCAACGAGCTAAAGCCAATATCATTTCTCACATGGAACTTATTGGTGATGTTACAGGTAAAAACGTTGTTTTAGTTGACGATATGGTAGATACCGCTGGAACACTAACCAAAGCAGCCGACCTAATGATGGAACGTGGTGCTTTAAGTGTTAGAGCCATTTGTACCCACCCGATTTTATCTGGAAAAGCATACGAGAATATTAACAATTCAAAATTAGAAGAGTTAATTGTTACCGATTCTATTCCTGTAAAACCATTAAGTGATAAAATTAGAGTATTAAGCTGTGCCGATTTATTTGCACAGGTTATGGAGAAGGTTCACAACAACCAATCGATCAGCTCAAATTTTGTGATGTAAACCGTTCTACTTCCGTAAAGGATCAAGAACGCAACAAAGAATTTTAATTTAATATATATAACAATGAAATCAATTACAATCGACGGATCTCAAAGAGAAAGCGTGGGCAAAAAAGCAACAAAAGCCTTACGTAATGCTGGTCAGGTTCCTTGCGTATTATACGGAGGAGATAAGCCAGTGCACTTTGCAGCACCAGAATTAGCCTTCTCTAAACTAGTATACACGCCTAATGCGCATACAGTTGTGATTAATTTAGACAATGGTGAAACTTTAAATGCTGTATTACAAGACATTCAATTTCACCCAGTAACAGACAAAATTTTACACATCGATTTCTATCAATTATTTGAAGATAAAGAAATCGCTTTAAATATTCCTGTACGTTTAGTAGGTAACTCTAGAGGTGTTAAAAACGGTGGTGTTTTAAGAAGAAACAACCGTAAATTACGTATTAAAGCACTTCCAGCTAACTTACCAGATTTTATCGAAATCGACATTACACCACTTAAAATTGGTGATAAAGTAGCTGTAGCTGATCTTACAAATGAAAAATATTCTTTCTTACATACAGACAACACTGTAGTTTGTCAAGTTAGAACATCTAGAACAGCAATCGCTGATGATGAAGACGAAGAAGAAGAAGGAGCAGCAGAAGGTGCTGAAGCAGCTGCTGAAGCAACTCAAGAATAAATTTTATTCTTCAATATATAAAAAGCATCCTGTCCCGATAACTATCGGGATTTAGGATGCTTTTTTATTTTTATAAAAAACGCAACTATGTGGTCATTTTTAGTCCGCTTTTTTAAAATAATACCAATTATGATTTAAAAGGCGCGCTAAATAATTTGGAATATATTGAATTCATATGAAATACAAAATCAAAACATAGCAGCGCTACGGTTTTATTTTTTATTGAAATATGTGTTTAATAGAAACAAATTATAGGGCTCATTTTAGGTTATAATTGGTATAAACCCCTTGTAGAGGAACAAAATCCTATGAAAAAATATTTAATCGTTGGCTTAGGAAATATTGGCCCTAAATATGAAAACACACGCCATAACATTGGTTTTAAGGTGCTCGATTTCTTTGCTGATAAAGAAAACCTCACTTTTGAAACTCAAAAATTAGGTGACGTGGCTACCTATAAATTAAAAGGACGAACCTTTATCTTTTTAAAACCCAACACCTTCATGAATTTAAGCGGAAAAGCGATTCTGTATTGGTTGACGAAAGAGAAAATTCCTTTGGAAAATTTACTGGTCATTACAGACGATTTAAACTTACCCTTCGGAAGTATTCGTGTTAAAACTAAAGGCAGTGATGGTGGACATAACGGATTAAAAGACACGCAAGACAAACTAAACACTTCTAAATACAACCGTTTTAGATTTGGTATTAGCGATGCTTTTAGCAAAGGACGCCAAGTAGATTACGTTTTAGGAGAATGGACCCCTGAAGAAAACGACAAACTTTCTGAACGCCTTGAAAAATCAATGGAACTTATTAAATCCTTTGGATTAGCTGGGATTAACAACACCATGAACAGCTTCAACGGAAAATAACCCTTCCTTCAGCTATCGAATTACAATTTTCTTAGTAAAGGTTTTTACACCATTGTTCACGTATAAAATATACATACCTGACAGTGCTTGCCTTAAACTTAAGGTTTCCTCTAAATTGGTAAGTCCCACTTTTGTTTCTTCATAGATCAAGCGGTTATTAATATCTAAAACTCGAATATGAATATCGTTATTTGAAGGGTTGTACATTTTCAGAATAAAATCACCTTCGCTCGGGTTTGGAAAAACCACCAAATTCTCATCTTTATTAGGGTTATCAGGATTATCTAAATTTGTTTCTGTGGTATTACAAATTTCAATAAACCAGGAGTTCAACGTTCCTGCATCTCCAGCTTCATAATCTCCCAAACGGATGGTCCAATCTCCCGATACATTTTCGCCATCAAATTGCGACAACAATTCATTTAAAGGTTCCCATGCTATACCTGCAGCTGAATTAAAACAATTATAGCGTTCAGCTTCATCGTCAAAAACTCCTAAGATATCTACCTCGCTGCTGCAGTCTTCATGATATTTTAATTTCACTTCAGTACCGCTCGGACTCACCACAGCAAATTCTAAATCGCCAATGTATTCATGGCTAATATTAACCCCAATATTAATATCCTCAATCGTTGCTGAATCCCCTACGTTTATCGTGTGACTTTGGGTAAAGGCTTTACCATTATCTGTAATTCCAATACCCAAATTAGAACTAGAAGCATAAGTTGTACAGTTCGTATCTACGGTATAATTTATAGAAAAATCATGACTGTTGATGCTGAAGAAATGATTATCAGTTGGAACCACCATAAGGCGACAATAAGGCGCTGGTGTTTCAGGAACCACTAAAGTATAAGCACCATTATTAGGTATGTTTGAAGCTAAAACTTCTGTATAGTTCATACCACCATCTACAGATAATAAAATATTAACATGCGAAGCCCCTTCTAGATTATTGGTACTATTTACACGCCAAGTCACGGTTTCTGTGGTGCCGCTAACCCAAGTAATCCCTTCTCTGTTTTGAGAGGTCACTTCAAAAGGCCCATAGCTCGCATTAAAAGTCACGCGCAAGTCATCATGATTATTTGCCCCGCCGCCTAATAGATTATCTCTAACGGTCAATCTAAAGTCTGCCGAACGCCCAACATTGGGAACTTTTTCCCATTGGCCTGAATTCAATCCAAATCTTAAATCAGATAAATTTGGAAAGTATCTGATATTATTTTCAACAGGTAAATACGAGCGAAACAATACCGCATCTGAACTAGATGAATTAGCATCAGGATAAGTGGTTGCTGCATTATTTTCATCAAACTGTTCCCAGGCATAGGTTAGCACATCACCATCAGGATCACTTGCAAGTCCCTCAAGTTTAAAGGCCGTACCAATAGGTAACACCAAATCTTCACCAGCATCAACACTGGGAGTTGTATTTCCCGTATCGGTCACTGTAGCACAAGTTGTTCCTTTTACAAAATCTGTAACCTGTTCAATAGAAATGGCATGAAAATAGGGATCACTATTTAATTGTAAATTATACGACCCTGTAATACCAGCATAGCCTAAAATAGTCGAACCACTCCCCGGTTCCATTTGCGAACCAAAACCTTCACCTTCATTGTGTGTCCAAGTATGAGTCGCTCCAAATTGATGTGCCACTTCATGCGCTACATAATTAATATCGAAATTAATACCATAAGGTGTTGCGCTGGTAGAATACCCAGCCCCCTTATGTGTTTTTGCTGTATAAGAGCCTCCGCTACTACAAACACAACCCAAACAACCCGAGTCGCCGGTACCGTTTCCGTTAGCATCATTGATACCCGCAAAAAGATGGCCGATATCATAATTGGCTTGACCAATTTCATTATCTAAAGTATTAGCCAATTGTTGATTATAATTCGCTAAACCCGTATAAGGATCTGTGTTAGCATTTAAATAAATAACCGCATCGTTTGATGGAATCAACTCTAAAGACACATTAAAATCATTTTCGAAAACCATATTAAGATTAGTTAGTGTCGCATTGATTGCCGCATTCACTGAAGCTAGAGTTCCTCCATTAGCTTGCGCATACTCACCGGTTACCGAAATAGCAATTCGGTATTTACGATGTTTACCGTCATCGGCATTTTTTGTTTCAAACGTTTTAGCAGTTTGTCCTAATTCAGCTTCCAAGCTAGCACAATTTAAAATAACGTTTTCAGTAAGATGCGATTTTGAAGTGACTAATATTTCATTGGGCTGATCTTTTACAGGTTGATAAACCAAGGTTTTTCCTCCGCCTAAAACCATGGCTGAAAGTCCGTGATCAGGCGATAAACTAAAGCGCATACGCACCGATGGACGCTCTAAACTATGTGCAATAAACGATTTATTTTCTGGATATTTAGCTTGTAAAGCTGGATGCATTACTGGAGATTCTAAAACTTCAAAACGCTCCATCTCCCCATTATTACGAGGAAAACTCAAGACTAATCGTGCCGTTTTTGTGACTGTTGACTTTTTAGAAACACTAGATAAAGTTTCAGACAAGGCATCATAGTCAAACTGATAATACACGCCTTTAGTTGGCGTTTTACTTAGCCCACTTTTCTGCAAGGTCTGACTCTCATTAACTTTAACAAAAAAATTAGCCTGTGCGAAGGCTGAAAATGCAAACAAAAGCATTGCAGTTGTTAAAACATAATGTAGTTTTGCTTTCATAAACAATTTAGGAGCTATTATTAACTTCAAATATAGCAAAACTATAAGTATTAAGTTTTAATTCGATACATGCGAAAAGTAAAAAATATAGAAACTTACAAATCTGTTGAACCTGCAGTAGTCACCATTGGCACCTTTGATGGCGTACATATTGGACATCAAAAGATCATAAAGCGCTTAATCAATACAGGGCATCAAGAGGGCTTAAAATCTGTAATTCTTACTTTTTTTCCGCATCCAAGAATGGTTTTACAAAAAGATGCCAACATCAAATTAATTAATACCATTGAAGAACGTCATGATATTTTAGACGCCCTAGGCCTAGATTATCTCATGATTAAAAAATTCACCCAAGATTTCTCTAGAATTTCTGCTGAAGATTTTGTTAAAGATATTTTAGTTGATAAAATTAATGCCAAAAAAGTGATTATTGGTTACGATCATCGTTTTGGAAGAAACCGAAATGCCGATATTAATGATTTGAAGGTTTTTGGAAAAACTTATGGTTTTGAAGTTGAAGAAATTTCGGCTCAAGACATTAATGATGTCTCAGTTAGCTCCACGAAAATTAGAAAAGCCTTAGACAACGGTGATATTACAAAAGCCAATGCTTTTCTAGGGTATAACTTTATGCTTTCGGGCGTGGTGAGTAAAGGTAAAGGTTTAGGCAAACAACTTAACTTCCCCACAGCAAACCTCAAGATTAACGAAGATTATAAAATAATTCCAAAGCGTGGTTCATACATTGTACAAACTAGAATTGATGGGCAAACTGTTTTTGGTATGATGAATATTGGTATCAATCCTACCGTAAACGGAAGCAAGCAAAGTATTGAAGTGCACTTTTTTGATTTCAACAAAGACCTTTACGACGACACTCTAAAAATTGAATTCTTACAACGTTTACGCGATGAAGAGAAATTTGATTCGGTTGAAGCTTTAACCGAACAACTTCAAAAAGATAAGACCACTGCTTTAGATTATATTTCTAAACACCATGTTGAATAAGTGGTTTTTTAAACATATTGACAATTCAGCCTTAATTGTTTTCCGAATCATTTTTGGGGCTTTATGTTTTTTAGAAGCTGCTGGCGCTATTTTCACAGGTTGGATAAGACGCACGCTTGTTGAACCCAATTTCACTTTTAATTTTATTGGATTTGAGTGGTTGCAACCGCTTCCCGGTGATGGCATGTACTATTACTATGCGGTTATGAGCTTTTTCGGATTGCTCATCATGGTAGGTTATAAATACCGCCTGAGCATGATCGCCTTCACGCTCATGTGGTCTGGCACCTATTTAATGCAAAAGTCCTCTTACAACAATCACTATTATTTATTGATGTTGCTTAGTGCGCTTATGATATTTCTTCCTGCTAACCGCTATGCCTCAGTTGATGCCAAAATTCACCCTGAAATTAAAAGCAATGCCATGCCTCAATGGTGTCGCATTGTGATTATTTTACAACTCTTTATTGTTTACACTTACGCTGCAAAGGCCAAATTGTATCCTGATTGGTTAAACACCAATGTTATGGAGACTTTAATGCGTGGTAAAAAGAATTATTTTCTTGTTGGTGAGCTTCTTCAGGAAAAATGGTTACAGTATTTTTTGGCTTATGGCGGTATTCTATTTGATGGTTTAATTGTTCCATTACTACTTTACAAACCCACACGAAAATATGCTTTTGCGGCTTCCATTGTGTTTCACTTATTCAACTCGTTTGTGTTTCAAATTGGAATTTTTCCGTATTTATCGCTGGCCTTTACCTTATTCTTTTTTCCTTCCGAAGTTATTCAGAAACTATTTCTTAAAAAGAAAACACATTATGATACTTGTGAAATCATCATTCCGAAGACCAGAAATCTTTTTGTAAGCGTATTTTTCATCTATTTCATCATACAAATTGCCTTACCGCTACGTCACCATTTTATCCCTGGCGATGTGCTGTGGACTGAAGAAGGCCATCGTCTATCATGGCGTATGATGTTGCGATCAAAAACCGCTAGAACTACTTACTGGATTGAAAACAAAGCCAATGGTAAACGTTTTAGACTTAAACTGCGTGAGCATTTAACTAAAAAACAAGTGCGTTCGGCAAGTGCTAAACCTGATGTTATTTGGCAATTTTCACAACGTTTAAAAGACCATTACAAAGCCAATGGCATGGACATTGCCGTGTACTTAGATTGTAAAGTGAGTGTTAACGGCAGACCTTACCAAACCCTTATTAACCCTGATATTGACATCGCTAGTGTGCCATGGCATGTTTTTAAACACAGTCCGTGGTTGATTCCTACTAAGTAATCGTAAAATTCGTGAATTGTTTCGGTTAGATTTCTTTGTAATTCCCTAAATTTGCCCTTAAATTTTATCACGACATGTTACAAGTTGCATTTATTAGAGAGAACAAAGAATTGGTAGTTGAACGCTTAGCAAAAAGAAACCTTAATGCGGTTCAACTGGTAGAAGATGTAGTTACTTTTGATGAAGACCGCAGACGTCTTCAAGCAGAATTAGACAACACCTTAGCTGAATCCAACACGCTTTCTAAAGAAATTGGTAACTTATTTAAATCAGGGCAAGTTGAAAAAGCTAACGAATTAAAAGCGAAAACCAGTCTATTAAAAGAAACGTCAAAAGACCTTTCTGACTTGCTGAACGCTAAATCGGAAGCCTTAAACGAATTGCTATATAAAATCCCGAATGTCCCAAATGAAATAGTACCACAAGGCGTTTCTGAAAACGATAATGAAGAGATTTTCAAAGCGGGAGAAGTACCAACTTTACACCAAGGCGCTTTACCTCACTGGGAATTAGCCAAAAAATACGATATCATTGATTTCGAATTAGGAAACAAAATTGCAGGTGCAGGTTTTCCGGTTTATAAAGGTAAAGGGGCCCGTTTACAACGTGCTTTAATTGCTTACTTTTTAGATAAAAACACTGCTGCCGGTTATACCGAATACCAACTACCTCATGTGGTAAACGAGGCTTCAGGTTTTGGTACTGGGCAATTGCCAGATAAAGAAGGGCAAATGTATCACATCACTGAAGACAACTTATATTTAATCCCAACTGCTGAAGTTCCTGGAACCAACATTTTTAGAGATGTAGTTTTGAATGAAAGTGAACTCCCTGTAACCATTACAGGATATACACCTTGTTTCCGTCGTGAAGCGGGAAGTTACGGTGCCCACGTTAGAGGATTAAACAGATTACACCAATTTGATAAAGTTGAAATTATTAGAGTGGAACACCCAAGCAAATCTTACGAAGCTCTTGATGGCATGGTTAGCCATGTAAAAGGGATTCTAGACGAACTTAAATTACCATACCGTATCTTACGTTTATGTGGTGGCGATTTAGGATTTACTTCAGCTTTAACCTATGACTTTGAATTGTTTTCAACCGCTCAAGACCGCTGGTTAGAAATTTCTTCGGTATCAAACTTTGAAACCTTTCAAGCCAATCGCTTAAAATTACGTTTTAAAAATAGCGATGGTAAAAATGAATTGGCACATACCTTAAACGGAAGTTCTTTAGCCTTACCTCGTGTTTTAGCTGGAATTATTGAAAACTATCAAACTGAAGATGGTATTGTTGTTCCAGAAATCTTACAACCTTATACCGGTTTTAAAATTATTGATTAGAACACCGTTCTTAACAAGATGTAAAATATTACAATTTAAATAGGGTTTTTTATATAAAATCGACAAACCACATATTTACTAAGTCGTTTAACGATAAATATGTGGTTTTTTTGCGTTTTACAAATTTATTCTCCAAGTTAGCGAGTATAATCCCCCAAAACTATCTAACATGAAAAACCTAATACGTCTTGGGCTATTAATTGCACTTATATATTTTGCAAGTCAAGTTTTGTCTCCAGATTTTGAATTTTTTAAAACGGAAACTAACACGAGCGCCTCTGTAAAAAAGAATGATTCAATAATAAATATCTTTTAATACCATAAATATAAAAAACAGTCTTCTTCAATAGAAAACTGAAGATTGTCCCCAATCGAGTGTTTAATTTAATAGTAGCAATACAAATTATTTTGATTGGTCTATGCCCGAATTTTATTCGGGCATTTTTTGTCATATTAGGAATTTATAGTGATGAAAAATGTTAAAATATCATTTTGAGCTATATTCTGCTTTCTAATATTAGATATTTATATATATTTGCGCCTCACAACCACTATTAAATCAATAACAATGAACAAACTAAAAGAAATTTTAGCAGACAAAGACAAACAATTTAACTACGGATTCTATACTGGTGCAATTTCAGGAATCCTGATGATGATGTACATCGTTTTAATGCAATAGTTAAACGGGGTATTATTTTGTCCAAAAAGCAGCGGTTTAAAAGATAAATTCTTTTAAACCGCTGCTTTTTTTTTATAACTATACTAAGCTAATCTTTAGAAAGTAATAAAGCCCATAAATTTCGTGTACTACATTTAGTATCTTTGCTTCCATGAAGCGTCTCCTCATTCTTTTCTTAATAATCGGCCATTCCTTATGGGCTCAAGAAGACATCTTAGCCAAGGAATACTATAAAAATGGTGACTATGAAAAAGCCCTAGTAGCCTATAAAAAGCTTTATGATACATCGCCTTCAAACATAAACTACATCAATCAAATTGTAAGCACGCAACAACAGTTAGAACAGTATACCGAAGCTAACACCTTTCTGGAATCCATTATGAAACGTGTGCAATACCCGGCTTTTAATGTAGAAATAGGCTATAATTACCAGCTTAGTGGCAACCAAGAAGCAGCCGAAGACTATTATCAAAAGGCCCTTGATGCCTTAGAGGCACGCCCAACACATGTATATGCAATCGCACGAGCTTTTCAAGCCCATTCTCTTCTAAACAAAGCGGCTACAGCCTATGAAAAGGCCATGGTTTTAAATCCGAATTTCAATTTTAGCGTGCAACTAGCTCAAATTTATGGAGAACAAGGCCAAATTGAAAAAATGTTTACCAGTTATATCAACTACGCCGAGTCTAATTCTTCAGTGCTTAGTGATGTTAAACGTGCCATAAGTGATTTCATTAGCGAAGACAAGACCAACGAAAACAATATTTTATTCAGAAAGATTCTGCTTAAAAAAATGCAGCAAGACCCCAAAACGCTCTGGAACTCAATTTTAAGCTGGTTATTCATTCAACAAAAAGAATACAACAAAGCGTTTATTCAAGAGAAAGCCATTTACAACAGAGAGCAACGTAATTTATATACTATTTTTGAGCTCGCCGAAATTGCTGCAAGCGAAAACGAAACAGAGTTAGCTAAAACCATCTATGATTATATTATTGAAACCACGAAAAGCAGCAACACCAAGCTTGAAGCTTATTACAATAGACTTGAACTGGATATTAAATTAAGTAATAAAAAAAACTATCCGCAGATCAAACAACGCTTTTTAGAACTTATATCTCAATATCCTAATGAAGGTAAAACCCTGGAATTACGTATTGCTTACGCCAATTTTTTAGCTTTTCATCTCAATGAAACCGATGAGGCTGTTGATTTTTTAGAAAACACCTTAAAAGCTCCATTAAACAAAATTGAACAAGCTCAGGTAAAACTTAAACTTGGTGATATCTTGGTTGTACAGGAAAAATTCAACAAAGCCCTAATTTACTATACCCAAATACAACGTAACCTAAAAAACAGTACGCTGTCTCAGGAAGCCCGATTTAAAGTAGCAAAAGCCAGCTATTATAAAGGGGACTTCAAATGGGCCGAATCACAACTTAAGATTTTAAAATCTTCTACCTCACAACTTACGGCCAATGATGCATTAGATTTAAAATTATTAATCACCGATAATAAGTATGAAGATTCGCTGCAAACCGCTTTAAAACTTTATGCCAAAGCTGATTTGTTAGCCTTTCAAAACAGAGATGGGGAGGCCATAATTCTGCTCGATAAAATTTTAGAAGATCACAAAACCGAGCCCATTATCGCTCAAACCTTATTCAAACAGGCCGAACTGTATGAAAAGGCAGCACAATATGAAAAAGCACGTGATAATTACCAAGCCATTATTGAAAATTACCGCGATGGTATTTTAATTGACGACGCTTATTTTCACCTCGCTCAAATTTACGAGTATCACCTCAAAGACACAGAAAAGGCTAAAGGTTTATATGAAAAAATCATTTTCAATCACGCCGATAGCATCTACTTTGTAGAGTCAAGAAAACACTTTAGAGCCTTACGTGGTGACGCCATAAATTAAGGGGTTCTAGACACACAAGAATTTATAAATAACGCAACAACTATTACACATGTACATATATAACGAAACGATGAATGTTGATGATGCCGTTCACGACGAATGGCTTATCTGGATTAAAGCACACATTCCAAAAGTGCTAGGCACAGGAAAATTTGAAAAAGCCACACTTACTAAAGTTATGGTGGAAGAAGAAATGGGCGGACAAACCTATTCGGTACAATACCGTTCTTACTCCCGTGAGGCTTTAGACGTCTTTTATCGTGATGACGCCGAAAAATTTCAGCTTGAAGCTTTAAAACAGTTTGGAGATAGAATGCTAACTTTTAAAACAGAACTACAAATCGTAAACGAGTTTACGGTAAACTTTAAATAGTGTAGCTTTGTACCCAAGCCATACAGGCTTTTTATTAATTATAAACCCGAATTCGTGGCAAACCATCAAAACCAGCATCAAGTAAAGGCTAAAAAGTATTTAGGACAGCATTTTTTAAATGATGAATCTGTTGCCGAACAAATTGCCGACACCCTAACCCTAAAGAACTACAAAACTGTTTTAGAGATAGGCCCAGGTATGGGCGTGCTTACCAAATATTTACTAAAAAAGGACTTGACGACTTATGTGGTTGAAATTGATACCGAATCAGTTGAATATTTACAAGCCAATTATCTTAACCTCGCACCACGTATTATTGAAAAAGACTTTTTAAAATACGATTTAAACGAGGTTTTCAAAGGTGAGCCTTTTGCCATTATAGGAAACTTTCCGTATAACATCTCAACGCAAATTGTTTTTAAAACATTAGAAATGCGTGATCAAATTCCGGAGTTTTCAGGCATGTTTCAAAAAGAAGTAGCCCAGCGTATTTGCTCTAAAGAAGGTAGTAAGGTTTACGGCATTCTTTCGGTTTTAACCCAAGCCTTTTACGATGCCGAATATTTATTTACGGTGCCGCCCAATGTGTTTAATCCGCCACCAAAAGTAGATTCGGGTGTTCTAAGACTCATCAGAAAAACAGATTACAGTTTACCTTGTGATGAAAAACTCTTTTTTAGAACCGTAAAAACAGCTTTTCAACAACGCCGAAAGACACTTCGTAACAGTTTAAAAACATTCGATTTGTCTGATAATTTAAAAGCAAACCCTATCTTTGGCAAACGACCAGAACAGTTAAGTGTAGAGGCTTTTATTGAGCTTACACAATTAATTGAAAAGGACGCATAAACCATAAAAAAAACTTTCCCTTTGGCAGAAGAAAACGAAAACATACCGTTTCAGCTCACCGATGAACTTATAGAGCAGGTAGAAGGTCTTGTTGAACAACAAAACAACAAAGAGCTACAAACTGTTTTAGACAACTTTCACTACGCTGATATCGCCGAAATTCTAGATGAATTGAATCTGGAAGACGCCATGTATGTGATCAAACTTCTGGATTCTGAAACCACTTCCGATATCATCATGGAATTGGATGAAGACAACCGTGAGAAAGTTTTAAAAAACCTTTCAGCTAAAGAAATTGCAGAAGAGGTTGAAGAACTTGATACCGATGATGCTGCCGATATTATTGCTGAACTTCCACTAGATCGTAGGCAAGAGGTTATTTCAAACATTGAAGACATTGAGCATCAAGCAGAAATTCGTGAGCTTTTAGCTTATGATGAAGATACTGCCGGTGGATTAATGGCGAAGGAGCTTGTTAAAGTTTATGAAACTTGGACGGTTGCTGGTTGTTTACGACGTATTCGCGGTCAAGCCGAAGAAGTCACTCGAGTACACTCGGTTTACGTGGTTGACAAACAAGATAAATTAGTTGGTCGCTTATCGCTAAAAGATCTTATTGTTGCAAAGAATGACCAAAAAATTGCAGACATCTATATTTCAAATGTAGATTATGTTAATGTGCATGAAGAAGCTGAAGAAGTTGTAAAAATCATGCAAAAATATGATTTGGAAGCCATTCCCGTAGTCGATGATAATTTCACCTTACTAGGGCGTATTACAATTGATGATATCGTAGATGTCATGAAGGAAGAAGCTGAAGAAGATTACCTCTTAGCTGCGGGTATTACCAGTGACGTAGAACATGATGATAGCATCTGGGAACTTACCAAAGCCCGATTACCTTGGCTTTTAATTGGTATGTTTGGCGGTATTGGAGCCGCTAGTATTATTAATGGGTTTAGTGATGCCATGCTAAAATTCCCAGCCTTATTAATGTTTATTCCTTTAATACAAGCCACAGCAGGAAATGTGGGTGTACAGTCTTCGGCAATCGTTGTTCAAGGACTCGCAAACAACAGCATTGATGGTAAAATATTTAGCCGATTACTTAAAGAATTTGCCTTAGGCTTAGTAAACGGAATAGCTATTGCAGCCATCGTATTAGTTATTAGCCATTTTGCTTTCCACACCACATATTTAGAATCTATAACCATTTGCGTAGCCTTAATTACAGTAATTATAATGGCTGCGTTAATAGGAACCTTCATTCCTATTTTCCTTGATAAAAGAGGTATAGATGCTGCCGTTGCTACAGGACCATTTATCACAACAAGCAATGATGTGTTTGGTATTTTTATTTATTTTTTAATTGCGAAACTTATTTTGGGATTTTAACCCTAACAAACTTCTACACGCCCCTAGTCTTGTAAAAAATCATCTTCAAATACATCCAAAGCAGAGCCTGTGGAGATAAGGACAGATGACATTATAGAAACAGAAGCAACCGACGCTAACGGTAAAATACTTTATTTGATTTTTAATAATACTAAAGGCAATGTTACCATAGATTTTGAGGGAGATATTGCCGTGTTAAAAAGCGAACGCACAGGTTCAGGGTTTTGGTATAAAAATAAGACGTACAACCTACGCGGAAAGGGCAATCATATGACCATGAAAAAAGATGGAGTGGTTGTTTTTGAGAATTAACATGCTCCCATATGAGGTTACCAATAAGTGTTTTTCACTTCTCTAATTAACTTCTGTAGGTACTAACACTTCATTACTTTATCAGTGTTCACTTTAAATGATATGTTATAAAAAGCACTTTTCACTGCTTTCTTAAAATGTAAAGCACTCTACTGTTTATATAGTAAGAATCGTGTTGTTTTTTTGGTAATTAGTTATTTAGGCTTATCTTTGGAAAACCAATTTGGTTAACCAGAACGATTTTCTGGATAAAACTAACAAAAGCTAAAGTAAAACCGCTTAAATGCTGTTAACTTAAGTTTTTACTAAACTAATTATTAAAATGAGTAAAATTACTTTTTATTTCCTGTTGCTGTTTTCAATATCAGCAATAGGTCAAGGGGTTACACACAACATTACTGACCCTGAACAACTAACAGCATTATCTGCAACCTTACAAGCTGGTGATATTGTTGTATTGGCGGATGGAACGTACACTTCAGATGCGCGAATTAAATTTTCACCCACCACAGGAACAACAGCTGAACCTATTACTTTTCGTCCTGAAACCCCAGGTGGTGTGATATTTACAAAAGGTTTAAAAATGAGTATTGGTGGAGATCACGTTATTGTTGATGGCTTCTACTGGAAAGGTGGTATTGGAGCTAGTAACTTTATTGAATTTAGAGATGGTTCCAGCTATGCTAATTATAGCACCATTCAAAATTGTGCTATTGATGGTTTAGTGGTTGACCCTGATGATGTTGCCGACAACATAGCTGATGGTTCAATTACGAAACACCGATGGATAGTATTATATGGTACTTATAATACAGTAATTAACTGTTCTTTTATGAATAAAAAGACCGCAGGTGCTTTAGTTTTAGCAGAAATGGAATATAATGCATCTCCAGATGATGGCACGACAAATACACGTTGTAATGTTGTAGGGCATACGATTAGCAATAATTACTTTTATAAGTATGAGAAGATGGATCCTACATTAAGTAACTCTGGAGATAGTGAAACAATTCGTATTGGTACCAGTGAATACCAAAATGTGAATAGTGAAGTTACCGTGAGTAATAATTATTTTGTAGAAGCTGATGGTGAAAATGAAATCATTACCAATAAAAGTAAAGGCAACATCTATACGAATAATACTTTTAGAAGATGTAGAGGATCTTTAGTGCTGCGTCATGGTTCTGGGGCTTTAGTGGATGGAAACTATTTCCTTGGAGAAAATGTTGAAGGCACTGGAGGTATTCGTATTGTAGATAGTGATCATACCATTACTAACAATTATATTCAAGATTGTATTAATGTAAATGAGCAGGCAAAATGGAATAACGGGATCACCTTTATAGGAGGTGGTGATAGCAATGCTGTAGACTGTAGTTCAACGAGTGTTTCAAATGGTTACCAAAAAACTGAAAGAATAAATGTAAGTAACAACTCAATAGTAAACACCAATGCACCATTATTTTATAATGAAGATAAAGGATCAAATGACCCAGGAGGAAGTGTTTTAAATAACTTGGTTTATTTTGCTTCAGGAAATGCTAATGTAACTGATGTACTAACAGGTGATTCTGTAGATGCATACAATGACATGGGTACAGGTTTAACTTATACCGGAAACGTTTATACGGGTACAAGTCTAGGAGGTACAAATGCTGGTTTTGCTGAAGATAACAGTATTACGGCTACTGCTAATGGCGAGATTTTTACATTCTCAGGTGATAAAGGTGCCGATATGGGGGCTTATCAACCAACAACTGATGATATGGTAGGTCATGAAATAGGAGCTTGTTTTTTAGATAATGCAGGTAATGTTATTATGGATGGTGACTGTACCATTCAAGTATTAGAATCTTTAACTGTAGGTGGATTATCTACTGTGGCTTACACTGCAGGGAGCTACGATGTTGATGTTAGTGCTAACGTAAGTTGGTCTGCAACAGTAAATGATAACTGGATTTCTGTTAGTCAGACATCTGGTACTGGAGATGCGACTATTTCTGTGACTGTAACAGAAAACACATTGAGTTCAGAGAGAACAGGAACCGTAACTTTTGAGCAAACTTCTGGAGATTCAGGTATTGTTAGAACACTTACAGTTTCTCAAGAAATGGCCGATCCTCGTGCTAACTTAAACTTAATTAACCCAACAGCTAACGATGTGTCTGTGTATTCATATACGAATCAAGAAGTAGATGCAAGTAAGAATAAAGACAATCAAGCGGTACATAGTTTAGATAAAAACTTCGGAACCTACTGGGCTAGTGATAGAACAAAAGATCCAGCGGGAAGTGGTAAATCTATTATTATTTACGATTTAGAAGGCACTTTTGATTTAGACTTGATTGATATCGCGACGTCTTCAGGAAAAACGTATAACCTGCAAATTTGGGTGTCAACTACAGGGGTTGATGATGCCGATTTTACCAATGTTTTTGGAGATATTGTAACGACTAGTGATGGTGATATGCAACCTTTTATTCCTTCTTCAACAATTTCAGGAGTTAAATATGTGAAAATTATTGGTGACGGACAGCCGGCAGGAAGTAATTATACATCTATTCATGAAATTGAATTTTATACAAGTCAGTCATTTTCAAATGATGAATTTGCAAAAGATGATGTGAAATTGTATCCAAATCCAGTAGCTCAAGGGGTGTTGTATTTAAGTAAACAAAACTTAGATCTTAGTGATTTAAGAATTTATGATATTTCGGGTAAAACCATTTTAAATGTAAAATTAAATTCTGCTGTACAAAAGGAATCTATTGATGTTTCTGCGATTTCTCAGGGTATTTATTTCGTTGAAGTAACTAACGGAAGAAGTAGCTTAGTTAATAAAATAGTTATTTCAAACTAGGTTTTAGTATTTATATTATGATATTTAGAAGAGGTTGTCTTGATGGGCAGCCTCTTTTTTTTGTAGAATTTTGACCTCTGGCCCATAGGTAGATCCACTTGCTTCTTGATTTTTTTGAAAAAAAAACGTATTTTTGGAAAACCAGTTTGGAAAACCAGTTTTATTTTCAACAAAATATACCAATACTAATCTAAATCTAATTAAAATGGTAAGAAAATCTACTCTTATTATGCGGTCGTGCTGTGGAAAGACACGAACAGCATTCTATTTATTAACTCTGTTTTTATTAAGTTCTCAATTTACTCTAGCGCAACAAGTTTATCTGATTGACGACCCTGAAGAAATTAGGGGTTTATCCTCAACATTGGTTCCAGGGGATATTGTGGAGCTTAAAGATGGGGTGTATAACAATTCAGGTCGCATGCGATTCGGAGCTAATGGAACGAAAGATAACCCTATTATTTTCAGAGCCCAAACTCCAGGTGGGGTGACTTTTACTAACGGTGCGCGTTTAAGTATTAGTGGTGATTATGTGGTTGTTGATGGATTTTATTGGAAAGGCGGCTACGGCGCAAGTGCTGTTATTGAGTTTAGAGATAGTAGCGATTTAGCTTATAATAGTGTGCTTCAAAATTGTGCCATGGATGGGTTAACTGTTGATCCAGATGACCAAGAGGTTGGTGAAAGTAAAAAGCATAACTGGGTGAAGATGTACGGAAGTTATAACAGTGTTATTAATTGTTCATTTATGAATAAGACTAATGCGGGTGCTTTAATTTTGGTAGAGCTTTATTATAATATTGACAGAGAAGATGGTTCGCCAAACATTCAATGTGATGAGGTAGGGCATACAATAAGCAATAATTATTTTTACAATTTTGAGAAGATAGATCCTACTTTAACTAACGCGGGAGACAGTGAAACTATCCGTATTGGTGTGAGTGGTGGTCAAATGGTTAATACCAACTGTGTGGTTAATAATAACTATTTCGTTAAAGCTGATGGTGAAAATGAAATCATTACTAATAAAAGTAAAGGAAACTCGTATATCAACAATACCTTTAGAGAATGTAAAGGATCATTAGTGTTACGTCATGGTTCTAATGCAACTGTAGATGGGAATTTCTTTTTAGGAAATAATATTGATGGTACTGGTGGCATTCGAATTGTAGATAGCAACCATAGTATCACCAACAACTACATCCAGGACTGTATTGCAGTTGTAAATCAAGCCAAATGGAATAACGGCATTACCTTTATTGGTGGTGAAGAGTCTAGTCTTGATTGTTCTGCGACAAAAACTTCAAGTGGTTATCAAGAGTCAAAGGATATTAACCTTTCTAACAACACTATTGTTAATACTAACGCACCTTTGTTTTATAATATCGATAAAGGTGATGGGGCGGTTACAGGAACTGTTGCAAATAACCTTATTTATTTTAGTTCAGGAAATGTAAATTTGTCTGATGTGATTGTTGGAGAAACAGCAATGGCTTTTAGTGAAATTGGTCAGAGTTTAAGCTATTCAGGAAATGTATATGCAGGAACGGCTTTAGGAGAGTCTGATGCCAATACAGGTGATGGTTTTTCTTTAGAATCAGGTATTACAGCAACCCCAGATGGTGAAATTTTCACCTTCTCAGGAGCTACAGGGAAAGGTGCCGATATGGGGGCTTACGAACCAGCTACTGATGCTAAAGTAGGTCAAGGGATTGGAGCTTGTTTCTTAGATAGTGCAGGTGCTAAAATTATTAATGGTGATTGTGCCATTGTGATTCAGGAGTCATTATTAGTGAGCACTTTACCAGCCTTCGGTTATGAAGCAGGGAGTAGTGCCGTAAATGTAACAGCTAATGTTAGTTGGACTGCTGCACCAGATGATTCTTGGATATCTATTAATACAAATGCGGGTTCTGGAGATGCTACAGTGTTAGTGTCTGTTGAAAAACATACCGGTGCAGCTGAAAGAACAGGAACGGTAACTTTTACTCAAGACCCAGGAGGGGATGATATTGTTAGAACTTTAACCGTTACCCAAGAAGCGCCAAGTCCAACCGATTTAGCAACACTTATTAATGATCAAGGAGATGGTAATGATGGTGTCGTGGTGCATTCTTTCTCTATGGAAGAAGTAACTTCATCCAAGTCAAATTATGCGATTAACGTTTTAGATAAAGATCAAGGGACAAACTGGTCTTCAGACGGAACAACAGGTGGTGATTCGTTTATTATTATTGATTTAGGGGCTTACTATGACTTAGAAGTCATTGATTTCGCTTCTACTAACGGAAAAACTTACGATTTTCAAGTGAGGGTGTCTTCTACTGGTGTTGATGATGTTGATTTTACTGATCCCTTCGGAACAGGTAATTTAGTAAGTAGTAGTGATAATACTTTTAAAAGCTTTGTGCTGCCGTCAGTAGCTACGGGAGCGAGGTATGTGAAGATTCTTGGTTTCGGACAACCAAACGGAAGCGGAAGTGATTGGACCTCTATTACCGAACTTGAATTTTACGGTGAATTAAATGCACCTCTGTCTACTGAAGAGCAAGTGTTTTCAAAGCAATTAAAAATGTATCCTATACCGGCTAACGAGTTTTTAAATATTAACACTAAAGATGTTGTTGTTAATAACATTAGTGTTTATGGTTTAGACGGAAGATTGATCTTGAATAAAACTATTGATAATTCAACTTCAGGGGTCAGCTTAAACACTTCTGGTTTATCAAATGGTACTTATGTGATAAGATTTACCAATTCAAACGGATTAAATGAATCTCGTATGATAGTGGTTTCTCATTAAATGATCAATTGAGGTAGCGTTTTGTTAAACGTTTATTAATATGAAAGTCAGCAGTGTTAAATTGCTGGCTTTTTATGTCTTAATACTTCTCAGTTTTATAGTATAACTGCTGTAAGAAGATCAATGCAGCGGCTAGTTAATCTGTATTTCTAAGGAACTTTAATTGTTTAATGTGAATTTTAACAAAGTAAAATTTGGTTTATTCACAATAATAACTATATTTGGACAACCAATGTGGTAAACCAATTTGGTTTGCCATATCAAACTTAACCTGAATTTAAACTGAGTACTAATTTTAAACTAATATAATATGAAAACAAAATTACTTTTAGCAGCATTATTTACTGCATCGTTTGGCTTTGCTCAAACAAACCTTGTTCAGAATGGCGATTTAGATACGCACACATTTGATGTAAATGATAATGCAGATACATTTGATATGACACCACCTAGTAATGTAGATGATAACGCTGATAGTCCGTATAAAGCTGTATGGGATAATGGTGATTTAGATGCGTGGCTGGAGGGTTTTTATGGTGATAATAGTGAGCAGCCTGGTTCTACTAGTGATGGGACTTTTGATGCTTCAGGAAATAAAACTAGAGGTGTGAAATTGGGTGAAGCTAGTCGTCGTTTATATCAAAAAGTACCAGTAACTCAAGGGCTTCAATATACTTTCTCAGTAGATTCAAGATCTGAAGCTGAAAACGTAACAACAGAATTCTTTATGTTAAATGAAGAAATTTTAGATGAGGATGAGCTTGCTCATGATGGTGCTATGGTAGATGGGTATTTACATATTACAAATGATTATAATTCTAGTAAAGGTGATGAAACAACTAATACTTTTACAAATAATTCAATAACGTTTACGGCATCAGATGACTTTGTTGTAATTTATGGTAGAGCGCTTCAAGCTGTTGATAGTTCAAATGAAGTGTTTTATGATAACTTCGTACTTGTTGAGGCTAATACTGCATCTATAGAAGAAGCAACTGCAAGTGATTTTTCTATCTATCCAAATCCAGCTAACGATATTTTAAATATAAAATCTAAAAACCTTGAAATTTCATCTGTAAGCATTTACAGTTTGTTAGGGCAAAGTGTTTATCAAAACAATCAATTTAGTGGTAGCATAATTGATTTGTCTGGCATCAATAAAGGAGTTTACTTCGTGAAAATTGAAGCTAGTGGACGTACTTTTAGTAAAAAATTAGTAGTTCAATAAGTAGTTGTTTAGTTATTAAAAGCCTTTTAGTAAAATAAAAGGCTTTTTTCTATTTTAAGAAAAACCAAACCAAAAGCAAACCGTAAAATGATCATTTGTCGTTTTATAGTTTGCTTTTATAAATCTTAAAGCTATCCAATTGCAGATAGTTGTAAATGATTGACTAAATAGTAGCTAATTAGTTATAACTTTAGATGCGAATAATCTTAATTAATAGTGCAATGAATAAAATTCAGAAGAAAAGTGTTCAACGTCGTTTAATGACTAAAGCAGCCTTATTATTAACTGTTTTGTTTTTAAGTGTTGGGTGTAAGGAAAAAGCGGCTAAATCAATGGCTTCATCCACTGTTGCAAATGCAGAAGGGCTAAATGCAGCAATTAAAAAAGCCGAGCCAGGAGATGTTATTGTCATGTCAAACGGTGTTTGGAAAGATGTTGAAATAAAATTTAGAGCTAAAGGAACAAAAGATCAACCTATTATTTTAAAAGCTGAAACCGCTGGCGGTGTGTCTATAGAAGGCGCTTCTTATTTGAAATTTGCAGGTGAATATTTAGTTGCTGAAGATTTACATTTTAAAAATGGTCATACACCTTCAAAATCTGTTATTGATTTTAGAATTAGTGAAGATGAAATTGCCTTTAACTGTACGGTTACAAACTGTGTTATTGAAGACTTTAACCAAATGCACCGTGATGAAACTGATTTATGGGTGCAATTCTGGGGTAGACATAATACCTTAAGTAACTCTTATATTGCTGGAAAAACCAATCGAGGACCAACAGTTCGTGTAAACTTAGAAGGTATTGAGAGTATGAATAACTACCACCAGATTGTAAATAATCACTTTGGTCCACGTCCTAGAAAAGGTGGAGCTAGTGCTGAAACCATTCAAATAGGAAATAGTTTTACCTCTATGGCACCGAGTTATACCATGGTGGAAAATAACCTTTTTGAAGAATGTAATGGTGAAGTAGAAATTATTTCTAGTAAAACAAACTTTAATGAATTTAGAGGTAACGTATTTTATAACAGTGAAGGGTCTTTAGTAACAAGACACGGTAACTACTGTACAATTGACGGTAACTATTTCATTAATGATAGCAACAACACAAATGTTGGTGGTATTAGAATTGTAAACTCAGGACACTGGGTAATAAACAACTATTTTTTCAACATTAAAGGTGAGAAATTTAGATCTGCTTTAGCGGTAATGAACGGTATTCCAAAATCACCACAAAACAGATACAATCAAGTAACTGATGTGGTTGTAGCTTATAATACTTATGTTGATTGTGTGTCGCCTTGGCAATTTGGTGTGGGTACAAACATCGATCAAAAAGATGTGTTACCTAAATCTGAGATCAGATCAGCAAGACCTATACGTACTACGGTAGCTAATAATGTGATTTATAACGAAGTTGGTGATCCTTCGCCAGTTTTTGAGCATGATAAAGCTGATGGTGTGCTTTTCAAAAGTAACGTCATAAATAATCAAGGTGTGGCTTTTAAAGATTTTGATGGTGGTATTCAGGTAGCTTCTTTAGAGCTTAAAGAAATCTCTAAAAACATTATGCTGCCAACGGGTGTACCTAGTTCAGTTGAGCCTTATGAAGGTTTTGATTTCAATACAATCACTAAAGATTTATTTGGAAATTCTAGAGCCAATAACAATATGATTGGTGCGACTTTAAAAGCTGATGTACCTAATCCTAATATTTTAGATAAAACTAAATATGGTGCTGATTGGTATTCAAATGTAGTTGAGACTAAAGAGCCAACAACACATGCTGTGGCTTCTGTTAGTGAATTACAACAAAAAATTGACGCTGCAGCTTCTGGAGATATCATTAGCTTAGCAACTGGGGTTTATGAATTAGATAAATCTTTAAAAATTAATAAAACCATCACCATTCAATCGGCTGCAGATGATAGAGCTCAAATTGTTTTTTCTGGAGCTGTGGAGACGCCAGTATTTGAATTAAATCCTAAAGGCTTACTTACTTTAAATGGGGTTGTATTAAAAGGTAATGGTGAGAATTATGCTTTTGCAACTTTAAAAGAAAACATGTCTAATCATTTCGGATTAACAGTTTCAAACTGTGATGTGAGTGATTTTGCTTATGCACTTCGTGTGTATAGAGAAGCTTACGCTGAAAAAATTACGTTTACTAAAACAGCATTTGATAACTGTGAAAATGGTTTAGAACTTTCTGAAGAAACGCTTGATAAAGGAGATTATAACACAGAATACTTAACCATTACAGATTGTACATTCAACAACATTAAACAAAATGTGGTTGATTACTATAGAGGTGGTTATGATGAGTCTACTATAGGTGGTAACTTGTTAATTGCTAACAGCACATTTACAAATTCTGGTGGTCATGAAAAGAATAAAACTTTATTAAACCATAGAGGGATTGTTAATGTGAACATTAAAGACAATACCTTTAAGAACAATCCAGTGAAATTTGTATCAGTTTTATGGGGTGCTAAAAACAATGAGCATTCAAATAATACGATTTCTCACTCTGGTGAAATTAAAGTACAAGAGAATTTAGAAATGACATTGATGTATTAATAGATACAACATGAAATTAATAAAACAATTAGGTTTTGTGTTAGTCTTCGGACTAATGCAAAACCTTTTTTCGCAAAATATACCTGCCTATCGAGTACTTTCAATTGATGAGCTTCCGGAGTATTTATCTAAAAAGGTTAAAAAAGAACTGGGAAAAAACGCTATTTCAGAAGCGGAGTTAGCTGCTTATTTCCGAACAAAATTTTCCGAACGCTATTACTTCAACTGGAAAAATATAGACAGCCGCTTTGAAACGTATAATAACTTATATCCAGAGGCTGAAGCTAAACATACTGAACGTGCTTTAGATCATTTAAATAAATATCCCGATGCTACACAGTGGGCTTTGCCGTTTAATTATCAAAACGGTGAGCCTGTGAATGCCTATGCTTTAAGGCACTTGGCGCGTCAGCATAAAATGGTAGATATTGCTTACTATTACTTTTATCAAAATAAAGATGTACAGTATTTAAACTACTTTAAAAATCAGTTGCAATCACTAAATGTGGCACTTGAAGCTGGTAAGTATGAAAAAATTAAAGATGGTAATGGGGTTTATGAAGCCTTCCGTTCAGGCTATCGTGTTTTAAACTGGTTGCAAATTCATAATATGTTTCTTGGGGAAGAAGCATATACCGATGCAGACCAACTAACGACCATTGCTACTTTGCTTCAGCATGGCGCGCATTTGTATCAAGATAACCCTGAATTTCATCCGGGGAATCACCAAACGCGAGGTCTTTCCGCTTTAGCGATGATTTCTATTTTACTAAGGGATTTTGAAGGGACTGATATATGGTATGAACATGCCATGAGTTTGCTTGAACAACATTTGGCTAAGGAAATAAATGATGATGGCTTTCAGTTTGAACGTACTGTTCATTATCATATGAGTGATATTGGTAACTACTATTATGTGTGTCAATTGGCACAGCTGAGTGGTTATACCGTTAATGATTTTTGGACGAATAAGTTGAATTCTTTATTTGGCTCGTTAACGAAAATCGCCTATCCCGATAAGTCGGCACCGGTCCTTTCAGATGACACTGATAACCCTTGGGGGGAAACCAATAATATTTCTGGAGCCTTAACTTTAGGATATTTGCTATTTGATGATCCTGAATTCGGTTATTTTGCTAACAGCACAGTGCAATCTAAAATGTTTTGGTTTGTTACTGATGAGCAGTTAAACATGCTAGACAACATTACTTCTGAAGCGCCTATGATGAAGTCGGTTAGTTTTCCAACAACTGGAATTTATGTGGTGCGTGAGGGTTGGAACCCTGATGATAAAACTATGGTGATTACGGCAGGATTAGATAAAGATAAACCAGACCACCAACATGGTGATATGTTAGGGATTCAGTTTATGGCCTATGGAAAACCTATGCTGCCTAATTATCAAGTGCGTTATTCGCTTGAAGACTTAGAACTGTTTAAAAATTCGATGACTAAAAATGTTGCCTTAGTTGATGATGAATTGCAGGGTAAACAATATACCTCTAATAAGGGCGGGAGTGGCTTCGGAAAATTCAAAAAGCTGCCTCAGCCTAAGACTATCGCTTGGGAAACCAATGATAATTTAGATTTATTTGTTGGTTCACATGATGGCTTTAAAAATATAGCTGTTGATTATTTCAGACAAGTTATTTATTTAAGAGATGATTTCTGGATTGTCAAAGATAATTTTTCATCTGCAATACCTCACGACTATAAGCAAGTATGGCAAGGCCATTACAGTCAGGAATTAGCGCCAAACATGTTACGTGCTACATTTAGTGATGCTTCTGGTTTAGATATTTATCAACTGCAACAGGTTGATGAGGTTGCCGTTTCCGGGAAACGCGGTAAGCAATGGTCGGTGGTTTCTAAGAAAGATCAAAAATCATATAATTTCATTACAGTACTATATCCTTATAAAGGTTATGATAATCGTGTTGATGAAATGCAGAAACAACCTAAGCTTAAGGGGTGGCAAATAAATAATTCAAAGTGGAACGCTAAGGGTGAAGACGTGTTGAGTCTGTCACAAGATGCTAAATCATTGTTTTTCTCGGTTCAGAGCTTAAAACAAGCGGGGAAGGTGCTTGAGTTTTCATCTGCTTCAGATGTTTTTGTTGTTAAAACTAAGGAAGGTTTAAGCGTTCAGTTGTTATCAAAGAATCAGGTGTCCTGTGAATTTGAACGAGATAAAGAGTCAAAGCGTATTTTGCTCAAGCCAGGCGCTACTTTTAAGCTAAGTTTTTAAGCTAAGATTGCTGTGTTTATGATGCTAATTCTTGGTTTTTCTAAATAAGCAAGAATTATTAGCATAAAACTCGACTAATTTGTTGAAATATTTTAACTAAAAATTGCTTATCGTTACGAAATATGTAAATAAATCGTAAATAAAGGCTATTAAATTATGTAATTGACAATGTAATTGTGTTAAAATTAACAATTTAAGGCATCATGTTTGGTGTGAGTCGTAAATATACCTATCTTTGGGAAACCAATCTGGTAAACCAAACTGGTTTATTCAGAACCTAAACTTAATAAATAAATTCGAATTAAACGAATGACGTTAAATAAAAAAACGATTATCGGACTGTTTCTTAGTGTGTTAATGTTAGGAAGTATGCTTTCTTGTAAAGCTCAAAACGAAACTACAAGTAAAAAAGAGGTAGAGAGTTCATCTGATGGACATCCAAAACTTATTATTACCAAAGCGGGTGTAGAAGAAATCCGAAAAAATTTAGGTAATATTCCAATTTTTGATGCCTCACTTCAAATGGCAAAAGAAGAGGTTGATGCTGAAATTGCAGCAGGAATTGATACGCCAATTCCAAAAGACTTTTCTGGTGGTTACACGCACGTTCGTCATAAGCGTAACTTTTTTATGCTTGAAAAAGCTGGTTTGCTTTATCAAATATTAGATGATGAAAAATATGCGAAGTATGTGAAAGACATGTTCTTTCAGTATGCAGCTATGTATAAAGATTTACCAGTGCACCCTCAAACACGTTCTTATGCTAGAGGGAAGTTATTTTGGCAATGTTTAAATGATTCTAACTGGTTGGTTTATGCGAGTCAAGGTTATGACTGTATTTATGAGTATTTAACTCCTGAAGAACGTGAAACTCTTGAGGCTGATTTATTTAGACCATTTGCTGATTATATTTCAATTGGAAATCCAAAATTCTATAACCGTGTTCACAATCATAGTACCTGGGGTAATGCTGCGGTAGGTATGATTGCTTTGGTGATGGATGATGACGAATTGTTACAGCGTGCACTTTACGGTATTGAAAATGACGGCTTAGATCCAAATGAAAAAGATAATGACGGTGGGTTTATAAAAGATCCTGAAGGTAGAGCTGGATTCTTAGCTAACTTAGAGGAGCCTTTTTCTCCAGATGGTTATTATACTGAAGGGCCATATTACCAGCGATATGCCATGTATCCATTTTTAATTTTTTCTGAAGCTTTAAATAATGCAAAACCTGAGCTTAAGATTTTTGAACATAAAGATGGTGTGCTTTTAAAGGCGGTAAATGCTTTATTAAATCTTTCAGATGCTGATGGTGATTTCTTTCCTTTAAATGATGGGCAAAAAGGGATGTCTTACTATTCAAAAGAATTAGTGACAGCTGTAGATATCGCTTACTTACACGGCGGAAGAGATCCTGGTTTATTAAGTATTGCTAAAAAACAAAATCGTGTATTGTTAGATGATTCAGGTTTAGCTATTGCCTTAGGTATTAAAAATGGTGAAACTAAACCATTTAAGAAAGAGTCGATAAACCTATCTGATGGACCTAATGGGGAGCAAGGTGGTGTTGCAGTGCTACGTAATGAAGGTATTGAAGTGGTTTTTAAATATGCTGCACAAGGTTTAAGTCATGGCCATTATGATAAATTGTCGTTTTCATTGTATGAAGATGGTCAGGAAGTGATTCAAGACTATGGTTTAGCACGTTTTGTTAATATTGAGCAAAAAGGCGGTGGTAATTATCTTAAAGAGAACAAAACTTGGGCGAAGCAAACTATCGCTCATAATACGGTGATCCAAAATGAGAGTAGTCATTTTCAAGGAAAGTATTCGATTGGATCAAAACATCATTCTGAATTAGATTTCTATGATTTTTCTAAGGAAAACATTAAAGTGGTAAGTGCTCATGAAGCAAATGCCTATCCAGGTACTGTATTAACACGTACTATGGCCGTGATTTCTGATGACGATTTTGAGAAGCCTTTCGTGTTAGATTTAATGCGTGTAACTTCAGATAAAGCTAATCAGTATGATTTCCCTTATTACTACTTAGGGCAAATTATGGAAACAAACTTCGAGTATACAACGCCAAAAATGTTAGAACCATTAGGTACAAAGCATGGTTATCAACACCTGTTCGTTGAGGGTAGAGGACAGGCTAATCAACAGAATATTAAACTGTCTTGGATGAATGCTGGACGTTTCCATACGTTGACTACGGTTGCTGGTGCTGAGGATGATGTTTTATTAACACGTATTGGTGCTGATGACCCGGAATTCAACTTGCGTAAAGAGCCGGCCTTGATGCTTAGAAAGTCTAAGGCAAAAGATGCTGTTTTTGCTTCAATCATTGAGTCTCATGGTAGTTATAGTCCGGTTTCGGAAAACGCTGTGAATTCACATAGTAATATTGCTGAATTAGAAGTTGTGTATAATGATGTTGATTATACAGCTGTAAATATTAAAGATTTACAAGGTAAGACTAAGCTATTTGTTGTTTGTAACAGCAATACGTCTAAGGATGCTAAACATGAAATAGAGGTAAATGGCAATACTGTTCAATGGACAGGAAGCTATGATTTTAAATAAGTAGAATAAAAAAAGAAGAGTATGATGAAAACATTAGGAGTAAGTAGAGGGTTCCTGTTAGATGATGGACTTCGACGCGCAAAATCTGGTATACGAGTACCATGTAAATTAGAAAGGCTTGAAAGTCAGGTCAAATCTGTGATCAAATAGAGTTCACAGTGGAGGTGTTCATATTTAAAACTATAGACACTTTCATATCTCTCAAGTAATTGTATTATTGATCACCTATTATACTATTATTTTATGAAGGCCTAGTATGAGGTAAATGAATTGTTTGTTTGATTTTAACTTTGCAATTATCAAAGTGGTTTTAAAAAAACAAGTTCCATTCGTCGATTTTATTTCTTCTAATTTGTTAAGGTTTAATAGGTAAACATGTTAATTTAAGAAAATATTTTGTGTTAAGTTTATTTTAACATATATTTGGTCAACCAGTTTGGTCAACCAAATAGGTTTAAAATAACTAAATTAAATGTGTAACCTTTTCTTAAAACTATTATTAGCATGAGTTTATTGTAAAAATACAGGTGTTTATCTGTCGTTTTTAAAAGTTTACTTCTTTTAGGAGGGAAGTAAAATCAGAATTAACATTCAATACTTAGTGAAGTGGAAAAAAATAATTTTAACTAAGTGTTTGTGAAAATATGCAGCTTTGATGGTTATGTGTCTGAGTTGTTGTTAACTATACTATTTTAAACATAAAAAAACCAATTATGAATTTAAAAAATAAATTAGCACTATTTGTTGCTATGCTGTTAAGCATTACAACGTTTGCGCAGAGTGGATCTGTTCTGAAAGGGACCGTGGTGTCTTCTGAGGATGGTATTCCTATTCCTGGTGTAAACGTAATTGTAGTAGGTACGACTAGAGGTACGACTACAGATTTCGATGGTAATTATCAAATTTCCGTTGAAGAAGGAGAGGCTATTCAGTTCTCTTATCTAGGGTATGTGTCTCAAACAAAATTATATTCTGGAGATGCATCATTAAACATTTCATTAACTGAAGATGTTTCGCAACTTGATGAAGTTGTCGTTATTGGTTATGGTGATCAAAAGGAAAAAGATATCACTAGTGCCTTAACAAAAGTAGATTCTAAAGATATTCAAGATTACTCTGTAGCTCGTGTGGAGGACGCTCTTCAAGGTCGAGTTGCTGGTTTAAGAATCCAAACCGTTTCTTCTGAGGCTGGTGGTGATCCTAAAATCACATTAAGGGGGCCAGGATCTATTACAGGTTCTTCGGCACCACTTATTGTTGTTGATGGCGTTGTGTTGGGTACAGATCCAGATATCTTAGGTTCTATTGATAATAATAATATTGCATCTTTAAGTGTTTTAAAAGATGCTTCTTCGGTTGCTATCTACGGTTCTCGTGGTGCAAATGGTGTTATCTTAGTAACGCTTAAAGAAGGTGTTTCTGGTCAAACTAAATTCTCGTATAATACATTTACAGGGTATAAGTTTACTAAAAACAATGATAACTTCAATACAACAATCGCTGATGAAAGAGCAAGATTAAATAGTCTTTCAGATGAGGTTGCTGCTATTGATCCAAGTAATGCTAGATATGATGATATCAATAGATATTACGATTCAGCTTTTGCTGAACTTGATGCTATGGATTTTCTTGCGTCATTAAATGGAGGTGAAACTAATTGGCAAGATGAAATCTTCAATGGTGGTGTGATTACAAGTCACTCATTTGCTGCTAGAGGAGGTACTGAGTTAACAAATTACACGGCTTCTATAGGTTACTTAGAAGATGAAGGTGTGGTTTTAACAGATAACTTCAGAAAGATAAATGCTAGAATTAAAGTTGATAGTAAATCAAAAAACAAGAAAATTAAGTTTGGTACAAATATTAGTGTGAACTATAACGATCAAGTTAGAGTACCAACAAGATTTACCGATCCTTTAAGACAATATGGTCACTTACCACTTTATTTAACTGAAGAACATATGCCATATGTTACTAATTTCTCAAGAGAAGTTGGTGTGTCAACTGATGCTGGTAAATTATTTGAAAATCTTGGTGTAGGAAGTTATGGTTTCTCTAGAGCTTTTGATCACGTGTTTACACAAGATCCTAACAATCCTAGAACAATCGCAATGGATCCTAGTACAGGTTTACCTTTAGCTAGTGATTTAACTTCAGGTGGTTTAACCTTATCTACTACTAAAAACGTACACCCTTTAGTACACTATTTAGAAAGAGAAAGATTGAAGAAGAAATTAAACTTAAACACTTCTGCTTATATTGATTTCAAATTAGCAAAAGGACTTAGTTTTAGACAATCTATTTCTGGTGTATTTAGACACAGTAAAGATAATAACGCTGATTACTTATATGGTCAAGAGAATAGAGATCAAGAATCATTTCGTTTAGAATCAAGAGATGAATTAAACCAATATGCGTTTGAATCACTTCTTAAATACAACAGAAGTTTTGGTAAGCACAGTTTTAATTCTGTATTTGGTTTTGAGTTCACTCAAAGAGATTTTTATACTCAAGAAACTGAAAATGTAGGTTACACAGATGACTTTAACAATAATATAGCACTTGCTGATGGTGGTACAACTTTTACAGATAATGGTACTGATAAGTTAGTGTCTTATTTTGGTAGAGTTGATTATAGCTTTGACGAAAAGTATTTAGTTCAAGTGTCTGCGCGTACTGATGGTAGTACAAGATTTGGAACAAACACAAGATTTGGGTTTTTCCCGGCAGCATCTGTTGGTTGGATTATGTCTAATGAAGATTTCTTAGCAAATAGTGATGTTATTAGCTTCTTAAAATTAAGAGCGAGTTATGGTATCTCTGGTTCTAATGAAATTGATAATAATGTATTTAATTCACTTTACAGATTCCAAGAATCTTTTAGTACAATTAGTTACCAAGGTTTAAGCGGTGTAAAAGCCATTACTTTAGCAAACCAAGATTTAGGATGGGAGCAATTGGTAGAGTTTAACCCTGGTTTAGATATGACCTTTGGTAGAAGTTTATTTACCTTAGGTGTTGATTACTATACAAGAAGTAGTAAAGATTTAATTCTTTTCGCACCAGTATCTGGTGTTTATGGAGCTGATAACTGGTTACAAAACATTGGTGAAGTTAAGAATGAGGGTGTTGAAGTTGAAGTAAGTTCTAGAATTTATACTACTGAAAACATGAGTTGGAAAGCTTCTGGTAACTTCGCTTTAAATAGAAATGAAGTTGTAAGTTTAGGACGTAATGATCAAATTCTTTCTAGAATTGATCAAGATACTAGACCAACAGAATTTATCGCAAGAGTAGGTCAGCCAATTACATCTTTCTACGGTTGGGTTTACGAAAAAGAAATGCCTTTAGAATATGTTGATAATCCTTTTAATAGGTTTAACAATGATTATGCTCACGTTTATGTAAAAGATTTAAATGGTGATGGTATTATTGATGGTGAAGATAGAACTGAATTAGGTAATCCTTATCCTGATTTTACTTGGGGATTCAATTCTGATTTTACTTATAAAAACTTTGATTTT
The DNA here is from genome assembly GCF_008806375.1 of Pseudotamlana haliotis. GTDB lineage: Bacteria > Bacteroidota > Bacteroidia > Flavobacteriales > Flavobacteriaceae > Pseudotamlana > Pseudotamlana haliotis. The sequence goes on along the minus strand of NZ_WAAT01000041.1, from coordinate 9,080 downwards.
GGTTTCCAATGGCAAGGTTCTCACGGTGCTGAAGTACGTGTTGCTGATTTAGATCAGTTGTACTACGCTAGTGAGTCTGCTGTTAATGCTGTTCCTAGTTTTGTTGATAGAGATTTATTAGTTCACAGAAGATATACTGATGATCATATTCAAGATGCTTCTTATGTGACTATGAGAAACCTTACGTTTGGTTATACGATTCCAGAGTCATTTACTTCTAAGTATAATATTGATAGACTTAGATTTTACGTAACTGGTGAAAACTTAATTTTCATTACTGCTGCAGATTACGAAGGGTTTAACCCAGAAGCTGCTGGTCAAACTTCATCTAATGCGAATACGCCGTTAACTGCAGGTTACCAAAGAGGTGATGGTCCAGTAGTAAGAACAATTTCAGCGGGTCTTAACTTTCAATTCTAATTAAATTATGAAAAAGATATATAAAAATATTATAGTTTGTTTTTCAGCGGCAGCCCTACTTACTGGCTGTGCCGAAGAACTTGACCTTGATAACCCAACAGCACTTTCAATTGAGGAGTTGCTGCAAACCAACAATGGATTTATATTGTTGTCTAATGGTGTGCTTGATGCTTACCAAAAAGTTCCAGCAAATGAATTTTTATTAACTGAATTAAGATCAGATAATGTAAGAGCCAATTCTGAAAATGGTAACTACCCTGACTTTAATGCTTATAATATTGATCCTAATAATGGAGATGTAGCAACATATTATTCTAATAATATGTCTACTATAAAGGTAGCTAATACTCTTATTGATAACCGATTTTTAGCCCCAGAAAGCCAACAATACACTATTGGTGAGGCTTACTTCATGCGTGCTTTATGTCATTTTAACTTAGTAAGAGCTTATCAAAACATACCTTATGTTGATAAAATTTTAGATGTAACTAATGATGAGGCTGAAGATTATCCGCAATTACCGGAAGCTGAAGTATATGCTAAAATCATCGAAGATTTTAAAACTTCTATCGCTTATTTAGATGGTGTAGAATTAAATAGATACCGTCCATCTGCAGGTGCTGCCATTTGTTTAGCAGCCAAAGCTTATTTAAGTCAGCCTAGTCCTGATTATACAGAAGCTGAACTTTTATTAGCCTCAGTTATTGATAATAATGATGCTTATGGATTTAGTTTATTAGCTAGTGACCAAGGAAGTAATTCAAATGCTGAACACTTTGCAAACTTAATTCAAGATTATGGTGGTGTATTTGGAAACGAGATCTCTGGTTCTTTTACTGATGGGGTTCCTGATGGATCTTGGTCAAACAATGATGGTTTCGAAATTAATGAAGAAGTAATCTTCTCAATTTCTTATGACTTAGCGAGTAGTGATGAATACGTGACAAGTGATAGTTCTTTAGGTGATCAAGTGCAAACTGATTCAGAGTCTCATAGTTTCGCTATGACTTTACAAGGGCCTTCAAATGGTGTTAATATTGCATCTCTTGATTTCTTAGATTATATGACTCCTGCGTTACAACCAGTTCGTTTTTACGCGAGTATTGATGCGATTTCTTATAATCCTTCTATTCCAACTAACGATACGTTTAATGCCAAGTTCCCAACTCCTGGTGAGATTGGAGATAATGACTGGATTGTATTAAGGTATGCTGATGTTTTATTACTTTATACTGAAGCGATTTTAGCTGGTGGTGATAGTACGACTGATTCTAGAGCTGTTGATGCTTTTAATCAAGTGAGAAAAAGAGCTGGCCTTAATGATGAGGCTAATGTGACTAAACAAATTTTATTAGATGAACGTCGTATGGAGTTTGTTTATGAAAACCAACGTTTATATGATTTAATTAGATTTGGAGAGGCTGATCGCGTATTACAAGAGTTTTCTAACAATAACAGTTTGTTTTATACGAACGAAAAGAAATACTTGCCTTTTCCTCAGAGAGAATTAGACAACCTACCAGGTTTCTATAAACAAAATAATGGATACTAAAACTTATAAAATTATGAAAAACAATTTGTTTAATTTAAAGTATGTGGCTGTAGGCGCATTAGTGTCCTTAGCCTCTTGTGTGAGCGATGATCTACCAGATGTAGGTGATTTAGAAGATTTTACTGGGCCAAACCCGTTTTATAGCTACAGTGATGTATCTACTTCGGAATTTGACTGTGATGATAATGAACTTTCTGCTAATTATGATTATTTCTATCAAGCTGGATCTAATTTAGCAGTTAATGGTACAATGTATGATTGGACTATATCATCTCAGGATCCAAATATAGATGTAAATAATATTGAAATAATTAATAAAGATTTACCTATTCTTGAACAATCTATTGCGAATGCAGATGCTACTGTTGTAGCTATTCAATCAGAAATAGATAAAATTGAATTTAAAATACCTTGTGAAACTGATCCAGCTAAAGTTGCGGTGATGCAAAAGGAAGTGGATGATCTTAAAGTGGCTTTAGCGGCTGCTGAAGCGGCACGTACGCCAGAAACGATCGCGACCATAGCTGATCTTGAGGCACAAATTGCTGCGCTACCTCCAGGGTCATTAGAAGATCAAGAAGTTATTTTCGGGTTCCCTAAGCCAGGTAGTTATGATGTTGGTTTAAAAGTTACTGATAACCTTGGTAAATTCGCTTCTACCGAAAGAGGTATAACTATAAACCAAGCCGTACCAACAATTCCAGTACCAGAAATTGGTGAATCTGGATTTGAAGATGGTGATTTATTTGATGGATCTGGTGATGGTAGAGATTCTTGGAGATCGCCTAGTAGTTCTAGATGGGGAAGTGTATTTCAAATTAACTCTAAATCTGATTTAGGAGTGTTACCTGATGGTCTTCAGGCAGCGAAATTCCCACCAGATGGAACACGTGTTGGATATCAAGAAATTGAAGTAACTCCTGGAGCCACTTATGTGTTAACTTATTTCAGTACTGTAAACCCTGGTGCTAGTTACGGTGATATCACTGTTTCTATTATCAATCCTGCTGCAAATGATTTAACTGAAGCACAATTACCTGCTAATATCATAGCTTCTAGAACAACAGATAATACTGAAACTATTCAAGATGTTTTCACAAATAATGCGATCACTTTTGAAGCAGGAAACTTAGAGTCAGTAATTATTTTACTTACTAATTCTCCTGGTGCTGAAGGTAGATTAGATGCATTCCAGATATCAGTTAAACAATAAAAAAACTAATTATGAAGATTTATAAATTAATTAAAAACCAACCGATAAGTAGCTTTGCTTTACTTGTGATGTTTTTGGGGCTAGTGTCATGTTATGATGATGGTTATGAACCATACGAGCCACCAACAGGTAATATTAATGGTATTCAACCTAATACTCAGTTTACTACGAGTTTAGATCCTGATAATACACTGGCGGTTGTATTTAGAAGTTATTCAACAGATGCTGCTTCTTATTCATGGGATTTTGGTGATGGTAATACATCATCTGAAGCAAATCCTAACTATGTTTATGCTGATGGAGGGTTGTATGATGTAAAATTAACAACCGTAAGTTCTGATGGTTTAAAAGCCGTTGATTCAACTCAGGTTGGACCTTTATTAGTAGATTATGATTATACTACTGTTGATTCAGAAGTTACTTTTAATAACTTAAGTTCTGGTGCTAGTTCTTTAGTATGGGATTTTGGAGATGATACCGTTTTAGAATGGGCCGCTGAAGATGGCGATCAACACGCTAATTTTAGCCCTGTGCATACTTACAAAGATGTTGGACCTTATCAGGCAACGTTAACGGTTACTAATTTTACGGGTGATGAGTATGAAGTTACTCAAGAAATTGATGGATTAGTGCTTTCTACAATTCCAGATTTTACGTTTGACGTTAATGGTTTAGTTGCAGAATTTACAGATGCTTCTACTTTAGCTGTATCTCATTCATGGGATTTTGGTGATGGTAATACATCTACAGACCTTAACCCAACACATACTTATGCTGTTGCCGATACTTATGAAGTTACTCTAACAACAACAAATGATGCAGGTGTTGCTAAAAGTATTACGCAATTTGTTCCAGTTGGAGCTGTTAAACCAACTTTTAAAGCAATTGTTTTAAATGGTACAGGTGATGAGTATCAAACATCTACAGGAGATAATGCAGATGCTTGGGATATGACTCCTAATAGTACTGTTATTGATGATGTTCAAGGTGAAATTCCTAGCCCATATGCTGCACTTTGGAATAATTCAGCATTAAACGATTATATCGATGCCACTTATGGTACTAATGAACAACCGGGTTCTACTAGTGATGGTAATTATGTGAATGGTGTTAAAACTAGAGGTGTTAAGCTTTATAACTCATCACGTCGTTTATATCAAAAAGTTAAGGTTGAGCCAGGTGTTCAATATGAGTTTACTATTGAATCACGTTCAGAAGTGGCAGGTCTTAACACTGAGATTTTCATCCTTAATAATGAGATTACTACTGAAGCTGGTATTGACGCAGACCCATTATCTGAATCGGATGCTTATTATGAGATTACAAATGATTTCAATGCTGATAAACCATCAGCAGGGAATGATACTTTTACTACGAATACCTTCCTTTTTGAAGCTTCGGGTGATTTTATCGTGATCTATGTAAGAGCATTAGATGCTGTTGATAGTTCAAACGAAGTGTTCTTTGATAACATTGATATCAACACTCCTGGATTTTAATTAATTTATTGAGTGTATACAACTATAATATTAAAGTAAATATGAAAAATTTTCGAAAAGAAATTTTAGGATTATTACTTATAGTTTTTATATCTGTAAGCGCTACTTGTCAAGAAAAGACAAGTAGCGATTCAGATACTAAAGCAAAGACTGAGAAAAAGTCTAAAAAGAAGAAAAGAAAAAAAAGAGGTAAGGTTAGGTTACCTGATATCGATTTAAGCCACTGGAAAGTCACTTTACCAGTGCAAAACGAGAAAGGGCGTCCTTATGAGATCGATCCTCCTGAAATATTAGATTTTGCAAGCAATGAAATTGCTAGGCCTTACATGTATATTGATTCTACAGACGGCTCTATTGTTTTTCATGCGATGCCTACAAAATCAACAACTAAAAATACTAAGTATACTAGATCTGAGTTAAGAGAGCAAATGGTACCCGGTAAAAATAATGTAAACTGGAGTTTTAAGGACGGTGGAATCATGAAGGGGACTTTAGCCATGGATCAGGTGTCAAAAGATTCTAATGGTAAATATCATAAGGTTATTATCATGCAAATCCACGGACGTTTATCAAATGAACAGCGTGACTTAATTGGTGAAGATGATAATAATGCACCTCCAATTCTTAAAATTTACTGGCAAAATGGTAAAGTAAGAGTTAAAACAAAAGTTTTAAAAGACATATCTGCTTCTAATGAAGAGATTCTTCATGAAAATGCCTGGGTAGATGATGATGGTTTCTACTTTGAGCAAGAAGTTGGATTTAGAAAATTTACTTTGGAGGTTAAAATTTCTGAAGGGAAAATGGTTATTGTTTTAAATGGAAATGAGTATAAAGTTTACGAGGGAATTCATATGCAACGTTGGGGTGTGTTTGAGAATTATTTTAAAGCTGGAAACTATTTTCAGTCTAGAGATGATGACGCATTTGCTAAAGTTAAATTTTATGATCTTGAAGTAAGCCATTAATACTTTTTATGAAATAAAATTAAGATTTGTTTGAGTTGTTGTTTAATATTAATTTTTGCCAAATTTTATGGTTACCTGGAACCGTAACAAAATCAACAATATATTCTTTAATAACGATGAATTTGTAGGTGTTAATAAGGTTAACTAGGTGATTTAAAACCCCATTAGAAGATGAAATTAGACGTATTTACTGTCAATGACAACAACAATAAAGCACAAAAGGCTATCATTAGCCAAATTAAAGAATTAATAAATTATAAGAATTTAGAACCTGGTGATAAACTACCATCTGAAAGAATGCTTTCAGAAAAGTTTGGTGTAACACGAAGTAATATTCGCGAAACCATCCAGAAGTTAGAGTTTTACGGTTTGTTGAAATCCATTCCACAGAGTGGAACATTTGTTGCAAATATTGGGGTTGTTGCAATGAATGGGATGATAGATGATATTTTAATATTGGAATCGCCAGATTTTAAGTCGTTAGTAGAAACAAGAATTCTTCTAGAGTTAAAAACGGTGAGTCTGGCTTCTTTAAGAAGAACAGAAAAAGATTTGAGGAATATTGAGATAGCATTAGATGCTTATGAGATAAAAGCTAGAAATGGCGAAGATGCTGTTCAAGAAGATTTACTGTTTCATTTAGCTATTGCGAAGGCTAGTGGTAATGCCACCATGAATATGTTCATGTTAACTATTATTCCTCAAATTATTATGGATTTTGAGAAATATCACGTTTGTGATAAAGATCAATCGGTTCAAGGTATTGAAGAACATAGGGCTATTTATGATGCTATAAAAAGTCACAACTCTGCTGAAGCAAGAGAAAAAATGAAAAAACATTTTAATTTCTTGTATCAGTATTGTTATAGTACAGAATAGAACATTATATCGCTCGTTTTACTTAGATGAAATTAGGGGTTTAAAAATGTAGTAAACTAAAGAAGTCGTTTATTTAGATTTCTTTGTATAAAATTTTATTAAGCTAATACAGATTGTATTGGTGCTGCTCTTTACAGGCTGTTACGAGTCCAAATAAGGGTGTTAATATTTATAAATAAACAAAAATATGAAAGTAAAAGGTTTACGTTGGTTCATTATTGGACTGATCTTTTTAGCAACAGTTATCAATTATATTGATAGGAGTGCTTTAGCAATTATGTGGGGTAGCCCTGAACAGGCTGACTCTATTTCGGGATCGTTAGGTCTTGATAAGAATGACTATGGGTTGATCCTTAATATCTTTATGGTGTTCTACGCACTTGGTCAATTATTTTCAGGTAAGTTATTTGATAAAGTTGGTACTAGAATTGGATACGTAATTAGTATTGGTGTTTGGGGATTATCTTCATTCTTACACTCTACTGTTCGTGGTTTGGTTGGACTTACATTTTTTAGAAGTACACTTGGTATTTCAGAAGCTGGTAACTGGCCAGGTGGGGTTAAAAGTAACGCCGAATGGTTCCCGATTAAAGAACGTGCCTTTGCACAAGGTTTGTTTAACGCAGGTGCTTCTATTGGTTCTGTAATTGCTCCGCCTTTTATCGCAACGCTTTTCGTTGCTTTTGGATGGAGAACAACTTTTATGGTGATTGGTTCTTTTGGGATCCTTTGGATTATTCCTTGGTTAATCATTAATAAATCAGGTCCTAAAACGCACCCTTGGATTTCTGAAGAAGAAAGAAAATATATTTTAGAAGGTCAGAGTAAAGCCGATCAAGAAGCTACTGCTGATACAAAAGGTTTATCGCTTTCTGAAATTTTATCTCATAAAGAATCATGGGCTATTGTTATTGGTCGTTTCTTCCTTGAACCAATTTGGTGGTTATTCGTAGGTTGGATGCCACTTTACTTAGCCGATGTTTACGGATTTGATGTAAAAGAAGTAGGTATGTTTGCGTGGGTACCTTATGTTGGGGCTGCCTTAGGTAGTATTGCTGGAGGGTCTTTCGCCGGTAGAATTATTGCAAAAACACATTCTATTGATAGAGGTAGAAAACTTACAATCCTTATTGGAGGTATCATTATGTTCTTAGGTTTAGTTGCTACCATTATGTTTGGTGATACTCCAGAACGTTTTGTTGCTATTGTTTTCTTTGTATTATTTGGTTTCCAATTCGCAATTGGCAACGTACAAACCTTACCTAGTGATTTATTTAGTGGTAAATCTGTAGGATCATTAGCTGGATTAGCTGGTATGGTTGGTGTATTTTCTGTGATACTTATGAACTTCTTAGTTCCTATTGTACAAGAGAAATTTTCATATACCCCAATCTTTATTGCGATTGCCGTATTTGTGCCACTAGGTGTGGGTGCGATCTACTATTTTGCAAGAACAATTAAATCAGTAGAAGAATAATTAGAACTAATTAAAATTTTAAATATAGTAAAAATGGGAAATGTTAACGATAAAGTAGCTGTTATCACTGGTGCTACTGGAGGAATTGGATTTCAAGTAGCAAAACGTCTAGGTCAAGACGGATATACTGTTGTATTAAACGGTATTGAAGATGAGGCTGGAGCTGAAAGAATTAAAGAACTAACTGCAGAGGGAATTACTGCAGAGTACTATGGCTTTGATGTAACAAAAGAAGAAGAAGTAACTTCTAACATCACTAAAATTGGTGAGAAGTACGGTAAAATTGATGTGCTTGTAAACAATGCAGGTGGTTTAGGTGGAAGATCTAGATTTGAAGATATGACAACTGAATTTTACAGATTTGTTATGGCTTTAAACCTTGATTCTACATTTTTCGCTTCAAGAGCGGCTATCCCTTTCTTAAAGAAGTCTGATAACGCATCTATCATCAACTATACATCTATTGCAGGATGGAATGCTGGTGGACCTGGAGCTGGAGTATACGGTACTTCTAAAGCAGGTGTACAAGCAATTACAAGAGCTTTAGCTAAAGATTTAGCTGAGTACGGAATTAGAGTAAATGCTGTATCTCCTGGTACAATTGATACACCTTTCCACGCTCAAATTAAATCTACTAAGCCAGAAGTTTTTGCTTCTTGGAAAAATAATATCTTATTAGGTGAACTAGGAAAACCAGAAGAAGTTGCTTCTGTGGTTTCTTTCTTAGCGAGCAAAGACGCTTCTTTCTTAACAGCTGAAACTATTCAAGTTACAGGTGGACAAGGATTAGGTATCTAATTCAGTATTAAGTTTATTAAAGAAGGCTACCAGAAATGGTGGCCTTTTTTTATGCGATTCTTTTCAGTGGTATATCACTAACTATAAGTGCTTTTATGATTATAGGTTGTCAAATCTATTTCTAATTTAGTCTAACGAAAATTAAAGAACTCGTATAAATCGATTCGTTCGGGAGACTTAAGTATTGTTTTAGAGGTTGAGTATCTAATATGGTAGGACCCTTAATAGTATATTTCGATGTAATAGACAAAATGGTTGGTAAAAAGTCCCTTAT
>NZ_WAAT01000040.1 GCF_008806375.1 Pseudotamlana haliotis | reverse complement strand
ACTACAATTTTTGCATAAACACAACTTTTAGGAATGATCCGAAACAAATCTAAAAAAAAGTGAAACATTTGAAAATGAAAAAACCTTGCAGAACAATGTTTTGCAAGGTTTTAAAGGGAGTTTAAAAAAAACTCAGCGGAGAAAGAGGGATTCGAACCCCCGGAGGTGTGACCCTCAACAGTTTTCAAGACTGCCGCATTCGACCACTCTGCCATTTCTCCTGAGTGCCTCATCAGGTATTCCCTGAATGCGGGTGCAAATATAGAAACCTTTTTCAATTCTGTCAAACAAAAATCAATTTTTTTTAATTTTTTTTTTCGAGCCCATTTTCAAACCTAATTTTTGAGCATATTGTAGTAAAATACAAACTGCATAGCTTATTTTTGCCCAAATTCAAAACCTAATAATGGATACGATTAAGCAACTACAATGGCGTTATGCAACCAAAAAATTTGATGTTACAAAAAAGCTTTCCGCAGAAAAATTAAATGTGGTCAAACAAGCTTTCAACCTTACGGCAACATCCTTTGGTTTGCAAACCATTAAGTTAGTGATTGTTGAAGATAAAACCGTCCGTCAGTCGCTATTAAAAGCGGCGTTCAATCAAAAACAGGTGGTAGACGCTTCACATTTATTAGTTATTTGTGTACAAAGCGATATTAGTACGACCGATATTGATAATTATTATAAAAATATCAAAGGCATTCGTAAAACTTCAGAAACCATTTTAAAGCCGTACCGTGAGGACCTGGTCAACATGATGGCAAAAAAATCGGTAGCTCAACGCCAACAATGGTCTACCAATCAAGCCTATATCGCCTTGGGTAACTTAATGACAGTCTGTGCCATGGAAGGTATCGACTCTTGCCCCATGGAAGGATTTTTACCCCAAGAATACGACCGTATTTTAGAGCTCGACAAACAAGGCTTAAAATCGGTGTTGCTATTACCTTTAGGGTATCGCGCGGCCGACGATATGTTTTCCGAATTAAAAAAAGTAAGACGTCCCATAAACGAGGGCGTTATAGAAATATAAAAGGTTTGGGCGTTACCACAAGGGTCGGGCTTTCCGCTATATCTTTTTTGCTTTTCATGGCAAAAAAGGATGCCGCTACAATCCCTAACGCACAGCTTTACTAAAAAACAACATTAAAGTAAAAAAATTGATATGCCAGGATTTGAATTATTTGGAGATTTAGAACGTAAAGAAGTCAATGATGTTTTAGACAATGGCGTGCTCATGCGCTATGGTTTCGATGGCATGCGTAACGGCCATTGGAAATCAAAAGAACTAGAAACCGCATTACAAAACACCTTTCAAGCCAATCACGTGCAGCTAGTTTCTAGTGGAACAGCAGCCGTTTCAGTGGCCTTGGCATCTGCAGGCGTAGGCGCCGGTGATGAAGTGATCATGCCGTGTTTTACATTTGTGGCTAGTTTTGAGGCCATCATGATGTTAGGTGCCATTCCGGTACTGGTAGATATCGACGATACTTTAGGGCTTGATCCCGAAGCTGTAAAAGCAGCCATTACACCAAAAACCAAAGCCGTAATGGTGGTTCAAATGTGTGGGGGTATGGCTAATATGTCCGCTTTACTAGATATTTGTAAAAGCAATAATTTACTTTTAGTTGAAGATGCATGCCAAGCTATTGGTGGTACATACAACGGAAAACCCCTAGGTAGCATAGGTGATTTAGGGTGTTTCTCATTCGATTTTGTAAAAACTATAACTAGTGGCGAGGGCGGAGCAGTAGTGACCAATAATGAAGATTACTACACCAATGCCGATCATTATAGCGATCATGGTCACGACCACGTGGGGAATGATAGAGGCGCCGAAACACATCCGTTTTTAGGTTATAACTTCAGAATTTCAGAACTACACGCCGCTGTAGGTTTAGCACAAGTAAGACGTCTTCCAGAATTTATAGCCATTCAAAAAAAGAATTTCAACATCATCAAAGAAGCCCTTTCTGAAATTCCAGAAGTAACCTTTAGAACCGTTCCAGAAGGAGGAGAAGAAAGTTATGCTTTTTTAAGCTTCTTTTTACCAGATTTAGAAATCGCCACAAAAGTGTCTTCAGCATTTAAAGAAAATGGGGTAGATGCATGTTTTCATTATTTCAATAACAATTGGCACTACATTAGAAAATGGGAGCATTTAAAAGATATGAAGTCTTTATTTCCTATTTCAGCTGAAGTTAAAAACGGATTGAAATATCTAGAAACTAAAACTTTTGAAAAATCAGATCACTACATCGCTAGAAATATATCGTGCTTAATTAAACTCTCATGGACCGAAGAAGAGGTGAAAGCCCGTGCTTCAAAAATGGTAGAGCTAATAAAAGCGTGTTTGGCGTAGTTCGTAATTCTGAAATATCATTTCAGAATCCGACTACCTCGAGAACTTAACATGATCTCTAAAAAAACGAAAACCCTGTGGAAAATGAATTTCCACAGGGTTTTACTATATATAATGATTTACTTGGGCGACTTTGAATTTTAACTAGTGTGCATTAGGAAAAGATTAAACCGCTGTGGGTAACCACACCTACAGCAGCTCTATTAATCTTTAAAAACCAAACTAAACTAACTATATGAAAAAATGTAATCTTTTATAATTACACTACAAATTTACGTTAGGTTTAGAGGTTTTATGGCGACATGCCATGTCCGAATTCTGAACGCGATTAATTGTGTTGAATCTTCGATTTCAGAATTTCATGAAACAGATAAGCTATCAAATAATTAGAATATGAATGAAAATGGTATTCGCGTCTGCCTATTGACAGATAGGCGTAGCCGAGACCAGTTCGTTATTCTAAAGGGAAATTTTAGAATAACAAAGTCTTGAATTCAAAATTTCAATGCAATTACCCGAATTCAGATTGGTGAAATATATAAGGAAAGTAGTCGTTGAGATAAGTTCTCGACTCCGTTCGAACACCGGTTAATTGATGTTTAGTAACGGCATTCGAGCCCAGTCGAGAACTTGCTTTGTTTTTAAGAAAAGTATTTAGTAAATTAAATAATTAAGCGCACACCACCCAAGTCTTCTACTTTATAAGGGAAATGATCTCCAGGAGAGGCAATAAACATAAAGTTAATTGGTATTTTCCATGCTTTAGAAAGCTTATTGATAAGTTCTGGTCCGAAAGTGTCATCCAATTCTATGAATTCAACTTTAATTTTTGGGTATTCACGGTCAATAACATCTATATCATTACGCAGTTCGTTAGTAACAGCATTACCATTTTTAAGAGCTGTAACCACTTTTAGGTTTTTTGTATGTTCATTCTTTTGTATGTATAGCATCACTTTATTTAAGGTCGCCACATCATCATTTTTAGTAAAATAAACGAACTCTTGTGAATTAATATCGTGAACAATCCTAAGGATTTTTTTATCCATTTTAAATACAAAATTTCTAAATGGATCAAATACCGAGTGAATCAGTTTCAATAAGAATTTCAATAAAATGGTGCGATTTAACATCACCAAAATAAACAGTATGGATGGTATGAAATACTCTAAAAACACGGTGAGATTACTAGGAACCCCTTCAGAGGGTTGCATAATAATATTACCAATCAAAGCCACTAAAACCGCTATTATAGCAAAAATGATAGCGCCCCAGCTTGCTTTTTCCGGTCTTGGCAAGCGGTTTCTTTTTACTTTTAAAAGAATGTTTCCTATACCAAAAAGTGTCATAACCGATAAAAAGGAAATCGTATATACCCCAGCTAGTAATTTAACATTACCATTGGTGATGAGTAATACCGAAATGGTTAGAGCTAAAAACACTAAAATAATGCGGTAAGAGCTTCCTTTTTTATTTTTCTTCAAAAAGAATTGAGGTAAAATACGATCTAAGGCCATACGCTCTAATAAACCAGAAACACCAACAAAACTTGTTAAAACGGCACCACTTAATACTAAAAAGGCATCAATTCCAATTATGATGGCTAGCCAATCTCCGCCAGCGTAAGACGCCATTTCTATTAAAAGTGTGTTTTGGTATTCAGGACTTTGCAAAACAGGTAAAGTAAATAAAGCTAAAGCAAAAATGGCTGTTAGTGGGTTAATCACACTAACTACAACCCACATGTTTCTTAAGGTTTTAGGGAATACGCCTTTTTGTTGTTCTTCAACAAAGTTTGCCGAACTTTCAAAACCAGAAACCCCAAGCATTGAAGCGGCAAAACCTAGAAAAATCGCATTAGTGATGCTTCCTCCAGTCGTGGGCATTTCCCAGTTTTGAAAAAAGAGATCAAAACCATTGCTTATCAAGAAAAATACAATAAAGCCAGTTAGTAACAGAAATGATCCTAAGTGAAACAAGAAGATACCAATGGCTACTTTAGCTGATTCTGAAACCCCGCCAATCGTTAATGCACCAAACATACAAAGTAAAACGATAGTCGCGATAATGATAGGGATAGACGGAATTAAATGATGCAGATAATGTATGGCTTCATTAGCTGAAATTACGGCTGTGGCCATGTATGAAAGTAAAGTCAGTGTAGCCGCAAAAGAGGCCACTGATTTGCTAGTTGTATTTAATAAGGCGTTATAAGCACCACCATTTAAAGGTAATGCTCCAACTACTTCACCGTATATTTTTCGGAATAAAAAAAGCACAAGTGAAACAATTAGCAGAGTAATCCAGGCATACTGCCCCGCAAAGGCGATGGCTAATGCCGAAACATATAAAACGGATGAACTGATGTCATTTCCACAAATGGCTGTAGAGGCTAATTCAGAGAGTTTGTTATGTTTTTTCATTGGTTTTAGGTTGGTTAATTTGATTCTGGTATAAAACAATGCATTCTAGATTACAAAGATGCCTATTTAATAAAAGCGGTACGACACAAATCTTAAAAAAATGTGAAAATACAGAACTAAGATAGTAAAAGTCTGAATAAATTAAGGAGGAAAATCCAGAAGCTTAGACGTGGAGCTATTATGTTTTAATAAAAAAAAGCCTTTTCAGTATTTTTTAAACCTGAAGGGGCCTATGGGAGCTAAAATAAATATTAACCTAAAAAAAAGGCCAGTGATTTTCTTAAACGTTTACTCTTTAACCCTCTACTTTTAAATACCCTAGTAAGTTTTCCGTTGGTTGGGTATTGTCTATGTTTAGTCAGATTGTTAAAAATAAGTGCTGTAATAAACAATATTAAAGTTCCTGCAAGCACAGGAGAAATAACGTAAAAATAACCTAGTGCTCTTATTTTTTCGGTGCCAATAACCGCAATAAGTGCTGTAGCACCTCCCGGTGGGTGCAATGTTTTGGTTATTTGCATGGCAATAATGGAAGTCGCCTCTGCTAAAGGGGCGTTAATCCAAATCACATCGGGTATTAGTTTAAAAACGGTAACCCCTATAAATGCAGAAATGAGTTGGCCACCAATAAGATTTCTTGGTTGGGCTAACGGACTTTGAACGGCACCAAAAATCAGGACGCTTGCTGCGCCAAATGAGCCGATTAAAAGGATGTTTTCAAGTTCTAATAAATAGGAAGATTGCAAAAAACCAATGAGTGCAATGCCTATAAATGCCCCTAGAAAAGACCAAAATTGTTCTCTAAAATCAATTAAGGTTTCGTTGTAAATAATGTACTTAAAAATTCGGTCTTGTCGCCTTAATTTCTGCTTTATTTGTTTGCTTTTTTTCGTTACTTATTCCGTTAGGTTGTGTGAGTCTATTAGGTTGATTGTAATAAAGCCGCAAGGCTATTGGTTATTTATCTTTTTACCAAGTTTGTAGGAAGTCTTTAAGTAGATATATAGATGATTTATTAGTATTAAGCTTAAAATGCGGTCTCAATTTTCATGATAAGCTATTTATTTAGTTGTAAATTTAAAGGATTCATAAAATAACATATAAAAAACAAAACCATTATAAGCGCAATTACAGTGGTTTTGTTTGTACTAAATTGAATATGGTTTTTGTATGCTATTTTAATAGTGTGATACGTTAATTAAATTCCTAAAGGTTATTAAATATTTATAGCGGGTTAGCATTAAAGGTATCGCCTTGAGAAAGATCACCTGTTTCGAATCCTTTTTTAAACCAACGCATACGTTGAGCAGAAGTACCGTGTGTGAATGAATCTGGTACTACACGTCCCGAAGCATTTTTTTGTAAGCGGTCGTCACCAATGGCGTTGGCCGCGTTTAAGGCTTCTTCTAAATCGCCAGCTTCCATCATTTGAGTCATTTCCTGTGAGTGGTGTGCCCAAACACCCGCTAAGAAATCGGCTTGAAGTTCTAGTCGTACGGAGTATTTATTGTATTCGGTTTTACTCATGGTTCCGCGTAAGCGATCTATTTTTTCTGTAATACCCATGATCTTTTGAATGTGATGACCAACTTCATGGGCAATAACGTAGGCCTGAGCAAAATCTCCTGGCGCATTTAATTGGCGCTCCATATCGCTAAAAAAGCTGAGGTCTAAGTATAGTTTTTCGTCTCCCGGACAATAAAAAGGGCCCGTAGCACTAGATGCTGAGCCACAGGCCGAAGACACCGAACCGGTAAAAAGCACTAGGGTAGGGTTGCGGTAATTCTCTAATTGAGCATTCCAAACATCTTCAGTATTTGCTAAGATGGTAGCGCTAAATTGTGCTAATTCATTTTCTTTTTCAGTGCCTTGGTAATGGGAAGCGTTTTCGGTTTGAATTTGTCCGCCACCAAAAAACTGGCTGATAATATTTAAAGGGTTGTTGCCGGTAAGAAAGGATCCTATAAGAAAGATACCAACAATTATTAAACCTGTTTTTGAAAATAAGAGCTTGATTAGCGGGCCGAGAAGCATAGGGCTAAAACCGCCAATGCCGCGACTATTATCACCTCCTTGACCTCTTCGGTCTTCAACATTTGAGCTTTGTCTTCTACCTTTCCATTTCATAGTTGTGATTTCAGTTGGATTAATTTTTAATGATTCAATTTACTTATAATTTCAATAAATATGTAGAAGTCATTGTAAATAATTTATTATTGGAAAATCTAGGGGCTATTTCACAGAGCGCAGCAAAGACTTAAATAGTATATATTGAATTTGAGTAGTGTGTCAGATTGAGCGTAGTAGAAATCGAGTTTTTTGACAACGGAATGTTGGTGAATTCATGCTTTTCTTTGGGGTATGATGGTTCTCGACTCCGCTCGAACACCAGTAAAATTGCTGTTTCGTAACGGTCTTCGATTTCTATGAAGTAATTAGTTGATTTTGAAATAAATATTTGGATTTTATTATAAAGAAGACAGGTTCTCGACTCCGCTCAATCACCATCTCTAGAGCTGTTCGTTTTCGGTCTTCGAGCGGAGTCGAGAAGTTTGGTTTATTGTATTGAATAAAAGTGTCGGCTGTGTCTGTCTGCCGATAGGTAGGCTCGATCAGACTTCAGAACTAGGGGTAATGCTTTTGTTTTTGCTGTTTCTGTTCCTCAGAGGTTAGCTGAGGTTTTTCTGCATTTATTATACGGGGTTTCACAGAGGATAACGCCGAGTTGCACTGAGAAAATAATTAGGCATCCATTTCACAGGTTAATGCTTACACCATATCTGAAAATTAGTGTAAGCGTAAGTCTCCAAAAACCAACAACTAGCATCAATTAACTAACTTCTCCAAAGCCTTTAGTTCAACACCTAATTCGGTAAGCATGGTGGCAATACTACTCAGTTTTAATTCTTCTTCACTGTATTCTTGCGTGTTGATGCTGCAAACGTATTCCCAGAGCTCTAAAACCTCACCAATTGGGACACTATAATCGTGGTAGAATTTATTATCGGACATTAATAGCAAAGAGTCGTTAAAATCGATGTTGTTCATCACACGCTTATAGACTATGCCGTCGTTGGCGGTAACAAGCACGTAAGTTCGGCCTGTTTTTATTTCGCTTCTGCTTTCAACAAAACGTCCAATAACATAGGAGCCGTCTTTTAGCGGAAGCATAGATTCTCCTTTGATGGGGAAGGCACGGTGCTTTCCAGTCGGTAAAAAAGGCAGCTTGATTTTTTGCAATTGCTCAATGAATTCGGGGTCGTCATATCCGGCCAAATAACCTGCCGAAGCTTTTACTGGAACTACTTCAATCAGGTCTTCATTGTCACTATCGACCGTAATAGGAAATAGTACCCGCTGATTATTCAGTTCTATAAACGAAAAGTCTTTGGCTTTGGTAAGGTCTTTTCTGAGTAAGATATCAATAGGGATTTTGAAGAAATCAGACAGTTGGATAAGAAACTCAATTGTTGGTGCTGAACGACCTTCTTCATAAGACCCAATACGTGAACGGTTTACCTTTAGCTCTTCTGCAAAGGCTTCTTGAGAAAGCTTTTTTAGTCCTCTCAAATGTTTGATGTTTTTTGATATAAAAGTCATAACACTACAAATATAAGTAATAATTGCTTTTTTTTGTAGTTAAATTTTTGAATGCAATAAAAAAATAGAAACATTGCCATTTTTACTTCGGAAAGGCATAAGCTTCGGGGTCGTAGTTTACAATGTAATTAATAATTTCTGAAGCATCTTCTGTAAGGTTTAGCAATTCGCCGTAAGGTCTACCTTCCGAAGTGTGTTTCATGAAATCCCAAAGAGGTCTTTCTTCCGTCCAGGTCTTAACTCCGAAAAGAATCATGGGTGACACATGTTTTTTTATGGTATGGGTGTTATAAGGTGCGTAATGGTTTTGGGTGACTTCCTGAAAAATTTCCTGAGTGGTTCCAGCGCTTCCTGGGGCAAAAATCACTCCGTATTTGGCAATGGTTAACAGGCCATCTTCACGAACACTATTAGCAAAATATTTCGCAATATGAGTAGCAAAAGGTGCTGGTGGCTCATGACCGTACAACCAAGTTGGGATACCAATACTCATGGAAGCTTCTTCTTTACCGGGCAGAATAGGGTATTGGGTTTTTATCTTCCAAGCACGATGCAGCCAATCTTTATCATCATATTCCTTACCAGATATGGCATCAGGTAAACGTGTTTTAAAGGTGTCAACAGCTTCTATTAATTCCGCTTCAGTTCTACAGGCAAAGTAAGCCCCTAAATGGGTCGCTTCCATAGCACCTGGACCGCCTCCGCTGACCATCAAAAAGCCCTTCCGCGTAAGCGTTCTTGATATTTTTGCTATTTCTAAGTAATAAGGGTCTTGACGCTCCATGGCATGTCCGCCCATAATGGCTACTACTTTTTTGCCTTCAATAAGTTCGTAAAGGGCATCGGTGATGCTGTGGTCGTGGAGTCTTCGGGCTAAACTGGTATGAATGGAAGCTGGGGTTTCCATGCCGTTTTCTACATAATCTTTATAAACTTTATAATCGAAAGTGTCTTTATAACCACCTTCGCTATTGATATCAAAACCTTTAAACAATTCTTCTACAGAATATAATCTGGCTTTGTGCATTTTAAAAGGCTGGTCTTTTCTGTTGGAAATGACCATACCACCTGTTTTAACAATATGTCCTGCGGCTTCATTGCTTAATTCACAACCTAAAAACATAGAATCTTTAAACGTGTGTTCGAATATCTTGGCATCATAAGCAAGTAAATTCAGTTCTTGTAAGGCTAGAGGTGTTTTAGCCCCAGTGTTTATCCAGTTTTCGAATTCTAATAAACTATCTATTTCAAGCATTTTTTTTATTTGGTTTTCAGGTGTTTGCACACTTTTTTTGCACAGAGCTAGGCGAAATTTGGCTGCAATATAGTAAAATTTTGAGGTTCTAAATGCTTTAGTTTATTTGAAAGAGAGGTGTGAAACCCTTATACCGTGCGTACGTATAAAAAGAACCTGTTGGAAAAAGTAAATTGTAATAATTCCACACATTTAATAGCTATGTGTCTGGTTGAAGACTTAATAGAGCGACTAATAATAATATTATTACGTATAGAGGCAACAAGATATAAAAATCAAGCCTTTCAAGAAATTGAGAGGCTTTTTTATTTTATCCAGTACAGAATAAGTGCAGAGTTTCGATATTTTTCTTCTACTTAGGAGTATTTGTTTTATTATGAATTAGTGATTAAAATGAAATAATTGATTATCTTATTTTCAATAATGTGCGGATGTGGTGGATTTGCTAGAAAAATTAAACATAGGGTCTAATACAGCAATGTTTAGGAGTTAGAGTCTCTCCTATCTATACAAAAAATGAAGAGGAATCTTAGACTCTTTTCGTTCAATGGATCTTGCTTTTTATTTTGGTATAATATTTTAGCGTTTTACTTAACTTACTTTCTAAAAGGGACAATCATTAAAAAGGTTTATTAGAAAAATTTCAGCCTTCTACCTCAATTCTAAATTCTTCATGGTATTTATAAAATCACGTTGTACTTCTTTTTTTAAGAAATATCCTTCTTTCTTGGTTATCCATTTACCATCAACTAAGGTTCCTAATTGCATAGATACATCAGAACTATAAATAAGAGTAGAAGCAATATTTTTAAGTGATGTACAGGCTAAAAGCGGAGATTCTGCATCATATACTACGGCATCTAGTGGTGCGCCTATCCTGAAATAGTTAGTATTATAGTTATTCATTGCTTTTCTTCCTGATTTTAGAGTCATATCAATACTAAATAAACCACTATCTACTTGTTTTGGATTATAGAATATATTGCGCTTATGAGATGTTAATCTTTGACCATAATCAAGAATACGTAATTCTTCTAATGGATTTAAGCTAATATGTGAATCGGTTCCTATGCTCCAATGTCCTCCATATTCCTGAAATTCTTTTAAAGGGAAAATGCCATCACCCAAATTACCTTCTGTTGATGGGCATAAAACAACATTGGCCCCTGATTTTGCAATTCCTTTAATTTCTCGGTCATTTAAATGAGTAGCGTGAACTAAATGAAACCTCTCAGTCATTTCTATATTATCTAACATCCATTCTACAGGGCGTTTATTTAAGTAGGTTTTAGAGTCTTCTATTTCTTTTAATTGCTCAGCAATATGAATATGAAAAGGAACATTTTGTGGAAAATCAGTAGCGATTCGTTTTATAAGTTCTGGTTCAACGCCTCGCATAGAGTGAATTCCAGTAGCTATATTGGCACCATGATAATTTTTTGTTGCCTGCTCACTGGCATCATATAGTTTTTGATATTCATCAAAGGTTGAAGATATAAATCTGCGTTGTGCTTTTGTAGGATTTTCACCAAAACCTCCTTTTTGGTAAAATATAGGAACTAGTGTGATTTTGATGCCCACTTTTTTTGCAGCTGAGACTAGTCGATTTCCCATTTCGGCAAGATCATTATACTTCTTACCATTTTTATCATGATGTACATAATGAAATTCTGCAACCTGAGTATAGCCATGTCTTGCCATTTCAGCATAAAGCATTGTGGCAATAGTTTCAAATTGATCTGGATTTACAGATAGAGCCAACTTATACATGGCATCTCTCCAAGACCAAAAATCATCTGGAACTCCAGTTCCTTCATGTCTTTCAGCCAAACCAGCCATGGCATATTGAAAAGAATGAGAATGGGCGTTCTGAAAACCAGGAATAGCAAAGCCATTAATAAATTCTGAATTATCATTTTGAGAATCATGATGAATGGCAGTAATTATACCATCATTGTCAATGGTAATTTTTGTATTTTCTTCCCATCCATGACGAGTTAAAAGTCCTTTAAATAAAAATGATTTCATTGATGTTTTAGTTATAAATTATAGATGGTTTTTATAACCCCTTCTAAAGTGTTTTTTAACACGTCTCGCATTTGGATAGCACGTTTTTCGTCAAAATTTAATTCTCGGTTATCCATATACAGTATCTTATTCATCTCTAATTGTAGTGCATGAATATTGTTTTCTGGTTTTCCAAAATACCTAGTAATATGCCCGCCTTTAAATGGTGTGTTTATACTAACTTGATAACTACCAGATTTAAGACCTTCAATTGCTGAAGTGGTTAGTTTAGGGTGTGCAGTAACATGATTATTATTTCCTAAAATTAAATCGGGAAATTTTTCTTTTCTTATAGTTGGAACAAATTCTCGAATTGAATGTGCATCCCAGAGTAATACGTTTCCAAATTCAGATTTTCGTTCTTTTAGTAATTCCTCAATTTTTTTGTAATATGGCCAATAGTAGTTTTCTAGACGTCTATTTATTTCAATAGTATTTGGAACAAATTTTTCTTTACGGTAAATGTTATTTCCAAAAAAATCTGTAGTTGGTGTTAACCCTGTGATAATTCTTCCATCATTATACAAAGCTTCACTTTGTGGGTCTCGGTTTAAGTCAATAACCCATCTGCTATATTTTGCTTTTATAATGGTAATACCCATGTTTTGAACAAATTGATACAATTGGTCAACATACCAGTCGGTATCATCAACCTGTTGCCGCATTCTTTTGTCGAACTTGTTTTTTAGTTCTTTTGGGAATTTGGTTCCTGCATGTGGAATACTTAGTATAATAGGAACTTTTTGTCCTTTGGCTTTATAAATTTTAAAAGGGTCTTTCATGATTATTTAATTGAAAGGGTTACCGTTTATAAATACTGTTTCTATTTGGTTGTTCCCAAATGAATATGGTATAAAAGCATAAGAACTTATTTTTTTTGTTAAAATAAGATTTGCTTTTTTACCAATGGATATAGAACCAACTTCTTTTTCAAGTCCCATAGCATAAGCACCGTTGATCGTAGCTGCATTGATAGCTTCTTCAGGAGTCATTTTCATTTTTATACAGGCTGTAGAAATAACAAAATTCATATTTCCAGATGGTGTAGACCCAGGATTGTAATCTGATGCAAGGGCAAGTGGTAAGCCGGCATCTATAATTTTTCTAGCAGGGGTGTAAGGAATGCTTAAAAAATAGGAGCAACTTGGCAATGCTACAGGCATAGTTGCAGTGTTTTTTAAATCCATAATATCTTCCTTTCTCATTTCTTCAAGATGGTCTACCGATAAGGCGTTGTACTTTAAACCAGCTTGTATGCCATCAATAGCTGTGAATTGGTTCACATGAATTTTTGGTAAGAGACCATGTGCTTTACCAGCTTTTAAAATAAGCTCTGTATCTTCAACTGAAAAGTACCCGGTTTCACAAAAAACATCAATAAATTCGGCTAAATTTTCTTTAGCTGTTTTAGGAATCAATTCATCAATTAATAATTGTAAAAACCCTATTTTATTATTTTTATATGCGTTTGGTAATGCATGTGCGGCTAAAAGAGTTGATTTGATTTTTACAGGATAACTTTCTTTTAAGCGCTTAATAACTCTAAGCATTTTTAGTTCGGCATCAACCGTTAATCCGTAGCCAGATTTTATTTCAATAGCACCTGTGCCTAATTTTATGACCTCTTCAAGTCTAACCTTGCTTTGTTTATATAAATTTTCTTCAGAAATTTTTTGTAGTTTTTTTGCAGAGTTTAGTATGCCACCACCATTTTTAGCTATATCTTCATAAGACAATCCATGTATTCTATCAACAAATTCGCCTTCACGATTTCCGGCATAAACAATATGAGTGTGGGAGTCACACCATGCAGGTAAAATTAGTTTCCCTGAAGCATCAATAGTGTTATCAAATTTTAAAGTTGGACAGTTATTCATGGTTCCAAAGTCTGAAATCAATCCGTCTTTAACAATTAAAAAAGCATTTTTGATTGTAGGTAAGGTTTTCATCTCTGAGCCTGACACATAAGAAACAGGGGTATTACGAACTTGAACTAATTCTTTGATGTTTTTAAATAAAGTGGTCATTAAAACAAGTTGTTTAAAAGGTTGTCTTCTACTAAGTTAGGTAAAGTTATTTTTAAATTTGGAGATCTTTTCATTTCTCTTTTTATAGCGAAAATAGCCTCATTGTTTCTTGCCCAACTTCTACGTGCAATTCCATTATTTACATCATAGAAAAGCATGCTTTTTAAGCGAGATTCGGCTTCTTTAGTTCCGTCTAGTAACATACCAAAACCTCCATTTATGACCTCACCCCAACCAACACCTCCGCCATTGTGGATAGACACCCAGGTAGCGCCTCTAAAACTGTCTCCTATAACATTATGAATGGCCATGTCTGCCGTGAATTTACTACCATCATAAATATTAGAAGTTTCTCTATAAGGAGAATCTGTGCCGCTAACATCATGATGGTCCCTTCCTAATACAACAGGACCAATTTTACCTGATGCAATGGCATTATTAAAAGCTTCTGCAATTTTAGATCTACCCTCTGCATCTGCATATAAAATACGAGCTTGAGACCCAACAACCATTTTATTTTTTTTTGCATCTTTGATCCAAGTGATATTATCTTGCATTTGAAGTTTGATTTCCTCAGGTGAGTTTTCCATAATTTCTTGTAAAACAGAAGCAGCAATTGCATCGGTGGTATCTAAATCATTTGAATTTCCTGAGGCACAGACCCATCTAAAAGGCCCAAAGCCGTAATCAAAACACATAGGTCCTAAAATATCTTGAACATATGATGGGTATTTAAAATCTATACCATTTTTAGCCATTACATCTGCACCAGCTCTTGAGGCTTCTAATAAAAACGCATTTCCATAATCGAAAAAATAGGTTCCTTTTGCTACATGTTTATTTATTGCTTCAGCATGACGTCTCAAGGTTTCTTGAACTCTTTGTTTGAAAATTTCTGGCTCTTCCCGAATTAATCGATTGGATTCATCATACGAAATATCAACCGGGTAATAGCCTCCTGTCCATGGGATATGTAAGGAGGTTTGGTCTGAGCCTAAATGAATAAATATATTTTCTGAATCAAAGCGCTCCCAAACATCTACAACATTTCCTATATAAGCAATGGAAACAACTTCGTTATTCAATTGTGCTTTTTTCACACGCATGACCAGGTCATCAATTTTATTAATAAGTACATCTACCCAGCCTTGTTCGTGTCTTTTTATGGCTGCTTTCGGGTTAACTTCGGCACAAATGGTAATACACCCTGCAATATTTCCTGCTTTTGGTTGAGCTCCACTCATGCCTCCTAATCCTGCCGTTAGAAATATTTTTCCAGCTGGTTTTTCGTCTTTTTTAAGTACTTTTCTAAAAGCATTCATTACAGTGATAGTAGTGCCATGCACTATGCCTTGAGGGCCAATATACATGAATGATCCGGCAGTCATTTGTCCGTATTGAGTAACTCCTAGAGCATTAAACTTTTCCCAATCATCGGGTTTTGAATAATTAGGAATCATCATGCCATTGGAGACAATAACTCTTGGTGCATTTTTTGAAGAAGGAAATAACCCCATTGGATGACCAGAATAGATATGTAAGGTTTGTTCATCTGTCATGGTTGCTAAATATTGCATGACTAATAAGTATTGAGCCCAGTTTTGAAAAACTGCACCGTTTCCTCCATATGTTATTAATTCTTCTGGGTGTTGCGCAACAGCAGGATTTAAATTATTTTGAATCATTAGCATGATTGCAGCTGTTTGAGATGATTTTGAAGGGTATTCTGAAATTGACCGCGCATAAATATCATAATCTGGCTTGAATCGATACATGTAAATTCTCCCATACTCTTTTAACTCCTGAGCAAATTCAATTGCCAATTCTTGATGCCATTTTTTTGGAAAGTAACGAAGAGCATTTCTAATGGCTAATTGTTTCTCTTCAATAGATAAAACATCTTTTCTCTTTGGCGCTCTATTAGCATTTTCTGGATAGATTTTTTTTGTGGGTAAACTAGAAGGAATACCCTGTAAAATTTGTTCTTTAAAAGTCATCTCTTTAGTTATTTTAAGTTGAAAACTTGATTGTTAACTAACTCTATTATAGCATTAATGTCATCTTTTAGAATGCGATCGTCTTCTAATTTTGGAATTTTAGTTCTAATAATTCTATGATTTTCTTCAATAATATCAGAGAATGTATTTGGTCTTCTAAATTCTAATGCCTGAGCACCATACATTAACTCTATAGCAAGTATTTTTTCTAGATTCCCTAAGATTTGATTGAATTTTCTACTAGAAATACTCCCCATAGAAACATGGTCTTCTTGACCTAGCGATGTTGGGATACTGTCTGCTGATGGCGGAAAACATAGTGATTTGTTTTCTGTAACTAGGGCAGCTGTTGTGTATTGAGGTATCATAAAACCAGAATTTAATCCGCCTCCTGTAGTTAGTAGCCTAGGTAGCCCGTATTTGCCTTCTAGTAATAAATAACATCTGCGGTCTGAAATGTTTCCTAATTCTGAAGCTGCAATTGAGCAATAATCTAAAGCCATAGCTAACGGTTGTCCATGAAAATTCCCTCCAGAAATCGCTTCAGTATCACTTAAAACAATAGGGTTGTCTGTGACAGAATTCATTTCTATTTCTGCCAATTCTTTTAAATGATAATAGGCATTTCTAGAAGCGCCATGTACTTGTGGAATACATCGCATTGAATAAGGGTCTTGCACGCGTTCACAATTTTCATGTGAATCCACATTTTGAGATTTATAAAGAAGCATGGTCATTCTTTCAGCTACCTCAATCGTTCCTTGAAAAGGTCTTATACGGTGAAGCTCGTCTCTAAATGGAGAAGAACTACCTTGATAACCCTCAATGCTCATTGCTCCACAAACATCTGCTAAATCTAAAAGGTATTCCATTTTTTTCAAACCTATAATAGTATGGGCTAGAATAAATTGAGTACCGTTAATTAATCCTAGTCCTTCTTTGGCTTGAAGCGTGATAGGTTTCAGATTATGTTTTGTTAATATTGTTAAAGCGGGTTGAATTTGGTTGTCTATCCAAAATTCGCCTTCTCCTATAAGTGGCAAGAAAAGATGAGACAGAGGTGCTAAATCTCCAGACGCTCCTACTGAACCTTGTTCTGGAACTACAGGTAATAAATCATTTTCTATAAAAAATATAATTCTTTCTATTAATTCCAATCGAACTCCCGAAAACCCTTGGCATAATGCATGAACTTTACAAATCATCATTATTTTAGATAATTCTTTATCAATAGGTTTGCCAACTCCAACGGCATGAGTGATTAATAAGTTTTTTTGCAATAAATTGGTTTCTTCGGGTGTGATTTGTACGTCACATAATGGACCAAACCCTGTATTTATTCCGTAAATAGCTTTTTTTCCAGTGGCCATTTTTTCTACTTTTAACCTACATTGGTTAACTTTTTCTATAGCATTTGGAGTTAAAATAGCTTTTAATTTTCCTTTTGAAATTTTTAAGATTTTTTCGACAGTCAAAGTGTCGATTCCGTATTTGAACATGGTAGATAAAGATTTGTTACAAATTTACCATTATATTTGATGCAAAATAAGACTGTTTTAGTTAACAATTAATAACTATGAGTAATCAATTAGAATATCGTCATTTAATTTATTTTTTAGCTGTAGCAGATGAATTGCATTTTAGAAAAGCTGCAGATAAGTTGTTTATTTCTCAGCCAGGATTAAGTAGGCAAATAAGACAAATGGAAGAAAGTATGGGGGTTATTCTTTTTGATCGTGATAATAGAAATGTTTCTTTAACCAAAGCGGGAGAATATTTAAAAAAAGAGTTGAAAGTAAACTTAAATGCCTTAGATGATATTTTAAATCAAGCAAAACGTATCAATGACGGTATTGATGGAAATCTAAACTTTGGTTATATAGGATCTGCGATGGAAAACATTATACCCGAGCTATTAGTGAAACTCAGAAACAAGCATCCAAATATTCATTTCAGGTTTCAAGAAATGGATAACCTAAATCAAATTTCTGCACTTCAAATGAAAGAAATTGATATAGGTTTTGTAAGAATTGAGACTATACCAAATGAATTGAATATTCAACCAATTTTAGAAGATACATTTTCCTTAGTACTGCCATTGAAACATCATTTAAGTGAACAAAATTTCACAGGTTTAAAACAATTACAGGACGAGAATTTCATTATGTTTGATAAGTCTTATAGCCCTAGTTATTATCAAAAAATAATGGAGATTTTTAAAGAAAGTGGCTTTACACCAAATGTTTCTCACAGAACCATTCATTCCTCATCCATATACAAATTAGTAGAGCATGATTTTGGAATTTCAATTGTGCCAAGTTCTTTAAGAACAGGAATTAATGAGCATGTTAAATTTATTGAACTTAAAGATATCTCACAACGAACAATATTATCTGCCGTTTGGAGTAAGAATAATAGAAACCCCATGTTATCTAAAATGTTAGAGTTTATTTCTGGTATATGAACAACATGCTATTTAAAAGTGAATGTTATTTTCTTTCATTTATTTATGTTAAATCCGATAGTGTTTATGTTTGAGGGTTAACAACAAACTACTTAAAGTGTTTTATGTAGAAGTGTTTTAGTTTTATATCAACTATATAGGATAAGCTATTTTGTGAAATTATAATTTTATGTTAAAAAAAATACAAGGCTAAGGGTAAATAAAAAGTTCAGCGTATTTAAAACATATAACTATTAAACTAGAAAACTTATCAATATGAAAAAAGTAATTTTATTTTTATCTATTATTTCAATAATATCTTGTAAAAAAGAGGCGGAAGTTGATTACGCAATCATTTCCGGAAAAATTTTGAATACAGAAATATCTGCAATTCGATTAATGAGTTCTGACTATAAATTTAATAAAACGATTGCAGTTGATAGGGAAGGAACTTTTATTGATACTATTAATTATTTACCTGGTATTTTCCACTTTAGTGAAGGTAGAAACTATAGTGATTTATACCTATCTGCTGGAGATCATATTATACTGAATTATAATTCTAAAGATTTTAAAAACAGTCTTTCAATTACAGGAAAAGGGAATGAGAGCAGTAATTATCTTACTAAAAAAGAGAATGCGGTTGCAAATATAATGGGGGATAGAAAATCTTTTTATCAATTACAACCAGAAGATTTTAAGGCTAAATGTAAAAAAATTGAAGAAGAAGTTACGCATATTGCTTCAAGCTATAAGGGGTTAGATAAAGCTTTTTTTAATGTTGAAAAAAAGAATATTCATTATAATTATTTGTATCATTTAAATAACTACGAGTCTAGTCATTCATTTTATACAAAACAGCCAGACTTTAAAGTGCCAGAGTCTTTTTTAGCTGAATTAGATGGATTTGATTATCACAATGAAGAAGACTACTTAAATTCTATTTATTATCAATATTTGGTGCAAAGTTATTATAAGTCTAAGAGTATTGAGTTAGCGAACTCAAGTTCTCAGGATTTTGGTGTGTCATTTATTAAATCAGTTAAAGAAATTCCCAATGAGATTATAAGGGATGCTTTGTTATCTGAGCAAATAGAGGAAATTAAATACTCTGATAATATGGGGCAATATTATACCCTTTTTATGGAGACTTCAACAAATGAAGATGATAAAAAAGCCCTTACCGAGTTATATGAAAAAGTAAAAGTTCTTGCGGTTGGTGAGCCGTCGCCAAAGTTTGTTAATTATATAAATAATGCTGGTGGTACTACTTCATTAGATGATTTGAAAGGTAAATATGTTTATGTTGATGTTTGGGCAACATGGTGTGGACCTTGTAAAGCTGAAATACCTTCTTTAAAGAAGGTTGAAAAGCAGTATCATGATAAAAATATTGAGTTTTTAAGTTTATCAATAGATAAGATAAAAGATCATGATAAATGGAAAAAGATGATTAAGGATAAAGAATTAGGTGGTGTTCAAGTGTTAGCAGATAATGCATGGAAATCTCAATTCGTTCAAGATTATCAAATTAAAGGAATTCCACATTTTATTTTATTAGATCCTAATGGCAATATTGTGAAGTATTCTGCTCCAAGACCTTCAGATAAAAAGTTAATTGAATTATTTAATTCATTAAACATATAAAAATAAATATGAAGATAAGGTACATGCTATTACTAGTAGCTTTAGGGGTAATGTTTAATTGTAACGTAAATGAAAAACCTATCGATTATGCTATAGTACAAGGAACAATAGCCAATTATGATACATCAAAAAGTTTCGTAATAAAATCTTATAAACAAATAAAATCTCATACTTTAAAAATAGATGAGCATGGTAGCTTTAATGATACCATTCAAATACAAAACGGAGAGTTCCTTTTTTTATATAAAAACAAGAATATTTGGCTACCTGTTAATCAGGGCGATCATGTTAAAATGACTCTAGATGGAAATGATTTTTTTAATACATTAAGCTTTGAAGGCGTAGGTTCTGAAGAAAAAAATATTAAAGTTGAACTAGCCAAGATATCAAATGAAGAGAATTCAAATTATGAAGAAAAATATAACAGAGATGAGGTTGGTTTTAAACAATATATAACTGCATATAAAAATAAGAAAAAAGTCTTGTTAAATGAAGCTAAAGACTTGGGTGCTGAGTTTATCAAAGAACAGATGTTTAATATTGATTATGAATTCATTTATGATTTGCAAAAATACCCTGTTGCAAGAGGACGTTTTATAAAAAATGAATCCTTTAAGCCTTCTGATTCATTTTTTTTAGAATTGAACACTTTAGATAAATTTAATGTTGATGAGTTCAATAGGTCTGGACTCTATAGAGTTATTGTTGAGACTGACTTGAGAGATACATATAAAAGTACAATTAAAGATGAGAGCGCAGATTATTACTTGGGTTTAATTGATTTTATTTCCAAAAATGTAGACAATCAAGAAATAAAGAACCAATTGCTATTAAGAAATAGTTCAGGTAATATCACTTATACAAGTGATTTAGATGGTTTTTATAAAGCTTTTAACAATGCGTCTACAGATAGGGTTGCAAAAGACTCAATTACTAAGATTTATAATCAGTTAAAACTTTTATCAAAAGGGAGCTCTTCACCAAAGTTTGTTGATTATGAAAATCATGCTGGAGGAACAACATCTTTAGATGATTTAAAAGGTAAATACGTGTACATAGATGTGTGGGCAACATGGTGCGGACCATGCATGGCTGAGATCCCATCATTAAAGAAAATTGAAAAAAATTACCACGGAAAAAACATTGAGTTTATTAGTATTTCTGTAGATAGACAAGGAGACTATAAAAAGTGGAAAAAAATGGTTGACGATAAAGACCTAGGAGGCATTCAATTATTTTCAGATAAAAGTTGGAGTTCAGAGTTTGTTAAGGGGTATTTAATAAAAGGAATTCCTAGGTTCATTCTAATAGACCCTTCTGGCAATATTGTTTCAGCTAATGCACCAAGACCATCAGATCACAAATTAATTAACCTATTTGATGATTTAAGTATCTAAATAGTAGCATTTTTAGATTCCATGTTAAAAAAATAAAAATCACGTAGGGGTTTTTGTAAATAATACGTAAAGATTATAAATAACCACAGAACAATTTAATATTAACTAACAATTCAAATTATGAAAAAAACATTGATCTTAAGATGCTTTTTATTTTTCGGCGCCATTTTATTATTTAATTCTTGTAGTGATAACGATGATGATACAATAAATTCAGAATCAATTTGGCAACTAGATACTAAGTTAGTTTTTGAACCTGTAGAGGATAAAGAAACTTTCATTTGGTATTATGATTTACAAACAAAACAAGAATATTGGGGGAATGATGAAGTAGAGATAAATATGAGGTTAAAGTCAAAAAACCCGGCTAAAGACTTTTCAAAAGTAGATTTCTACATTACTGTAGAAGAAAAAGATGGTTATAACTATTCAACACCATTTAATACCGATGGTAAAATGATTGGTTCTGCAGAAATCCCAGAATCTGGCGCTTTTACTTTTTCTTTAGGAGCTGATGAAGCCTATGGGGTATATGAAAATGATTTTCAGAAGGATAGGTCTAGCACTTTGGCAAGAGAAGGCGATATTTTTTTACTTTACTATGTTATTACTGCTAAAGATGGATCTACATTAGACTCAAGAGAATCTATTAGAGAAAGTAATAGATATGCCATGAAAGTTAGAGTTGAAGACTTTGCGCCACCATTATTTGAGGGTACTTTTGAATTTGAGTGGATTGAATTAAGTGGAGGTGCAATTACTTACGGAGGTGTTTGGTTAGGAAAAACAGGTACTGTTAATATCACACATGATGGAGAAGGTGTTTATAGCATGAGTAATCTTTTATGGGATTACAAATATGGAGGGAAAGGAAAGGTTTATTATGACTTTTTAGATGGCTTAACTTATGTTCAAGGAAGTTATCAAGAAAAATGGAGCATTTCAAATTTAAATGGAGCTTCTATGGATATAGCTTTCACATACCAATATTCTGATGCTTATGATGAAACAGGAACCGTAAGATTTACAAGAACAGATGGAACCGATTGGCCATCAAATATTTATACTGAAGATTAAGTAGTTTTTTTTTCAATAAAAGCAAAGGAGGGTTATGTTTTAACCCTCCTTTGCTTTTATTGAAACTTTTTGGTTATCCTAAGCAGGACTAAAATTTATTTTATTAATCAAATTGAAAAACTTTTATCTCAAAGAAAAAGGGTAAATATTCGTTTGCAACACGCACACACACACACGCAATTAGTGAACTACTAAAATAAAGTTAAAAAATCTAGTTTTCAGTATTGATAATTAGGGTATTTAACAAAAATCCGTAATGAATATCAGACACTAAAAATAACTTAACATAAATAATTATGCTAAAATCTTCTTTTTTAAAACAACTTGTTGCTGTTGTAATAACAGTTTTTATTAATAGTCATTCTAATATTTTTGCTCAAGAAATAAAAAAGGATTCTATTAATTTAGTAAAGCCTAGTGATTACGGTCAATGGGAAAGGCTAAGTAATGTGATTATTTCAGGTAATGGAGAATGGGTTACTTATAAGACAACAACTAATGATCAAGATAACTCAACGTATATTTACAATACAAAAAATAAAAGTTCAATTGTATTTCCAAATACTTCAAAAGCTGTGTTTTCTAATGATGCTAATTGGATAAGTTTAAGCAAAGTGCTTCCAGGGAAAGAAGCGAAAAAACGTTTAAAATCTAAAAAGAAAGATGCCGATAAAGATAAAGCATCTCTTAAATCTATAATTTATAATCTAAAAACTAAAGATACTTTAGAGCTGGAAGGGTATCAATCTATTAGTTTTAGTGATGTGGGCAGCTATATTGCTATGAAGCGTAGTGAGGGAGATGTTTTGATTGTTAAAAATTTAAATTCTAAAAATGAAGTGACTTTTGGAAACGTTAAGAGTTACAACTGGCAAAGTGATAATGCCATTATCGCTATGATAATTGAAACAAAAGACAAGGTTGGAAATGCTATTCAAACGTATAACCCAAACACAGGTGTTTTAAGAGTTTTAGACCAGGAAAACACAACGTATTCTAACATGCTATGGCTTAAAGATAGTGATGATCTATTTGTAATGAGAACATTTGAAGATGATGATTATATAGATGAAACCCATCATTTACTATTATGGAAAGACTTAAACTCAAAAAAGACCTCTTCTCATATTTTTAATCAATCAAAATTTGAAAACTTCCCAAAAGATACAAGATTATTAAGTAATAGAGTTAGGGTGTCTGAAGATGCAAATTCAATTTATTTTACAACATTTAGTTGGGAAAATAAATCAAAAAAGATTGAAGAAACAGAAAAGAAAAAAGACTCTCTTATTACCGGGGCTAGTAAAGAAGAAGCTCCTGAAGTAGAAATTTGGAATAGTAAAGATTTAGTTATTATTTCTGCTCAAAAGAAAAGCAAAATGGGAGATATTGAACAACCATTAAGTGCAGTATGGCATATTAATGAAAATAAATTTGTTCCCTTAGCTGATGATTTAGTTGAAAAAATTCAAGTTCAAATAGATAATGAAGTTGTGCTTGGTCTTGATAGAACACCTTATGATTTTGAAGCTATTTTTGGCAGACCTAGTTATGATGTTTATACCGTTAACTCTAAAACAGGAGCTAAATTAAAAGTATTAGAAAATATTACAAGGGCATGGGGAGTAAGCCCAAATAATAAATACTTTACATATTTAAAAGATAATGATATTCACTTGTTTAATATTTCTAAAGGCACCTCTAAAAATATTACACAAGGATTAAATGGTACATTTATTAATTTTGAAAATGACCATCCTTTGCCTCAAAAAGCAGCTTTTGGTTTTAATAGATGGAATAAAGACAGTAAATCATTTTTTGTTTATAGTGAATTTAATGTTTGGCAATTTTTTACAAATGGGGCTGCTCCAAAAAAAATAACTAATGGTGAAAAAGAAGGTGTTGTTTATAGAATTATTAATTTTGATAGTGAACAAATAGAAACCGATGCTAGTAAAACTGTGTATTTTTCTTTGAAAGGTAAATACACAAAAAATACAGGTTTTGCTAAAGGTATTCCTGGTAAAGAAATTAAAAGACTAGTTTATGATAATTTTGATATTTCTTTGGCATCACTAAAATTAAAGAACTCAGATAATATCCTTTTTGTAAAACAATCCTACCAAGATTCTCCAAATTTGTATTTAACAAATACCGAATTTAAATTTCCTGTAAAACTTTCAAATACAAATGCTTTTCAAAATAATTTTGCTTGGGGTAAGGCGGAGTTAATTGAGTATAAAAACGCAGTTGGTAAAAATGCTCAAGGTATTTTATATTATCCAGCAAATTATGTGAAGGGTAAAAAGTACCCCATGATTACTTATGTCTATGAAAAACTTTCAAACCGATTACATAGGTATATTGCGCCTTCAAAATACGATTACTATAATACAACCGTATGGTCTCAAAATGGATATTTTGTACTAAATCCAGATATTCACTTTATAGCAGGGGAACCAGGTACTTCATCAACAACAACTCTAGAAAATGCAGTTAATGTAGTTGTTGATAAAGGCGATGTTGATGCCTCAAAGGTTGGTCTTATTGGGCATTCTTGGGGAGGTTACCAAGCTGGGTTTGTACCTACCCAAACCAATATTTTTGCAGCTAGTGTTGCTGGAGCTGGGTTAACAGATTTAGTTGCTATGAATTTAGCTATTACTCCTGCATTTGGAGGTAGACCAGAAAATGATCATTTTGAAGTAGGGCAGGAGCGTATGAATTCTGCACCTTGGGTTAGTCCTGATAATTACTTTAGAAATTCTTCAATAATGCAAATTGAAAATTTAAATACACCAATGCTTTTTGAAGTTGGAGATAACGACACTAATGTTAATTGGTCTCAAGGGTTAGCCTATTATAATGCGGCTAGAAGAGCTGGTAAACCTTTTGTTTTATTAGTTTATGCTAATGAAGGGCATGGGTTAAGGCAAGAAAAAAACAGATTTGATTATCAAACACGTATTTTAAAATGGTTTGGCCATTATCTTAAAGAGGATAAAGCTGAAGACTGGATAACTGAAGGAATACCGTATAAAGAACAGCAAAGAAGATTAGAGAATTGGAAAGACTAATAGTCTTTTGTAATATTTTTCAATCCTCATTTATTTTTTAAATGGGGGTTTTGTTTAAGTATTTATGCCAGGTATTTGTAGTTTTATGGTAGATATGTTTTGCTATTAAACTTAAGATTAATGGTCCTGTTTTTTTGATTCGTTCTCTAATTATTGCGAAGGCTTTACCCATTTGAGCTTCAACGGTCTTTACAGATATATTAAGCATGATAGCTATCTCGGCGTATTTATACCCTTGAAGCTTACTCATTTGAAAAACTTTTTTACACTTTGGAGGAAGAATTTCGATGGCCTCTGTTATTTGTTTTAATTTTTTTTCTTGTAAATCAGTGTCTTCTTCACTTAAATCAATTAAAGTTTTATACATTAAGGCATCAAGCATTTTAGATTCTTTAACATGTTTTCTGTAGTTGTTAATGAATATGTTGTATGCAATTTTGTATAAATATGGAGCTATAGATTTGCTGCTATCAATTTTATCTCTTGATTCCCATAAAGTTACAAAAGCATCTTGAACAATATCCTGGGTTAATTCAGGATTATTAGTGTAGCTATTAATAAAGGAGGTAAGTTTGCTATGATATTTTTCAAAGAAATATTTAAAAGCCGAAGTATTCCCTTTTTTGAAATTAAGAATCAATAATTGAAGGTCTTCCGTGTTGTTTTTCATTTTGAGGTGGCTAAAGAGCAAATCTAAAAAAAAAAAGTAATTTTAAGTAGGGGTATATTAAAAAGTAACCGTAAAACTAAATATAAAAGATATTATGATAAATAACGATATAGAAAATTTAATTATTAGGTACTGCTCAAATCAAATAAGCAGTGATGAATTAAATATTCTTAATAATTGGTTAAACGAAAGTGAAAACAATAAGCTTGTATTTAAACACTATGTTAGTGTGAATTATAATATTGAGCAATATCAAACAGTTAACTTAAGTAATCTTGATGTTACATGGAGTGGTATTGAATCTAAAATTAAGAAAGAAAAAAGAAAGCCAGCTTATTGGAAATATGCTGTTGCGGCTTCAATAGTGTTGTTTATATCGCTTTCCATTGCTTATGTAAAGACTCAAGTCCATGAACAGTTGCCAAATCAAATTACAACAAACCCACCTGTTATTATAGACAACACTATTGAAGCAGGAACAAATAGGGCTGTGTTAACATTAGAAGACGGTTCAAGTGTCATATTAGAAGATGGTAAGGATTTTGTGTCTAATAATTTATCTGCCAATGGAGAGCATGTATTATATAGTAATTCTAAAGTTTCTAAGGAAGAAGTTAAATATAATTTCTTGACCGTACCTAGGGGGGGGCAGTTCTTTATTAAGTTGCCTGATGGCACTAAAGCATGGCTGAATTCGGAATCTCAACTTAAATATCCAATAGCTTTTGTAGAGGGAGAACCACGTAAGGTAGAACTTGTTTATGGAGAAGCTTATTTTGAAGTGTCTTCAAGCACTGAGCATCATGGCGCTCGTTTTATTGTTGGAACTCATGCTCAAGAGGTTGAGGTTTTAGGTACTAAGTTTAATATAGAAGCTTATAAAGGCGAAACAAATATCTATACAACATTAGCAGAAGGGCGTGTATCTGTAAGTAATATGTTCGATAATACCATATTAAAAGAAGGAGAGCAGTCTAAAATAAATGTTAAAATTCAAAACAGCATAATAGAGGTAGCTAGTGTAGATGTAGAAAAGGTGATTTCTTGGAAGAACGGTATTTTTAGTTTTAGAAATGAAACCTTAGGAGAAATAGCGAAGGTATTATCTAGATGGTATGATGTTGATATCGTTTTTCTTAATCATGATTTAGAAGATATCCGTTTTAATGGGGTATCAAGAAAAAATCAAAATATTGAAGAAATTCTATTAAATATCAAGCATACTAAATTTATAAACTCATACGAAATTAATGGAAAAACAATTATTATAAAATAAAAGGGAGAGAGGTTTTAGACTTACCACAGAACAATACTTCATCTCCCTCTATAAAGTGTCAATTATTAATTCAATATTAACTAACCAATTAACAATGTAAATTTATGGAAATTAAATTAAAAAATGTTTTTTTCTTTGTCAGAAAAAAAATACTGATTACAGTTATGAAGAGTTTTATTTTTTTGTTTTGCTCTATGGTTTTTAGTTTAACACCAACAAGTGAGGTGTTTTCTCAAAATACCAAAATAAAAATCGATGCAGATAAGGTGTTAACTGTAGATCAAGTCTTTGATCTTATTATGGATCAAACCCAATATACATTTATCTATCAAGTTGATATGTTTAAAGATTTACCTAAAGTAAACCTCAAAAAAGGTAATATTTACATTAACAGCTTACTTCAAAAAACCTTGTCTAAAGGTGAGTTTCAAGTTCAACTAGTGGCAAATTCTAATAATGTTTTAATAACAGAGCGGGCTGCATTAAATAACACTCAAGGAATTTTGGTTACAGGAACAATAACCGATAAAAACGGCATGTCTATTCCTGGGCTTAGTGTTTATTTAACTAAAGATACTTCCGGTGCTGAAACAAATATTATTAGTGGTACTACTTCAGACTTCGATGGTGTTTTTAGATTAACTGCCACTCCTGGAGATATATTAGTGGTTACAGGAATTGGGTATAAAAAAGCGCAACAAAATATTTTAGCAGGTAAAACAACATATAACTTTATTTTACAAGAAGATTTAAACCAACTTGAAGAGGTTGTTGTTACTGGATATCAAAAAATATCACGAGAAAGATCTACAGGGGCTTTTAATGTTATTGGAAAAGATCAAATAAAAAATAATGTAACACAAAGCATCGGTTCTGTTCTTCAAGGTATTGCTCCAAATGTACAAATTGTTGAAGACGCAGATGGTAATATTGATATTAATAACGTTGTTGTAAGAGGGGTTGGTTCTATTAATTCTAGTACTGCTCCTCTTGTTGTTGTTGATGGCTTTCCAATTCAAGGGGGATTTGATACTATTAACCCTAATGATGTTGCCAGTGTTACAATTTTAAAAGATGCGGCAGCAGCTTCTATTTGGGGTGCTAGAGCAGGTAATGGTGTTATTGTAGTTATTACTAAAAAGGCACAGGAAGGTAGTAAGTTGAAAGTTTCATTTAGTACTTTTGTGAAATTAAGATCTAAAGTAGATTTAGATTATAATTTTACAGGAGCTAATTCAGCAACAACATTAGATTTTGAAAGTACCATTTGGACACCAGGTGGGTTTGGAGTAGTAGGTAGTATGTCAAATAACCCACCACCTCAAACCGTTTATGATAGAGGTATAGCTCAAGTCGCATATGGTCATGGTGCTCAAGCATATTATGATGCTTATCATGGTAATATTACACAAGCAGAATTAAATTCAAAAATAAATAGATTAAGAGGTACCAATACCCTGGATGATGCAAGCAAATATTTGTTAACATCGCCTATTAATCAGCAGTATAATTTAGCGATATCTACATCTACTGAAAAGAGTAATACGCGTGTTTCTGCAGTATATAACGACAATGTTAATGCTTTTATTAATGATACTAGTAATCAGCTTTTGATTAACATTAATAATCAATACAAAATAGGAGATTGGATTACTTTTAATCTAAATGGAATGGTAGATAATTCAAAATTTACGAATGCATTAGAGGGGTCAGCGCCTTATGGTTCAACCGGAGCTCGTAGAGTTGGGTTACAAACACTTGGAAACATGGCGCCATATGAAAGTTTAATTGATGCTAATGGTGCTTATTCATCTGTCGCTAGTATTTCTTATAATTCAAAATATCTTGATGTTATGGGGAATACCCTAACAAACTTACCTTATGATGAGATTACTTACAACCCATTAAGGGATGCTAGAGAAAATTTACAAGAATTTAAAAACACCAATTACAGAATTAGTACTGGTTTAGAAATTGACATTGTTGATGGTTTACAATTTAAACCAAGTTTTCAATATGAAAACTTTAAAACAACAGCTAATACTACTTATGGTGCCAATAGTTTCTTTTCTAAAATGGAAGTCATTAATAGTTCATCTATAGAGGATTATGATCCTGCAAATGCTGCAATAGGTAGAACTCGTATTAATCCAGGTGCTATTCTTGATTATGATTCTAAAGAAACTATTTCAACAACTTTTAGAAGTTTATTGACATATGATAAAATATTTGGAAAACATGCTGTTAGCGCTTTAGCTGGTTTTGAAAGAATTTCAAGCACTACTAAAGGTGCTACAAGAGCTAGAACTTATGGTTTTAATAAAGATAATAATACTTTTGATTTGCCAGAAAACACACCATGGTCGCCAGTATGGGACTATGATACTAAATATATAGGAAGAGAAAGAGCATATGGTCAATATGATAGTCGTTTTTTATCCTATTTTGGTAACTTATCATATACCTATGACCGTAAGTATACAGTTTCAGGAAGCGCACGTTCTGATGGCGCAAACTTTATTGTAGAAGATAAAAGTCAACGTTATAATCCTATGTGGTCTTTAGGCTTTTCATGGAATGCAAAGAATGAAAGTTTTTTAGAAGATGTAGATGCTATAAATAAATTATCTTTTAGAGTAACTAATGGTGAAAATGGAAATTTGGTTGGTAGTGAAGCAACAAAGCCAACTATAACTATATATTCTACACCTAATGCTAATACCGGATTATTTAGTGGTTACCTTGATGGTTTAGGAAATCCAGATTTACGCTGGGAACGCATCAATACTCTAAACTTTGGAACAGATTTTAATTTATTTGATAGTAAATTGTATGGATCTATTGATGTGTATAATAAGCATAGTAAACTTCTAATAGCATCAGTAGATGTTCCTTCTACAACAGGACAATCATCGGCTAGATATAATGTTGGTGAAATGGTTAATAAAGGTGTAGAATTCAATTTGTTTTCTGATATTAAATTTTCAGATAACGCTTTCTTAACAACCAATTTAGTTTATGGTCATAATAATAGTGAAACAACATCCTTAGCAGACCTTTTTATTCATCCAAGATCATTAGTTAGCTTTCCATATATTGAAGGGAAACCATATCAACCTATTTATGCTTTTGAATATGGAGGCATGCAAACTATACCATCTCAGCCAGTACCATACCCAACTATTAACGGGCAAAATGGAGTGACTTATGGTATGGATGAAAATATAGGAATTAACGGAGAAGATGGAAGAGAAGTTCTTAAATATATGGGTACTAAAGTAGCTCCTACAGTTGTAGGGTGGAATAACACATTTAGGTTTAAACAATTTACATTAAGTACACGTATGCTAGGTAAGTTTGGGCATAAATTTGTGAGAACAACTTTTGAGTATCCATCATTTAGAACAGGTGGGCTTTATCACGAAGATTTAGAAGGACTAATGGCAGGGAATCATGATGCTATGGGATTACCTCAATTAACTACTCAATATGAATTTTATAATTACCGTTGGGGATGGTATGTGCCTCAGCTAGATTCATTAGTAGAAGATGCTGCTCATATACGTTTACAACAAATCTATTTGTCATATGATATGTCTAGAGATGTACTTTCTAAAATAGGGATTTCTAATTTACGTTTATTTGCTCAGGCAGAAAATTTAGGAAATATCTGGGTTGCTAATGATTTTAAAATTGACCCTGAATATAATAGAGGAGTGGCTAGAGCTCCTGAAAAAACTTTTTCTGTAGGTATTAATGTTGAATTTTAAAAAAATAATAAAATGAGAAATATATATATAGCTTTATTAAGCATTTTAACATTTGGGTGTTCTGAGGATTTTTTAGATAAGAGCCCGAGCGTTAGTAATTCAGTAGAAATAACATCAGTTGACGATATTGATAAATTATTTAATGGTATTAATATACCTTTTACAGACGATCAAGTAAATATCTGGTGTACCGATAATGCATATGTCCCTCAAGCTGTTTTAGATGAGTCATTTACAATTACTGATGAACAATTGGCACATTATACTTTTGAAACAGATGTTGATAGAACTAGAGATGGTCAATGGAGTGGTTATTATCGCTATTTGCTTTTACCAAACTTAGCCTTAGATCAAATAGCTGGTGGTGAATTAATTTCAGAAGATCCTGTTTTATTGGCTGAGACTATTGCTGAAGCTCATTTTAGAAGAGCATTTCATTTGTTTCAAGCAGCAGTAGTGTATTCACTTTATCCAAATGATTCAAACCTTAATGAAATGGGTGTTGTGTTAAAACAAACGTCATCTATTACAGAAAGTTTAGCAAGAGCAACAGTAAAAGAAACATTTGATTTTATTAAAGCTGATATTGAAGAAGCTTTAAAGCATCCAATTGCTTTAAAGCAATCACCTTTTCGAACCGATAAGCCTAGTGTTCATGCGTTAGCAGCAAGAGTATATTTGTATTTGGGAGAATATGAAAAAGCTAAAACACATGCAGATGCGGCGTTAAATGGGTACAATGCTATGGTAGATTACGCTACAAGTATTTATGAATTACCTTACTCTTTATGGTACGGACCATTTACATATCCAAATTCAGTCGAGTTAAGAACTTGGGATATTTCTATTCCTGAGCTTTATACTGATGAGTATTTCTATGTAGAATCTTCAAATGGTAACTGGAATACTAGTCCAAGTCAAGAGTTATTGGATTTATATGATCCAAATGATATAAGAAACATGTTTTTTATTGATGGTTGGTTTTCACGTTCTGGTGTAACTACAAATACTTGGACAAGTTATATGGATTTAGGACCTGGTACTTCACTTGCTGGACCAGGAGTTGCTGAAATGTATTTAACAAGAGCAGAGTGCAAGGCTCGTGATAATGATATCACTGGGGCTATGGCAGATGTTGAAATGGTAAGAGTAAACCGCTTTAAACCTGCTGATTATGTAGCTCTACCTATACCTTCAACGGTGAAAGAAACTGTTGAAGAAATAATTGATGAACGTAGAAGAGAAGACCCTTTTGAATATCGCTTTATGGATATTAAAAGATTGAATAATGATGATCTTACTGATTCTATTATTCTTACTAGAGTTGTTAATGGTGAAACAGTTACTATTCAGCCAGATGATAGAAGGTATGCTAGGCCAATAGGTAATGAAATTATACTTTTAAGTAAAGGAGAAACGGTACAAAATAAATATTAATTTTTTTATACCTACTTATAGAAAGTACTTCTAAGAATTAAATATTCTTAGAAGTACTTTTTTTAATATTTAAAAGGTTTATATAACCAACAAAGTCAAATAGACTATATTAAAACTTGCACGTTTTTTAATGTTGTAGATTTTTAAAAAACCAATTATTAGTCTAAAAAGATTAAGTAAATGGTTTTTAGATATTTTGTTTATAAGGTGTTTAACCTTTTATATGAGATTGCTAAAATAAAAGAGATGTTCAAGAGCTAAGAGCTTATTTTTATAAGATTTTAAATGAATATATTTAGTTCAATTCTTTCCTATTAGAATTGCTATAGCTAATTCTCTTCTAAAAACTAATGCTTTGTGTTACTCTATTTAGGGACAACACAAATTCTAAATTACCATGTTCAAGTTATAAGTGCAACAGGCCAAGTAGATTTTAATTTTTCTATAGGGCTAATGTAGCCAAACTTTCTAACTCTTCTATTATTGATTAATTTTTCTATTTCTTGAATCCGTTCTGAACTCACTAGGTTCAGGTCTGTTCTTTTGGGTAAAAATCTTCTTATCAATCCTATCCGGTTCTCATCAGTACCCTTATCTTGCGACGTATATGGTCTTGTGAAATACGTTTTGACACCGTGCTGATCTGCTATTTGTTTATGCCGAGTGCAAGCTTCCCTTAAAACCGAACTGTTTAAAAGTATAATAATAATTTTTAACTTTAACAGTATTATGAGAAAAAGTAAATTTTCCCCGCAACAGATTGCAAAGATTTTAAAGGAGTTTGATAACGGAAAGAGTGTCGTCCAAATAAGTCGTGAGCACGTAGTAAGCTCAGCTGCTTTTTATAAGTGGCGTTCAAAATACGCTGGAATGAACTCAAAAGAGTTAGAAAGGTTAAAAGAGCTTGAAGAAGAAAACCGTAAGCTTAAACAGATGTATGCTACATTAGCTCTTGACCACCAAATGGCCAAAAAGATCATTGAAAAAAAGCTTTAAAGCCCTTCAGTAAACGCAGCATCACTAAGGAACTTATTCATTACGGTATTAGTAGGGCGTGCCGTGTTCTAGGAATGAGTAAGAGTGTTTATTATTATACATGCAAAGCCAAGGATGACGGCGACATAGAAGAAGCTTTACAACAAAAAGCTCAAGAACGCCCTGAATAGGGTTTTTGTAAGGCTTATGATCGCTTACGAGAAGAAGGCAACCTGTGGAATCACAAACGCGTACATCGGGTGTATGTCTGGTTAGGACTTCCCTTGAGAAGGAAAGTAAAGAAGCGTTTACCTGCACGAGTTATAGAGCTTTTAGAAGAACCAAAAGAACTCAACTACACTTGGAGTATGGATTTTGTAACTGATGTATTAGAAAACAAAAGACGTTTTCGAGCCTTTAATATCATTGATGATTTTAACCGAGAAGTTCTTCATATAGAAATAGATTTTTCATTGACCAGTAACCGCATAGTTTGGGTGCTTAACCACCTAATTAACAAAAAGGGCAAGCCTGAAAAGTACGAATGGATAACGGTCCTGAATTTATCCCTAATATCACCAAAGAATGGAGTCAAATGCATGGAATAGACTTTAAATATATTCAACCAGGAAAACCAACTCAAAATGCTTTTATAGAACGCTTCAATGGAAGTTATAGACGTGGAGTCCTAAACAAATACATATTCGAAGGCTAACCCTAAGAGAATTAAAAACAGTAATTTTAAACCAGTTTTGGAAAATTAAGCAGTTCTATATATGGGGAAGCCTACAGTCATCTATTTAAAAATATGGCGACCTTTTTCCAATGAAATAAAGTATTCAAAATCTGATTTATAATAATTTTAACATTTCTAAAATAGGGGTTGATATTAATTATTTCGTCTTAAGTAAAAAACACTAAGACTTTACTATGTATAGAACTGTAAAAATGTTATTTAAAAATATTTTACTTATAACTGTTATTCTAATGAGCTCAAAAGGAGTTTCACAAGAATTAAATTTAAATGCTCCTATTCCTGCAAGTACTAAGGTTAAAAAAGGAGTTTTACCTAATGGCCTAACATATTATATTTATAATACAGATGTTACTAAAAATGCCGCAAGCTATTACATTATCCAAAATGTTGGTTCTATTCTTGAGAACGATGACCAACAAGGTTTAGCACATTTTCTTGAGCACATGGCCTTTAATGGCACTGAAAACTTTGAGGGTAAAGGCGTATTAAACACGTTGCAAAAACACGGTGCTGTATTTGGTAAAGATATTAATGCATATACGTCTTTTGATGAGACCGTATACAATATGAACAATATTCCTACTACACCAGAGTTGATTGACACTTGTTTATTAGTTTTGCACGATTGGTCTAATTATTTATTACTTACTGATGAAGAAATTGATGCGGAACGTGGTGTTATAAAAGAAGAGTGGAGAAGCAGGCGCACGGGGCCAATGCGAATTTTAGAACAATCTTTAAACACACGCTTTAACCATTCAAAATATGTTAACCGTTTACCTATTGGCTTAATGGATATCGTTGAAAACTTTGAGTATAAGGCCTTACGTGATTTTTACCATGATTGGTACCGAACAGATTTACAGGCTATAGCTGTTATTGGGGATGTAGATGTTGCTCAAATAGAAGCAAAAATTAAAGAAAAATTCTCTGCTATACCTAAAGTTGATAACCCTAAGGAAAGATTTATAGTAGATATTCCTGATAATGAAGAAATGCTATTTAGCTTGGCGATGGATGAAGAAGTTACAACATCAGGAATCAATTTTTCTATTAGACATCCTAAAAAAATAACAGATAGAAATGTCTCAGATTTAAA
The DNA here is from genome assembly GCF_008806375.1 of Pseudotamlana haliotis. Classification (GTDB taxonomy): domain Bacteria; phylum Bacteroidota; class Bacteroidia; order Flavobacteriales; family Flavobacteriaceae; genus Pseudotamlana; species Pseudotamlana haliotis. Next base: position 5,989 of record NZ_WAAT01000040.1, on the reverse strand, counting down.
AACATCAATAATCAGTAGTATGATAACCGGAATGTTATCTTCAAGAATGAATGAAATTCTTCAAAACCCTGAGACGCCTTTACTAGGAGCTTCTGTAAGCTACGGTAAAAATTCTAGGTCATCAAATGTGTTTTCTCTTTGGGTTTCTCCAAAACCAAATAAGCAGTATGAAGCTTTTAAAATAGGGGTTAAGGAACTTAATAGAGCGGTAAAGCATGGGTTTACGCAAGCAGAAATTGATAGAACAATTTCTAATTACACTAACTATTATGAGAATGAGATCACGGGGCAAGATGATAAATCACATGGTAGTATTGCTGAGGGTATTAAAGGCAATTATTTAGAAAACATAACAATCCCAGATTTAGAAGAGCGTTTTCAAATTATTAAATCCATATTTGAACAATTAACAGCAGAGGAGGTTCATGATAGACTTAAAGAATTATATTCAGATAAAAACAGATATATAATTGTTACCGGTGTAAAAGGTAACCAAAATCTATCAGAGGAAGATGCTGCGAGTATGATTGAAAGCATTGAAAATGATAATAGCATTAAACCTTATGTTGATGAATTTGCCGGAAAAACATTAATGTCTGGTATAGCAATTAAGCCAGGTAACATAGTTAAAGAGACTGAAACAAATGAGATTGGGGCTACAACTTTTGTATTAAGCAATGGAGCAAAAGTGCACTTCAAATTTTCTAAAAAAAATAAAAATGATGTAAGTCTAAAAGCACTGAGCTATGGTGGAGTTTCTTTGTTAAATGAAGATGAGATTCCTTCAGTTAGAATTTTATCTGATCTTGTTGGTAAATCAGGTCTTGGAGATTACTCTGCTGTAGAATTGAATAAAATCTTAGCAGGAAAAACGGCCTTCACATCAGTTTCAGTAGGGCAGCTTAGTGAGTCTATTTCAGGTTCTTCAGTAACTAAAGATGTTGAAACCTTATTACAAATGACATTTTTACGATTTGTAAAACCTCGTTTTGATGAAGAAGCATATAAAGTACAACGCGGTAATATTAATAATTACCTTCTAAAAAGAAGTAAGGATGTTGATGAGAAAATGAATGACAGCCTTACTGTTGCTTTATATGGTAAAGCAGATCCTAATCATAGATTATTCAATTCAGATTTGGTTAAAGAGTTTTCTTTTGAAAAAGTAAAAGAAATTTATTCAGATCGTTTTAATGATCCAGCAGATTTTGAGTTTTTTATTGTAGGAGATGTTAAGGAAGCGCAACTAAAACCATTATTAGAAAAATATATTGCAAGTATTCCATCACAGAATACTCAAGAAAACTGGAAGGATAAATCATCTTCTTGGGTTAATAAAGAGATTGATAAAAAGTTTAATCTTAAAATGGAAGTTCCCAAAGGTAAGGTGTTTATAGGTTATAAATCTGATTTTGAATTTAGTTTAAAAAATGAAATTCTAGCTAAAGCCATAGGTGATGTTTTACAGCTTAGGTTTACCCAGACCTTAAGAGAAGAAGAAGGAGGGACCTATGGAGCGAGTACAAGATCGAATCTTTATAAAAGACCAAAAAGTGAAGCAGAACTCATGGTAACTTTTAATTGTAACCCTGATAAAGTTGAGACATTAGTAGAAATTGTACATCGTGAGATTCATAAATTAGCGCAAGGAGATGTTTTGCCCGTAGATCTAGAAAAGACCATGAATAATTATCTAAAAGAGCGTGAGCAGGAAAAGGGATATAATAGGTATGAAATGGATCTGTTAATCGATTTTTTTAGAGAAGGATACAATAGAAATGATCCTAATAATTTTGAAAATATAGTTAAGAATATTACTGTAAATGATATTCAAGAGTTTGTTAAAAAGTTACTAGACAATTCAAGTTCATTTGAAATAATATTTAAACCGTTAAAATAATAATTAAGCATCTTTCTAATGTCTTTGTTTTTAACTATTTGAGTTAGTCAGTCAATTATAAAGTTTAGCAAGATGAAAAAGAAGGGCTGTGATCAGCAGTCCTTTTTTAACACATATTTTTTTATGAAAAACCTTTTATTATTATTTGTTTTAGCCTTTAGTCTTAATACATATTCTCAAATATTTGAGCCTGTAAAATGGACTACAAGCGTTGAGAAAGTTTCAGAAACAGAATACAAGTTAATCAGTAAAGCCAGAATAGATAACGGTTGGCATTTATATTCACAAGATGTTCCAGAAGATGGACCAATCCCAACAACATTTTCTTATGATGATTCAGAGGGTGGTTTTTCTTTAAAAGGCAATACCCAAGAAGAAGCAGGACATATTATTGATGACCCTGTGTTTAAAATCAAAATTAAGTTTTTTGAAAACGCTGCAACTTTCGAGCAAATTGTAGAAGTCAAAGAAGGAATAAATAGTATTAAAGGATTTGTAGAGTTCATGGTATGTGATGATACCAGGTGTTTACCTCCCACAGAAGTGGATTTAATGTTTAAGATTTCTGATGATAAAGCAGCGGCAAAAGCAACATTTTCAGAGGTAGAGGATGATGTTCTAACATCAAACAAAAAAGAATCACAAACAGGGCTTTGGGGAATATTCTTTATCGCCTTTTTATCAGGCTTTGCGGCCTTATTAACACCATGTGTTTTTCCAATGATCCCTATGACGGTAAGCTTTTTTACTAAACAAAGTAAAAATAAGGCAGCCGGTATAAGAAATGCTATTATCTATGGTATTTCTATCATTGTGATTTATGTGTTATTAGGTACTTTAGTGAGTTTGATATTTGGAGCAGATGCCCTTAATGCGCTTTCTACAAATGTTTGGTTCAATATTGCATTTTTCCTATTGTTATTAGTATTTGCTGCATCTTTTTTAGGTGCATTTGAAATCATGTTACCTAATTCGTGGGCAAATAAAGTAGATAAGCAAGCCGATAGAGGTGGATTGATTGGTATCTTTTTTATGGCTTTAGCATTAGCTATTGTTTCTTTTTCTTGTACAGGTCCAATAGTAGGAACATTATTAGTAGAAGCCGCAGCAGGAGGCAGTCAAATTGGTCCTATAGTTGGTATGCTAGGGTTTTCATTAGCCATAGCCTTACCATTTGCATTATTTGCGGCTTTCCCAGGATGGTTAAATTCATTACCTAAATCTGGAGGTTGGTTGAACACGGTAAAAGTGGTTTTAGGATTCTTAGAACTAGCATTAGCCTTTAAGTTTTTATCGAATGCCGATTTAGTATTACAATTGCACTGGTTAGAGCGTGAAGTATTTATCGCTATTTGGATAGCTATATTTGGAGCTTTGGCCTTTTATCTTTTCGGAAAAATACAGTTACCACATGATTCGCCTGTAACCTATATTTCTGTTGGGCGATTAAGTTTAGGATTACTGGTATTATCATTTACTATTTACCTGATTCCAGGTTTATGGGGTGCACCGCTGAATTTAATTAGTGCGTTCCCTCCACCTCAGCATTATAGTGAATCGCCTTATGGCGTTGGTTATACGGAATTAAGTTCTAGTATGGTGCCTGGAGGGCATCATGATGATGTGCCAGAAGGTGCGCATTTAATGCCGCCACATAATATCTTAGCTTTTAATGATTATGATAAAGGTTTAGCGTATGCTAAAAAAGTAGGTAAACCTGTTATGATTGATTTTACAGGGCATGCTTGTGTTAATTGTAGAAAAATGGAACAAAATGTTTGGGTTAAACCAAAAGTTTTAGACATAATTAAAAATGATGTTATATTAATTTCACTTTATGTAGATGATAAACGCAAACTTAAAGCTGATGAAGTTATAGATTCAAAATTAAAGCCAGGAAAAAAGCTTAAATATATAGGTCAGAAATGGAGTGAGTTACAAACTATTAAATACAAAACCAACTCACAACCATTTTATGTATTAATGAATCATGATGAAGAAAACTTAATAACCCCAGTAGCTTATACCCCAAATGTAGATGAGTACTACAATTGGTTAAAAGAGGGTATTTCAAAATTTAATTAAGAATTGAGTTAGTTTTTTGTTTTAGTGAGAAGAGTCACTTTGAGTTTTTTTGAATAAACCAAAGTGATTCTTTGTTAAACGTTTAATTATTATGAATATAACAGCCAATAAGATTAAAAGCATTTTCAGTACTAAAAGAAAAGGATCAAACCTTGAAGCTTATTTTAAGCCTTTTAGGGACGAAATTGTTGGAATAAATCAAGAGTTTGAATCTCCTTACGGAAAAAAGAAAATCATTTATGCCGATTGGACAGCAAGCGGAAGATTATACAAATCTATTGAAGAAAAGCTGCTAAATGATATGGGACCTTACGTAGCCAACACTCATACCGAGACCTCAATTACAGGTTCAGTAATGACGTTGGCTTACCACAATGCAAGAAACATTATAAAAAAACATGTAAATGCTTCCAATGATGATATTTTAATTACTGTAGGAACTGGAATGACAGGTGCTATCAATAAGTTTCAACGTATTCTGGGTCTTAAAGTTAATGAAAACTTAAAAGACCATACAGATGTTCCAGAAGAAAAAAGACCTATCATTTTTGTGTCCCATATGGAGCATCATTCTAACCAGACGTCATGGCTTGAAACCATTGCAAGAGTTGCAGTTATTCCATCGAACGATAAAGGCCTACCTAGTACTGAAAAGTTAAAAGATTTAATTGAGAAATATAAAAACGTACCTATAAAAATAGCAGCAATTACAGGCTGCTCTAATGTAACAGGTATTAGAACAAATTATCATGAGGTAGCAAAAATTATGCATCAAAACAATGGTTTATGTTTTGTTGATTTTGCATGTTCTGCTCCCTATGTCGATATTGATATGCATCCAAAAGATGAAGATCAATATTTAGATGCTATAACCTTTTCCCCGCATAAATTTTTAGGAGGTCCAGGATCTTCGGGAGTTTTAATTTTTAACAAAAAACTTTATAAAAACCTGGTGCCAGATAACCCTGGAGGCGGTACGGTAAACTATACCAATCCATGGGGTGACCATGATTACATTGATGATATTGAAACTAGAGAAGATGGTGGCACACCTGGGTTTTTACAAGCTATAAAAGTAGCCCTGTCCATTCAGTTGAAAGAAAAAATGGGTGTTAAAAATATTTTAGATAGAGAGCACGAACTGAATGCGATCATTTTTAAACGCCTAAAAAAAATAAAGAACCTCAAAATCCTTGCAGAAAACCATACAGCAAGATTAGGCGTTTTTTCATTTTATATTGAAGATGCACACTATAATTTAATTGTAAAACTTTTAAACGATCGATTTGGAGTACAAACCAGAGGTGGCTGCTCATGTGCTGGTACTTATGGGCATTATTTATTAAACGTAGATGAAGCCACTTCAAAATCAATTGAAGTAAAGATATTAGAAGGGTGTTTAATAGAACGCCCCGGATGGATACGTATGTCTGTTCACCCAACCATGACCAATGAAGAGGTTTCGTTTATTTGTGATGCTATTAAATCTGTTTCTCGTAATTATAAAGATTGGGGAAAAGACTATGAGTATAACGCTGCTAAAAATGAATTCATTCACAAAGGAAATCATAATATAGAAGGAGAAATAATTAACAATTGGTTTCAGATTTAGCTTAGATTTTATTTTAAAAAAACATCTTGTTTGTTAGAATTTCTTATTCAGAGTATGATTAAAAAAAGAATAGTATTGTATAAAATTTTGACTGATATTATTTTAAATAATGACGTCATAATTGATTTATTTCATAAATATCACGTTCAAATAATAGAGATATAAAAGTAGTATACAGGATTACTATACACAGGTAGTGATGAAGAAATTAAACAATTAAATGACGTTATATTTCCCTTGGGAAATATAACGTTTTCGAAATTAAGTATAGATTTGATGAAGAATTTAAATTCTTCATCAAATCTGGGTATATATTCTTTAGGGGATTTATTTCCTAGAGATTTATGTGGATGATTAAAATTATAGTCTTCTCTCCAGTTGTCGCTTATTTT
>NZ_WAAT01000039.1 GCF_008806375.1 Pseudotamlana haliotis | reverse complement strand
ACTACAATTTTTGCATAAACACAACTTTTAGGAATGATCCCATGTAAGGCTGTCAGTATAGCACATCTCCCGAAAACACATGACAAACGGATGAAAAATTTAAAAAAAAGACATAAAAAAACCGAGCTCCCTCAAACTCGGTTTCTTATCATTTGCTCATTGTGTTATGAAGTTAGATTTGGAATAGCCACATCAACAACATATTGCAAATATTAATTAATTAATCCATTGAACTAAAAAAATGTATTATTTAGTACACTCCAAATATAAGATACTTTTCCTAATTAAAACGACTAAATACCAATTTTTTCGATGAAAAACACAAATACTTAACATTTGTACCCAAAAAACTCACCAAAACAAAGAATAGTACTACATGACTGTGCTAAAATTATATTTTCAGAAGCCGCCATTCGACTACTTACAATAACCTCACCTCTATAAATGGAAAAAGCACCTTTATAAAAAGGTGCTTTCTCACTAACTAACCAACCAAAAATATGAATAACACTTACAAGTTTAAAGTAACCACTCAATAAACTATACATAAATGCATTCATATACTTATACGCAATCCCTGTGCCAAAAGATTTTTTGTCATTTCGTTTTGTGATTACTTTAACAGAAAGTAAATGCTTTCACTTTCTAAAATACGCGTTGGATTTAGTTTATAAAAATTAATTATTAGATATTTGCTTTTTATTAAACCATTTCTATTCATGAAAAAAATCTCAATACTTCTATTAGCTGCGATACTTTGCTCTTGCGGTAATAACAACAACGATTTAACAGTAAAAACACATATTAAAGGCCTTAAAAAAGGTACCGTTTATCTAAAAAAGGTAGAAGACACTGTTTTAGTAACGGTTGATTCGGTAGTAGTAAACGGTAACCCAAGCTTCGAACTACACAGCAAAATAGAATCGCCAGAGATGTTTTATCTAGATCTTGATAAAAATAGTACAGAACAAGATCGCATTGGTTTCTTTGCTGATAAAGGTATCACTGAAATTAATACTACTCTAAAAAACTTTGTTTACGACGCGAAAATTAAAGGCTCTAAACAACAAGAGATTCTAGAACAATATAAAGCGCTGATATCTAAAGCTAATAATAGAAACTTAGAGATAATTAAAGAAAAGTATGAAGCTCAAATGGCAAAGGATACTGTGAAATATGCAGCACTTGAAAAAGAAGAAAGCAGTTCTTTAAAAAGAAAGTATTTATACACCGTTAATTTTGCACTGCAGCACAAAGACAGTGAAGTTGCGCCATACCTAGCTTTATCTGAAATATACAATGCCCGTATCGATTTATTGGACACGATTAATAAATCATTGACACCAGAGGTAAAAGCGTCAAAATACGGTGTAGAATTAGATAATTTTGTAAAAGACATTAAGGAGCGTGAAGAATAATTTTCATGAAACATTTAAACAAAAAGACCCTTGCAATTTGCAAGGGTCTTTTTGTTTATGAATGTATCTAAAAGCGACACCTTACGCAAGTCCGAGTTACAAACTAGAATTAACTTTCCACTTAAATTAAAAATTATTCTCGACAACGCACTGAGATAGGTAGAATTAAAGACCATCACGAAACATCAATAGAACGGGTTTGGAGCGAAATCGAGAACGTTTCTGCTTAGCAAAAAGAATCTAAACCCGAAGGAAGATAATGTACGCGATAAATCCCTAGCTTAAATTTCATCAGAGAAATTATGCTTAAAAACTAAATAATACTGGTTATCGAAAATTTCAACGATTTTTTTGATCGGCTTCAAGGAAAACCGTCACTATTAAGCATAAAAAAACCCCACTAAAAGTGAGGTTTTTTTGAGCCGATGGAGGGACTCGAACCCACGACCTGCTGATTACAAATCAGCTGCTCTAGCCAGCTGAGCTACATCGGCTTATTTAACGGGTGCAAATATAATCGCAATTTTTTTAATTGCAAGCATTCCGTTAAAAAATTTTATCCTAGTGCGTTAATTTTATCAATTAAAGCACGACCCTTAGTTTCTAACTCAGCGTTAACCGCTTTAAAATGCGCTTTTGGGTTTTCAGATTTTGCATTTACCTTTACAATAAGTTCGTCAAATGTTTTGATGGCCTCATCAATAATTGCTTCACTATCCTTAGTACCTTTATCGGTGTTTGTATATTCCCATACATAAACCGCTTCTATAATATCACCTAAAACGAAATTAATATCCTTTTTTAGGTTTCTAACATTTGCCATAATAATCTTAATTTATTTTGCGCAAAATTACATATAAACTTCCAATAGACCGCTTTTTTAAGATATATTTTAGAGTCTTATTGTGCGCTGTTAAATTGGTTAAAACAAGCACCACTTTTACCTGCTTTTCGCTTTGCTATTCTCCTGAATAACGCACAAAATTACGAGGGGTTTCATACAGGGTTATTTCAAGATCCAAACGCTTTTCTAAGTGAGGTCTTAATTTATTATAAGTCACCACAGCTATATTTTCGGCAGTAGGATTTAGACTTTCAAACTCTAGAACTTCAAGATTAAGGTTTTTATGATCAAAGGCTGTTTCAATTTCAGATTCAATAAGTTCTTTTAGAATTTTCACATCAATCACAAAGCCCGTTTCTTTATCAATTTCACCAGTAACACTTACAATAAGTTCGTAATTGTGACCATGATAATTCGGGTTGTTACATTTCCCGAAGACTTGATCGTTTTTTTCAAAACTCCAGTCCTTTCTGTACAACCTATGGGCGGCATTAAAATGTGCTTTTCTACTTACCGTAGCTCTCATGAATTGATTTTTATATTATCGTAGAATTTATCAAAAATAACTTTAAACCAAGCAGTATAAATTTCTGGTTGTGCGGCAATATCTTCCTTCACAGCCTCTAAAGACATCCATTTCCAACTTTCCACTTCATCAGGGTTAATGTTCGGGGTGTCGTTATACTTTCCTAAAAGAATATGATCATACTCGTGCTCAGTTAATCCATTATCAAATGGGGCCTTATAAATAAAAGAAATAGATTCTTCTAATTCAGTAACAAAGCCCATTTCCTCTTGCAAACGACGTTTACCAGCTTCTAGATTAGACTCCCCATCACGTTGGTGACTACAACAAGTGTTGGTCCACAATCCTGGCGTATGGTATTTGCCTAAAGCACGTTGTTGCAACATCAATTCATTCTTGTCATTAAAAACAAACACAGAAAAGGCACGGTGTAACAAGGCTTTTTCGTGTGCTTCCATTTTTGGCATTAAACCAATTTGCTCATCTTTTTCGTTAACAAGTATTACTTCTTCTTCTTTCATCTATAAATTTATATGCGCTAATTATATGAGTTAGAATCTCCTAAAATCTTCATTTATTAAGATGAAGACTCAGGTCCCACTCTTTTATACAAAAACAAAAATACCAAGTAAATTTTGAATAGCATTATGAATGCAATTAGAATTTCAAAAAGTCCCTTCAACTTCCTTTCTTATTGAAGTTTAATAGTATCTTTGCAACCCATTTTGCAACAAGATTTATGAGTTTTTTAGAAGAAATAAAAAGACGTCGAACTTTCGGAATCATATCGCATCCCGATGCTGGTAAAACGACATTAACTGAAAAGTTATTACTTTTTGGTGGTGCCATTCAAGAAGCCGGTGCTGTAAAAAGTAATAAGATAAAGAAAGGTGCCACGAGTGATTTCATGGAAATTGAGCGTCAGCGTGGAATTTCGGTAGCCACTTCGGTTTTAGCTTTTGAATACAATGGTATTAAAATTAACATTCTAGATACCCCAGGGCACAAGGATTTTGCTGAAGACACCTTCAGAACCCTAACCGCTGTAGATAGTGTTATTGTCGTTATTGATGTGGCCAAAGGTGTTGAGGAGCAAACGGAAAAACTGGTTGAAGTTTGCCGTATGCGTAACATTCCTATGATTGTTTTTATCAATAAGATGGACCGTGAGGGTAAGGATGCTTTTGAATTACTTGATGAAATTGAGCAAAAATTAGGCCTGACAGTTACTCCGCTGAGTTTCCCTATTGGTATGGGTTACGATTTCAAAGGTATTTACAATATCTGGGAAAAGAACGTCAACTTATTTAGTGGTGATAGCCGAAAGAATATTGAAGAAACCATTGAAATTTCAGATTTAGATTCTGATGAACTCAATAAATTAGTTGGTGATGATTCAGCTGAAACGTTACGTGAAGAATTAGAGCTTGTAGAAGGGATTTATCCGAAGTTTAATAATGAAGATTATTTAAACGGCACGTTACAACCTGTATTTTTTGGTTCTGCTTTAAACAGTTTTGGAGTTCGTGAACTTCTAGATTGTTTTGTGGATATCGCACCGAAACCACAACCAAAAAACAGTGAAGAACGTTTGGTAAAACCTGATGAAGATAAGTTTAGTGGTTTTGTATTTAAAATTCACGCCAATATGGACCCTAACCATAGAAACCGTTTGGCATTTATAAAAATTGTATCTGGAGAATTTAAACGAAATGCACCATACTTGCACGTTCGACATAATAAAAAAGTAAAGTTTTCTAGTCCGAATGCCTTTTTCGCAGAGAAGAAAGAAATCGTAGATATCTCCTACCCTGGTGATATTGTAGGCTTACAAGATACCGGAAACTTTAAAATTGGAGATACCCTGACCGAAGGTGAGATTTTAAATTACAAAGGGATTCCGAGTTTCTCACCAGAACACTTTAGATACATCAACAATGCTGACCCTTTAAAATCGAAACAGCTTTTCAAAGGAATCGACCAATTGATGGATGAAGGTGTCGCCCAGTTATTCACTTTAGAACTTAACGGAAGAAAAGTTATTGGTACGGTTGGTGCTTTACAGTATGAAGTTATTCAATACCGATTAGAGCATGAATATGGTGCGAAATGTACCTATGAAAATTTAAATGTACACAAGGCTTGCTGGGTAGACCCTAGCAATTCAAAATCTGAAGAATACAAAGAATTTGTACGTGTTAAACAACGTTTTTTAGCGAAAGATAAGCGTGATCAACTGGTATTCTTAGCTGACTCGGCATTTTCTTTGCAAATGACACAGCAAAAATACCCGAACGTAAAACTACATTTTACATCCGAATTTGATTAGTACTCGTATAAAGTACATCGATTATAATTTTAATTAAAGTTCCCCAAAAGCTTTAGCTATGAAAACAACAGAATATCGCAATCATGAGTTTACCATATCATATTGCCCTTTTAAATGTACTCAATCTAATGTGTGTACTCAAGAGCTCTCTGATGTCTTCCAAGATTCGGTCATCCCTTGGATTGACCCCAATGGGAGTTCTACGGAACGTATTAAAGCACAAGTCAAAAAATGTCCTTCCGGAGCTTTAACATTTAAGCTGAATAAAAAGGAAATGGCCTTTTAAAAAAAAGCCTTTGAACAAATTGTTCAAAGGCTTTTTTTATACGACTAAATTAGGCCTGACCTGTTGGTCCAAAGTTTAAAGGTATTGGTGGTTGCTCGATTAAAACATTTCGTGCAACCAAATTCATTTCTTCTAGAGGTTTATAAATTGCTTTTAAGCCTGACCCGTTGGACCAAAGTTTAAAGGTATTGGAGGTTGCTCGTAATCCTTAATTTCACCATGTGCACTTTCAAACCTTGTAATATTATCTCCTAATGCTTTCAACAAACGTTTGGCGTGTTGAGGTGTTAAAATAATCCTAGATTTTACTTTGTTTTTAGGAACTCCAGGCATGATATTTACAAAATCTACAACAAATTCTGAAACCGAATGATTTATAATTGCTAGGTTAGAATACGTTCCTTCCGCTACTTTTTCGTCTAATTCTATGTTTATCTGTCCTTGCTTTTGAGCGTCTTTTTCGTCTGCCATATTTAAATATTTTTTTCCAATATAGAGGAAATGTTTTAAAGTTATGTGATTTTAAAATAAAAAAGCCTTCATGTATATTCATACTTGAAGGCTTCTATTTTTAAGATTCCCGCCTTCGCGGGAATTCAAAATACTAGTTGTAATTAAGTTCTTGCTTTACTTGCATCATTTCGTCAAACTCTTCTTTAGAGCCAACAATGATATCAGAATAGCGTCTCATACCTGTACCTGCTGGAATTCTATGTCCAACAATTACATTTTCTTTCAAGCCTTCTAAAGCATCTACTTTACCTGCTACTGCAGCTTCGTTAAGTACTTTAGTTGTTTCTTGGAAGGAAGCAGCAGAAATAAATGATTTCGTTTGAAGCGACGCTCTTGTAATACCTTGAAGTATTGGAGTTGCCGTTGCTGGTTGTGCTTCTCTAGCTGAAACAAGCGCTTTGTCTTCACGACGTAAGATAGAATTCTCATCTCTTAACTGACGTGGGGTAACAATTTGTCCTGCTTTCAACGTTGAAGAATCTCCAGCGTCTTCAATAACCTTCATTCCGAAGATATCATCGTTTTCTTTGATGAAATCTGCTTTATGAGCCAATTGATCTTCTAGGAAAATGGTATCACCAGAATCAATGATTCTAACTTTACGCATCATTTGTCTTACAACAACCTCGAAGTGCTTATCATTAATCTTCACCCCTTGTAAACGATATACTTCTTGTACTTCATTTACTAAGTACTGTTGTACCGCTGAAGGGCCTTTGATATTTAAGATATCGTTAGGTGTAATCGAACCATCTGATAATGGCATACCCGCTTTTACGAAATCATTTTCTTGAACAAGAATCTGACTTGATAATTTCACTAAGTATTTCTTAACATCACCTAATTTAGATTCTACGATAATCTCACGGTTACCTCTTTTGATTTTCCCGAAAGAAACCACACCATCAATAGCACTAACTACTGCTGGGTTAGAAGGGTTACGTGCTTCGAATAACTCAGTTACACGAGGAAGACCACCGGTAATATCACCTGCCTTAGCAGATTTACGAGGAATCTTAACTAAGATTTTTCCAATATTAACAGCTTCACCATCATCAATCATAATGTGTGCTCCAACTGGTAAGTTGTAAGAACGCATGGTTTCACCACTTGCATTTTCAATATGCAACGTTGGGATAAGCTTTTTGTTTCTAGATTCAGAAATTACTTTCTCTTGGAAACCTGTTTGCTCATCAATCTCTACTTGGTACGTTACCCCTTGTTCAAGGTTTTCATATCTTACTTTACCAGCAAATTCTGAAATAATAACCCCGTTATATGGATCCCAAGAACAAACCACATCTCCTTTAGATAATTCTTGACCATTCTTAATATTAATAGTCGAACCATAAGGAATGTTATTCGTACTTAGTACGATACCTGTTTTCTTATCTATAAGTTTAAGTTCAGACGTTCTAGAGATTACGATATCAATATCGTTTCCATCACCATCTTGACCTTTAACTGTTTTTAAATCTTCAATTTCAGCAACACCATCAAACTTCACAATTAAGCTATTTTCTTCTGAAATGTTACCTGCAATACCACCTACGTGGAATGTACGAAGTGTTAACTGTGTACCTGGCTCACCAATTGATTGTGCCGCAACAACCCCAACAGCTTCACCACGTTGTACCATTTTACCTGTAGCTAAGTTACGTCCGTAACATTTAGCACAAATTCCTTGTAAAGCTTCACAAGATAATGGAGAACGTACTTCAATACTTTCTAATGGAGATCCACCAATAACTTTCGCTACAGCGTCATCAATTAATTGTCCAGCAGAAGCTAATTTTTCTTCAGTTAACGGATTGTAAACGTCATTTAATGACACACGTCCTACAATTCTTTCCGCTAAACTTTCAACAACTTCATCATTCTTCTTCAATGGCTCAACTTCAACACCTCTTAATGTACCACAATCTTCAGTATTGATAATAACATCTTGAGATACATCAACTAAACGACGTGTTAAGTAACCTGCATCGGCCGTTTTAAGTGCCGTATCCGCAAGACCTTTACGAGCACCGTGCGTTGAGATAAAGTATTCTAAAATTGAAAGACCTTCCTTAAAGTTAGAAAGAATCGGGTTTTCAATAATAGAACCACCTCCTGCAGTAGATTTTTTAGGTTTCGCCATTAATCCACGCATACCAGTTAACTGACGAATCTGTTCTTTAGATCCACGAGCACCAGAATCAAGCATCATAAACACCGAATTGAATCCTTGTTGGTCTTCACGAATACGTTTCATAGACAATTCTGTCAATTCAGCATTTGTAGACGTCCAAATATCAATAACTTGGTTATAACGTTCATTGTTGGTAATAAGTCCCATGTTATAGTTACCTGTAATACCTTCAACTAAACCGTTAGCTTTATCAATCATACCTTGTTTTTCTGGCGGAATGATAATATCACCTAAACTAAACGATAAACCACCTTGGAAGGCGAATTTAAATCCTAAAGTTCTAATAGCATCTAAGAAATCAGCTGTTTCAGGAACCGAAGTTGCCTTAAGGATGTTACCAATAATATCTCTTAAAGATTTTTTGGTTAATACCTCATTAATATATCCAGCTGCCTGTGGTACGTGTTTGTTAAATAATACACGACCAACAGTAGTTTCAATAATCATTGGAGCAAGTTTACCATCTTCGTTGATGTCGATAGTTCTTACTTTAATTCCAGCATTCAAATCAACACGTTTCTCATTGAAAGCAATTTCAACCTCTTCATCAGAGTAAAATGTTAATCCTTCACCTTGAATTGGCACTTCTGGAGTAGATTTACGTAGCTTGGTCATATAGTAAAGACCAAGTACCATATCCTGAGAAGGTACCGTTACAGGAGAACCATTTGCAGGATTTAAGATATTATGAGATGCCAACATTAACATTTGACATTCTAAAATAGCTTCTGGTCCAAGTGGTAAGTGCACCGCCATCTGATCACCATCGAAATCGGCGTTAAAGGCCGTACATACTAATGGGTGTAATTGGATCGCTTTTCCTTCAATTAATTTTGGTTGGAAAGCTTGAATACCCAAACGGTGTAAGGTAGGCGCACGGTTTAGTAATACCGGATGTCCTTTAAGAACATTTTCCAAGATATCCCAAACCACTGGTTCTCTTTTATCTATAATTTTCTTAGCAGATTTAACCGTTTTTACGATACCTCTTTCAATTAATTTTCTAATTACGAAAGGCTTGTATAATTCGGCTGCCATATTTTTAGGCAATCCACATTCAAATAATTTTAATTCTGGTCCAACAACAATTACCGAACGTGCTGAATAATCTACACGTTTACCAAGTAAGTTTTGACGGAAACGACCTTGCTTACCTTTTAATGAATCTGATAAAGATTTTAAAGGTCTGTTAGAATCTGTTTTTACCGCTGAAGACTTACGTGTGTTATCAAATAATGAATCAACAGACTCTTGAAGCATACGTTTTTCATTACGTAAAATTACTTCTGGAGCTTTAATTTCAACTAATCTTTTAAGACGGTTGTTACGAATAATAACACGACGGTAAAGATCATTTAAATCTGAAGTTGCAAAACGACCTCCATCTAAAGGTACTAATGGACGTAATTCTGGCGGAATAATTGGAATCACTTTCATGATCATCCACTCCGGACGGTTCTCACGGTTATTGTTAGATTCTTTTAAAGACTCAACAACTTGTAAACGTTTTAAAGCTTCAGTTTTACGTTGTTTAGACGTTTCTGTATTTGCTTTATGACGTAATTCGTATGATAAAGACTCTAAATCAATTCTTGATAACAACTCAATTAAACATTCAGCACCCATTTTAGCTAAAAACTTGTTAGGGTCTGAATCGTCTAAATATTGATTATCTTGAGGAAGAGTTTCCATGATATTTAGATACTCTTCTTCTGTTAAGAAGTCCATTTTTTGTAATGGTTCACCTTCTTCATTTTTAGCATTACCAGGTTGAATTACTACGTAACGTTCGTAGTAAATAATCATATCTAATTTCTTAGAAGGTAATCCTAATAAGTAACCAATTTTATTTGGTAAAGAACGGAAGTACCAAATGTGTGCAACAGGAACAACTAAATTGATGTGCCCAACACGATCACGACGTACTTTCTTTTCTGTTACTTCTACACCACAACGGTCACAAACAATACCTTTGTAGCGAATTCTTTTATACTTACCACAAGCACACTCATAATCCTTTACAGGACCAAAAATACGCTCACAGAACAAACCATCACGTTCAGGTTTGTGAGTACGATAATTGATAGTTTCTGGTTTTAAAACCTCACCTCTAGACTCTGCTAAAATAGATTCTGGTGATGCTAAACCAATTGAGATTTTATTAAATCTCTTAACTGTATTTTTATCTTGTTTTCTTGCCATAATATATGGTTGAAATGAATTTAATTAATTAACTACTCTTCTAATCTGATGTCTAGACCTAAACCTTTCAATTCGTGCATAAGTACGTTGAATGATTCTGGTAATCCTGGATCTGGCATTGGTTCACCTTTTACGATAGCTTCGTAAGTTTTAGCTCTACCAATAACATCATCAGATTTTACAGTTAAAATCTCACGTAAGGTACTTGATGCGCCATAAGCCTCAAGTGCCCAAACTTCCATCTCACCAAAACGCTGACCACCAAACTGTGCTTTACCACCTAATGGTTGTTGCGTAATTAATGAGTAAGGTCCAATAGAACGTGCGTGCATTTTATCATCAACCATGTGTCCTAGTTTCAGCATGTAAATCACACCAACTGTTGCTGGTTGATCGAAACGCTGACCTGTTCCACCATCGTAAAGATACGTATGACCATATCTTGGAATTCCAGCTTCATCTGTAAATTCATTAATTTGATCAATTGAAGCACCATCAAAGATTGGTGTTGCGTATTTACGTCCTAATTTTTGTCCGGCCCAACCTAATACCGTTTCATAAATCTGCCCGATGTTCATACGCGATGGTACACCAAGTGGATTAAGTACGATATCAACAGGCGTTCCGTCTTCTAAGAATGGCATATCTTCTTGACGAACAATTCTAGCAACAATACCTTTGTTACCGTGACGTCCTGCCATTTTATCACCTACTTTAAGTTTACGTTTCTTAGCGATATAAACTTTAGCTAATTTAATAATACCTGCTGGTAACTCATCACCTACAGAGATTGTAAACTTCTCACGACGTAAAGAACCTTGTAAATCGTTCTCTTTAATCTTGTAGTTGTGAATTAAATCAGCCACTAATTGATTAGTATGATCATCTGTTGTCCATTTTCCAGACACTAAATGCGCATAATCATCAACAGCATTTAACATTTTAAGTGTAAACTTTTTACCTTTTGGTAAAACTTCTTCTCCTAAATCATTAAAGATACCTTGAGCTGTTTTTCCGTTTACAATGTTGAAAAGTTTATCAACTAAAATATCTTTTAATTCATCAAACTTTCTATCGTACTGAGCCTCTAAAGCAAGAATATCATCTTTATCTTGAGCTCTCTTACGTTTATCTTTTACGGCTCTTGCGAATAATTTCTTCTCGATAACAACACCATTCAATGAAGGTGAAGCTTTTAAAGAAGCATCTTTCACATCTCCAGCTTTATCACCAAAGATCGCACGTAATAATTTTTCTTCAGGAGTTGGATCAGACTCTCCTTTTGGAGTAATCTTACCAATAAGAATATCACCAGGCTTAACCTCGGCACCAACGCGAATCATACCATTTTCATCTAAGTCTTTAGTAGCCTCTTCAGAAACGTTAGGGATATCGTTAGTTAATTCTTCATTTCCTAATTTAGTATCTCTTACTTCAAGAGAGTACTCATCAATATGGATAGAAGTGAATATATCTTCACGAACTACTTTTTCAGAAATTACAATCGCATCCTCAAAGTTATACCCTTTCCAAGGCATAAAGGCTACTTTCATATTTCTACCTAAAGCTAATTCTCCTTTTTGTGTAGCATACCCTTCACATAAAACTTGACCTTTAGAAACTTTATCACCTTTAACAACAATTGGTTTTAGGTTGATAGATGTCCCTTGGTTAGTTTTTCTGTATTTTACTAATTGGTATGTTTTAACATCACTATCAAAACTTACTTTAGCTTCATCTTCGGTACGCTCGTATCTAATTTGTATTTCTTTAGCATCAACGTAAAGTACTTCTCCTTCTCCTTCAGCATTAATTAACACTCTAGAATCAGTAGCCACTTGACGCTCTAAACCAGTTCCTACAATTGGTGCATCAACTCTTAATAATGGTACCGCTTGACGCATCATGTTTG
Organism: Pseudotamlana haliotis; assembly: GCF_008806375.1. Classification (GTDB taxonomy): domain Bacteria; phylum Bacteroidota; class Bacteroidia; order Flavobacteriales; family Flavobacteriaceae; genus Pseudotamlana; species Pseudotamlana haliotis. The sequence goes on along the minus strand of NZ_WAAT01000039.1, from coordinate 57,491 downwards.
ATCCCATCAAGGCACGGTTCGCATCATCATGCTCTAAGAACGGAATTAAAGAAGCAGAAATTGAAGAAATTTGATTTGGAGCAACATCTGTATAATGTAATGCACCTGGATCAATTACTGGGAAGTCACCTTCCATTCTTGCAATAACCTTATCATGAAGAATTTTTCCATCGTCATCAACTTTAACAGTTGCTTGAGCGATTAATTTTTCTTCCTCTTCTTCAGCACTTAAATAAGTTGGTTCATTTTTAATATCAACAACACCATCAGTAACTTTTCTATAAGGTGTTTCAATGAATCCCATTGGGTTAACTTTTGCGTAAACAGAAAGTGAAGAAATTAAACCAATATTTGGTCCCTCTGGTGTTTCAATAGGACATAAACGTCCGTAGTGTGTGTAGTGAACATCACGAACCTCGAATCCTGCACGCTCTCTTGATAAACCTCCAGGTCCAAGAGCTGATAAACGACGCTTATGCGTAATTTCAGCTAGTGGATTGGTTTGATCCATAAATTGAGATAACTGGTTTGTCCCAAAGAAAGAATTAATTACCGACGATAAAGTCTTAGCATTAATTAAATCAATAGGAGTAAACACCTCATTATCACGAACGTTCATACGTTCACGAATGGTACGCGCCATACGTGCTAAACCAACACCAAATTGAGAAGATAATTGCTCACCAACGGTACGTACACGACGGTTAGATAAGTGATCAATATCATCAATCTCAGCTTTAGAGTTGATAAGCTCGATTAAATATTTAATAATGGTAATGATATCTTCTTTGGTAAGCACTTGCTTATCCATTCCTATATCAAGACCTAATTTTTTGTTCATTCTATAACGTCCAACTTCTCCTAAAGAGTAACGTTGGTCACTAAAGAATAATTTATCAATAATACCACGTGCTGTTTCCTCATCTGGCGGCTCAGCATTACGTAGTTGTCTGTAGATATGTTCAACAGCCTCTTTTTCAGAGTTTGTTGGATCCTTTTGAAGTGTGTTATGAATAATAGCATAATCACCTTGCTCAGTACTTTCTTTATGTAAAAGAATAGTCTTCACATCAGCATCAAGAATCTCTTCTATATTTTCTTTATCAAGAATTGTATCACGATCAAGCACAATTTCATTACGCTCAATAGATACAACCTCTCCCGTATCTTCATCAACAAAATCCTCATGCCATGTATTTAATACACGGGCAGCTAATTTTCTTCCTAAGTATTTTTTTAATCCTGTTTTTGAAACTTTAGCTTCTTCGGCTAAGTCAAAAATCTCTAAAATGTCTTTATCACGCTCAAAACCAATGGCACGGAAAAGCGTAGTAACAGGTAATTTTTTCTTTCTATCGATGTACGCATACATCACTTGGTTGATATCTGTAGCGAATTCAATCCAAGATCCTTTGAATGGTATAACTCTGGCTGAATATAATTTGGTTCCGTTGGCGTGAAAAGATTGGCCAAAGAAAACCCCTGGTGAACGGTGTAATTGAGATACTACAACACGCTCTGCACCATTAATACAAAAAGTTCCAGAAGGCGTCATGTAAGGAATAGTTCCTAAGTACACATCTTGAACAATGGTTTCGAAATCTTCATGTTCAGGGTCTGTACAATATAACTTTAACCTAGCCTTTAGCGGAACGCTGTAAGTAAGTCCTCTTTCAATACACTCTTCAATAGCATATCTTGGTGGATCTACAAAGTAATCTAAAAATTCTAAAACGAATTGATTACGAGAATCTGTAATTGGAAAGTTTTCCATGAAGGTATTATAAAGACCTTCATCACCTCTTTCCTCTGATTTAGTTTCTAACTGGAAAAAATCCTGGAAGGATTTAATCTGAATATCCAAGAAGTCTGGATATTCCGTTCTATTAATTATAGAAGAGAAATTTAATCTTTCAGCTTGTGTTGATAACATCAATGGACGGAATTTTGATTAAAAAAAAATAATAGTAGCGTATGTAAACGTTATATACGCAAAATGGTTTAGGTCTTGAAGAACGCCTTCAGACCTAAACCGTTAAATGTTTGAGATGTTAAGCTTACTTAAGCTCTACCTCTGCTCCAGCCTCTTCTAATTGAGCTTTAAGAGCTTCAGCTTCGTCTTTAGAAACTGCTTCTTTGATTGGGCTTGGTGCGTCATCAACTAAACCTTTAGCCTCTTTTAATCCTAAACCAGTTAATTCTTTAACTAATTTTACAACTGCTAATTTAGATCCACCAGCTGCTTTTAAGATTACATCAAATTCAGTTTGAGCTTCTTCAGCTTCTCCACCTGCAGCAGGACCAGCAACAGCAACTGCAGCAGCAGCAGCAGGCTCGATACCATACTCATCTTTTAATATAGTTGCTAACTCGTTTACTTCTTTTACAGTAAGGTTAACTAATTGTTCTGCGAAATCTTTTAAATCTGCCATTTTTCTATCGTTTTAATGATTTTGTAATAATATAATTGTAATAAAGTGCGTACTATTTAAGACTATCCTTCTTTTTCAGATAGTGTTTTTATAAGTCCAGCTATTGTACTTCCTCCTGATTTAAGAGCCGATACAACGTTTTTAGCAGGCGATTGTAATAATCCAACAATCTCTCCAATTAACTCTTCCTTAGACTTGATATCAACTAACATGTCTAATTGTTCGTCACCGATGTAAACAGCTTCCTCAATAAAAGCACCTTTTAATAAAGGCTTCTCTGATTTTTTACGGAAGTTTTTAATCAACTTAGCTGGTACGTTACCTGTCTCAGAATACATCACAGATGTATTTCCTTTAAGTACTGAAGGTAAATCTCCAAAATCTCTATCTGAAGCCTCCATTGCTTTTGCAAGTAATGTATTTTTAACAACTGCCATTTGTACGTTTGCTTTAAAAGCAGCACGACGTAAATTTGAGGTAGTATCAGCGTTTAATCCAGAAATATCAGTTAAGTAGATATTTGCGTTATTAGCTAATTCTGCAGTTAATTCCTCAATTACCAATGATTTTTCTTCTCTTGTCATAATAAAAGTTTTAACTTAATTAACCAATTTTAGAATCAACAGCGATACTTGGGCTCATTGTAGAAGACATAAAAATGCTTTTTACATAAACACCTTTTGCAGTTGTTGGTTTTAATTTCAATAATGTTTGTAATAATTCATTTGCATTATCTGCAATTTTATCAGCACTGAAAGATGCTTTACCGATAGCAGCGTGTACAATACCAGTTTTATCAACTTTAAAGTCAATTTTACCAGCTTTTACTTCTGATACAGCTTTTGCAACATCCATTGTTACTGTTCCTGTCTTTGGGTTAGGCATTAAACCACGAGGACCTAATACACGTCCTAAAGGACCTAATTTACCCATAACGCTAGGCATAGTAATAATAACATCAACGTCTGTCCAACCACTCTTGATTTTATCAAGGTACTCATCTAAACCTACATAATCAGCACCCGCTTCTTTAGCTTCTGCTTCTTTGTCTGGTGTTACTAATGCTAATACTTTTACGTCTTTACCAGTACCGTGAGGAAGAGATACCACACCTCTTACCATTTGATTTGCTTTACGAGGATCTACTCCTAAACGTACAGCTAAGTCTACTGACGCATCAAATTTTGTATTGGTAACTTCTTTAATTAAGGCTGATGCATCTTCTAATGAATATACTCTTCCTTTTTCAATTTTCGCTAAAGCTTCTTTTTGCTTTTTTGTTAATCTTGCCATTTTGTAATGTCTTTAATAGATTAAGAAGGAAATGTTCCTGTTACAGTGATTCCCATCGATCTTGCTGTACCTGCAATCATTTTCATAGCTGACTCAATTGTAAATGCATTTAAATCTACCATTTTGTCTTCTGCTATAGTCTTGATTTGGTCCCAAGATACTTTAGCTACTTTTTTTCGGTTTGGCTCTCCAGAACCCTTTTTCAACTTGGCAGCTTCTAATAATTGAACTGCCGCTGGTGGTGTCTTAATTACAAAGTCAAATGATTTGTCTTTGTAAACAGAAATCACAACTGGTAATACTTTACCAGCCTTGTCTTGTGTTCTAGCATTGAATTGCTTACAGAACTCCATGATGTTAACACCTGCAGCTCCTAAAGCGGGTCCAACCGGTGGCGACGGATTCGCAGCACCTCCCCGAACTTGTAACTTAACTACTTTACCTAATTCTTTTGCCATTTTTAATAATTTAATTTTGGTGTTATCTCTCTTTTGGAAGCGAAAGACTCACCTATCTTAATTGTAACACTATTATACTTTTTCAACTTGCATATAACTTAACTCTAATGGTGTTTTTCTTCCGAAAATCTTAACCATCACTTCAAGTTTACGCTTCTCTTCGTTAATTTTCTCAATCGTTCCATCAAATCCATTGAAAGGACCATCGATAACTTTAACGGTTTCACCTTTTGTATAAGGAATCGCTACATTAGCAGTTTCCTCAACAGAAAGCTCATCTACTTTACCTAACATTCTGTTTACTTCAGATTGTCTTAATGGCACAGGATCACCTCCTTTAGTTTCACCTAAAAATCCAATTACATTGGTAACCGATCTAATAATGTGCGGTACTTCACCAGTTAAATTGGCTTGAACCATAATATATCCAGGAAAAAACACTTTTTCCTTATGAATTTTTTTTCCGTTACGAATTTGAACAACACGTTCTGTAGGCACTAATACTTGATCAACATAATCTTGCATACCTAAACGAGCAATTTCGTTTTCGATATAACTTTTAATTTTGTTCTCTTGACCACTTACTGCACGAACAACGTACCATTTTTTATCACTTACTTCAGACATAAAATATTCTTTTTTCTGTTTAGTCTTAACGAATCAAATCAAAGTAAGTTGCAATCACCTTGCTAAATACAGTATCAACACCCCAAATAGCAAGTGAAAATATAATTGAAAATACAGCAACTAAAATAGTTAAACTCTGTCCTTCAGCCCAAGTTGGCCAAGTCACATTATTCTTTAGTTCTCCGAATGATTCCTTTATATAATTTACAAATCCAGCCATTGTTGTTTCTTTTTAATCTAATTGATACAAGTATCCATTTTAATTTTTAACAGGCAATCCTATTATTTACTTGTCGTGAGTACCACTTATGCCATCACGTTTATCCAAATGATGAGAAACAGTTATAAAAACCATTTCTCATTTTTTGCACGGGCGGAGAGACTCGAACTCCCGACACCTGGTTTTGGAGACCAGTGCTCTACCAACTGAGCTACGCCCGTAAACATAAGTCAAGGTATTCCAAAAAAGGAATACCTTAGCTTATTATTTTGATTCAACTAATTATTAATTAGTCTAAAATTTCAGTTACCTGACCTGCACCAACTGTTCTACCACCTTCACGGATAGCGAAACGTAAACCTACGTTCATTGCAATCGTGTTGATTAATTCAACAGTGATAGTTAAGTTATCTCCAGGCATAACCATTTCAACTCCATCAGGAAGTTGGATGTTTCCTGTTACGTCAGTTGTACGTACGTAGAACTGTGGACGGTAGTTGTTGTGGAATGGAGTGTGACGTCCACCTTCTTCTTTCTTAAGGATATAAACCTCAGCTTTAAATTTAGCGTGAGGAGTTACAGAACCAGGCTTAACGATTACCATACCTCTTGAGATTTGAGATTTCTCAATACCTCTTAATAAGATACCAGCGTTATCACCAGCTTCACCTCTATCTAAAATTTGACGGAACATTTCAATACCAGTAATAGTAGAAGTTAATTTCTCAGCTCCCATACCAACGATATCTACAGGGTCACCTGTTTGAGCAACACCAGTTTCAATACGACCAGTTGCAACAGTACCACGACCAGTAATAGAGAATACATCTTCGATAGGCATTAAGAAAGGCTTATCCATATCACGTACAGGCTCTTCAATCCACTCATCACAAGCATTCATTAATTCCATTACAGTATCTACCCATTTTTGCTCACCGTTAAGTGCACCTAAAGCAGAACCAGAAATTACAGGACCATTATCTCCATCGTACTCGTAGAAAGATAATAAATCTCTAACTTCCATATCAACAAGCTCTAAAAGCTCTTCATCATCCACCATATCAACTTTGTTTAAGAAAACAACGATACGAGGAATACCTACTTGACGACCTAATAAGATGTGCTCACGAGTTTGTGGCATAGGACCATCAGTAGCAGCTACCACTAAGATTGCACCATCCATTTGAGCAGCACCAGTAACCATGTTCTTTACGTAATCGGCGTGACCTGGACAGTCAACGTGCGCGTAGTGACGATTTTCTGTTTGATACTCAACGTGTGAAGTATTAATTGTAATACCTCTTTCTTTTTCTTCTGGAGCGTTATCGATAGTATCGAAATCTCTTGATTCTGATAAACCTGCATCAGCTAATACTTTAGTAATAGCAGCAGTTAAAGTTGTTTTACCGTGATCTACGTGTCCAATTGTACCAATATTTAAGTGTGGTTTTGAACGATCGAAAGTTGCCTTTGCCATGTTTTTAAAAAAATTTAATCTTAGTTATATAATAATATTAGTGTATTCTAATTTTTTAATCTAAATATAGAGCCAATGACGAGATTTGAACTCGTGACCTCTTCCTTACCAAGGAAACGCTCTACCCCTGAGCTACACCGGCGTAAAGTTTTTATTTCCTATTTTCTCAAAAAACCTTAAAAAGGTTATTCTAAAAAAAGAGCTTCCTGCCTTCGCAGGAATTTAGAGCGAGAGACCGGGTTTACTTCGTCTACGCTCAGCATAAACTTCTCTCCCGTTTCTCACTTAGAGCGAGAGACCGGGTTCGAACCGGCGACATTCAGCTTGGAAGGCTGACGCTCTACCAACTGAGCTACTCTCGCATTTCGATAAGCTTTACACTTATCAGGTTTCAATATTTTAAAGAATCTTAAAAAAAGTTTGTGGGGAGAGCAGGATTCGAACCTGCGAAGACGTAGTCAGCAGATTTACAGTCTGCCCTCGTTGGCCGCTTGAGTATCTCCCCAATTAACTTATTTCATTTCTTTTAAAGAACGTTCTCAAATCTTATTTTGAGATTTCTGCTTTTGCAGAAAATTTGAGCCGATGGAGGGACTCGAACCCACGACCTGCTGATTACAAATCAGCTGCTCTAGCCAGCTGAGCTACATCGGCTTTTCTGCTTTTTTTACATATAAAAAAAGCCCGCTATTTCTAACGGACTGCAAATGTATAGTTTTTTTATATTATTCAAAACATTTTTTTGATAATTTTTATCATAAATATGCTCTTAACTTTTCTTTTTTCTTTTTTAGTTGTCTTTCTAAGGATGCAACTGCCATATCTGTGCCTTCTTCAAAGCTTTTACATTGCTTTTTAACAATAAGACTATCACCGGGAACACTTACTTTAACTTCGAATATTTTATTTTCTTTATCACTAGTATTTTCAACTTTCAAAAAAACGTCTGACTTGATAACCTTGTCATAATACAAATCTAATTTATCCATACGCTTTTGGATAAACGTTAATAATTTTTCATCTGCATTAAAATTTACGGATTGCGTGTTTACTTTCATCTGTTTACTTTTAATTTAACAAACAGCTACAACGCCATAAGTTTTGGATAATTTTACTTCAAATCAATATATTATTCAAAACCTTTGACGTATTAACTATTTTAGATTAGACAATATGTGAAATTATTTTTTACTTCGTGGATGTGCATTTATATGTACTTTTTTAAGTTCGGCTATACTGTTATGCGTGTAAACTTGGGTAGCAGCCAAACTTGAATGTCCTAGAAGTTCTTTAACAGCATTTAAATCGGCACCTTGGTTTAACAAATGTGTAGCAAAAGAGTGCCTTAATATATGTGGACTCTTCTTTACTTTTGAAGATGCCGAACTAAAATAATCATTTATTATCCGGTAAACAAGAGTTTCATATATTTTAACGCCTTTTTTTGTCAAAAATAGAAATTGCTTATCGGTGATGTCTTCTAGCTCATGCCTTACTTCTAAATAACGTTTTAGACTTTGTACTACTGAATCTAACAACGGCACTATACGTTCCTTATTACGTTTCCCTAATACTTTTAACGTTTTATTATGCAAATCGACACTGGTTAACTTAAGCTCCACAAGTTCGATACGCCGAATACCCGTAGAGTAGAAAATTTCAATGATGAGTTTATTGCGTATACTTTCAAAATCATCACCAAAATTTAAATCATCTAAAACGGTTTTGACTTCGGCTTCTGAAAAAGGCACCTGTACTTTTTTACTTGTTTTTAAAGCTTTGTGTTTGGCTAAGGGATTTTGCTCAATATCACCAACCTTCAGTAAGAACTTATAATAGGTATTTAAAGCAGAGATTTTTCGATTGATGCTTCTATTCGATATGCCGTCTTCTACCAAAAGCACAATCCACGACCTTATTTGCGAATAATTAACGGTATTAATTGAAGGACTATCGAAAGTTTCTGCTATAAATTCAGAAAAACGGGTTAAGTCATTATAATAAGCCTTAACCGTTAATGCGGAGTAGTTTTTTTCAAGTAATAAATAATCTGTGAATGATTTGAAATCCATCTGAAGTTTCTCTATAAAATTATAGCAAAGGATTAAAGTTAACTTATTATTTAATGAAGCACAAGTTTATTAACACCAATTACAACCTAAAATGAGCCCTATAATTTGTTTCTATTAAACTCATATTTCAATATATTCCAAATTATCTAGGACGCCTTTTAAATCATAATTGATATAACTCACCAAATGTTTTTCCCCTCCAACCTCAAACAAAAAAATCCCGCATGAAGCGGGATTTGTATCTATTTTTAGAACTCAAAATAATTTAGATGTTCTCAGCATCTCTTAGTCCTTGGACGTATTGTGCTTTTTGAATCTGCGCTCTACGTAAAACAGAGGGCTTATCAAACTGCTTACGCGTTTGTAGCGCACGTCTTGCTCCAGTTCTATCGAACTTTCTTTTAAAACGCTTTAACGCTCTCTCTATATTTTCTCCTTCTTTTATTGGAATTACTAACATAGTGTCTTAACCTCCTCTCTTTTAGAATTTTCAGGCTGCAAATATAGAAATATTTCTAAATTCAGCAGCAAAAAATAAAAAATATTTTATGTCGCTGGTTTATAGGCCTTTTTGTCAATAATAATTTTAGATAAAATCTCTCTTAAAATCTCTGAAGTCCCTCCTCCAATAGGCCCTAAACGGCTATCACGTAATAGTCTTGCTAAAGGATAATCCTCCATATAACCATAGCCTCCTAAAAATTGCAGACATTGGTAAATAACATCATCGGCTACTTTAGTGGATTTTAGTTTTGACATAGTCGCTTCTTTCACCACATATTCGCTTTGGTCTAAACGGTAGGCCACTGAATAATTAAAGGCTTTACAGAATTCAACTTCAGTAGCTAAATCGGCAACCTTATGCCTCAAAGCTTGAAACTGATCAATAGACTTACCGAAAGCCTTACGGTCACTCATATATTGTAAGCTGTAATCAAGAGCAAATTCTGCACGAGCGTGGGCATTAACCCCCATGATTAAGCGCTCTAATGAAAAATGCTGCATAATATATGGAAAACCTTTTCCTTCTTCACCCATAAGGTTTTCAGCTGGAATCTTTACATTATCAAAAGCCAACTCTGCAGTATCAGAGGCTCTCCAGCCTAACTTATCGAGTTTGCTAGCTGAAATACCTGGAGTATCTCTATCTACAACAAAAATACTAATGCCTTTACCTCCAGCTTCAGGGTTCGTTTTAGCAGCTACAATGAGGTAGTCACTAAAAACACCGTTGGTAATAAAAGTCTTAGACCCATTAATAATGTAACTATTACCATTTTTAACGGCTGTTGTTCGCATGCCCGCCACATCACTTCCGCCGAAAGGCTCAGTAATACAAAGGCAACCTATTTTATCACCTGAAATACTAGGCGCTAAATATTGTTGTTTAATCGCTTCACTGCCTTCAGCATTCAAGTGCGTCATGGCTAAATAAGCATGAGCCCAAATAGCAGCAGCAAAACCACCAGAATTTACTTTTTGAAGTTCTTCAAGAAGAATAATAGTATAAAACAAATCTAAGTCCATACCACCATAAGCCTCCGGGTATTTAATCCCTAAAAAGCCCATTTCTCCAAATTTCTTCCAAATAAATCTTTCGATTTCTCCGGATTGCTCCCATTTATCAATATGCGGAACAACCTCTTTTTGTAAAAAATCTTGAAGGCTCTTTCTGAAGAGGTTATGCTCTTCTGTGAAGTACAAATTATTCATCTATATTTTTTTCGAGCTGCAAATATAATTCAATTATCTTGATTTTATTTACAGGGAAGTCCTTTACTTTCAATAATTCATTAAAGGTTTTATAGCCACTTCTTAATTGACGTTGTTCAATAATATGATGCGCTAAATCGTAATCAATATGAGGTATGGTCACTAAATCACTTACTGTGGCCCGATTTAAATCGATTTTCTGAACAGTATTAGCGTTTTTTACTGTAAACTCACGCGTAATACGTTGAATGACTTCTGGTGATAATCCATAAACCTCTTCAAGCTGTACATCGGCAATGAAACCGCCCACAAAAGTATTTCTAAATTTCACAATACGACCTGAAAGCACCTTCCCTACACCATTTATTTGCTGAAGTTGTTTTGCCGTAGCGGTATTCAAATCCTGTTTATCTCGGAAGGATTTCGTGCTCTTCACCTTTGAATAAGCTAACTGTTTTGACTTTTTCTTTTCACGCACCCAATCTGGAAACTTGAAATTTGGAGACAACACTGAAAGCAACGAATCAGACACCCCAGTCACTTTTTGAAATTCTTCGGAAGAATTCACCCACTTATTTTTACTTCTAAAGGCTAATAATCTATCAATTTCTTCATTCCCCATACCTAAAACAGCACCTTTAAAGTCATCAATATAATTAGGATTGAAAGGTTTTGGTGTGTTTTTATTCTGAAGTTCGGCCAGACGCAAAGAATCGATTTGCTTTTCTAAAGTATTGAATGCTTTGCTTTGCATATGAATTTCTTCCGAAGGCAAATCGACAAAAAAATAAAGCAATTGACAGGCTACAATGAGTATAAGCAATAAAAAAATCCCATTCCGCTGGTTTTTAGAAAACGTGAAATGGGATTTCATATTATTTATTTTAATCTGTTAAAACTATAAGTGCTTGGTAAGGTCTTCTGCTCCTTCATCTAAAGCTTCTTCTTTAACATTAATGGCTTTTAAATATCTACGCAATTCTTTTCTAATGACTGGTGACAAAATAACCACACCTATAATATTAGGTACAACCATAGCAAAAATCATCGCATCAGAGAAATCTATAACAGCACCTAAACTGATAGAAGCTCCTACCACAACGAAGAATAAGAATAATATTTTATAAATTAAATCACTTAATTTTCCTTTCCCGAATAAAAACACCCAACCTTGCATACCATAGTATGACCATGAAATCATGGTTGAAAAGGCAAACAAAATTACAGCAATAGTTAGCACTACTGAGAAATGTGGAATCACCGTATCAAAAGCTATAGCTGTTAACTCTACCCCTTCGGTAATAGGCACACCGTAGTCCATAAAACCACCATCAAAATTTGTAATCACAATGACTAATGCGGTCATGGTACAAATCACAACAGTATCTACAAAAGGTTCTAAAAGCGCTACAATACCTTCACTCGCCGCGTATTTTGTACGCACAGCAGAGTGTGCAATAGCAGCACTACCTACGCCTGCTTCGTTAGAAAAGGCTCCACGTCTAATCCCTTGAATCATCACGCCTACAAGTCCACCAGCAATTCCTAAACCAGAAAAAGCACCTTCATAAATTAAGGCAAAAGCATCATCGATTAAGGTCCAGTTAGCTCCTAAAATAATTAAAGAAGCCAAAACATATATTCCTGCCATAAAAGGCACAACTTTTTCGGTTACCGATGCAATTCTTTTAATCCCTCCAATAATAACTACAGCAACAAGAACAGCCATAACCATCCCGAAATACATACCGGCATTTTCATTTTCAAAGTTAAATAGTTTGGTAAACTGTGCAGCTGCTTGGTTGGCTTGAAACATATTACCTCCACCAAAAGATCCACCAATTACAAAAATGGCAAAAAGTACAGCAAGCACTTTGCCAAAACCTCCCATACCTTTTTCCTTAAAGCCTTTAGTCAAGTAGTACATTGGACCACCATAAACAGTCCCATCTTCACCAACATCTCTATATTTTACTCCTAAAGTACACTCTGCAAATTTAGACGCCATACCTAGCAACCCTGCCACAATCATCCAAAATGTAGCTCCGGGACCACCTATAGACAACGCAACAGCAACTCCAGCAATATTTCCTAAACCTACTGTTGCAGATAAGGCAGCTGTTAAAGCTTGGAAATGTGAAACTTCACCGTGCGCACTATCATCTCTAAGGGTTTCAATAATATTAGCGTCTTCATTAGGTGTAGAATCACCATATAAAGTATCGGCACCATGTTTTTCAATGTCTTCATATTTTCCTTGTACCACTTTTATAGCCTTACCGAATCCTGTAAAGTTTATAAATTTAAAGTAAAAGGTGAAAAATATTGCCCCTCCCATCAAAACGATTAAAACCCAAGGAATTTGATAGGTTTCAGAAAATGGAATTTCATAAAATATAGCCTCTACAAACCAACCCGTGTATTCTTTAAAAATACGGTCTATTTGTTGAGAGGTTGATTCTTGAGAAAAAATTAAAATTGGAGTTAACAGGGTAAGAATTGAAAGAAGATATTTCCTCATAAGTTAGTAATTATTACTTTTTTTGTTGATTTGGTTCTAAAAGCTAGCAAGATGCTAAAAAAAATCGGTTTTTTAAAACTCAGGCTGTTAAAAATAATAAACCTCTAATCTAAACCAAATATAGAATTTAAAACTGCTATCTGTTCTGGACGCCCTAAAAAGATAACTTTTGAGTTTGGCACCAAAACCAAATCGGCTTCAGGGTTTACAAGGTATTCTCCCTTTTCGTTTTTAAAACCTATAACCGTGCAACCGGTTTTTTGTCTGATATCTAAATCTTTTATGGTTTTTAAACTTCCAGTATCATAGAGATCTTCTACTGCAACTTCTTCAACATTAATATCTGAACTCCCAACAATAGATAAGTTATCTATAAACTCTACTAAACCAGGAACCACAACCAAAGACGCCATATGATCACCGCCAATTTTATCTGGTAAAATCACACTATCAGCTCCTGCAAATTTCAACTTATCATAAGAAGATTCATGTGATGCCCGGCTCACTATGTTAATAGTGCTGTTTAATTGTCTAGCCGATAGTACCACAAATAAATTATCAGCATCGTTGGGCAAAGCAGAAATAAAACTAGAGGCTCTATCAACACCGGCTTGCTTTAAAATATCATCCTCGTTGGCATTACCAATCACATAAGGTACATCATCCATTTGCAAACGGTCTTCCAGTTCTTTATTTTTTTCAATAACAACAAAGGGTTTCTTATAAGCTTTGAGTTTCTTAGCGGCTTGCTTTCCATTTCGGCCATACCCACAAATAACGACATGGTCATTAAAACTATCTATCATTTTTTGCATCCTTTTTTGTTTAAGTTCTTCAACATCATTTTTACTTAAAATATACTCGGTAATTATAGAGAGGGCGTACCCGACAATCACTACGCTGGCGAATATTAAAAATATGGTAAAGATTTTAGATTCTGCATCTAGCGGAACCACCTCACTAAACCCTACAGTAGTCATGGTTATGACCGTCATATACAAGGCATCAATCCAGGTGTAATCTGAAATATATCGAAACCCAAAGACGCCAATCAAAATGATTATGAGCAGTAAAACTAAGGCTTTGTATATCCTGATTCTAAAAAACCGACCAACTAAATTCATAGGCTATAAATCAAAAACAGATGAGCGTTTTGTGTACACCAAATCTTTAATTCTTATCCAGAAAGCTAAAAATAAATACAAGGCGAAACCAAAACCAAGCGTTACAAAAGTAAGGTACATAAAAGATGTACGTACTACTTTAGCTCGAATTCCAAATTTATCGGCAATACGCTGGCACACATAGTAACCGCGTTTTTGAAAAAACAATAAAAGTTTATAAATATTGTCCATGCCGCAATTTAAGACTTCCTGTAAAGCTTTAAAAGCTATTTATTTAAAAGTTGATTGCCCACGGCACATTTAAGGCAAGCGTTGACATCACAATAATTGGTTTTTAACTGAATTATGGCTTGTGAATCCATTGCTGAATTAGCCACCTTTTTTAAATTATTAAAACCTTTAACTACCGAATTATTTTCAGCCGAGATTTTATGAGCTAAATCAATAAGATCTGAGGAGACATCTCTACCCCTTTGTTTGGCGTATAAAAATTTGATGGGCAATATGGTATTTATAAGTAATAAATCGATGAAAGGTTTTGTTAACGCTTTCGCGGAAGGCTTTGACGTTTTTTGAAAGGTGTAATGGGTTTTCCAAAAGGCTGAAGTTTCAACACGGAACAGGTCATAAAAATAATCAAGATCATCGGAAGCTATTATTTTTGAAAACAAATTGTGATGTTCGGCATACAAACTCGCCAATTGTGATAAGCGGATGGTAGGAAAGTTTGGTGGACGCAACCTAAAGAATTGCAAAGGCAGCACATGTATATTGTTTAGCTTAAATTTTTGCCTTAAAAACTGATAGTCCTTTTTCAGTTTTAAATAATATGCCGCTTCAATGGTATCTACTAAAAGTCCTGCTTGCCCAAAAAACAAAGCTTCCAAACCCGTTTGCTTACTTTGTGTTTTTCTCACTATAGAAAAATCAATTGACTCTGCTAAACTAAAAAAAGCTTCACCATTGACTTTGAGTCCGAAATTTTTAGCCAGCATTTTAAACAAAACCGCTTCCCAATCATTTTTTGAAGCTTCCAAAAGATTTTCTATCATCTTAGATTTCCGCTCTAAGCGTTCAAAAAACAGACGTTCTAACCAATTATTTAGAATAAAATCGTCAATTGAAGCAAAATCTTTTTCACAGTTAATCCACTTTTTTCCTTTTGTAAACAGCGATTTATAATTATGGAAGACATCGGGTTTCATGTAATCTTTCAGCTCTAAGGTTGGAATCACGGCACCATCCCTTCTATAGATATCGGTATCATGCTCCCAAACCACATGAAGAATCACATTATCATAAGCAGGGTCTTGTTCGTGGTTGTGTACATACCAATCTGAAGCATTGACATGAATCTCAACATTACCCGCCCAAAGCTGTTCATCAATTTTTAGCTTGGCATTAAAAAAATCGGGGCCTGAATTAAAATTATGCTGTCCCACCGATTGGATTAAAACAGCTTCACCGCTAGTAGTTTTTAAATGTCCTATCTCAAACTTTTTATATTTCCAGAGGTAATGTAGAAAATCTTCCTTCATAAAATAAAGATATAAAATTCCTACAAAATATTTCTCAATTAAAGTAGCATATTCTGCTAGTCACGAACTAATACTATTTCAACCCTATAATATCGTCTGTAATTTGTTTCTTTTTCTCCCATATTTCAATAAAAAATAATTCAAATTAAGAATACGGCATTATACACTTAAATTGGTATAACTTCCTAAATTTGTAAAAAATATAATTTATGCACGGACTTGATTTATCTACCCCAGCACTTCTATTTTCAGCAATTTCCTTAATTATGCTGGCTTACACTAACCGTTTTTTAGCCTATGCGGCTGTGGTTAGAGATTTACATGATAAATATCTTAAGAATCCTGACGAGCGCTACATCAAGCAAATAAAAAATATAAAAAAACGCCTTTACCTGACACGCTCTATGCAAATTGCTGGTATTTCAAGTTTATTGCTTTGTGTGCTTACTATGTTTTTAATCTATATTGAACAGTTCACCGTAGCGGTTTGGGTCTTTGGTTTTGCCTTGGTTTTATTAATAATTTCTTTAGGCCTTTTAATTATGGAGATTCAAATTTCTGTAAAAGCACTAGAGCATCATATTAGCGATATTGAAAAGGTAAGTGATATTGAAAAATAACAACCGTAATTTATCGAAAACGCATGGCTTTCACCGGAGATATTTTAGTAATAATATAAGAAGGTAATAGAAGCATGAGTAAACAAAGCACTAGCGTGCCAATGTTTAGCACCAGAATATAGCCTAGACTAATATAAACAGGCGCTTCGGTCACATAATACACACTCGGGTCTAGAGGTAGTAATTTCAAATATTTTTGAGCAAATAGGAGTCCGAGACCAATAACATTTCCCCAAACTAATCCTAAAAGAATTAAATAAGAAGCGTTATATAAAAACAGTTTACGAACGCTCCAGTTATTACTTCCCAAGGCTTTTAAAAGTCCGATCATTTGTGTACGCTCCAATATGAGTACCAGCAATGCCGTAATCATATTAATACCGGCAATAAGAATCATAATGCCAATGATGCCATAAATATTTTTATCGAAAATTTTAATCCATTCAAAAACCGACACGTAGCGTTCTGTAATACTTTCGGTATTTAAGGTAGGTGGTGTATTCTCGTAAATTTCAACCGTTTTAGATTGTAGCTTATTATAGTCCTCTAAAAACACTTCAAAATTTCCAATTTGGTCTTTTTCCCACCGATTTATACGCTGTAAATGGCGTAAATCTCCTAAAATATAGCGGGCATCGAGTTCTTGAAACCCTGAATTATAAATACCTACAATTTTATAATTGATAATATTGGGCATCTTTTCGGTATCTTCCTTAGCAAAAACCATTTGCATGGTATCGCCTACATCAAAATGCAGCCTGTTTGCTAAATAAGAGGAAATTAAAATATCTTCGTTTCGCTTGCCTGTATAATCAGGAAGACGTCCAGCAACTAAAAAGTCATTAAAATAGCTCCAATCATAATCGGCTCCTACACCTTTTAAATAAGCGGCTTCAAAATCGTCTTCGGTACGTATCACACCAAATTTAGCCGCCACCCCTTGAATGTGCTTAACCCCTTCAACGAAATTAAATTCTGGATAAAAATCTACCTTATTAGAAATGGGCTTAATACTTTCGTGGGAGTTGTTACTATCGAAATTAGAAATGGTCACGTGCCCATTAAAGGCCACCACCTTATCTCGAATTTTCTGCTGTAAACCAATTCCAGTAGCAATAGCAATCATCATAACTATAATTCCAATAGCAATTGCAGCGATACCAATTTTTATTATTGGCGCCGATATACTACTTTTATACGCTTTACTACCAATAATGCGTTTAGCTAGAAAAAATTCGTAATTCAATTTATCTTATGGGGTTTAATATTTTCAAAAATACAGTTTTATTATTTGTTTTGGTAAACATTTCTTGTGCGGGTGATGTAAAAGCAAAAAATGGAGATAATTCTAACGGTATCCAGGTTCAGGAAAGCGCTAATGCTAACAAGAAAAAAGCAAACTCTAAAGACATCATTATTGGTGCCAATCAAACCGAAGACTATTTACCCTTATTAGAAGGTAAGCGTATTGGCATTGTCGCTAATCAAACCTCGGTGATCTTCAAAAGTAACCAAACTTACACCCACCTAGTTGATTCTTTAGTTTCCTTAGAGGTTGATATAAAAAGTGTTTTCGCTCCAGAGCACGGCTTTAGAGGCCAGGCAGACGCAGGTGAAGTGGTCAAAGACGGCATAGACACCAAAACTAAGCTACCTATTATTTCCCTTTACGGAAAAAACAAGAAGCCTTCCGCAGAACAACTTGAAGGCATTGACTTGATTGTTTTTGACATACAAGATGTGGGTGCACGTTTTTACACCTATATTTCATCTTTGCATTATGTTATGGAAGCCTGCGCAGAACAAAATATTCCTGTGCTAATTTTAGACCGACCGAACCCGAATGGTAGTTATACAGACGGTCCTATTTTAGAAAAAGCCAATCAAAGTTTTGTGGGCATGCACCCTATTCCTGTGGTTCATGGTATGACCATTGGCGAATACGCTAAAATGATTAATGGTGAAAAATGGTTAAAAAACGGCTTACAATGTGAACTTACTGTGATTTCTAACAAAAACTACAAGCGTGACTTGCCATACAGCTTAGCCATAAAACCGAGTCCGAATTTACCAAATGACCAATCGATTAAACTTTACCCAAGTTTATGCTTTTTTGAAGGCACGAATGTCAATGCTGGTCGAGGCACCGAGAAACAATTTCAAGTTTTTGGGAGTCCGTTTTTAAACAAAACACTATTCAAATACCAATATACACCGGTAGCCAATGCAGGTGCTAAATACCCAAAACATCAAAATAAATTATGCTTCGGAAAAGATTTATCTGGAGTTGAAGCACCTAACTATCTTAACCTCGAATGGCTTATTGAAGCTTACCAAAATACGGTTAGTAAAAAAGATTTTTTCAATAACTTTTTTATAAAACTGGCAGGAACTTCAAAATTACAAGAACAGATTGAAGCCGGCTTAGATGCTGAAACTATTCGAGCTTCTTGGAAAGATGGTTTGGAAGGTTTTGAAGTCATTCGTAGTAAGTATTTATTGTACCCTTGAATTACACATTACTAGACCTTCCTTTCAGATAGGTTTCAGGTGTTAAAACAGCGAGTTCACTCCTTTTAAAATCTTTTAGATTCCTTGTTAGAATAATCGATATTTGACCATATTCTATAGCTGAAAAATTCTGTAAGGCATCTTCAAAATCTTTAAACTCTGAATTCAGGGCATTCACCACTGCATTCTTATCCATTTTCACAATATCAATAAAATTAAGAAGCTGTTTAAGTTTTTCAACTATAATTGAATGACTCGCGGTTTTCCTAAGTAGATAATAAATATTTGAAATGATTACTGGAGTAGTAAACCCTTCTATGTCTTTTTCAGCACAAAGATTCAATACTCTTGCTGAATGTTCTGCAAACGGTTTTCTGTCATAAAAGAAATCAAGCAGTACATCGGTATCAATTAAAACTTTATCCATTTATGAATATTTTTTTTCTAATCGATTCTTAAGCTCCTTTTTATAATCCAAATTCTTAGGCATTTTAAAAGAACCTTTTAAAGATTCCACCGCAGGGTTTAACTTCATATTTACCGTGTCGTGGTCTACTTTAGTAAGCATTTTCAAATAACTCTCAATAATATCAGAAAGACTACGGTTTTTGTCCTTCGCGTAGCTTTTCGCCCTTTCAATGATTTCTTTTTCTATCGTCAAAGTCAACTTGGTGTTCATAATACTTAGCTTATATACACAAAGTTACAAAATTACACGTGTAATTTTACAAAAATTAACACGTATCGTAAAAAGAATTCGAATTCTACTTAATCCGTTTCTTCATTTCCTCAACAATATTAAAGGCTGCAGGGCAAATGGCAACATTTTTTAAGGTTAGATTAGAAATCTGTTGAAACTTTTTTCTATCGGTGTGTGGAAATTCGCGACAGGCCTTTGGACGAACGTCATAAATCGAACAATAATTATCGGCACCTAAAAATGTACAGGGTACAGACTGCAAGACATAATCATTTTCCTCATCAATACGTAGATACTGACTAATAAACTGCTGCGGTTTTAACCTAAAGAATTTAGCAATACGCTCAATATCTTTATCGGTAAACAATGGCCCTGTGGTTTTACAGCAATTGGCACATTCCAAGCAATCGGTGCGCTCAAACTCTTCTTCATGTAATTCCTGCATGATGTAGTCTAAGTTTTTGGGTGGTTTCTTTCTAAGCTTCGCGAAAAACTTTTTGCTCTCGTTATGCTTTTCTGCGGCCTGCTTTGGAAGGTTTTTTATTAGGTCTTGCATGGTACAAAAATAGGACTTTTGGAATTATTATTGATTATTGCTGTGAACCTCTATAAATAATGTTCTCGACTCTGCTCGAACACCGGTATATTTATAGCTTCTTTACGGTCTTCGAGCGGAGTCGAGAAATATCTAACTTCTAATATTAGAATTGATTATTGATGATATAAATTTTTCACTTTTAATTTTTAATTTTTCATTCTTAACGCTCCACCTTTGCGACTCTACGTATCTTTGCGTAATAAAAATAAGAGTTATGAAAGACCTTTTCGGGATGGCTTTACAAGATTACCAAAACGGTAATTACACTGAAGACCTCATCACATCAACCAATATTTCTGATGAAGACAGCTTGCCACTGCCCTACTTGTTTCGCGAGTTTAAAGACATGCCCAAGTTAGAGCAGAAGGCCTTAAAGCTAACCAAAGGACTAGTTTTAGATGTGGGTTCGGGTGCTGGTTCTCATAGTTTATATCTACAGAAAAAAGGTTTTAATGTAAAAGCCATCGATGTCTCGGAAGGCGCTATTGATGTTGCAAAAAAACGTGGCGTGAAACATACCGCATTACATAGCCTATTGGACGAAACGGAAACTTTCGATACCATATTGCTTTTAATGAATGGTACTGGTATTTTTCAAGAAACCTCTCAAATATCTACTCACTTAAAGCATTTAAAAGGTTTATTAAATTCAAACGGACAAATTTTAATCGATTCATCAGACATCAAATACATGTATGAAGATGAAGATGGCGGCTATTGGATGGACATGAATGCAGGCTATTATGGTGAACTCGATTACTTTCTATCTTATAAAGGAGAAAAAGAAGAGGCTATGAAATGGCTGTATTTAGACCTAGACACTTTGAATTTAGCTTGTGAAACTGTGGGGTTAAATTGTGAACTTATTCAAGAAGGTGAACATTTTGATTATTTGGCACGGCTTACCGTAGCTTCTTAATTTAATCTTGAAGTATAAAAACAGCTTATCATCTTATAACAAGCTATGAAAAAAGGCGCTTTACAAAAGCGCCTTCTAATATTTACTGTCGTTTATACCCCCTTTAGATTCCAAATTTATAAGTGGCACCGCCAAGAATTTGGAACGGTTGCACTTGATAAGTCTGCCATCTTTGGTATTTATTATTCGTAAGGTTATTCATTTTTATAAAAAGTGATAATTGGTCATTGATATGATACCCACCATGGATATTAATATCAAAATACCCATCAACATCAACGGTTTCTTCGCTTCCTGTAGACTCTAGACTTTTCTCATCCTTGCGCTGTCCCATAAAATAGATATTCGCTCCAGCAAACCAGTGTTCATCAATTTGATAATTACCAAACAAAGACCCGTTAAGTGAAGGCAAATTCCAGGCTTCAGCTTCAGCATCGGTGTTATAGATAAAATATTCTGCTTTCAGCCCCAGTTCTAGGTTACGAACTAAGTCTACATTCAAAGCACCGGAAATCCCAAATGCCGTCACATCATCATAAACCACTCCAAATGAGTTTCCGTATTCATAATCACGACTTCCCGAAATATCTTTAATGGTGTTTGCCTTAAAAAGCGCTTTATTCTTATCAGAAATATAGCGTCCGCTCACATCGTAGCTTACATTACTAGCCAACTTTCCTTTTACCCCCACAAAAGCATTAAAAGCCTGATTGGTTGGTGCTATGGTTAATGTAGGTGAAACAAACGGGTTTTCGTTAGCAAAATCACGATAACTATTTTGCTGCAATTCTCCGGTTACACCACCGTAAGCCATTAGTAAACCATCAACAAATTGATACGAGGCCAATACATTTGGGTAGAAGTAAAACTTACCTTCACCAGCTACTGTGTCATTAAAATAAGTTACTGCAGCCCCTAAATTAAAAGAAAAGTCCCCTTCATTTAACTCAAACGTCGGCGCGATAGTCGCTTGAAAATTACTGTACTCATAAAGTTCATCAACATTATAAGACCTATCAAAATCACCACTTAAATAATCAAATTTAAAAGTGGTAGACACTTCAGAGTAACTAATGGGAATATCAAACTGACCATCTAAAACAATTCTGTTTTCGGTAGAACCATTATTATCGAAAAAACGACGCATCAACACGTTTCCTGATTTGAGGTACGAATCTTCAAAAGTCACATCACCGCCAATAAACCCATCATAAAACGAATGCCCTACATCCAAGTAATAAACTAAAATATCATCACTGGCAATGGGCTCTGGAATACCATACCAATTGTAATACTGGTGCTGAAAACCACCTTCAATACCCCAAGCCAAATCACGTAATTGAGAATTGTAGTTTAGGTTAATCTTAGAGTTTGAAAAACTATTAGGCACCAAAGCGTCTTCAATACCTCCTTTAGAGGAGTGATGACTCAAATACCCGCCTACACTTTCGCTTCTACTTAACATTTTACTCACGTAAGCTTCAGCCAAAACCGTTCGAAAACTTCCGCCACCTAAAGAGGCATAATTATCGTATAGTTTTTCACGTTTTTTTCTTTGAAGTAATTCTGCATTACCCTTTGAAGGTGTAAATGTAGAGGCTACAGGAAACGAGAAGATATTATATTGAATCTCCTTTTTAGTATCGGTCGTTTCATCATCTAGAGCAGGAGACTCCTTAACTTTAAAAGCATCAGAAACTGTAGGAACATAAGGTTTTACCACATCAATAACACCTGTTTCTAAGGTGTCGTTTTCTTTTCGCTGAGAAAAACCAATCGTGATGTTTAATAAGACTAGAACTAAAAATATATTTTGAATGTGCTTTCGCATTGGTATAGATTTACTTTTATGAATCATGGGCTTAATCTTCTGAATGAACTGAGGCATTGGTTTTAGACTCTTCTTCCTTAATTAGTGCTAAATCTTCTGAAGCCTGTATAACGACATCATCAAACTCTGAAAAATTTTGAATGACACTTTCTAAAATATAAGTCGCTTGGAAGGCATCTTCAAGGGCATAGAAGTTCTTTGCCATTAACACCAAGCCTTTCGCACTATAATATTTATACACTGAAAAGTCTTTGGCTAATTTTTGAACCTCAACATTAGAGCCTTCAAAATCACCTGTTGCATTTTTAAAGTAAGCACTGTAATACAAAGCTTCAGCCGCAGTTTCTCCTGTGGCCACCTTTTCAACACGTTGATAAGCTGCTTTCGCTTTGGCTTCATCACCAGTTTTCATGGCTGAACGCGCGATAATAATATGCGCATCTCCTTGAATTTTAGCATCAATATTTGGATTCGCTAGTACTTTTTCCGCGTAAGCGACTGCTTGCTGATAATTCGCCATTTGATAGTTGGCCTTCATTAAATTTGACTGTGCGAAAATGACATTATGCTGAAAGCTAGCTTCGTTTTCTAGTCGTGACAACAGTGGCGTTGCTCCATTCCAACTTTTCTTATCGAGATGGTATTGCGCTAATTTCATTAAAGCTTCTTCAGAAAACTGGCTTTGCGGCGCATCAACAACATATTTATAGTGTGATGATGCGTTATCAGGCAGCCCTTGTTTGGTGTATAATTGTGCCACATAAAAATGAGCATTGAGCGCATTTAAACCTCTTGGAAACTGACTAAGGTACTCGTTAAATTGCTTTATAGCCTTCTCTGTATTATTATCTAAATACTGTTTTTCTGCAGCTTCGTAAGTCGCGTTATCTAAATCTACATCTGTCACTTCAACATAATCGAGTGTTTTCACCCAAGTCGCATATTGGTCAACTTCACCCATATCGATATAAATTAAACGCGCCGTAGAAACGGCTTGAACTGCCTCTGGACTTCCAGGGTAATCGCTGGCTACTGTTTTAAATTTAGTTAATGCTTTAGCATTATCACTAGCGTTATAATACACTAAACCTTGACGCAATAAGGCTTTTGGCACAAATGAGCTCATGCGATACTCTGCGCTTAGGGCATTGTACGCCGTCATGGCTTTATCGATATTATTTTCTTTGACATAAGAATTTCCTAATTCATACATGGCATCGTCACGCAATTTAGACTTCGGATAATCACTGATAAACTGCTCTAAAGCATTTATTTTTTTTGAAGCACTCCCCGCGTAACCCATACTCATAGCACGCTGAAATGCTGGATAATCGGAATTGATTTCGTTAATATTAATAGCTTTATCGTATGCTGAAATGGCCTCATCGTAATTACTTGACACAAAATAAGCATCACCCAAACGCAGATAAGCATCATTCAGCCTTGCCTTATCACCGGTTCCCCCTGAAACAAAACGATTGAAATACTCGGCAGACTGCTCATATTTTTTCAGCTTAAAATAAGTATAAGCCATATTATAATCGAGGTTCTTAATCTCAGGGGCTTCAGCCGACTCCGCTTGTTGCTCAAATTGTTTGAAGCTGATAAGCGCTTCAGAGTAATTGGTTAAATTATAATCAGATTCGGCGTGCCAAAAGGTGGCTCGAGACGTGTATTTTGGATCTCTTGGCTCGCTTAAAGAATTCGTAAACATTTCTTTTGCAGCAGCGTATTGTCCTTCGTCATATAATTCTAATCCTCTATAAAAAGTCACTTTTTGGTAAGCGACTTTACTTTCATAACTATTATTACTTTTTAGTAATTTTAGTGCTTCTTTATAATTTTTAGAGGTAATATAGGAGTCAATTAAAAGTGATTGAATTTCTTCGGTATGTGCCGAATCGGGATATTTATCTAAGTAGCCAGTTAAAACCTGTGGTGCCGATTCGTATGGATTTCCAATTTCATAACTAACTTTAGCGTAGTTTAACCAAGCATCTTCCTGAATCTTTGCATCAAAATTCATGTACGAGGCCGTTCTAAATGCGTTTAAAGCCTCTTGTTTCTTGTCTAAATTAATATAACTTTCACCCAAATGGTAATAAGCGTTTTGTGTCACTGAGTTATTACCTTCTACAATTTTATTAAACTCAGAAACCGCATTTTGGTAATCCTTCTGCATGTAATAAGCATAGCCTAACTGATAGTAATCGGTGTTATTCCACTTCCCCTTTTTGCCTTCATAGGCTTTTAAATACGGAATGGCTTCAGGATATTTTTTAAGATTAAAATAACTTTCACCTATGATTTTTGAAAGTTCAGAAACTTCTTCTGATGTACTAGAATCTAAGTTTCCTTTAGCCAAATCGATGGCTTTCTCAAAATTACCAAGCTTAAAATTTAAGTCTGCCTGGTAATAAGACATCTTTTCTTGGTAACGTTCTTGATTACTCACTTGGTCAAAATATGCTGTAGCTTCATCATAATCATCGCCTTGGTAGGCCATATAACCTATATAATACTTCGCTTGTGAGCCATATTCCTGAGAGCTTTCTACTTTGCTTAAATATTTTTTAGCATCAGGATATTGTTTGGTTAAAAAGGCTGTATAGCCCCTATTAAAGTTATACTTTTCTTGTTCTGCATAACTCAAAGCCCCAACATCGACCTTATTGTACCATTTTCTGGCATAGGCATACTTGGCTTGATCGTAGTAATAATTAGCCACATCAAGATAAGCGGTGTTTCGTTTAGTACTCGTTGGATAGTCTTCTACAAAGTCTTCAACCATTTGCTCGGCATTTTGCTGATTGAGTCGAATGGCACAATTTGCCGCATAATACGCGCAATCGCCTGCAACACTATGTTCATTGGTGGTTTTCTTGACTTCTTGAAATAAGTTTTGTGCCGCCCCGTATACCTGATTATCATATAAAGCAAGTGCTTTTTGATAATCAGCCAGCGGATTTGTGTAAATGGCAGACTCCTGGGCTATGATTTGTAAACTAAAAGTTAGCGCCACTAAAAGTGACAGTATATTTTTTTTAGTCATTAATAGTTTGGTTTTAATTGAAACTCAAAGATATTTAATACAAGAAACATAACGCAAAAATCTACGTATAATTATAAACCAAGTTATTAAATGATATTTCTTGATCGAAATAAACAAAAGTTTTAAACGTTTTAAGGTTTCACTTATAAGTAATACATTTACAACACTAAAAATTATTTCCTTATTTCATGTCTAACCCTATCTTAGAATTAAAAAACGCTTCGATATATCAAGGTGAAAACCTGATTCTTTCTGATGTTAATGTAGAAGTTAATAAAGGTGATTTTGTTTACCTTATTGGTAAAACAGGAACAGGAAAAAGTAGTTTTATGAAAACACTTTACGGTGATTTACCCCTTACAAAGGGTGAAGGTCATATTGTAGAGTTTGATTTAAAAACACTTAAAGAAAGAGACATTCCGTTTTTAAGACGAAAACTCGGCGTGGTTTTTCAAGATTTTAAGCTACTTACCGATAGAACCATAAACGACAACCTCATATTTGTTTTAAAAGCCACAGGATGGAAAGACAAAAAAGAAATGAATGCTCGTGTAGAAGAGGTTTTAACTAAGGTTGACATGAAAACTAAAGGTTTTAAATATCCTTATGAACTTTCGGGAGGTGAACAGCAGCGTGTAGCGATTGCTAGAGCACTACTTAACAACCCAGAACTTATTCTTGCCGATGAGCCTACAGGTAATTTAGACCCGCAAACCAGTATTGAGGTCATGGAAGTACTTCAAGATATTAGCAAAAACGGCAACACCATTTTAATGGCTACTCACGATTATGCTTTATTACTAAAATACCCTAGTAAAACCTTAAAATGTGAGGATAGTGCTATTTTTGAAGTGGTGCAAAGACGCGGATAACATATGTACAACACGCTTAAAAAGAACATAAAAACACTAATACCTAAACGTTTTTTACACAAAAACGAACTTTTTATTCGTAAATTTTATGCTGCTTTTTACAAAGGAAATAAACACGAATGTCCTGTTTGTAGTCATCAAATCAAGCAATTTATTACTTTAGAAAACAACGATTTACTTTGTCCGTTTTGCGGAAGCATTTCTAGAAACAGACGCCTTTGGATACTTTTACAAGAGCATTTAACGGGTAAAATGCTGCATTTTTCACCTTCAAGAAGCTTGTTTCGTAATTTAAAAAACACAGATACCCTAGACTATTATAGCTCAGATTTTGAAAATGAATTTATTGCCGATTATAAATTTGATATTACAAATATTAATCAGGAATCTGAAAAATTTGACACCATCATTTGTTATCATATCTTAGAACATATTGTTTATGACTCCAAGGCTATGAGCGAACTCTATCGTGTTTTAAAAAAGACAGGAACTGTTTTTATTCAAACACCTTTTAAAGATGGTGATATTTATGAGGATGATAATATCACCTCACCTCAAGACAGAGAAAAATACTTCGGTCAGCATGACCACGTAAGAATTTATTCTGCGGAAGGGTTAAAAAAACGATTGAAAGCTGCTGGTTTTAAAGTCGCTATAAAATCATTTAATAATCCGGAAGCCGATTTTTATAACGGATTCAAATCACCTGAAACGGTTTTAGTCGCTTCTAAATTATGATTTCAATTTTAATTCCAGTTTATAACTACAATATCTCAAAGCTTGCAACAACCCTTCACAAAGAAGCAATCAGCCTCGATATTGATTTTGAAATCATTTGTTTTGATGATCATTCTGAAAGATTTACTACAGAAAACAAAACAACTCTTGAAAGTCTTAAGCACAGTAAGTACATTTACGCCAACTCCAATGTTGGCCGTACTGCTGCCCGACAACAATTATCGGATAACGCAACCTTTGACTGGCTCCTGTTTTTAGATGCTGATGTCATTCCTAAATCAAGCGCGTTTATAAAAAATTACCTGGACGAAATCCCCAATAACTACGATGCGGTATTTGGTGGTTTTGCATATGAAGACCAAAAGCCAGAGGGTGACTCGGTTTTACGATGGACTTACGGCAAAAACTTTGAACAAGTTGATGCAAAAAAGCGGAATTTAAATCCGTATCAAGTGATTATTTCGGCCAATTTTATGATTAAAAAGTCCATTTTTAATCAGGTTTATAAGCAAATAGACATCAAAACTTATGGCACCGATAATTATATTGCTTCGTTATTAAAAGAAGAAAACGCAAAGGTTTACCATATAAACAACGAAGTTTTTCACTTGGGATTAGAAAGTAACACCATTTATTTTAATAAAATAAAAGCTAGTGTTTTGGCCCTAATTTGGTTGCAAAAGCAACACAAAATGGACAACCACGAGAATAAATTATTATCTACTTTTGTATCTTTAAAAAAATTTAAACTGAATTACCTACTCAGTTTATGCTTTAAATTATTTGGTACTTCCATGGAAAAAAATATGCTTAGCGATAGACCAAACATGATGCTGTTGCAGCTTTATAAACTAACATTTATCTGCTACAAAGACTTAAATGGTTAATATGAGTGATGCGCCTTTTTTTTCTATAATTATTCCGCTTTATAACAAAGCGCATCATATTAAAAGCACCATTGAAAGCGCTTTAGATCAAACCTTTGAAGATTTTGAAATTATTGTTGTAAATGATGGGTCTACAGATGGCAGCGAAAGTCAAGTGCAAGCCATTTCTGATGAACGCATTACACTTCACACTAAACAAAATCAAGGTGTCGCTTTTGCGAGAAATTTTGGTGTAGAAAAAGCGCGTGCCGAGCGTATTGTTTTTTTAGATGCCGATGATTCTTGGTACCCCACACATTTGGAAGATTTAAAAGCTTTGTTTTTAGAATATCCTGATTGCGGACTCTATTGCAAAGCCTATTATAAAAAAGAAGGTAAATCCCTAAACCCTTCGAAATATAACAACCTACCCACAGCCCCTAACTGGAAAGGCATCGTGAAAGATTATTTTGATGCCAGTATTGTTAACTGTGTCGCTTGGACTTCGGCGGTAGCCATGCCTAAAGCTGTTTTTAATAACCTTAATGGTTTTGACACTAAAATCACCATGGGAGCTGGTGAAGACATTGATTTATGGATGCGTGCCGCGCTAAAATATCCGGTAGCGTTTCACAATACACCAACTGCGATTCATCATCTAGATGCCACAAACAGAATCTCGCACTCCAATACGAACCTGAGACGTTTTATAAATTTAGACCAGTATGATGCTTATGCAAAAACCAACAAGTCCTTAAAAAAATACCTGGATTACAACCGGTTTGCCTTTGCCATACAATACAAATTGGCAAAAAACTTTGAACAATTTGAGGCTTACAGGGATAAAATTGACATGAGCAATTTAAACAACAAGCAAATATTTTTACTCAATAGCAATCGGCTGACTTTAGTTCTATTTTCACGATTGAAACATACATTAAACCTATTAAACATCAGATTGAGTGCTTTTAACTAAAGGCTATACGATCTAGACTTTCTCAAAAACCATTTGCCATTTTTTCGATATCGCATCTTTGCTAAACTTAGCCACACTATCTAAGGCATTTGCTTTAACTTGCTGGTACCACTCTTGGTCATTCACCATCTTTTTTATGGCATCAGCTAAAACCGTATCGTCATAAGAATCCAACAACAAACCATTCTCATTATGATTAATAATTTCTGAAGGCCCAGTTTCACAATTAGTAGCTATTACTGGTGTTCCTGTGGCTAACGACTCAATCAAAACCAGAGCAAAACCTTCGTACAAACTTGTTAACACTGTACAGATAGCCTGTTTCATATATACAAAAGGATTATTGGTAAAAGGTTTAAACACCACATGTTCAGTTATATTTAAATCGGTCACCATTTGTTCGTACAACGGCTTTTCTAAACCATCACCTAAGATTATCAACTTAACCCCTGAATTGTACACTTGAGATTTTGCATAACCTTTTATCAATAAGCTTATATTTTTACAGTGCTCGTCTAACCTGCCACAATACAAGATATAAGGGTAGTCTATGTCAAACTCACTTTGTGTAGCCCTATGCACGGCTTCCAAATCAACAGCATTTTCAACACAAATAATACCTCGTTTTTTATACAGGGATTTGATGGACTCACATAAGCGAGGATTAACCGCAACAACCTGATAGGCGTCCTGAAGTAACCACTCATTGATGACAGGACTATTTTTGAAATCATTGATGTAAGCCGAACTATGAATCACATAGACAACTTTAAAACCTCTATAAACATATTTGCAAACCGACACCTCATTAAACAAGCCATTGGTTCGCATTCTGTTATCCACTATAAAATCAAATTGATGTGTATTTAAATACTTCCGAAGCATGATACTCCGTTTCACTTTATTTAAAACAGAATTCCGTTTATCCTTAAAAGCTCCAAGATTAAAAAGCGCACCAGCATAGTCGTAATTAATAATATCAGTAATGGTGACAACATGCACCTCATAGCCCAAATTAGAGAACATGACAGACTGTATTGCTGCAGAGCGCTCGGCCCCACCCAAACCTAATGATGGCGTCACAATACAAATCTTCATCTTCAATTAAATTGGGTTTTCTGTTCTTTTAATAATAACGAATCATAATCTTTATTATTTAAGATGATGCGTTTTTGCTTAACAAAGTTAGAATTAAAAATACTTTTTTTAGGATTTACAAATGTAGATTCTACATCACATAAATCAGCTATACTATGAAATAATCCTTCTGTTATGTATGGTCTTTTAGGATTAAATTCAAACCGCGATTCATGAGTAGATTTAAAGTCCTTAGACTGCCATAAAATGAAAGGGATTTGAAACATGGGCAACGAACCTACATCATCGGTATGCCCAACAAACTCCATGCTGTCATACACTTCTTCTCCGTGGTCTGAAAAATAAAGTAAGGCACTATGCTTCTCATTCTTTTTAAGCGTTTCAACAAATGAACTCACTACAAAATCATTGTATAAAACAGCATTATCATAAGTATTAATCACCTGATTGGCCTTGTCACTTTGAAACTTAGTACCAGTAGCACCACGGAACACCTCAAAACTTTCAGGGTATCGATATTTATAATCGAAATGCGTGCCTTGCAGATGAATAAATACGACCTTCTTTTTGGCTTTATCTGCTAAAGCTTTTTCCAGATGGACATTCAGATTTTCATCGTAAACTTTATTATTCATAAACCGCGCTGCCGTTAAAAACACCGTTTTATCACTAGCATTAGCCACTTTAGACACAAAACTTTCATGCAAGCCAATTGGATTTTGATTAGACAACCAAAAGGTTTTATAGTCTGCCCTATTTAACAACTGCACAATGGTTCCATTTGCATCATCTACATTTAAAGTCAGCGCCTTTTTAAGAGTTTCAACGGTAAGTGCATGCGGACTAATAACATTGTCATACACCACTAGCTCAGGTTTTAAAATATTCAGTAAGGGGGTTGTATTTCGTTCATATCCGTAGAGACCAAGGTGACGTCTGCTTGTTGATTCACCAATAACAACCACAATAGTTTCTTTAGAATCATTAGCTACCTGAGATGGTATCGTTTCAAAAGGTCCGAATTTCGTTTTATAAGCATCTAAATCACTATAATAGGAATCCTTATTCAAATCATAAAAAGATTTCCCAACAATAAACGGCAGGTTTTCTCTCCGGGTGTAACTCACAAGTACAAGAGAACTCAACAATACAGCAAAAGCTATGAGTATTTTTGATTTACCAGCATTTAAAAAACTAATGGTGGCGGTCTTTTTTAGTGTTTTGAGAAACACGAGCGAAATCACAACAAGCACAAATAATAACAAGTAGACCCTATAATCTAAATAAAAAGATAAAAACTCTTTGGCTTCGGTATAATTAGTTTGTGAAAAGATAAACACAGAAGACGCATTGAACTTGGCATTAAAAATCAAGTAATACCCTGTTTCAAAAAATACCGTAAAAACAAGTATTAAATACATGAGTTTTAAACAGGCCTTTTGAAACTTATGCCCGTTGAGCAGTTGAACCGGTAACAACAGAATAAATCCGAATAAAATATTTTCTAAAACATTATAAACACGTTCTATATAGATACTACTAAACAACAACTCAAAAACAAAAGCTACGAGTATAGGCAAAAAGTAAGTGCCATATAATTTAATATTATTCTTTTTCATCTGCTTCATGAATCGTAGAAACTTGGGGTGTAAAAAGTGTTTTCCTAAACACAAATAATAATACAAACAGGTAGATAAAACAGGATAATGCATGGGCTTTCACGACACCTACAAGACCAAAGTTATCTATAAAATAAATGCTTAAAAAATAAATTAAAAGCATATAAATAGCTTCACAAACCATATATAAACCCACCATTCTTTTTGCTAAAAATTGATAAGAAATGGTAAGAAACATAATTCTGAAAAAATCACCAATTAATTGCCATAAAAAGAGCTCTTGCATTGGCAAGAAGGCATCAGTAAGTACTAGCTTTATAATAAACACTTTTAAAAGATAAATCACTAAAAAACAAATAAGTACTATAGGCAAAACCATTTTATAAAAGTGCGAAACAACATTTTTGAGCAGTGCATTTTTTTCTGAAAGTGATGGCAGCAAATACATTTGAAACAAGGTATACACAAAGAGCATAAAGTAATTTGAGATCTTACGCATGCCCTCCCAGTATCCAGCTTCGTCAACTCCCACATGGTTAATCACATAGTTTCTTATTACTACAAAAATAAAGGGCATCATGATTCCTGAAAACAGGGTCATTGAAAAAAAAGATAAAATTTTTAAAAAAAAGGCTTTAGAAACTGATGAAATCGAAATACTTTGACAAAGTTTCAAAAACAAATTGAACCTTAAAAACAAGGATAAAAACAACACTAAAGGCGTCAGCACTATAGCTAATAAAGCGCCCTTTAGCTGATTGATGCTCATCAAATAAACAATCATTCCCGCTGAAGAGATATAAGATACAATATTAATAAGCACCAAATCCTTCACCTTTTTTAAGCCATTAAGTAGTGCTACGAAAAACACTTGTACCGTTAGGAAGGGCATAATAAATGCCGAAATTTTAAAGAGGTAGATATATTGGTCTGAATTAAAAACGAACGCACTTAGAGGTTTCGCAAAAACAAACAAAGCAATTCCCAGTAAAAAACCAATTGAAAGTGCGACAATAAAACCGGAAGAAACGATGGTCTTGAAACGACTCTCATCCTGCTTGTATTCAGCTACGAATTTAATCATGCCGTTCTTAAAACCAAGAGACGATAAGTTTTCAAGCGACTGAGAAAAGTTAACTAAATTCCCCGTAATAGCCATACCGGAAGGCCCGATAAAGATTGCAGTAAACTTCGAACTGATGAAACCTGTAACTAAACGTACAAAAACACTTAAAGAATTTACAGATGCGACTTGAATAAGTTCATTAGATTTAAGCTTACTAAGTAATCCTTTAAACATTAAAATTTAAGACTTTAGTTTTGTTTCTTCGGCTTTCCCTCCATCAAGACCAAAAAGGGAGCCTCCAAAGATGAGCAAAATTATACTAAAATACATCACATAACTCACAAAATGTGCAATGACTGCCCCTTCTATGTTATCATATAAGTTGATAAAGTATATACTCGTACTATAAAGTGTAATGATTAAAAATGCTTCAGTAAGCACATAATGCCAGAACATTTTTTTAGCTAAAAACTGATAGGCGATAACCAAGGCCAAGACTTTTACAAAATCACCTAGCAATTGCCATAAGAATAAGTTTTCTACAGGCTGAAACTCGGGAGTTAAAACGATGAGCACAATATATTTCCGAAGAAAATAAACAAGAATCAACCCAATACTTAAAAAAGGAACAATTGTTTTATAAAATCCAAAAACAACGCTTCTAAACTCTTTATTATCCTTTATTTCTGAAAACCTAGGCAAGAGATACAAGCCTATTAATGAGCTCACAAACATCAAGTAATACTTAGAAATACGAGTCATGGCTTCCCAAAAACCAGCATCTTTATAACCAATGTTTTCAATAATATGTGTGCGTATAGCAATAGCAACAAAAGGCAACAAAACCGATGTAAATAAAGCCATAAGGGCATACACTCTCATTTTTTTCAACATATCAAAACTAAACATGCTTGCTTTAATAAGAGGAACTAAACTGCGGCGGTTTATAATTCCGACTAAGGTGATTAAAAATATGAGTGACTCTGAAATTACAGCAGCAATTAATGCCCCGTCAATCTTGTTTTGATAAATAAGAATGAGCGTTACTGAAACGCTTAAAAGCTGACCAATAATATTGATAACAATTAAGATTTTATACTTAGAAAACCCGTTTATTATCGAAAATGAAAACATGTTTAAGATGTAAAAAGGAAGTGCCACAGCAAAAATCCGAATCACATAAGCATAGTCATTATAATTTGGAAAAATAAGATCATTAATCCAGTTGGCATTCAGGTAGCAAAACAAACAAACCAGCACAGTGGTTATAAAGCCGGTGTAAAAAGTGGTGGAGATTACTCGGCTGAGTTCGGAGGTCGTGTCTTTGAACTGCCCAATATATTTCACAATGCCTTTATAGAGCCCTGCAGAAGCAGTCGTTTGAGA
The DNA here is from genome assembly GCF_008806375.1 of Pseudotamlana haliotis. Classification (GTDB taxonomy): domain Bacteria; phylum Bacteroidota; class Bacteroidia; order Flavobacteriales; family Flavobacteriaceae; genus Pseudotamlana; species Pseudotamlana haliotis. Next base: position 23,164 of record NZ_WAAT01000039.1, on the reverse strand, counting down.
GGCCGTTACAAAGTTTCTTAAATTTCCAATTAAAGCTAAACCTTCGGCTCCTATAAATACCGCAATAGCTTTAGAAGTTAATAAACCTGCTACGATTCTAGTGAGTACGGCAAATATTTGTAATGAAGCAATTTTTTCTAAAACCTTGCTATTTATATAGTCTATTAATTCCCTCAATTAATATATGGTTTGGTTGTTTATTGATGACAAATCTACTTTCATCAAAGCATGTGTAACCAAATATACAAAATCATTTAAACTGACATGATTTCTTAGAGAAGCGCACACATTAAACCGTTTAAAGGTAATTGTGCTAATTTTTTTTAAGGAAGAGGTAGTAGAAGTTAATACACATTATCGCTGAATTAGTAATGATAATGGGTAAGGAAGACGGCGTTAAGGCTATGCCATAAAACACGAATAGTAAACATCCAACGGAGTTTACTATTCGTAATTTAACAACAGATTTCATTAAAAAGGAAACTAAAAGGACAGCACTAGCTAAATAACCTAGCCACTCTACCCAAGAGATTCCTAAAAATGTCATCTTTATATACTTTTATTTCTTTTACGATCTACTTCAGTTAAATAGATTTTACGAAGACGTAAGAAGTTTGGTGTTACCTCTACGTATTCATCTTTCTGAATGTATTCTAAAGCTTCTTCTAATGAAAATTTAATTGCCGGAACAATTTTAGCTTTATCATCAGCTCCAGAAGAACGTACGTTACTTAATTTTTTAGTTTTTGTTACGTTAACCGTCATATCATCACCACGAGAATTTTCTCCAATAACTTGACCTTCGTAAATATCTTCACCTGGATCAACGAAAAACTTACCACGATCTTGTAATTTATCAATAGAATAAGGAATCGCTTGTCCTTTTTCCATAGATACTAATGATCCGTTTTGACGTTCAGGAATACCTCCTTTTAATGGTTGGTATTCTTTAAAACGGTGTGCCATAATCGCTTCACCAGCAGTAGCCGTTAATAATTGGTTTCTTAATCCAATAATCCCTCTTGAAGGAATGATGAATTCACAAACCATACGGTCACCTTTAGCTTCCATACTTAACATTTCACCTTTACGCATAGTCACCATTTCAACCGCTTTTCCAGAAACTGTTTCAGGCAAATCAATTGTCATTTCCTCAACCGGCTCACATTTTACACCATCAATTTCTTTGATGATTACCTGTGGTTGCCCGATTTGAAGCTCGTAACCTTCACGACGCATCGTTTCAATTAAAACAGATAAATGCAGTACCCCACGACCAAAAACCATGAATTTATCAGCACTATCGGTTTCATTAACACGTAAAGCTAAGTTTTTCTCAAGCTCTTTAGTTAAACGGTCTTTAATATGACGTGATGTTACAAATTTACCATCTTTACCAAAGAAAGGCGAATCGTTAATAGTAAACAACATACTCATTGTTGGCTCATCAATGGCGATGGTTTTTAAACCTTCAGGATTTTCAAAATCTGCAACGGTATCACCAATTTCAAAACCTTCTAATCCAACAATAGCACAAATATCTCCAGTTTGAACTTCGTCAACTTTAATACGGCCTAAACCTTCAAAAACGTGAAGTTCTTTAATTTTACTTTTTACAATACTTCCGTCGCGTTTCACTAAAGAAATATTTTGACCTACTTTTAATTCACCACGTGTTAAACGTCCGATAGCTATTCTTCCTGTAAAAGAAGAGAAATCTAAAGAGGTGATTAACATTTGGGTATTCCCTTCAGGAATTTTTGGAGCAGGAATATGATCGATAACCATATCTAATAACGGCTCGATGTTTTCAGTTTGCTTTTGCCAATCTTCACTCATCCAGTTGTTCTTAGCCGAACCGTAAACGGTAGGGAAATCTAACTGCCATTCTTCAGCACCTAATTCAAACATTAAATCGAAAACTTTTTCATGTACCTCATCTGGCGTACAGTTTTCTTTATCAACTTTGTTTACAACCACACATGGTTTTAAACCTAAGTCAATCGCTTTTTGAAGTACAAAACGCGTTTGTGGCATTGGTCCTTCAAAGGCATCAACCAATAATAATACACCATCGGCCATGTTTAAAACACGTTCCACTTCACCTCCAAAATCGGCGTGACCTGGTGTGTCAATGATATTAATTTTTGTGTCCTTATAAATAACAGAAACGTTTTTAGAAGTAATTGTAATCCCTCTTTCACGCTCTAAATCGTTGTTATCCAGGATTAAATCACCTGTGTTTTCGTTTTCACGAAATAATTGACAATGGTACATGATTTTGTCAACTAACGTAGTTTTTCCATGATCTACGTGTGCAATAATTGCAATGTTTTTAATATTAGCCATAAATAGTGCCTTATTTTGAGCGGCAAAGGTACTCTTTTTTCATCGAAAATTGATTTTTTGTTTTTTATTTTAAAAAGGCCTTTTCATCTGATGATCATTTGTTTAAATGACAGAATATAATAAAAGGGTTTCAAGTTGATGTTTTGTACAAGTTAAATCTTCTTTTTAAGAGCAAAACCTTAATTTTTGAAGCGTATTCAAGAGTTCAATCCAGAGTCAATAAAATAGTCGAAATAAATATATTTAATACGTAACTTTGCAGCCTAAAATTTAAGACTATGAATCTTAAGGATGTTCCAAAAATAAAACATACCGACGCTAACAATTTCTTTTTACTATGTGGCCCATGTGCTATAGAAAGTGAAGAAATGGCATTACGTATTGCTGAAAAAGTAGTAGAAATCACTAACAAATTAGAAATCCCTTATATTTTTAAAGGGAGTTTTAAAAAAGCAAACCGCAGTCGTATTGATAGTTTTACCGGTATTGGCGATGAAAAAGCCTTAAAAATCCTTAAGAAAGTATCTGACACCTTTGATATTCCAACGGTGACCGATATTCATGAAATTTCTGATGCCGCTTTAGCAGCACAATATGTTGATGTGTTGCAAATTCCTGCCTTTCTAGTGCGCCAAACCGATTTAGTCGTAGCTGCAGCCGAAACAGGAAAAGTAGTCAACTTGAAAAAAGGCCAATTTATGAGTCCGGAAGCCATGAAACACGCCGTTCAAAAGGTGAAAGATTCTGGAAGCGACAAAGCATGGATTACTGATCGTGGTACCATGTTTGGCTACCAAGATATGATTGTAGATTTTAGAGGCATCCCAACCATGCGCGAATACGCACCTACGGTTTTAGATGTCACCCATTCACTTCAACAACCTAATCAATCGGCTGGCGTTACCGGTGGTAGACCAGATATGATTGAAACCATTGCTAGAGCTGGTATTGTAAACCACGTGGACGGCTTATTTATAGAAACACATTTCGACCCTGCAAATGCAAAAAGTGATGGCGCTAACATGCTTCATTTAGATAATTTGGAGCAACTTTTAACGCATTTAGTAGCCATTAGAAAAACGGTAAACGCTTTCTAATTTACCGTTGACATACCCTGTGCCCCATTAACATGACCCTAAAACCTGTTCTAGGCTTAGCCCTATTATTCTGTTCTCTCAACCTAATAAGTCAAGAAACAGCTGCAAAATATACCGCCACTAACAAAGGAAAATTCTTTTTTAGCTGGGGCGGAAACCGTGAATCCTATTCAAAATCAGACATCCATTTTAAAGGCAACGATTACGATTTCACCATAAAAGATGCTACCGCACATGATAAACCCAAAGGTTGGCATATTGATTACGTAAACCCTTCACGGATGACCATACCACAAACCAATGCTAAATTCGGTTATTTCGTTTCAAACAATTACACAGTTTCTATTGGTTTAGACCATATGAAGTATGTCATGGATAACAATCAGACCAAAAACATTGATGGTTATATAGATTTACCAGACTCTGACATAGGTTCCGTTTTTAACGGCACATACAACAACGACGCCGTTTTTATCTCGAAAAACTTTTTACAGTTTGAACATACTGACGGCCTCAACTATATCTACGCTGAATTTGCGCGCTACGACGATATTTCAAAGTTCTTAGGATTACCAAATACCGATAAATTTCAAATTAACCTTACCGAAGGCTTAGCTGGAGGTATCCTGCTACCAAAAACCAATTCGACCTTATTAAAAAAAGATCGCTATGATGATTTTCACTTATCAGGTTTTGGAGTTTCAGCTCACGCCGGCATTAACTTCACTTTTTATAAACACTTTTTTATGCAGCTCGACATGAAAGGCGGCTACATTAATATGAGTGATATTCGAACGACACAGCATCCTACCGACAGGGCTTCTCAACACTTCTTTTACTTACAACGCGTTGTGGCTTTTGGTGGTCTTTTTAGGATTTGATTTTTTGGGCACATTTTTAAGGTTTAAACTTTAAAGAAAACAGCCATAAGCTGTTAGTAAATGCACAACACCTTAAAAACCGCGCTTTCCGCTATATCTTTTTTGTGCTAAACCTGTTTCTATAGTTCAGCTTTATTTATTAATTAAGTTTCAATTCAACTTAACATTTGGCACAAAAAAGGATGCCGCTGCAATCCCTTGTGCAACTGCATGAATAAAAACAAACACTTCTTAACACTGCACTATAACCGTAAAAAAAATCTTTATTGAGGACATTCCTCGGTAACCCATGAAGGGCTGGACACCCCTGTAATCCCCTCAAGGGAATATTAATCTTCGCGGTTTTTTTGCTGAATGGTTCTCACAATATGAGACGCTGTTCTTCTTGGTAGAAATCTCGGTAAAATGGCTAAAAACTTATTAAAAGCCCCCGGAATAGCATAAGATTTTCCTTGAAGCATGGCTTTATAACCATAGGCAGCCACTTCACTGGCCGTACCCATATTGAATTTAATTTTATTCTCCTTTGTATTTTCTGAAACGGTTTTCTGAAAAGAGGTTTGCGTTGGCCCTGGACATACCGCTGTTACCGTAACACCAGTTCCTTTTAATTCGTTGGCAATGGCTTCAGAGAAAGATAGCATATAGCCTTTGGAAGCATAATAAATAGACATTAATGGTCCTGGCTGGAATGCTGCTAAAGAAGACATATTCAAAATTTTACCCGAACCACGTTCTACCATACCTTTTAAGACCAGTTTGGTTAGGTGTGTAGCGGTTAAAATATGCACGTGTAACATAGCCGATTCGCGCTCCCAATCTGTATCTACAAACGTACCAAACAAACCAAACCCTGCATTATTTATAAGCACATCAATAGGGGCATTATCAATTTCATTCATGATATCTACAGCCACATTGGGCACACCTAAATCTTTTACTAAAGTCACAATTTCAACATCAAAATCTTTAAGCAGGTCTGTTTTCGCTTGCGCTAAAGTATCAGGATTTACATCTACTAATATGAGTTTATAATGGTCTTTGGCTAATAAAATAGCCAATTCATATCCTAATCCGGAAGCGGCTCCGGTGACTAAAGCTGTTTTCATTTTAAATGTCTTAGTTACGCCTAAAATCGTTTTTGGTGGTCTACAAAGTCTTGTAGATGTTTAAAGTTTGGTGTGAGTTTACCATTTTCGGTAATTTTTGCCCGTTGCAAAATACCATCTTTATCGTTATTAAAAAAGGCCGGTAAGATTTCTTGCAAAAAAACTTCACCAAAACCAAGACTCGCATCTTTTGGCAGTTCGCAGGGTAGGTTACTAACTGCCATCACTGCTATAGCATTTTTATTCTTGAAATTGGTTTCTTTACCTGTTTCTGGGTCATAACCGTAAATTGGCGCTTCAATATTAGAGCTTCTAAGGGTTGTAGCTATAGGACCGTTAACATCACAGCTGATATCAGCAATGACCTTAATATTAAATGCTGATGATTGTACATCTTCCTTAGTGTAAAAATACGGCGCCCCTTGACTATAAAAATGACCCGTAAACAATACATCTGTTACCCGAGCAAACTTCATGAAATCAGATTCATAATCTTGCGGATTTTCATAAAAATGTACCTTATTAAACACAGTGCCGGCTTTATGTTTGTAGTAGTCCACGACGTGAATTTTACAATATACGGGCTCGTGAAAAGTTTTATTTAAAAAAGCATCAACAGAAACTGATTTTATAGGCATGGCGTCTAACATGTCCTGCACACTATTTGCCACGCGCCCATTTCCTGTAACTAATAGTTTTAAATTTGGAAGTTTTAGTTTTTTTAAATGATTCAATAAATCTCGTTTACCACTTAACTCACCTGCTCTAGGCAGTTGCCAAGTATTATATTTTAAGCCCCAGGTTCTAAATCCGTTATAAGCACCAACAATGCCGGCGTATTTACCAAAACCAAGTAAACGCTTTCCTTGACTGTTCACCATGGTTTCAAAGTCGATAAGCGTGATGTTTTTATCTAAAACTGCTTTTAAAAGTGAACGGTTATGTGCTTGCTTTTTTATGGTATGAGAAAAGAACAAGTAGGTTTTATTCGGAATAAGAGCTTCCTCCGGAACTTCTTTAACACCAATCATCACATCACAATCGGCGATATTATGGATAACCTCAAAACCTGCTTCTTGGTAAGCTTTATCTGAAAACACACGAATATTGGAAGCTTCTATCTTAAAAACAGTCTGAGGAAAGCGTTGCTTAGCAGCCAATAATTGTTCAGGCGAAAGCACCACGCGACGGTCGGGTGGGGTTTTCCGTTCTTTGATAATGGCGATTTTTAACTGATTCATAAAAATCTTGTTTAAAAAATACTTTAGATCGTATGTTAGACTTCTACTAATTTACTCATTTATATACTGATGTGGTTTACAATGTTAAGCTGGTTTTTTTTATTTATTCAAAGCTAAACATCAACAAGACTCCTCATTTCAACCTGACAACCGCTAATTTGGCATAGCTTTTGAACAATTAGTAATGGTTTTTAATGGCAGTAAGAAGTTTTTTAATAACTTTGCCGCCCGCGTTAAGGATTGCAGCGGCATCCTTTTTCCTCCCAATAGTTGTCGGGAAGGGAAACCTGCCTTTCGGCAGGCAGGCGCCAAAATAAAAATTACTATTTCAATATAATGGGGTCGACTGGTTTTGACAGCGAGATTAATTGAACGGTAAGCACGTCGTGTAATGGCATTGAAACACGTAAAAGGCTAGACCAACTTTTAAACGGCGAGAATAACTACGCTTTAGCTGCATAATTCGAATTATAGTAGAATTAGCCTAGGTACACAAGGTGTACAAGCTTTATGTCTCCGGAAAGCCTTGATTGACGGCGTTCCATTTTGAGGCATCGTAAATGTCAATATAGAAAGTGAAGCGCTTCGATTTGCTTTCGAAACTAAAGAAGATAAGTTATAAATAGGTTGTCTTTAACCAGCTTATAATCGAAAACCCAAGAAAAGAATAAACGTGTAGAAAGCCCTTTGGTTACTTGTTTGGACGAGAGTTCGATTCTCTCCGACTCCACATTAAGCCCTGAAAACAAACGTTTTCAGGGCTTTTATTTTGAATCAAGTACTCCTTCATACTACGCTGGTGTCACCACAACAGTATAAAAAAAGCTTTCTAAAAATGAACACGACATGACTAAGTGTTCGTTTTTAGAAAGCTTCTATATTTTAGATTAGGTACGTTTTTTTTAACCGTATACCTTTGCACTATGGCCTGCAACTTCTCTATCCTGAGAATCTTCGGACTTTTCTTTTTTACTTTGAAAATAATAGTAAGTCAATAGGCCTAATTGAACTGCTGTTAAAAAAATTTTTGTTTTTCTTCCTGAGGTCGCCAACTTGGCGAGTCCTAATACTTTATTTGATTTCATATTGTTTTTGATTTAAGTTTATTAATAGGTTTTCATCTTTTCTTTCCGCTTGCGTAATTGACGCTCTAATTCATTTATAGATTCTGAAACAGCGTTTCTAAAGTCGTCATGACTGGCCTCTGCAAATAAACGTGGACCTGGAAGACTTAATCTAATATTACAGATTTTCCCAATTTCGTCTGAAGTTGTATTTTCAGTTTTAATAAAAACATCGGCACGAATAATCATATCGTATTTCTCGCCTAATTTTTCTAGCTTCTCTTTAGCAAAAGCTTCTAGAGCATTGCTAGTATCTACATCATGATATTCAAATATAATTTGCATAGTATATGTTTTAGTTTAATACTAAACTAAAAGCTTTTAGGAAGAAATAGGTTCCGTAACACACAAAGTGTTAGCTCTATACATATTATAGGGATTCTTGATATTTTTGGGAAAGAGTCAATACTTTTTAGAACACCCAACACAAACCCTATTAAACACCTGAAATCAGCACTCTAAAACTATTTAAAACCTGAATTATACTAGTCTTATAATTCATATCGAATTTTAATCCCACCAAACCAATTACGTGGTGCACCCGGATAATAGTAACGTGGTTCTGAATCACCAAAACCAACGGCGTTTATTAAAATTGAAGCCGCGTAAGTTTCATCAGTGAAATTATTGATACCAGCATTCACCTCAACATTAAAACGCTCTGAGAGTTTGTTTTTATAAGCGAATTTCACATTAAAAACGGTATAAGGATCAGAATACAAAGTGTTTGCATCGTTCATGGGCATATCTCCAACGTATAACATATTGGTATCAAAGCTGACATGATTTAAGCCGAATTGGAGCCCGCCATTGACTTTATGATCAGGCACACCGGTAAGTTCATTACCAGAATAATTTGAGTTACCATCAACAAAATCTATAAATCTGTGATCTGTTATTTCAGCATTCAGATAAGGCTGAAGCATTAAATTGTTATTAAACTCTTGAGTATATGACATGGAAAACTCCACCCCTTTATGTTCTGTTTTTCCAGCGTTTCTTCCGATGTATTGGTCTTCACCTACGCGATTAGCTACTAATAAATTATCAATATCAAGCAGATAGGCTGAAACTTGCATACGTAAACGCTTCTGAAAAATATAAAGTTCACTACCCAGTTCATAATTATAGCCTGTTTCTGGTCCTAAATCAGGATTAATAAGCCCTTCTGGGGTTAAGGTTTCTTCTATTGAAGGAAAATTATAACCACCACTAAAATTCGCATAAACCTCTAAATTTGGTGTAAATTGATATAAAACATTCACATTTGGGGCCAAAATAGGGTCAAAATCGCGATCAGCGGAAGCATTGTCTTCAGCCACATGATAATAATCTAAAAACGAAAAGCTGGTTTTATTCATATTAAGACCCAACTGTACTTTTAGAGCTTCTGTAAGCACTAAAGTTGTTGTAGCAAAAAGATTGAGGCTATGACGTTTTTCTAAATTATCACTTAGTAAATCGCCTTCTACACTACCGTTTCCAGGCTGCAATTCATATAGGTTTTCAAGTGTTTTCCAACGGTACTCATCGGCGTATAATTCGGCACCAAAACTTAAACTTGAGGTGTCATCTAGAAATTCAAAATCCTGAACAAAAAGTGTACGTGCACCATATCCATTGGTATATTCATCTAAAATATTAAATGGTCGCGGTTCATAATGATCGAGATAAGAATAAAACACCGAAGTCGTATTGCTAAAGCGGTTGGTAAATCGATGGGTGTAATTTAAACCTATTAAAATTTGGTCATTGTCTTCATAGCCTTGCGCGGCTTCCCAGGTGTATGCTGCTTGTGAAGGATCTTCTTCAAAATCTGATTGACTTATAGAACTGGCGATTTGTGCAAAATAATTGGTGTAGTTTATAAGTAAGCCCAACTCATTTTTCTCATTAAACTTGTAATTAGTATTTAAAAGCACCGCATTTCTTCGGTAAGCACTGTTGTCACGAAACCCATCAGATTCTAAATGATCATAATTAAGGTGCAAATTGAATTTTTCTTCAGCTGTACCAAAAGTGATTCTATTTTTAAGTAAACCAAAACTTCCCATGGTAAAATTGTTAGAAAAGTGTGTTTCTCCTACGGTGGCTTGTTTGGTATTTAGCATTAAAGTCCCACCCAAATTACTTCCGTAAGGGGTTGCTTTAGGCCCTTTTACCACCTCGATATTGGCAATATCTTCAGGGTCAAAAGCATCGATGGATGTTTCTCCGGCACCATTGGTTATGGGAATACCGTTAAAATATGCTCGAATTTTATTGGTGCCATAAAGGGTTCTAGACCCCACACCCCTGATTACCATTCTATTGGTATTTAAAGCGCCACTTTGTATATAAACACCTGGTATTTCATTAAGCGCAGAAACAAGGTTAACCGGGCTATAGGCTTCGATCTTTTTTGAACTGATTTTGGTGGTAGGAATGATAACCTGACTTTCCTTTTGGAAAATTGAAGAAATTACTACAGTATTAAGTTGCTGTCTATTTTCTAAAGGGAGTAACTGAATTATCGTATGGCGTGTACTTAAACGAACGGTCTTCGTTTCGTAGTTTGGGTGTTTCAGAACAAGCTGTATTGGAGCTATTAAACTATCAGGAAGCCTAAATACTCCTAATATATCCGTTTTTGCGATTAGCGTTGAATCTAGCAGCAAACTAACCTCAGCAACACCAAGACCTTGTTGATTTTCAACATAGCCTCTAACGGTTTGTGCTGATAAGGTATAACAACAGGTTACCAGCCAAAATAACAAGGTTGCTTTTAGAAGAAGTAAATTTATATTTAAAGTCGGTCTTAAAACCATAGTTCAAAACTAGCTTTAAATATAAAAATGACACTCCTTATTCTTCAATTTCTAATCAACAATCTTTATATCAACAGAAGTTCTAGATTGCCAACCGGTTTCATCGGTTACCGAATAGGCACAGTGGTAATCACCTGTATCAACATCATTTGGAATAGTAATGGCGATATTTATTTCATAAGAATCTGGTGCACCATCAATGGCATAATTATCTACAACTAACAAAGGATTAACAGGTTCTTTAACGGGCTCTAAACTACAATCTCCCTCTTGGTCATCATGAGTATGGTGATCAAAATTGTTATGAATATTCAAACTGTAGGACGCTAAGGCTTGATTATCGGTAACCAAAGCTCTAAAGTTATAAGTCTCTCCTCTTTTAAGTGCTTCGCAGGCCTGCGGAAAACCATCGTCATAATTTATGGTAATTGTTGGTTTTTCTTCATCTTTATCTGCGCCATCGTCACTAGAACATGAGGCTAAAAAGAGTAATAATATTAGGGCGGCACTAAATTTTGAGAGCTGTTTCATTTTATAAAGATATAAAAAGGCTGTCTGAGAAGCAATCAAATTCGTCTTTGAGAACTCATTATGATAATCTAAATCAAGTTGACAGTGAGTTTAACTGTTCTGACAGCCCGTATTTATTTTTTTGGTAGAAAATTAATTCCTAATATGCTTAAATAATTGGATCTAAAATCTCCAAATGCCCTTCAGCAACAGTTGTATTCCCAAGTTCATCAGTTACGATAAGTTCTACATGGTATTCTCCGGATGGAACATTAGAAGGAATATCAATATGCTCATGAAATTCAGCGTTGATCACTTGGTATTTTGAACCATCATAAACTTGTTCAAAATCCCAATCAACTTCATCATCAGCTGGAACTAAATCATGCGAATGAATTTCAAGGGTAATGCTACTAATTACACCTTCAGCATAGATTTCAGCTTCTATATGTAAATCTGATCCTTTGTAAGCTACTGGTTCGGTAGAGTGCGCATCGCCTTCACCGTATTCAAAATCGGTAATGACAGGCGCATCAATGGTTCCACCACCATCATCATCACTACTACAAGATTGAAAAAAGATCCCTAAAGAAAGGAACAGTGCTAAAAGTTTAATGTTTGTTTTCATAATTTTTGTTTTGATAAATTATTAATTAATTGCTTGTTTGATTTAAAATTTAAAAGGGTAATGTTATTGATAATGATAGGTTTCTACCGGCTTCGGGTACGTCTATCAAACGATAGAAACTAGTATGATCAAAATATTTGGTATTGAATACATTGTTGAGTTTAATACGTAATTCTACAGGCAAATCGTTATTGAAAAGGTCTATCTCTGACAAATACGATAGGTTAAATACCTGGTAACCATCAGTCACTTCTTCTGGCGGAACAATTTCATCTTGGGCAGCGGCTATTTTATATTCAGCGATAAACTGTGGCTTGTCAAAAAACAACAGATTTTTAAACTGATATCTTGCAGAAACCAACCCAACTAAAGGCGGTGAAAACGGAATGGTAAAACCTTCTTTGGGGCCACTTGTTTGTCTAGAATACACGTATTCCGCGGAAGCGTCTAAATGTAAATTATTGAAAAGCGTTGTACTTGCTCGCACTTCTCCACCTACCCGAAACACTTGACTTTGCGTGTACTCATAAATCTGCAAGGTTTCGTAGTAATTTGAAGTTGGATTTAAGTAAATAAAGTTTTCAAAATAGTTTACAAACGGACTCACACCTACACTAAAAGCTTCTGTAGTATGGTCGATATCTATATCTAATTGGTATGACGACTCTGGATCTAAATCTAAATTCCCCTTTTCATAACGGTACATGTGATAGTTTACGCCATCTGATGCCAATTCATTAGCCAATGGCATTCTAAAACTCTTACCCACGTTCAGCTTATAAGTGGTGTGGTTATGAATATAACTCAACCCTGCGGAGGCACTAAAACTTCCAAAATCTAAGGTTTTGTTTTCCGCTCGCTGCATGTATATGTATGAAGTCGTACCATCTGGGTTATTTCTTGGTGTTTGAAACCAGTCATAGTAGGCCTTAGTTTCTGTAACACCGTAATCGTAACGCAATCCAGCCAGTATATGAAAATCTGGATTAACCTGGTAGGTATCAAAAGCAAAGCCGCCTACGGTAAACCGATTGTACTCCGGAATTAAAAAGCCCCAACCACCTATATTATTGTCTTGATACTCAAGATTAACACCAAAAACCATATTGTGTTTGTCATTGGGACTAAAAGCATCACGAACATTTAAAGCGTAGGTGTTTTTATTAAAAATACGCTCTTTCGTGCTATCGGGTTTTGGCATGTAACCATGCGGTGTAGGCTCAGAATGTTCTTCTCTTTGGTTATTTTGAAAACCTAAATCGAATAAAAACGTATGCTTCCCACTTTCTATAGAGGTATTGTTGGTGATTTTAAAGTGGTTCACCTTATGAAAAGGTAAATCAATGTCCCGACTTGAACTGTCATAATCTATATCTGAAACAATCACTTCCAAACCATGTGCATTGGCAAAAAAACCGTTTTTAGCATAAACATTACTAAAGGTGGTTTCCGATTGAATATTATCTTTTTCATATCCCAAACTAAAACTCGCATTAGCCTCTTCACCAGCCGTGTTTCTTAAATTATTGTCATGCAAATCAAAAATGTAGTTTTCATAGGTGATTTTATCTGTAGGCACTTTATAATCAGCGTAATCACGATAGGTTAAACGTCCGCGATAATACCAATGATGTTTTCTGGCTTCAATACCTGTTGAAATACCAAATAAATCATTGTTTGACTCCCCTAATAGATTAACCTCTCCTTTAAAAGAGTGTAATTCAGGGGTGTTGTTAGGCTGAATATCAACCACTCCGGCGATGGCATCTGAGCCATAAACTAAAGAAGCTGGTCCTTTAATGATTTGAATGTTTTCAATACCGTATTGGTCAATTTCTAAACCATGGTCACTCCCCCATTGCTGTGCTTCGTGCTTAATACCATTTTGAACTACAGCAACTCGATTAAAACCCAACCCACGAATGACAGGTTTAGATTGCCCCGACCCAATATTTACCGTACTCACACCAGGAATTTTACCTAGGGTTTGCATCAAGCTATTTTCTCTATTGGCTTTTAGAAAAACTTCTGAAACTGCCACAGCCACAATGGGCTTTTCCTTATTTTCTCGTAATTGCGTTTTTCCGCAGATTTCAACTTCTTCGAGATGTGTGGCCGACTCTTTGAGATAGATGGTTAGCTTCTGCATTTCAGGTTTTACCGCTATATTTATTTCTTCGGAAGCATAGCCCATGCTAGAAACCGTTAACGCATAGGTTCCGGGAGTTAAATTTTCTAAAGTAAACGCGCCAGTGCGCGATGAAATAGAAAATATATCCTTTCCATAAATTGTCGCACCTTCTACAGGATGTAAACTACTAGCGTCCAACACAGTCCCTTCAATATTAAAAGACTCTTGTGCAAACGCTATAGTACATAGGCTTAACCAAAGCCACACACTAAGTGTTTTTTTTAACATATTAAAATACTAATGAAAGTTGAAAAATTGTTCTTGGTAATAGAACTTGTGATTTTCCCCTCAATATGAAGCTTAGCTCTTACACGAGAACAGTATTAACATGATTTACAACGCTTAACTAACAAACTAGAACCTTAAAAAGGTAGATTCTTGAAATAATTTTGATAGTTAAAAACGTGTTTCATGGTAACACATTCAAGCAAAGTGCTAAAATAAATAAGGGGAATTATACTAAGAAAGGCGGCGGTCTAGAAACCAGCTCGTCGGTATCGATGGCATTGGAATGCCTATAGTTGTAATACTTTCTTAATTCTTGTTGGTAAACATAGTCCTTGATTTCAAAAGAAAATTCTTGAATATCAGGAGCAAGTGCTGGAGTTAAATTAAAAGCCGTAGCATGGTTACAAACCACACAATGAAGGGCATGATCTTCATCATCAGAATGATGAAAAACCTCATGCAGTCCTACCATTTTCACTGATAGAAAAAGGATAAGAAAAAAATAAGCGATATTATTTTTAATACGACTTGTTCTCATTAATCTGCAAATTTAGAAAATATAAATAGAAGCTTGCTCACTAAAAGTGTTAAGAAAACATTAAAGCCGCTAGATGTTTTCAGGTAAACCAACATGACTCAAACAACCTGAAAACAAGTTTATTAGTGCCGTTTACTTATATTCCGCTTCAAAAAGGGTTTTAAAATGTTTTAGAAGTTTTTCTTTAACTTCAGTTTCGTCAATATGTTTTTTACCAAGTTCAACATTTAAGGAGGTTACTGCTTTACCTCGAATACCACAAGGAATGATATTATCAAAATAACCTAAATCGGCATTCACATTTAAAGCAAAACCATGCATAGTCACCCAACGACTTGCACGTACACCCATCGCACAAATTTTTCGAGCAAAAGGCGTTCCCACGTCTAACCATACACCGGTTTCTCCGGGACTTCGCTCTGATTGGAGTCCGTAATCGGCTAGAGTTAGAATGATCATCTCTTCCAGTAAACGTAAGTATTTATGAATATCGGTAAAGAAATTTTCTAAATCTAAAATAGGATAGCCTACTATTTGTCCAGGACCATGATAAGTGATATCACCACCACGATTTATTTTATAGAAAGTGGCTCCCTTTTCGGTAAGCTGTTCTTTATTTAAGAGTAAGTTAGACAAATCACCACTTTTACCTAAAGTATACACATGCGGATGCTCAACAAATAATAAATAATTAGGTGTAGGCAATTCTACTTCCTCACGCCTATTCTTAATTTTTAGGTCTACAATGTTTTTAAAGATGTCTTCCTGATAATCCCAGGTAGATTTATAATCTTTAATCCCTAATTCTTGAACTTCTACAACTTTATTCACTGGCTTTTTTATCATTGCAAGTCCTCTAATAACTAAGGTGCTTGACATTTTTCATAAAACAACTTGAGACATAAATCTCCTTGTTATTTTTTTTGCAAATATAATTATTAAATACGAATTAAAGACCAGTGACTAAACCGCAGCCTGATTACAAATACCAATATAAAACAAAGAATATCAACACATTATAATTATCTTTATTGTAAACAAACTATTAATTACCATGAAAATTACTTTAAAAACACTTAGTACCTCCCTCTTTTTCTTCGGAGTTTTAATAAACTCCTGGCAAGCAAGCGCTCAAGATTGTAGCGATTATTACACTTTTGATCAAGGGACGACATATGAAATTTCACACTATGACAAGAAAAATAAATTGCAGTCTACTGATAATTATGAGGTTGTTTCTAGCTCAGGAAACAAAGCAACGGTTCATGCCGTAATGAGAGATACTAAAGGTGAGGAAATGCTGAACCTTAAATATGACATGGTTTGTGAAGACGACAAAGTTTCTATTGATTTTAATAAACTCTTGACTGAGAAAATGACATCGGAAATGACTGGAAAAGATATTAGTGTGGATGTCGATGGCACCATGATGGTCATACCTAACAACTTAAAAGTTGGACAATCACTTCCAGACAATCTATTAAACTTAAATCTTTCTAGTGCATCAATGAACATGAGTTTTAAAATAAAAGTTTATAACCGAAAAGTGGTTGGTGAAGAAAAAATAACTGTTCCGGCGGGAACTTTTGATTGTATGGTTATTGAACATGAATCTGAGATCAACATGTTAATTACAAAAAACACCAAATCAAAACAATGGATAGCCAAAGAAGCTGGTATTGTAAAACAAGAAACTTATAGCAAAAATGGTAAGTTGGAGAGCAAACAAGAATTGACTTCTTTCTCGAAATAATCTTTTTCTAAAACCCACAAAAAAAGTCTAAACTAGTTTTTAGTTTTTGAGGGGCTTTAATTGGCGTATTTAGGATTGTTTAGAATCACTAGAGCCGCAATAACGCCAGGTACCCAGCCACAAAGCCACAATAAAAACACGATTAATACCGAGCCACACCCCTTACCGATAACGGCTAATGGCGGACAAATAATAGATAATAAAACTCTCCAGAATGACATTTTTTTGTTTTTAGTTATTGGTTTCTGACTGTTGACTATTGACTGTTGAAAAATTGTTTATTCGTTTATTTGTTGAATCGTGAAATCAGATTCTATAAAAGATTCCTCCTAGCGTCGGAATGACAAACAACTAATTTTGTCATTATGAAGGAGGTACGACTCAAGAATCTCTACTTTATTAATTAGTAGTGTAAACGTGCGCATACTTTTAAAATTTAATATTGTTACAACCTAAATTTTTCACTTTTCACTTTTAATTTTTAATTTTTAATTTTTCACTCCTCTCTCCTACCAACAAAAAGTAAGACGCCAACAAACATAAAATGTTACAAGAGATTTTGCAAATAGTTGTGATTGGCGCGTTAGGGATAGCAATGGAAATCCTTTTTGAGAGGTACGAACAAAAAGATTGCAACGGATAGCCCGACCCTTGGGTAACGCCCTAAAAATTCATAAATCATTAGTTAAAAAAAGGAAATCAATTGATTATCTTTGCGTCTTAAAAATTTTCACACCGTATTTAGACCATGTCACAATTATCTGAACAAGAGCTTGTAAGAAGAGAAAAGCTCACGAAGCTTCGCGAATTAGGGATTAACCCTTATCCTGCTGATTTATACCATGTAAACCACACCTCTAGAGATGTCAAGAATGACTTTGAAGAAGGTAAAAAGGTTATTATTGCTGGGCGATTAATGATGATAAAGGTACAAGGCAAGGCCAGTTTCGCACAGTTACAAGATTCTGAAGGTAAGATTCAAGTCTATTTTAATAGAGATGAAATTTGCCCTGGGGATGACAAAGTGAAATACAATGAGGTTTTTAAGAAACTTCTCGATTTTGGCGATTTTGTTGGTATTGAAGGCGAATTATTTAAAACCAAAGTTGGTGAAAAATCGGTTAGAGTTAAAGACTTCACCCTTTTAAGTAAAGCTTTAAAACCATTGCCATTACCAAAAGAAAAAGATGGTGTGATTTACGATGCGTTTACCGACCCGGAGCACCGTTACAGACAACGTTATGCCGATTTAGTGGTAAATCCACACGTGAAAGACGTTTTTATTAAACGTACCAAATTGTTTAATGCCATGCGTTCGTTTTTTAACAACTCAGGGTATTTTGAAGTTGAAACGCCTGTTTTACAGCCTATTCCTGGTGGTGCTGCGGCACGTCCGTTTATAACACACCACAACAGTTTAGACATTCCGTTATACATGCGAATTGCCAATGAGCTTTATTTAAAAAGACTTATAGTTGGTGGTTTTGATGGGGTTTACGAGTTTTCTAAGAACTTTAGAAATGAAGGTATGGATCGTACCCACAATCCAGAATTTACAGCAATGGAAATTTATGTCGCCTACAAGGATTACAACTGGATGATGGATTTCTGTGAGCGCTTACTAGAATACTGCTCTATGGTTGTAAACGAATCAACCAAAGTAAAATTTGGCGAACATGAAATCGACTTTAAAGCGCCATACGCTAGGGTGACTATGGCCGATTCTATTAAAGAATTTACAGGTTTTGATATTACAGGTAAAACTGAAGATGAAATAAGACAGGCAGCTAAAGACCTTGGGGTTGAAGTTGACGAAACCATGGGGAAAGGGAAACTTATTGATGAGATTTTTGGTGAAAAATGTGAGGGTAATTACATCCAGCCAACATTCATTACCGATTACCCTAAAGAAATGAGCCCACTGTGTAAAGAACACCGTGACAACCCTGAATTAACAGAGCGTTTTGAGCTTATGGTTTGTGGTAAGGAAATAGCCAATGCTTATTCTGAGCTAAACGACCCTATTGACCAACGTGAGCGTTTTGAGCACCAATTAAAACTTGCTGCAAAAGGAGATGATGAAGCTACCGAGTTTATTGACCACGACTTTTTACGTGCTTTAGAATACGGTATGCCTCCTACTTCTGGAATGGGAATTGGCATGGACAGACTGATCATGTTCTTAACTAACAACCAATCAATTCAAGAAGTGTTATTCTTCCCGCAAATGCGCCCAGAGAAAAAAGCGCCTCCTATTAGTGAGGAAGGTAAAGCCGTTTTGGACTTGTTAAAGAAAGCTGAACAATTGACCTTAGCAGACTTAAAAACACAATCTGGCTTATCAAATAAAAAATGGGATAAAACCATTAAAGAATTGACAAAAAACAACTTAGCTAAAGTGGAGAAAACAGACGATGGTTTGTTTGTTGAAATTATCGCTTAACTGGGAAAATAATTCCAATTATAACCTATTAATTGTATTGCATAAAAAAAGCTGGAACCACCCAGCTTTTTTTTGTTAACTAACTAAACATAATAATTTAACCAAAATATTTCAAAATTAAAAAGTCATTTTAGGAGGAACTTTTTAATTATTCTTGTTTCAAATTTATTACACTACAAAGAGAGTGATTTTACATCTTAAAATTGAGTAATTTAGATTTGTTTAACAGGATTAGTAACAAACTTTACAATTTCATTAAGACTACTCATTAAGTTTGTTAATTTTTTTAATATTACTCATAGTTATGATCCTATATTAAAATAATAACAACCGTTTTTAGGGGTTACTTAATAAATTCATTTATTCTGCTATATTTGTTTCAACCAAACTAGAATATGAAACGCCGCTTAGTAAAAATTAGAAATAGTGCTCTGCTTAGGTTTCTTCAAAAACATCAAAAATACGCTCCAATTATATTCTTTATTGGCGGATTTATTTTTGATAGTCTAACCCTAGGGCGCATTGACAGAGTTTATGACATTTCGGTGCTATGCATACACATGTCTACCTTAACGCTAACCCTGTATTTATTCAACTTAGCTGATGACGGCAAATGGAAAAATACTTTTTTAGAACGGCTGGAACCCTACTTTCCTTTAGCTATCCAGTTTTTCTTCGGGGGTTTATCTAGTGCTTATGTGATTTACTTTTCAAGAAGCGTTTCACTCTCTAAAACAACTTCGTTTTTTGTGATTTTAGTGGCTTTATTTTTGGCTAATGAATTGCTTAAAAAGCGTATTTCTAACAAATATTTGCAGTTTAGCATCTACTTTTTTATAAGCTTTACATTTTTTGCTTTTATGATTCCAGTATTTCTAAGAGATATGGGACATCTTATTTTTATCGCTTCCGGACTTATAAGCCTAGGCACCACGCTTGCTTTAATCCGAGTGATATATAAAAAGAGTCCAAGCACAAGAGCCGAATTACATCTAGGAAAATTAATGGCTTTAATTTTCTCCATATACATCACGATTAATGTATTCTATCATTTCAAACTCATTCCTCCGGTGCCTCTAGCCTTGCAAACTGGTATTGTTGCTCATAACATTAAAAAACAAAACAACACCTATAATGTTACCTACGAACAGAAGCCCAAATTAGTTTTCTGGAGAGATTACCGGGCTCAATTTATAAGATCAGCCAACGAACCTGTTTATATTTTCTCTTCAGTTTTTGCACCTACAGCCTTGAAAAAATCCATTATTCATCGATGGAAATGGTTTGATGCCAACAAAGATGAATGGCTAACTTTTGATAATATCAGTTTCAACATTACTGGTGGTAGAAATGAAGGCTATCGCGGTTATACCTTTAAAAAGAATGTAAAACCAGGGTTATGGAGTGTAGAGGTTATCACACAAGAAGAGCTCGTATTAGGCATTATTGATTTTGAAATTATCATGGATCCTTCACAAAAACCAAAACGACTTACCACAAAATCATTCTAAAAACCAAGCACTTAGCTTTTTAAATCAATCAGTCCTAATTATTTTCAGGCATTTTACTGTTAAGATGATTTTTTCTTGTTTTTTTAACATGATTCTTCCATATATTTAGCAAAACCAAACGCCCTCCCAAAAAACCAACTAAGATGATTAAAAAACTAATCGTTGGACTGACTCTTGCCGCCATGTTCTCGTTTGCCTTAGCTAACCACTTCAAGGCGCTCGTTCACACTAAACTCAAAGATTACGCCAAGAACTCTTACCCCGAAAAAATTTATGTTCAAACCGATAAACCCTATTACGCTTTAGGCGATGACATATGGTTCACAGCCTACTTGGTAAATGGGGTCACACATAAAAGGTCTGATAAAAGTGCCGTCATTTACACCGAACTCATAAACGAACAAGACAGTATCGTATCTAGAAGAGAACTGTTTGCCGATCACATGGCTGTTGCTGGAGATTTTAAAATTGAAAAAAACTTTAAACCTGGAAAGTATTTACTCAGAGCCTACACCAACTACATGCGTAATCTGGACGAAAGTTATTTATTCCAAAAAGAAATTGTTATTTGGGACGTGAATACAGACACCGAAGAAACAAACACTCCCAATTCTTCAGCCGTAAAAAAACTAAAACTCGATTCCAAAACTGCAAAAACCTCTGAAATTTCATTCTTTCCAGAAGGTGGAAATTTGGTTAATGGCTTAACATCAAAAATAGCGATTAAAGCTAAAAACAATAAAGTAATAAGCGGCCAGATAAAAGATAACGAAGGCAACTTCATCACACAATTTGAAACAAAACACTTTGGTATTGACCTGATTAACCTAACGCCTGAAGCGAACAAAACCTATTATGCTTCTGTAAACTCTAATGGTAAAGAGGCAAAATTCCCTCTTCCAAAAGCTTTACCTAATGGACATCACCTAAGGCTAGTAAACTTAGGAGATAGAATCATTATTAAAGTGACCGCCAACCATTCTATAGGTTTAAAGCACACCTATTTAGTTGGGCACCAACGAGGCCACCTTATTTATGAGAAATTTGAATCTAACGTCACCGATGAATACACCGTAATTCTTGACACCAAGCAATTGAAGGATGGCGTGGCAAGTTTTACTTTATTCGACAATAATGGCAAACCCGTTTGTGAACGCCTCATTTTTATTGACTCCCCTAATAATAACATTGATGTGCAAGTAACTCTTAGTAACTCAAAGCCTAGACCTAGAGAAAAAATCACCATGCACTTAAATCTAAAAGATGATAATGGTCAACCTTTAGCCGGACAATTATCAATGGCCATCACCGATTTGGATGCTATTGACCAAAAAACAACAAGTGAAAACATAAAAACTTACCTCCTACTTAATTCAGATTTGAGAGGAACGATTGAAAACCCGGGCTATTTCTTCGAAAAACCAAATGACAAAAGACGAAGCGCTGAACTGGATTTAATCATGCTAACCCATGGCTGGAGACGATTTAAATGGACAGATTTACTTTACGGCCCACCGGAAAGAATGAAATTTGAAGCAGAAAAAGGCTTGTATTTTTCGGGTTACACCACTGCTTTAGAAAGCGGTAAAACAAGAAAACCTGCAACGGCTAGATTAACTTTTATGAGCGCTCAGGTGCACCAAGAACAACAAAGCACTGCTACTAACGGCACCTTTAAATTCGGCCCCTATATTTTCAATGACTCCATTCAGGCACTCATAGAAGCACGAACCGACCATTTTAAAAATGAAAAAAGCACAACAAATAGAAACCTTTCTATTTATTTAGATAAGAAATATTACGACCCGCCAAAAATTGTAAAAAAAGAAGTTTTAAAACCTGTTATAAGCGATAAAACAAAAATTACCAAGTTTAAAACACAAGCCAAGGCCATTTCCGAAATCGATTCTATTTATTTAGAATCGGCCACACAACTTGATGAAGTACTAATTACTGCTAAGATGAAATCGGAAGCCGCTAAAGGAACTGAAGAACTCAACGAAAGAACACATTATGGCCATCCTAGCAAACGCTTAGACTTGGCTGATCATGAAAATTTTCGACACCTTCCTGCTATTAATCTAATAGGTCACCTTCCTGGAGTGACAACAATTGGTGACTCCATTTATATTCGTACCAAGCTTGTTACTGAAATTTATGTGGATGACTCCCAAGTAGAGGTTTCAGATATTATACATATGACAGGCCAAGAGATTGACTTTATTGATGTTTTAACCGGAGTTAGCGCTACAACTTATGGTAATTCCGGTTCAGGCGTTATTGTAATTCACACAAGAACTGGAATGTTCATCAGTTCAAACATAGAGCGCAAACCAGGTATCGTTAATTTTACAGCACATGGCTTCTATAGCGCTAGAGAATTTTATTCGCCCGATTATGATGACGAATTCACCATGTCAGGCAAACGTGATTTAAGAACCACCCTGCATTGGGAACCTCTAGTAGAACTTTCAAAAACAGATAAAAACACACATGAGGTATCCTTTTTTACTAGTGATTCTCAAAGTACTTATGGGATAAAAATAGAAGGTATTACAGAAAATGGTAATCCGTTTTGTCATTTATCAACTTTGGAAGTTGAATGATTAAGCAACCTTTTAAAAGCTTGTTTTCAATTAAAAATGAATAGTTAAAAATTAAAAATGGGCAAACTGAACTTCCCTAAATAATGTTGACCGTTTTTAATATTAAGTTTCGTTGTTAAAAATAGTAATTGTTTTTTTAGGAATCATA